>NZ_JAJTBB010000009.1 GCF_021287135.1 Acidovorax sp.
GCGGCAAGTGTGCGCTGCGGATCGGGAGGGGCTGCAAGGCGCAAAACGCAGCAATAGCCGCAGCTATTGCGAGGATTTGCAACGCAGCAGACTGCCCGAGACCGCAGATGCACACGGCGCGGTGATTTGTGCAGAGGGTCCTTAGGGAAAGCGCCAGCGGGCCGAAGGGCTGTCCCCCTCAATAATGGGCCGCCCTCTGCTCAACCCCTTCGGTATGGACCGGATCCAGGGCCCTATCGGGCTGTTCAACGTCTCGGAGATGCCGCGGTTCATCGCGGACAGCAGCGCCGCGCCGTGGCAGGGCGCGTTTTTTACCGATCTGGTCGCGGCGGAACACGGCGTGGTGGACCATGGGCACCAGCGGTTCTGTTTTCAGCGGACCTTGGTGCCTTTCCGGTTTCGCAAGGCCGGCGCGCCGCACCACGCCTGGAGCACCGAACTGCCCGGGTTGAGGCTGTGGGCGCCCGGCGACGAGCAGCGGTTTGAATGGTCGGGCGGGGGCGCGCGGCAGTTTCTCTTTGTCCAGCCGGGCCATGTCGAAACGCTGCTGGAGAAGCCCTGGCGCACCCTGCGGCAAGGCGCACCGCTTCTGCTGGGCCCCTCCGCGGAAGCGCTCATGGATGCGATGCGCATGGACATCCTGGAGAACAGCCCCGCCGGTGCCGTGGCCGGGGATTTGCTCGTGGCCGCATTGCTCTCGCATGTGCGCCCGCGGGAAGGCGCCCCGGCCGTGGCCGCCGGTGGCCTGCCCCCGGCGGCACGGCGGCGCGTGCTGGAATGCATTGAAGCCCGCCTGGACACGCCGCTGACGTTGGCCGAACTGGCCCAAGAGGCCGGCGTCAGCGTGCGGCACTTCAGCCGGGCGTTCAGCGCCACCACCGGAATGCCGCCGCACCAGTACATCCTGCGCCAGCGGGTGGAGCGCGCACGGGTGCTGGTGTCGCAAGGCGTTCCGTTGGCAGCGGTCGCGCAGCAAGTGGGGTTTTCGGACCAGAGCCAGCTTTCGCGGACTTTCCGAAGGTTCACCGGCCGCTCTCCGACCGCGTTTCGCAGCCAGCGCCACACCGTTGCCCCGTCCTCCATGTCCTGATTGCGCAAGGATGGCGTGAAGCGCCAAGACGCTCCCGCACCGCCTCCCTAAAGTTGTTTTCGCCTCGGCAAGTAGACCGGGGAGGAGACAACGGATGACCAACACCCCCCTTCATCGCATCGGCATCCGCCGAACGTCCATCACCGTGGCCGCGGCCGCTTTGCTGTCGGCGTGCGGCGGCAGCGGCGGCGGCAACGCGCCCGTGGCCTGCGAATCGATCACCACGGAATCCCTGCACCTGCCCGGCATCAGGGTGAGCAGTTCCACCACGGTGCCCGAGAAAACGGACGGCGCCGCCACCGAAAGCTACCCGGCCCACTGCAAGGTCACCGGCACGCTCAACGAGCGCACCGGAATGGACGGCAAGCCTTACGCCATCGGCTATGAGGTGCGCCTGCCCAAGGCCTGGAACGGCAAATTCCTGTACCAGGGCGGCGAAGGCACCGACGGCGTGCTGGCGCCGGCCCTGGGCAAGCTCTGGAACACCGACAGCAATGCGCTGCGCCGGGGCTATGCCGTGGTGAGCAGCGATGGCGGGCACGCCACGGGCCAGGCCGATGCCACCTTCGGGCTGGACCCGCAGGCCCGCACCGACTACGGCTACAACGCCGTGGGCAGCGTCACCCCGGCCGCCAAGCAAATCGTGAAACTGGCGTATGGCCGGGCGCCGGAGCGCTCTTACTTTCTGGGCTGCTCCAACGGCGGCCGCGGGGCGATGGTGGCAGCGTCGCGGTTTGCCGACCAGTTCGACGGACTGGTGGCGGGCGACCCGGGCTACGACCTGCCCAAGGCGGCGTTGCAGCAGGTGTGGGACACGCAGCAGTTCATGCAGGCAGCCGGACCAGGCCAACTGCCCAAGGACGCGTTCCCGCAGGCGTCCATGGACTTCGTCGCCAGCCGCATCCTGGCCCGATGCGATGCCCTGGACGGCGCAGAGGACGGCATCGTGCACAACCGCACCGCCTGCCAGGCGGCGTTTGACTTCGCGCGCGATGTGCCTGCGTGCACGGGCGGCGCAACGTCCGGCTGCCTGCCCCCGGTGCAGAAGAGCGCCCTGCAAAAGGTGTTTGACGGCGTCAAGAACAGCGCGGGCCAGCCCCTGTACACCAGCTTCCCGTGGGACCCGGGCGTCTCAGGCGGGAACTGGCGCTTCTGGAAGCTGGAGGCCGCGCCGGTGGCACCGCTGCCCTTCAACACGCTGATCGGTGCGGGAGCCGTGGGCTATGTGTTCACCACGCCGCCGGATGCCCCGCCGCTTGCGGACGCCGGGGTGGGCTACCAGTTGCAGTTCAGCATGGACACGGACGCCCCCAAGATCTTCGGCCGCTCCAGCGTCTACAAGGAAAGCGCGCTGGAGTTCATGAACCCGCCCGACCCCAAGCTCTCCGCCCTCAAGGGCCGCGGCGGCAAGCTCATCGTGTACCACGGCACCGCCGACCCCGTGTTCTCGGCCCACCGGTCCATCGAGTGGTACCAGGCGCTGGCCAGCAGCGATGCGAATGCCGGCGCGTATGCCCGCCTCTTCCTGGTACCCGGCATGAACCATTGCAGCGGCGGGCCCGCCACGGACCGCTTCGACACGCTGGCCGCGCTGGAACGCTGGGTGGAGCAAGGCCAGGCGCCCGACAAGATCGTCGCCGGCGTGAACCCCGCGGACCCCGACGTGCGCCAGCGCAACTGGCCCGCCAAGCGCACCCGCCCGCTGTGCGCCTACCCCCAGCAGGCCAGCCTGATTCCCGGCGCGCAAGACATGGAAAGCGCGGACAGCTTCGTGTGCAAATAGCCGTGCGTGCGTGATGCGCCGGGCGCGCGCGCCTCGGCAAGAGGGCTTCTTCAACCGGGGAAGACGCAGGCGCGGGAGGTCGGGCCAAGGCCTGGCGCGGGCGGGTTGCCGGCAAAGCCGTGCCAGGCGCCGCCTGCCATGTCCGTATCATCCCCGCCATGCTTGCCAAGTTGATGAGTCTTCTCCTGCTGGGAATCGTGCGGTTCCTCACGGGCTCCCAGGCGCGCTGGTATGGCTGCCCGCCCAAGGCCGAGCAGCGCATCTACTTCGCCAACCACCAGAGCCACGCGGACATGGTGCTGATCTGGGCCGCGCTGCCCGAGGAATTGCGCTCCATCACGCGGCCCATCGCGGCCAAGGATTACTGGACCAAGACGCCGTTTCGGCAGTGGATCACCACCGCCGTGTTCAACGCCGTCTATGTGGACCGGCAGGCCACGCCCGCACGGGCTCCGGCGCCGGCCGCCGACGTGGCGGACACGCTGGCGGCCACCTCCGCCGAGCCCGGCACCGCCACGGCGGGGGGTCCCGATCCGTCCCCCGACACGCCGCCGCCCCCGCCCAGCCCCGAGGCGCTGCGCGCCGCCCTGCCCGAAACCGATCCCCTGGTGCCGCTGGTGCGCGCGCTGGAAAGCGGCGACTCCATCGTGATCTTCCCCGAAGGCACCCGCGGCCATGGCGGCGAGCCGCAGCCGTTCAAGTCCGGCCTGTTCAAGCTGGCGCAGATGTTTCCGCAGGTGGTGCTAGTGCCGGCGTGGATCAACAACGTGCAGCGCGTGATGCCCAAGGGCGAAGTGGTGCCGGTGCCCATCCTGTGCTCGGTGACCTTTGGCGCCCCTGTGCGGCTGGAGCCGGGCGAAGAGCGCCGCCCCTTCCTCGACCGCGCGCGCCGGGCGGTGATCGCGTTGCGCGACGTGTGAGCAGCAGGTAGGCCCCGCATGAACGACTTTCTTCGCAACCTCACGGCCACGCAGCAGATCGGCGCCCTCTTCCTGGCGGTGTTCGGCCTCCTGTCGGCGGTGACCGTCTGGGCCTTTGCGCGCACCCTGCGCGAGCCCGCCAGCCAGGAACCCGGCGCTGAAGCCCGCGCACTGGAAGCCAAGCGCTTCTGGGGCCTGCTCAAGACCTCGTGGGTGATGGCCACCGTCTTCTGGGTGGGCTGGGTGCTGGGCGAGACCGTGGCCACGGTGCTGTTTGCCATCGTCGCGTTTTTTGCACTGCGCGAATTCATCACCCTCTCGCCCACGCGCCGCGGGGACCACCGCAGCCTGGTGCTCGCGTTCTTCGTGGTGCTGCCCCTGCAGTTCTGGATCGTGGGCAGCAGGATGTTCGACCTGTTCACCGTGTTCATCCCGGTGTACGTGTTTCTGGCCATCCCGGTGGTGAGCGCCCTGGCCAACGACCCCGAGCGTTTCCTGGAGCGCAACGCCAAGCTGCAGTGGGGCATCATGGTCTGCGTCTACGGCATGAGCCATGTGCCCGCCTTGCTGCTGCTGGACTTCCCGGGGTACCGGGACAAGGGGGCGTTCCTGGTGTTCTTCCTGGTGTTCGTGGTGCAGACCTGCATGGTGGTGCAGCACCTGCTGGGCCGGCGATTCCCGCACAAGCCCGTGGCCCCGCAGGTCAGCCAGAGCTTCCAGTGGCTGAGCTGGCTGGCGGGCGTGGGCGTGGGGGGCCTGGTGGGCGCGCTGCTCACCTTCATCACCCCGTTCAAGCCCGGCCAGGCCCTGGGCATGGCGCTGCTGGCCTGTCTGGCGGGCAGCCTCGGACACCTGGTAATGAAGGCGCTCAAGCGCGACCGCGGCATCACCAGCTGGGGCATGCAGGGCCTGTCGGTCACCGGCGCGGGCGGGCTGCTGGACCGCGTGGACGCGCTGTGCTTTGCCGCCCCCGTGTTCTTCCACTCGGCACGCTGGTACTTTGGACTTTGAACAAAATTGGCCGCTAGCGCTCTACCATCAAGCGCAAGCAGCTATCAAATAAATAGCAAATGCGCATTCTAGGGATCGACCCCGGCCTGCAGACCACCGGCTTCGGCGTGGTGGATGTGGAGGGCCACCAGCTCAGTTACGTGGCCAGCGGCACCATCCGCACCACCAGCCTCGCACTCGGCGACCTGCCGGGCCGGCTCAAGATCCTGTTTGACGGCATTACCGAGGTGGCGGCGCGCTACCAGCCGGATGTGGCGTCGGTGGAAATCGTGTTCGTCAACGTGAACCCCCAGTCCACGCTGCTGCTGGGCCAGGCGCGGGGCGCCGCCATCACGGCCCTGGTGGCCAGCAACCTGCCCGTGGCCGAATACACCGCGCTCCAGATGAAGAAGGCCGTGGTCGGCCACGGGCGCGCGGCCAAAAGCCAGGTGCAGGAAATGGTGCGCCGCCTGCTGCGCCTGCCGGGCCTGCCCGGCACGGACGCCGCCGACGGCCTGGGCCTGGCCATCACCCACGCGCACGCCGGCGCGGCCATGGGCCGCGTGAGCGAGGTGGCCACGCTGAACCGGCGCCAGCACGCCATGTACAAGGGCGGGCGCAGCTACTGAGGCGCGGGTCGCGTCACACCTGCTTTTGTTGCCACAGCACATCCAGCACATGCTGGGTGGCGCGCTCCACCGGGCCCGCGCGGTGGGCGATGCCCAAGGGCCGCCACAGCCGGGGTTGCACCGGCAGCATGCGGATGCGCGGGTCCAGCGGCGTGGCGGTGGAGGCCTCGTGCGGCAGCAGCGTGGCCCCATAGCCGGCCGCCACCAGGCTCTTGATGGCATCGTTGTAGTTGAGCTGGATGCGCGCCTTGGGCTGCTCGCCCCCCAGGGCCAGCCATTCGCTCGTCAGGCGCGACAGGCTGGTGCCGTCGTCATTCAGGATCAACGGCTGCCCCGCCAGCCACTGGGGCGTGACCCTGCGGGGCGCGGCCCAGGCCGAGGGGACAAACGCCATCACCGGGTCGCGCCGCCAGGGCATCACCGCCACCCCGCGCACCGAGGCCATGGGCAAGGCCACCAGGCCCACGTCCAGCGTCCCCTGGGCCAGCCGCGACACGGTCTCCTGCGACGTGAGCACCACCACCTGCACATCGATGCCGGGGTGGTGCTGGCCCAGCACCTCCAGCGCCTGGGGCAGCAGGTGCGCGATGGCGCCGGTGGACGCGCCCAGCCGCACCCGCCCCTCCAGCCCCTGTACCTGGCGCCGCACCAGGTCCATGGCCTCGTCGGCATCGGCCAGCAGGCGCCGGGCCCGCTCCACCAGCACCTCCCCCGCGCCGGACGGCCGCACCTCGCCCCGCTTGCGCACCAGCAACGGCGCACCGATCGACGCCTCCAGGTCCGCAATGTGCAGGCTGACCGTGGGCGGCGCCAGGTGCAGCGTGCGGGCAGCTTCGGCAAAAGACCCGAGGTCGGCGACGGTGACCAGGGTGCGCAGCCGGTCGAGATTGAGTTCGCGCATGACGTTCAGCAGGGCTGATCTTGATGTTTGTGAAATTCAACTTTTCAAAGTTTAGGCCGGCGCCGAAGATTCCACATCCCCCCACGCCAGGAATCCGCACCATGACCACCCAGCCCCTCGTTTTCATTGACGGCGACCAAGGCACCACCGGCCTGCAAATCCACCAGCGCCTGCACGGCCGCACCGACCTGCAGCTGCTGACACTGCCCGAGGCCGACCGCAAGAACCCCGCGCGCCGCGCCGAAGCCATCAACAGCTGCAACATCGCCATCCTGTGCCTGCCCGACGCCGCAGCCCGCGACGCCGTGGCCGCCCTCCGCAACCCCGCCGTGCGCGTGATCGACGCCAGCTCGGCCCACCGCACGGACGCGCAATGGGTCTATGGCTTTCCGGAAATGGATGCGGCGCAGGCCGCGCGCATCGCCAACGCGCACCGCGTCAGCAACCCCGGCTGCTACCCCACCGGCGCCATCGCCCTGCTGCGGCCCCTGGTACAGGCCGGCTTGCTGCCTGCCGACCACGCGCTCAACATCCATGCGGTGTCGGGATACTCCGGCGGTGGGCGTGCCCGCGTGCAAGCCCACGAAGGCCCCGAGGCAGCCCATGCGCCCGCCTTCCAGGTCTATGGGCTGCAGCTGGAGCACAAACACACGCCCGAGATCGCACAGCACGCCGGGCTGTCGCAGCGGCCGTTCTTTCTGCCCTCGTACGGTGCCTTCCGCCAGGGCATCGTGCTGACCATCGGGCTGCACCTGCGGCAGCTCCCGCCCGGCACGCAAGGCGAGCACCTGCACGCCTGCCTGCAGCAGCACTATGCCGACGCCGCCTTTGTCGAGGTGATGCCCCCCGCCACCACGGCAGCAGCCGAGCACCTGGACCCACAGGCCCTGAACGGCACCAACCAACTGCGGCTGGGCGTGTTCAGCAACGCCCGGCACGGCCAGGTGCTGCTGAGCGCCGTGTTTGACAACCTGGGCAAGGGCGCCTCGGGGGCGGCGGTGCAGAACCTGGATCTGATGCTGGGTGGCGCGGCCTGATGCCAGAGCGCGTGCCAGTAGCGCTCAGCCGGCGACGCCGCATGGCGCCGCCCACGCCCCCCCCACCCGCGCCGGCCGAGCACGCCGACGGGCTGCTCAGCCTGTACGTCTGAAACGTCCAGTCAAGCGCTGCACGAACGCACAGTCAAGCCGCCAGGGCTGCGCGCCCGCAAGATCGCCGGCAGTGCGCACCCACCCGTGCCGCATGCTTCCATAAAGATAGCTTCCAGCGCTTGATACACAAGCGCTGGAAGCATTTTTCATGGCTGATCGCAGCTGGGTGGAACGCAGTTCCGCCCACCCATTCCATCGCCATGAAAACCCTTGCCTTTCGGATTGCCACGCTGCTGCTGACGGCGGCGGCTTCCGTGTCTGCTGGCGCAGTCACGGTGTTCGACAACCTGGCAGCTGCCACTGACCCGTGGCTCATCCAGTACAACTCCAGCTACCACACCAACCTGTGGGTGGCCAACCGCATCCCGATTGGCAGCCAGTCGCAGCGCATCACGCAGGTGAAGATGAATCTCACCCAGATCGACCAGTTCGAGCTGCAAGTGTGCGCAACTGACGCCAGCGCCGCCACGCCGTTCGGGAACATGGCGGCCTGCGCGCCCTTCACCGCCGACGCGGCCACGCCAGGCGTGCGCGTGTTCACGGGCGACCGCATCGTGGCGGCGGGCGACTTTGCCTGGGTGGTGGTGCGCAGCATCGGCCAGACCATGATCCGCCGCCAGATCACCACGGCCACCAACGACGGGCTGACCTGGTATTCGGGCGCGAGCCACAACCCAGCCTGGGTGGCCGAGCCGCAGACCTCCATCGGCATGGCGGTCGAGGCCAGTTCCGTGCAGCTCGATGGCGTGTGCGGCAGTGCCAGCGGCAATACGCCTTATCGCTTCCCGCCTGACTCCACCTTGCTGTGCAGCGCAGGCACGGCCAACGGCGTGATGGGTGAGACTTACAGCTTCACCTGGGTGTGCCAGGGCGGCTACGGCGGCAACCCCTCGCCGCAATGCTCCGCACCCCGCGCCCACTTCGTCGCCACCCAGGCCACGGGCGGCGGCGGCATCGAGGCGGGGCGCGAGGTGACTGCGGGGCAGCAGGCCGGCTTCACGCTCACCACGCCGCCGGGCTACACGGTGCTGGTCAGCGGCTGCGGCGGATCGCTTGCGGGCAATACCTACACCACCGCAGCCATTACCGGGCCATGCACCATCAGCGCCGCCTTCGCGCCGCCGCCCACCAACGGCGCCTGCGGCAGCACTGCGCCCTCGCTCACCTGGCCCGCCGCCTTGTGCAGCGCCGGTTCGGCCACCCACCAGTCGGCCGCGGCCGATGCCTTCCGCTGGGATTGCGCGGGCATCAGCGGTGGCACCACGGCCACCTGCCAGGCGCCGCGCCAATACATGGTGACAGTCAACACGGATGCGGGCATCGCCAGCGCACAGTGCACCCCGAACCCCGTGACCCATGGCTCCAGCGCCACCTGCACGGCCTCGGTGCACGACCCTGTCGCCCGCCCCTTCAGCGGCTGGGGCGGCGCATGCAGCGGCACGGGGGCTTGCCAGCCGGTGGTTCTCGGGCCGACCACCGTCTCTGCCAGCACGACGCTCATCACCTACGCCATCACCACCACAGCCACCACGGGTGGAAGCACGTCGTGCACGCCCAACCCCGTGCCCCACGGCCAGAGCGCCAGCTGCACTGCCACGCCGCAAACGGGCTTTCAGTTCACGGGCTGGACGGGCGATTGCGCGGGCACGGGTGCATGCCAGTTCACCAACGTGACCAGCGCGCACAGCGTGGGGGCCACCTTCGCGCCCATTACCTACGCCATCGCCACCCCTGCCGTCACCGGCGGCAGCGTGAACTGCACGCCCAACCCCGTGGCCCATGGGCAAGACACGATCTGCGTCGCCTCGCCCGCCATGGGCTACCACTTCACCCATTGGTCGGGCGATTGCACGGGCACCGCCAGCGCGTGCATGCTCTCCAACGTGACCGGCCCGCGCAGCATGATTGGCAACTTTGCGCTCAACACCTATTCCATCGGCATCGCCCCCGCGCCCGCCAACGGCACGATCACCTGCACGCCCAACCCCGTCACCCACGGCCAGGATGCAAGCTGCACCGCCACGCCTGATGCCAACTACCACTTCACCAGTTGGTCGGGCGATTGCACGGGCACGGGTGCATGCCAGTTCACCAACGTGACCGGGCCGCGCAGCGTCTCGGCCACCTTCACGCCCAACACCCACACCATCGCCACCCCCGCCGCCGCCAACGGCACGGTCACCTGCGCACCCAACCCCGTCACCCATGGGCAGGATGCAAGCTGCACCGCCACGCCCGACGCGGGCTACCACTTCACGGGATGGACGGGCGATTGCGCGGGCACGGGCACCTGCCAGCTCACCAACGTGGCCAGCCCGCGCAGCGTGAGCGCCACCTTCGCTCTGAACACTTATGCCGTCGCCACCCCCGCCGCCGCCGGCGGAAGCGTGGCGTGCAGCCCCAACCCCGTGCCCCATGGGCAAAGCGCCAGCTGTACCGCCATGCCCGATGCGGGTTACCACTTGACCGGCTGGTCGGGCGATTGCTCGGGCACGGGCACCTGCCAGCTCACCAACGTGACCGCGCCGCGCAGCGTGAGTGCCACCTTCACGCTCAACACCTACGCCATCAGCATCGCCCCCTCCCCCGCCAACGGCACAGTCACCTGCACGCCCAACCCCGTCACGCACGGCCAGGACGCAAGCTGCACGGCCACGCCCGATACGGGCTACCACTTCACCGGCTGGACGGGCGATTGCACGGGCACGGGCTCCTGCCAGCTCACCAACGTGGCCGCGCCGCGCAGCGTGAGCGCCACCTTCGCGCTGAACACCTATCCCATCAGCATCACCCCCGCCACCACCCACGGCACGGTCACCTGCGCACCCAACCCCGTGTCCCATGGGCAGGATGCAAGCTGCACCGCCACGCCCGACACGGGCTATCACTTCACCAACTGGTCAGGCGATTGCGCGGGCACGGGTGCATGCCAGCTCACCCATGTGGCCGGCCCGCGCAGCGTGAGCGCCACTTTCACCCGCGATCCGCTCGATGCCACCTGCGGCTCGGCGGCCAACGGCGCTGTCGCCTTCAAGCCCAGCGCGAATCTGTGCGCCACAGGCACGGCAGGTGCCGTGCTATCCGCCAGCGGCCAATACACGTGGCAGTGCAGCGGTGAATATGGCGGTGCGGCGCAGCAGTGCAGCGCACCGTGGCAGGGCGCGGGTGGCAACGGCAATCTGGGGGCGGTGGAGGTGGACAGCGCGAACGGCTGGGAGATTCGCAGCGCCGCCTTTGCCTCCGCCTTGCCCACACCCTTGCCGCCCCATGTGCGGGCGGTGCACGCGCCGCTGGGGCTGGTGCTAGGGCGTATCGCTGGCCATGGCGATGCGCTGGTGACCGTGCACTTCACCACACCCGTGCCGCAGGGAGCCATGTATTACAAATACGGCCCCAGCCCCGACGGGCTGGGCTGCGCCGGCGCTGCCTGCGCGCAGCCGCACTGGTATGCGCTGCCCGGCGCGCAGTTTGCGTCCGACGGCCTGAGCGTGACCTTCACCCTGGCCGATGGCGGCGTGGGCGACAGCGACTCCGTGCCCCACCAGATCACCGACCCCGGCCTGCCCGTGCTGCCGGCCCCGCAGGCCGTCCCCGCGCTCGGCCCCTGGGCGCTGGCGCTGCTTTCGCTGCTGGCGGCGGGTCTGGCGGCGGCGCGCCGCCGGGCGCTCTCGCAACGATAGCAGCCAGCGCTTGCTGCGCAAGCGCTGCAGCACGATTTGATGCACAGGGAACAGCGGCAACCGCGCACCTCGTTGCGCCCCTGCTGCCAGCGCCGAAGGGGTGCCGCCACCCGGCGCGCAAGCCAGCCGGGGTGGCGGCATGGCCTCATGGGGCTGTAGGTCGCGCCGCAGTTTGGCCGGCCGCCCGCTGCATGGTCTTGAAACTGCCACAAATGCCCGTATCATTAGCACTCGCTGCGGTAGAGTGCTAACAACACGACACCTGCTGTCGCTTTTTGATGGTGCCTGGGCTTTCCGGGCGCCCCATTTTCCAGGCTTTTTTCTCACACAGGAGCAATGCAATGAACCTTCGCCCTCTGCACGATCGCGTGATCGTCAAGCGTATCGAAAGCGAAACCACGACCGCTTCGGGCATCGTGATCCCTGACAACGCTGCTGAAAAGCCCGATCAAGGTGAAGTGCTAGCCGTGGGTCCCGGCAAGAAGAATGACAAGGGCGAACTGCTCGCCCTGAACGTGAAGGTCGGCGACCGCGTTCTGTTCGGCAAGTACTCGGGCCAGACCGTCAAGGTCAATGGCGACGAACTGCTGGTGATGAAGGAAGACGACCTGTTCGCAGTCGTCGAGAAGTAAGCACTCCCATTTTCATAGCTGCTTGCGCTTGCTGGATCAGCGCTAGCGGCCCATTTGACTCAAACTTTCAGGAGCTCCAAACATGGCAGCAAAAGACGTAGTTTTCGGCGGCGAAGCCCGCGCACGCATGGTTGAAGGCGTGAACATCCTGGCCAACGCGGTCAAGGTGACCCTGGGCCCCAAGGGCCGCAACGTGGTGCTGGAGCGCTCGTTCGGCGCCCCCACCGTGACCAAGGACGGTGTGTCCGTGGCCAAGGAAATCGAACTCAAGGACAAGCTGCAGAACATGGGCGCCCAGCTCGTGAAGGAAGTGGCTTCCAAGACCAGCGACAACGCAGGTGACGGCACCACCACCGCTACCGTGCTGGCCCAAGCCATCGTGCGCGAAGGCTCCAAGTACGTGGCCGCTGGCCTGAACCCCATGGACCTGAAGCGCGGTATCGACAAGGCCGTGCTGGCCCTGACCGAAGAGCTGAAGAAGGCTTCCAAGCCCACCACCACCTCCAAGGAAATCGCCCAAGTGGGTTCGATCTCCGCCAACTCCGACGAATCCATCGGCAAGATCATTGCTGACGCCATGGACAAGGTCGGCAAGGAAGGCGTGATCACCGTGGAAGACGGCAAGTCCCTGCAAAACGAGCTGGATGTCGTGGAAGGCATGCAATTCGACCGCGGCTACCTGTCGCCCTACTTCATCAACAACCCCGAAAAGCAGGCTGCCCTGCTGGACAACCCCTTCGTGCTGCTGTTCGACAAGAAGATCAGCAACATCCGCGACCTGCTGCCCACGCTGGAGCAAGTCGCCAAGGCTGGCCGTCCCCTGCTGATCATTGCCGAAGAAGTCGAAGGCGAAGCCCTGGCTACGCTGGTGGTCAACACCATCCGCGGCATCCTGAAGGTCGTGGCTGTGAAGGCCCCTGGCTTCGGCGACCGCCGCAAGGCCATGCTGGAAGACATCGCCATCCTGACGGGCGGCAAGGTCATCGCTGAAGAAGTGGGCCTGTCGCTGGAGAAGGTGACGCTGGCCGACCTGGGCCAAGCCAAGCGCATCGAAGTGGGCAAGGAAAACACCATCATCATCGACGGTGCTGGCGCTGCTGCCGACATCGAAGCCCGCGTCAAGCAAATCCGCATCCAGATCGAAGAAGCGACCAGCGACTACGACCGTGAAAAGCTGCAAGAGCGCGTGGCCAAGCTGGCCGGCGGCGTGGCAGTGATCAAGGTCGGCGCTGCGACCGAAGTCGAAATGAAGGAAAAGAAGGCCCGCGTGGAAGACGCCCTGCACGCTACCCGCGCTGCTGTGGAAGAAGGCATCGTGGCCGGCGGTGGCGTGGCCCTGCTGCGTGCACGCCAGGCTGCTGGTGACATCAAGGGCGACAACGCCGACCAGGACGCCGGCGTGAAGCTGATCCTGAAGGCCATCGAAGCCCCTCTGCGCGAGATCGTTTACAACGCCGGCGGCGAGCCCTCGGTGGTGGTGAACGCCGTGCTGAACGGCAAGGGCAACTACGGCTTCAACGCCGCCAACGACACCTACGGCGACATGATCGAAATGGGTATCCTGGACCCGACCAAGGTGACCCGCACGGCCCTGCAGAACGCCGCTTCCGTGGCTTCGCTGCTGCTGACGACCGAAGCCATGGTGGCTGAGGCTCCGAAGGACGACGCTCCTGCCGGCGGCGGCATGCCCGACATGGGCGGCATGGGTGGCATGGGCGGCATGGGCATGTAAGACGGCCCGGCCTCTGCGCAGTCCCCGGGCTGCGCAGGTCCCCCACAAAAAAACCCGCAGGCCTCACGGCCGGCGGGTTTTTTATTTTCCTTTTTGCAGCGCTGCGAACCGGTGCTTCGCTTATTCGCCGCTGGGCTGCACCCACCAGTAGATCAGCACCAGAAAGCCGATCCCGGTGAGGGTCAGCAGCTGCCACCAGCCCGAGCGGCCGATGTCATGCAGCCGGCGCGCGCCCACCGCCAGCGCCGGCAGCAGCAAGGCCAGCGACGCCAGGTTGGCTACCAGATCCCCCACAAAGCTGGCGACGACCACCACGATGATCTGGAAGAGAAAAAACCACCAGAACTCCGACCGCACAGCACGGCCCGAAAAGGTGGCGTACTGCCCCAGGCAGCTTTTCACAGCCGACACAAAATCCATACCAAACTCCCTCTCTTTGAAACGTTGAACGTTGCAGGGTGACGGAGCCCCAAGGGCCCCGCGCCATGATAGAGGGACAGCATGGCAAAGCCCAAGAGGTTTTGCTGCGTGCGCCCGGCGGGTGCGACCCGGTGCGCCACGGGTCTTGCCAGGAACAGAACTCCTTTTTTGATAGCGCCTTGCGCAGATCACACGGGCGCTGGGGCCTCTTTTTGCACTTGATCTTGCGATAGACCCCGGCTCGGCCGTCCCGTCAACCGCCCGTGCGCAAGGCCTGCGTGGCGCGGGCCAGTTCGGTGATGCGCGCCCAGTCGCCCGCGCGCACCGCGTCGGCCGGCGTCAGCCAGGAGCCGCCCACGCAGCGCACATTGGGCAGCGCCAGATAGTGGGGCGCGGTGGCCTGGGTGATGCCGCCCGTGGGGCAGAAGCTGACCGCACCAAACGGGCTGGCCCAGGCCTTGAGCAGCGGCATGCCGCCCGCCGCCTCGGCCGGGAAGAGCTTGAGAAAGCTGAAGCCATCGGCCAACGCGGCCATCACCTCGCTGGACGTGGCCACGCCGGGCAGCAGAGGCAGGTGGAGCGCCTTGCAGGCGGCGCCCACCTCGGGCGTGTAGCCGGGGCTCACGGCAAAGCGCGCCCCGGCTTCGCTGGCGCGGCGCGCATCGTCGCCATTCAGCACCGTACCCACGCCCACCACGGCTTCGGGCAGGTGGCGGGCAATGGTTTCGATGGCAGGCAGGCCGGCCGGCGTGCGCAGGGTCACCTCCAGCACCTTCACGCCGCCGGCCAGCAGCGCCTCGGCCAGGGGCAAGGCGTCTTCAACGCGGTCGATGACGATGACAGGGACGACCGGGCCATGGCTGGCGATGTCGAGAGGATTCATGGGAGTACTCCTTGATGTGGGATACCGCACGCGGCGTATGCAACGGGCGCGAGGCAAGTCTGGGGCCACCGTGGAACGGACTTCGCCAGGCCACTGGTGGCGTCCCCTTGGGGGGATGACGCGAAGCGGCTCAGGGGGGCAGCCTTTACAGCCATGTGCAAGCGCCTTGTTCGGCACCGCCGGCATGGCGGCGGAAGTTGGCGAAGAGTTCGCGGCCAAAGCCGGTCTGCGCAGGCGCGTTGTACGGCGCCGGGGTGCGGGCGGCCCAGGTGGCGTCATCCACCAGCACATCGAGCGTGCCGGCCACCGCGTCCACGCGCACCATGTCGCCGTCCAGCACCTTGGCCAGCGGGCCGCCGGCCAGTGCCTCGGGCGTGACGTGGATGGCGGCGGGCACCTTGCCCGATGCGCCGCTCATGCGGCCATCCGTCACGAGGGCCACCTTGAAGCCCTGGTTCTGCAGCACGGCCAGCGGCGGCGTGAGCTTGTGCAGCTCGGGCATGCCGTTGGCCTGCGGGCCCTGGAAGCGCACCACGGCCACCATGTTCTGGTTCACCTCGCCCGCGCTGAAGGCCGCGAGCAGCGCTTCTTGCGAATCAAACACGCGCGCAGGCGCTTCGATGATGTGGCGGTCTTCCGGCACGGCCGACACCTTGATCACGGCGCGGCCCAAGCGGCCCTGCAGCAGGCGCAGGCCGCCCGTGGGCGAGAACGGCGTGCTCACCGGCCGCAGCACGGCGGTGTCGCCCGACACGGCCGGCGCGCTTTGGCCGCCCTCGGCAATGCCGCCCGCGTTCACGCTCAGCACATCGGGGTGCATCAGGCCGTTGGCGAGCAGCTCGCGCAGGATCCACGGCGGCCCGCCCGCGGCCTGGAACTGGTTCACGTCGGCATCGCCGTTGGGGTACACGCGCGCCAGCAGGGGTACCACGGAAGAGAGTTCGTCAAAGTCCGACCAGTCGATCAGAATGCCCGCGCTGCGCGCAATCGCCACCCAGTGGATCAGGTGGTTGGTGGAGCCGCCCGTGGCCAGCAGGGCCGCCATGGCGTTGACGATGCAGCGCTCGTCCACCAGCTTGCCAATCGGCGTGAAGCGGCTGCCGCGCTTGCCGATGTCCAGCACCGTGCGCAGCGCCTGGCGCGTGAAGGCCTCGCGCGCCTCGGTGCCGGGATTTTCAAACGCCGCGCCGGGCACGTGCAGGCCCATGGCTTCGAGCAGCATCTGGTTGCTGTTGGCCGTGCCGTAAAAGGTGCAAGTGCCGGGGCTGTGGTACGCCGCCGATTCGGCCTGGAGCAGCTCGTCACGCCCCACCAGCCCTTGTGCGTACTGCTCGCGCACCTTGGCCTTGTCTTTGTTCGACAAACCCGAGCCCATCGGCCCCGCGGGCACAAACACGCAGGGCAGGTGCCCATAGTGCAGCGCGCCGATCAGCAGGCCCGGCACGATCTTGTCGCACACCCCCAGCAGCAGCGCGCCGTCGAACACATCGTGGGACAGCGCTACCGCCGTGGCCATGGCAATGGCATCGCGCGAGAACAGCGACAGCTCCATGCCGGGCGTACCCTGCGTCACGCCATCGCACATGGCCGGCACGCCGCCCGCCACCTGCACCGTGGCGCCCTGCCTGGCCGCCTCGTCGCGCAGGATGGCGGGGTAGCCCTGGTACGGCTGGTGGGCCGACAGCATGTCGTTGTAGGCCGTGACGACGCCGATGTTGGGCGCCTTCTCGACCGTGACCTTGAACTTGTCGCTCCCCGGCAGCGCCGCGTAGGCATGGGCCAGGTTGGCGCAGCCCATGCGGTCTTGCGCAGGCTTGCGGGCGATCATGGCGTCCACGGTTGCAAGATAGGCGCCGCGGGTGTCCGCGCTGCGCTGGAGGATGCGCTCGGTGACGCGCGCGACGACTGGATGCATGGAAGAGGTCTCCATCGGTGGGGGCAGGACCCCGTGCAGCATGGCGCCGGGGCCCCGTGGTATGAGGCCCTAGAATGTAACTCGATAACCACTTCGCTTCAACCCATGACCTTGCAAGTCCTGCCCCTTCCGCCCTCTGAACTGGGCGAATCGCCGTTCTGGCATCTGGCGGAAAAGTCCCTGTACTGGTGTGACATTCAGGGACAAGCGGTGCACGCGTGGCATCCCGCTAGCGGGCGGCACCGGCAGTGGCCCATGCCCAGCGAGCCGGGCTGCTGCGCTCCGGTGGCAGGCGGAGGTCTTGTAATCGGGTTACGCAACGGCTTTTACCAACTGGACACCGCCACCGGCACCCTCACCTGCCTGGCGCCCCTGCCCGCCGACCAGCACGACCCCGCCGTGCTGCGCCTGAACGATGGCCGCTGCGACACCGCGGGCCGCTTCTGGGCGGGCTCCGTCATCACGCCCCGCACGGCACCGCGCGCGGCCCTGTGGTGCCTGGAGGCCGACCCGGCCAGCGCGGCGGGCTACGCGGTGCGCCACAAGGCGGGCGACTGCTTCACCGCCAACGGCCTGGCCTTCAGCCCCGACAACCGCACGCTGTACTGGGCGAACACGCCCGAGCACCGCATCGACCGGTTCGACTTTGATGTGGCCACGGGCGAGATCACGAACCGCCGCCCCTGGGTGCAGTTCGACCGCAAGGTGGAAGGCCAGCCCTACGGCGGCCGGCCCGATGGGGCGGCGGTGGATGTGGAGGGGAATTACTGGGTGGCGATGTACGAAGGGGCGTGCGTGCTGCAGCTGTCGCCCGCCGGTGAGGTGCTGCAGCGCATTGCCGTGCCGGTGCAGTGCCCGACCATGGTGTGCTTCGGGGGCGAGGATTTGCGGACGCTGTACATCACATCGGCGCGGGCCGGAAGGCCGGAGGCGGAACAGCAGGCGGCGGTTCCGGCGGGGTCGCTGTTCAGCACCCCGGTGGCGGTGGCGGGGCTGCCCGTGAATTTCTTCCGCGGCTGAACGCCTGCGCGGTGCACCCCCGGGCGGGGCGGCGGGGACTGGGGGCACCGGCGGCGGCAGAGGGCTGCAAGGTGCTTGACTTAGAGTGCGCTCAAACTTTCAGAATCACTCCCATGGATTCTCTCCTCACCATTGCCGAAGTTGCCGAGCGCACGGGCCTGACGGCGCACACGCTGCGCTACTACGAGCGCGCGGGCCTGATCGCGCCGGTGCCGCGCGCTGCGGGCGGCCAGCGCCGCTATGCAGCTTCGGACATGGAGTGGATCGGATTCCTGCTGCGCCTGCGCGACACGCGGATGCCCATCGGGCAGATGCAGATGTTTGCACGGCTGCGCAGCGAAGGGAGCGCCACCACTTCCGAGCGGCGCGAATTGCTGGAGCAGCATCTGGCGGACGTGGAGGCAACGATCGCCACCATGGCGCAAGCCGCACAGGTGCTGCGCAGCAAGATTGCGCACTACCAGGGCCTGGAAACCTCCCTTCGCACCACCCCGTCCCCCAACCGCGAAGGAAGTTCCCATGTCCCCCGAAACCAATCCACGCTACCAGCGAGGCCTCGCCAAGCTGCGCGAAATCGACGGCCAGGCCGGTGAGCACGTCGTTGCCAGTCTGGACGGCATTGCGCCCGACTTTGCCCGCTACCTCATCGAGTTCCCGTTTGGCGACATCTATTCCCGCCCCGGCCTGGACCTGCGCAGCCGCGAGATCGCCGTGGTCGCCGCGCTCACGGCGCTGGGCAACGCCGTGCCGCAGCTCAAGGTGCATTTGCGGGCGGCGCTGAACGTCGGCGTCACACGGGAGGAAACCGTCGAGGTCCTCATGCAGATGGCCGTGTACGCGGGTTTCCCCGCGGCCCTCAACGGGCTGGCCGCTGCGCGGGAGGTGTTCGCGGCGATGGATGCCGAGGCGGCCGCAGCCTGACGCATCGCCGCTGGCGATCACGCCGCGGCGCCCGGCAAGGCCCCCAGCACGTCATAGCACGCCCCCATATTGTGGTAGTCCACCTTCCCCGCATTGCTCTTCTCGCGGGTGGTGTTGCGGTTGTCGCGGTGCAGGATGCGAAACCACGCGCCGTGTTCGTGGTCCACAAAATGTTCCCAGCAGTAGGCCCAGAGGCGGTCGTACCACTGCCAGTAATGCTCGTCGCCCGTGCGCACGGCCAGCACGGCCGCAGCGGCCAGGGATTCGGCCTGCACCCAGTGGTACTTGCCGTCGTCGCAGATGCTCCCGTCCGGCGCCATGCCGTAGTACAGGCCGCCGTGTTCGGCGTCCCAACCCCGTTCCACGGCGGCGTCAAACAGGCGCTGCGCGCACGGCAAGTGCCAATCGGCAGGCCGCAGCGCATCCAGCTGCAGTAGCAGCTTGGCCCACTCGGTCTGGTGGCCGATCTGATAGCCCCAGGGGCGGAAGATGTTGCTGCGGTCGTGGCGGTTGTAGTCCCAGTCCACCGACCAGTCGGCATGGAAGTGTTCCCACACCCAGCCTTCGGCGGCGGGGGCCTGGGCCGTGGTGGACAGCGCCGCCTGCCGCCGGCAGATGCCTTGCGCGAGCTGTTCGGCGCGCTCGATGTAGCGGCGCTCACCCGTGGCGCGGAAGGCCGAAATCATGGCCTCGCAGGCGTGCATGTTGGCGTTCTGGCCGCGGTAGTCCGTCAGCTGCCAATCGGGGCTGGCCTCGTCGGCATACAGCCCTGCGGCAGGCTGCCAGAAGTGCCGCTCGGCGGTGTCAAACGCCTCGGCCAGCCAGGCACGGGCTTCGGGCACGCCGGCCTCGTGGGCGCGGGCGTAGGCCAGCATCACAAAGGCCATACCGTAGCAGTGGCGCGTGGCGTCTTGCACCGTGGCTTGGCCTTCGTGCCAGTCAATCAGCCACGCGTAGCCGCCCGTGGCACGGTCCAAGAACGCCGTGCGCAGGAACGTGAGCGCGTGCCGCATGCCCGCCTGGTAGCGGGCCTCGCCGGTGGAGCGGTAGAGCATGGCGTGCGTGACCACAAAGCGCGTGGCGCTGACGAGGTGGCGGGTGCGGGTGTTGTAAACCGTGCCATCGTCCAGAAAGAAGTGGTACTGGCCCCCGGTCGGGTCGGTAGCGACGGGGTCATAGAACGCCAGGGTCTGGCGCAGATGCTCGCGCAGGAATGCGGGCGAGCGGAAGTCCGGCAGGGTCGCAGTCATGGTGGAGGTCTCCTGAGCCGTTCGGCTGAGCCGGCCGTGGCCTGGCGCGTCGCCTCGGCACGCTCAGCGTGAACGGACTTGTGTTTTTATGGGTGCCGAGCGAGGCGTTGCGCGCGGGTTCGACAGGCTCAGCCGAACGGCCGGGGGATCGCTGAGAGCGGGTCAGTGTCAGGCTTGCGATCAGCCGCGCGTGCGAAGACGCTCCAGCAACCCCGCCGTCGAGCCATCCAGCCCCGCTGTATCACCGCTCGCCAAACGCCCCTCGATGTCCTTGGCCAGCACCTTGCCCAGCTCCACGCCCCACTGGTCAAAGCTGTTGATGCCCCACAGGGCACCGCTCACGAACACGCGGTGTTCCTGCAGCGCGATCAGTGCGCCCAGCGATGCGGGGCTCAGTTCATCCAGCAGCAGGAAGGTGCTGGGCCGGTTGCCGGGGAAGTGCCGGTGCGCGTCCTCGCCCGCCTTGCCCACCATCAACGCCTGGGCCTGGGCCAGCGCGTTGGCCAGCAGCTTGCTCTGGTGGCCGGGCAGCGGGTGCGTGGGCTCGCGCACGGCAATGATCTCCAGCGGGATCACGTCCGTGCCCTGGTGCAGCATCTGGAAGAACGCGTGCTGGCCGTTGGTGCCGGGCTCGCCCCAGAGCACGGGCGACGTGGCCACCGCCAGCGGCGTGCCGTCCCGGGCCACGCGCTTGCCGTTGCTCTCCATCTCCAGTTGCTGCAGGTAGGCCGGCAGGCGGCGCAGCGCCGCGTGGTAGGGCGCGATGCAGCGGCTGGTGAAGCCGTGGAAGTTGCGGTACCACACGTCCAGCAGGCCCAGGCGCACGGGCAGATTGGCGGGCAGCGGCGCGGTGCGGAAGTGCTCGTCCATGGCGTGCGCGCCGGCCAGCAGCTCGCGAAAGCCCTGCGCGCCGATGGCGATGGCAATGGGCAGGCCGATGGCGGACCACAGCGAATAGCGCCCGCCCACCCAGTCCCAGAAGCCGAAGGTGGTGGTGATGCCCAATGCGCCCGCGGCCTGCACGTTGGTGGTGAGGGCCGCGAAGTGGCGCGCCACATAGCGCCCGCCTTGCGCGGCAAACCACGCCAGGGCCGAGCGCGCGTTGGTCATGGTCTCGGCCGTAGTGAAGGTCTTGGACGCGACCAGGAACAGCGTGCCCTCGGGCCGCAGGCCTTGCAGCACGCTGTGCAGCTCGTGCCCGTCCACGTTGGACACAAAGTGAAAGCGCTTGCCGGGCAGGCGCTGCTGCTCCAGCGCGAGCACCGCCATGTGCGGCCCCAGGTCGGAGCCGCCAATGCCGATGTTCACCACGTCGGTAATGGCATCGTCGGCGCGCACGGCCTCGGCATAGGCGAGCATCGCATCCAGCGTGGCGTGCACGGCGGCCAGGTCGGCGGCCACCTGGGGGGCATCGCCCGGCAGTGCCAGGCCCGCGGGGCGGCGCAGCAGGGTGTGCAGCACGGCGCGGCCTTCGGTGTTGTTGATGGGCTGGCCGGCCAGCATGGCGTCGCGCTGGGCGGGCAGATCGCAGGCGCGGGCCAGGTCCAGCAACAGGGCCTCGGTGGGTTCGTCCCACAGGTTCTTCGACAGGTCGGCAAACACGCCGGGTGCCGCCTGGCTGAAGTGGTCGAAGCGGCCGGCGCCACCCTCCTGGGCAAAGGCTTGGCGCAGGTCGAACGCGCGCCCGGCGGTGTCAAACGCGGCCTGCAGCGCAGCCCACGCGGGAGTTTGGTCACATCGAAGGTGCATGGCTAACGGAGATGGGATCACAGAACGGCAGCGCGCAATGGTAACTTGATTACAAAAAAGCACCGATACTTTGTTGCAATCCTCTGAATCAAATCTTTGTAGGACAACAGCTCGCCAAAAATCATGTAACGAGATTACAATTTTGAGCCCAACACAACTTCAGTCCACGCACGGAGACCCCCCATGAGTTTTGACCTTGTCCTGTTTGGCGGAACCGGTGACCTGGCCTGGCGCAAGCTGATGCCGGCCCTGTTCCAGGCGTTTCGCCACGGGACACTGCCCGAGGGGGGCCGCATCATTGCCGTCGCGCGCGACGAGCACAGCCATGAACAATACCGCAGCCTGATCCAGTCGCGGTTTGACAGTGTGGAACTGGCCAAGCGCCCCACCCCCGATGAGTTCGAGCGCTTTGGCGCGCTGCTGCACTACCTGCGCATGGACCTGTCGCAAAGCGCCGACTACGAGCGCCTGGCCGCCATGCTGCGCGAACGCAATGCGGATTCGGTGGTGATGTACGTGGCCACCGCGCCCAGCCTGTTCACCAACGTCTGCGAGCAGATCGCGGCCGTGGGCCTGAACGGCCCGAACACCCGCGTGGTGCTGGAAAAGCCGCTGGGGCACGACCTGGCGTCCAACCAGGCCATCAACGATACGCTGCGGCGGGTGCTCAAGGAAGAGCAGGTCTTTCGCATCGACCACTACCTGGGCAAGCCCTCGGTGCAGAACCTGTTTGCACTGCGCTTTGGCAACACGCTGTTCGAGCCCCTGTGGCGGCGCGAGACCATTGCCAACATCCAGATCACCATTGCCGAAGAACTGGGCGTGGAAACGCGGGGCGCCTTCTACGACCAGACCGGCGCGCTGCGCGACATGGTGCAGAACCACGCGCTGCAGCTGCTGTGCGCCATTGGCATGGAGCCGCCCATCAACTCCGGTGCCAACGCCATCCGCGATGAAAAGCTCAAGGTGCTGCAGGCGCTCAAGCCCTGGACGCTGGAAACTATCGGGCAGCATGTGATCCGCGGCCAGTATGTTGCGGGCACGCACCAGGGCCACCCAGTGCCGGGCTATCTGCAGGAAAAGGGCGTGAACCCCGCCAGCGCCACCGAAACCTTCGTGGCCCTGCGCACCGAGATCAGCAACTGGCGCTGGGCCGGTGTGCCCTTCTACATCCGCACCGGCAAGCGGCTGGCGGGGCGCGATGCGCACATCGTCGTCAACTTCCGGCCCGTGCCCCACCCCATCTTCAAGACGCCCGCGGGCGCCGCCAACCGCCTGGTGATCAACCTGCAGCCGCGGGACGGGCTGGAGCTGCACCTGCTGGCACAGGGCGCGGCCCAGCACCAGACGGAGCCCGCCCTGTCGCAGGTGCACCTGAACCTGGACTTCGACCAGCGCTTCGGCACCGAGCGCGTGGGCGCCTACGAACGCCTGCTGCTCGACGTGATCGCCGGGCGCCTGAACCTGTTCGTGCGCAGCGACGAGCAGGAAGAAGCCTGGCGCTGGGTGGAGCCCATCCTGCAGTACTGGAAGAACGACCCCGCCGGCCCCCGCCCCTATGCGGCCGGCAGCTGGGGCCCGCGCGCGGCCAGCGCGATGATTGCGCGCGACGGCCACTGCTGGAGCGAAGAAATGTGACTGGCCGAGGCCCGGGCTTCGTGCGCGCCGGGTTCTGTGGCCGCCCTGCGGCCTACGCACTCGCCAACTGGGCCCGCGCCTCCCGCCGGAAGTCGGTCGGGCGCTGGCCGGTCTGCCGCTTGAAGAAGCGCCCGAAGTACGCTTCATCGCCAAAGCCCAGCTCTGCGGCAATCTGCTTGACCGAGAGCGAGGAATACACCAGCTCGCGTTGCGCCTCGTGCACCACGCGGGCGTTGACCACCTCCTGTGCCGACACGCCCAGCACCTCACGGCACAGGCGCGAGAGCTGCCCCACCGAAATGCCCAGCGCCTGCGCATAGTCCCGCACCGGCGTGTGCTGTCGCACCTGGGCGTCCAGCAGCGCGCGAAACCGCTCGATCTGCCCGGCCCGGCGGGACGGCATGGCTTCGGGCAGCGCCGTGGCGGACTGGGCCAGCCGGGCGATCTGCACGAACAGGGCCACCAGCAGCGGCATACCGGCAGCGCGCACACCACCGTCCACATGGGCTTCCTGGTCGATCACCTGGAACAAGGGCTGCAGCGCTTGCGCGTGCCGTCCGTCGGGGTCCACGGGCAGCACCAGCGGGCGGCGGATGTGTTCCAGCAGCTCCGGGGCCGCCAGCGCAGCCAGCGACTCCAGGGGCTTCTGGGCCGCGGTGATCACCGGGCCGTCCGTGCCCGGGTGGAAGCTGAAGCCGTGCACCGTGCGCGCGGGCACCACCACCAGGCAGGGCGGATGCAAGGGCCAGCGCTTTCCGTCCATCAGCGCACTGCCGCCGCCCCCGCCCGAGGTGAGGTACAGCACCTGGATCAGCCCCTCGTGAAAGTGCAGGTCGATCTCCCAGCCAAACAGGCTGGAGCGCTCCGGCACGCGTTCCAGATGCACCAGGTCCGCCCAGGCCGGCGATGCATCCTGGGTGCCGTACAGCGCAAACTGGCGCACGGTGCCTGGTTCGATTCTCATGGTTTGTACGGATCCCCGCGGTGGTAGCAATGCACGAATTGTCCTGTTCATCGCCCGCTTTGTCGATTGAGGGAAACCGCCTTGTGCGAGATGCTTCACCCCATCAAGAACAAGGAGACAACGGACCATGCATTCCACCGACACCCGCACGGCGCACGCCAGTGCTGCGCCCCCATCCGGCCGGGACTGGCTGGGCCTGCAGGAGCGCGTCTGCGTGGTCACCGGGGGCGGCAGCGGCATCGGCGCCGCCATGGCAGAGGCCTTTGCGGCCGCTGGCGCCCAGGTGGCCGTGCTCGATCGCAATGGGGACGCCGCACGGCAGGTGGCCGACCGGCTGGCGGCACAGGGCGGCCGCGCCCTGGCCGTGCCCTGCGACATCGCCGATGAACCGGCCGTGCTCGCTGCCGCCGACCAGGTGCGCGAAAGCCTGGGCCCCGCGGCCGTCCTGGTGAACAACGCGGGCCTGCTTCGTCCGGGCAACCTCGACACGGTCGCCCTGGCCGACTGGAACGCCGTGCTGGCCGTCAACCTGACGGGCTACCTGCTGTGTGCCAGGGCATTCGGGCAGCACATGCTGCAGGCCGGGCGCGGCGCGCTGGTTCACGTGGCCTCGGTGTCGGCGCTGCATCCGCAAACGGCCAGCGGCGCCTACAGCGCCAGCAAGGCGGGGGTGCTGCTGCTGTCACGGCAACTGGCCGCGGAATGGGGCCCGCGCGGCGTGCGCAGCAACGCCATCTGTCCCGGGATGATCCGCACCGCGCTGTCCGCCCGCTTCTACGAAGAGCCCGGGTTCGAAGCACGCCGCGCCGCCGCCACGGCAAGCCGCCGCGTGGGCGAGCCCCAGGACATTGCCGAGCCGGCGCTGTTCCTGGCCAGCGACCGCTCGGCCTATGTGAACGGTGCGGAGCTGGTGGTGGACGGCGGGCTGGGCTGCATGCTGATGGACATGGTGCCCCGCCCGGGCTTCAACCACACGCTGGCGGCCCAGGCCGCCTGACGCACCGCCCCCCAACCTCGCGCCCCCGCGCTCCGCCGCACGCGCCCCCGGTGCGGGCTGCCGCATGGGCCGCCCCCGGCGCTGTTCGCGACGCCCCCTCTACCAAGGAGACTGCCCCATGACCTCTTCCCTTCTTGCCCGCCAGGATCTCACGTGCGACCTGCTGGTCGTTGGCTCCGGCGCCGGCGGCCTGTCGACCGCCATCACGGCCCGCAAGCACGGCCTCGATGTGGTCGTGATCGAAAAGGCGCCGTGCTTCGGCGGCACCACCGCCTTCTCGGGCGGTGTGCTGTGGATCCCCGGCAACACGCAATGCGCTGCGCCCGACAGCCGCGAGGCCCAGCGGGCCTACCTGAAGGACCAGGCGGGCGCCTTCTACGAACCGGCCGCCATCGAGGCGTTCCTGGACCATGCGCCGGAGATGGTGGCCTGGTTCGAGCGCGAAACCGCCGTGCGCTTCGTTCCCACGCTCTACCCCGACTACCACCCCGACGCACCGGGCGGGGCGCCCGTCGGCCGCTCCATCCTGGCCGCGCCCTACGACGCAGGCCAGCTGGGGCCGGAGCTGGCACGGCTGCGCCCCCCGCTGGCCACGATCACCTTCGTGGGCATGATGTTCAACTCGTCCAACGCCGACCTCAAGCATTTCTTCCGCGCCACCAAATCGCTGGTGTCGGCCGCCTATGTGGCGCGGCGGCTGGGGGGACATCTGCTGGATCTGCTGCGCTACCGCCGCGGCGTGCAGGTGACCAGCGGCAACGCCCTGGCCGCCCGGCTGGCCAAGACCTGCTTCGACCTGGGCATTCCCATCCACACCGAGGCCGAGGCCCGCGAGCTGCTGCGCACGGACGACCGGGTGGACGGTGCGCGGGTTCACACGCCCCACGGCGAACTGCGCATTCAGGCCCGCCGGGGCGTGGTGCTCGCCTGCGGCGGCTACCCGCATGACGTGGCGCGCACCACGCGCCGCTATCCGCACCTGGCCCGCGGCGGTGAGCACCATTCCCCCGTGCCGGCAGAAAACACGGGCGACGGCCTGCGCCTGGCCGAGCAGGTGGGCGGGCGGGTGGACGAGCACTTTGAAGGCACGGGCACCGCCGCATGGATGCCGGTGTCCCGGGTGCCGATGGGGCCGGGCCGCACGGGCCTCTTTCCGCACCTGCTGGACCGCTACAAGCCCGGCATCATCGGCGTGCTGCGCAACGGCCGGCGCTTTACCAACGAATCCCACTCGTACCACGACGTGGGCGCGGCGATGATCGACGCCTGCCGCGACCAGGACGAGACTGCCATGTGGCTGCTCTGCGACCAGGCAACGCTCTCCAAGTACGGGCTGGGCTACGCCAAGCCCGCGCCCATGCCGGTGGGCGGGCTGGTCCGCAAAGGCTACCTCTTCAAGGGCCGCACGCTGGCCGCGCTGGCCCAGGCCGCCGGTATCGACCCCGCGGGGCTGGAGGCCACCGTGCGCGCCTACAACGAAGGCGCCCGCACCGGCGAGGACCGCCAGTTTGGCCGCGGCACCACCGCGTTCAACCGCTACCTGGCCGACCCGGACCAGCAGCCCAACCCGTGCGTGGCCCCCATCGGCGCCGGGCCCTACTACGCCGTGAAGGTGGTGATGGGCGACCTGGGGACCTTCGAGGGCCTGCGCACCACCACCGAAGGCCAGGTGCTTCGCGCCGACGGGCAGGCCGTGCCCGGGCTCTACGCCGTGGGCAACGACCGCACCAGCATCATGGGCGGCAACTACCCCGGCGCGGGCATCACCCTCGGGCCGGCCATGACCTTCGGCTGGATCACCGGCCGCCATGTGGCAGGCGCATGGCCGCCCGGCGCGGCACAGGCACCGGCACAGGCCGCCACCCCGGAGGCGCGCCATGCCGCATGAGCACCTGTCCCGCCCGCTGTCCAAGCCGCTGGTGGACCACCGCGTCTACACCATCCGGCTGCGCAAGATGGGGGAGTTTCTGGAGGTCTTCAACCGCATGGCCATGCCCGTGCTGATGCAGACGCTCGCACATCCCGTGGGCTTCTACGTGAGCCATGTCGGCCCCTTGAACCAGTTCACGCACCTGTGGGCCTACGACGACCTGGCCGACTATGAGCGCCGCTGCCAGGCCCGCGACAGCCACCCGGACTTTGCGGCCTACCTGGCCGCCTCCGAGCACCTGATCGTCGCGCAGGAAACCCGGCTGGTGCGCGCCATCCCCATGCCGGGCTGGAGGATGCCGCCGCACCCCTGAGCCCCCTTCCCTTATTTCCCCACCGCAAAAAAACGCAGATCAACACCAGGAGACACACCATGCACGCATCCCCTCTTCACACCCGCATCCCCCGCCGCAGCCTGCTGCGCGCCAGCGCGGCGGCCTGCCTGTTCGCAGCCGCAGGCACCGGCCTGGCCCAGCCGCACGCCTGGCCCAGCAAGCCGATCCGGCTGGTGGTGGGCTTTCCGGCCGGGGGCACCACCGACGTGATGGCCCGCGTGGCCGGCGCGGCACTGGCGCGGTCGCTGGGCCAGCCGGTGGTGGTGGACAACAAGCCGGGCGCCAGCGGCAACCTGGGCGTGATGGAAACCAGCAAGGCGGCCCCGGACGGCCACACGCTGATGGTGGCCCCTATCTCCGTGCAGACGGCCAACCCGTTCCTGTTCAAGCCCGCGCTGAACCCCGAACGCGACCTGCGCCCCGTGGCCAGCCTGGGCTACGCCCAGCTGTATCTCGTGGCCAAGAAATCCCTGCCCGTGCAAAGCGCCACCGACCTGGTGGCCCTGGCCAAGGCGGCGCCGGGCAAGCTCAGCTATGCGTCGGGCGGCCCGGGCACGCAGATGCACCTGGTGGGTGAACTGTTCAAGCAGCAGGCCGGCTTCGAGGCGGTGCACGTCCCCTACCGCGGGGCCGCGCCCGCGCTGCAGGACGTGCTGGCCGGGCAGGTGGATTACTACTTCGATCCCGCCACGGGCTTCCAGCACATCCGCGAAGGGCGGGCACGGCTGCTGGCCGTCACCGGCACCAAGCGCTCCGCCTTCTTTCCGGAAGCCCCCACGCTGACGGAGCTGGGCATCAAGGGCGTGGAACTGGGCAACTGGTTTGGCGTGTTCGCGCCCGCCGGCACGCCCAACGAGATCGTCAACCGCCTGGCGGGCGAAATCGCCAAGGCGGTCGCCCTGCCGGAAGTGAAGGGCCGCTTTGCCGACCTGGGGGCCGAGCCCATCGTGCAGGATGCCGCCACCTTCCAGCAAACCATCGCGGCCGAGACGCAGCTCCTGTCGGCGCTGATCCGCGAGCGCCGCATCGCCGTCGACTGAGGCTCAGGCCGGCGCCACGATCTCGATGGGCAGGCCGTCGGGGTCTGCAAAGAACGTGAACAGCGCGCCGGTGAATGGATCGGTGCGCACCGGCTCCACCGCCACGCCGTGGGCCGCCAGGGCGTGCAGGCTCGCCTGCAGGTCGGCCACCCGCAACGCCAGGTGGCGCAGGCCGCAGGCTTCGGGGTAGGACGGCCGCGGCGGCGGGTGGGGAAACGAGAACAGCTCCACCTGCGTCCCGTCCGGGAGCTGCAGGTCCAGCTTGTGCGACTGGCGTTCGGCACGGAACACCTCGTTCACGACCCGCAGGCCCAGCACCTCCACGTAGAAGTGCCGCGAGCGGGCGTAGTCGCTGGCAATGACGGCCACATGGTGCAGGCCCGTCACGCCGAGCATGGGACGCTCGCAGGCGCCGGTCATGCGTCCGCACCCGCGATGTCCAGCGCGCGCGAGGCGCCGTACAGCGCCGGCGTGGCGCTGGGGTCGATCACCCAGCAGGGAATGGTGGCCAGGTAGGGCTGGAAGCGCCCCTTGCCCTCGAACCGCGCGCGAAACGGCGACCGGTCGAACCACGCCCCCAGGCGCGGCACGATGCCCCCACCGATGTACACGCCCCCCCGCGCGCCCAGCGTGAGCGCCAGGTTGCCGGCCACATTGCCCAGAAAGCCGCAGAACAGCTCCAGCGCCTCCAGCGCCAGCGCGTCGCCCGACTGCAGGGCCAGTTCGGTCACCTCGGCGGCCGAGCTGACCTCCTTGCCGCCCCGCTGGGCCAGCCGGCGCAGCGCGTGGTACAGGTCCACCAGGCCGGCGCCGCAGACGGCCCGCTCGGCGGACACGTGGCCGTAGCGCTCCTGCAGGATGGCCAGCACCTCGAACTCGCGGCGCGTCTGCGCGGCCAGGGTCACATGCCCGCCTTCGCCCGACAGCGGCACGCCTTGCAGCGACCCCGGCGGAAACACCAGCCCCGACACGCCCAGCCCCGTGCCGGGCCCCAGCAAGGCGACGGCGCTGCCCGGCACGGCTTCGCCACCGCCCACCTGCCGCAGCAGGTCCGGGGTCAGCAGGGGCAATGCCAGGGCCAGCGCGGTGAAGTCGTTGATGACCACCAGCCGCTCAAAACCAAACGCCTCGCGCACCGCGCGCTGCGAGAAGCTCCAGCTGTGGTTGGTCATGCGGATCGCGTCGCCCGTGACCGGGTTGGCAATGCCGAAGGCGGCCTCTTGCGGCGTGGGCAGGCCCACCTCGTGCAGGTAGGCGGACAGCGCGGCGTCCACCGTCGGGAATTGCGCGCAGGGCAGCACGCGCGTGTCATTGAGCGGGGCGCCCGCCGCCGCCTGCCAGGCCAGGCGGATGTTGGTGCCGCCAATGTCGGCGAGAAGGCGCAGTGGGTGGTTCATGGTTCCAGAGGGGCGGCGTTTGCCGCTATGTTTTTGATAGCTTATCGCGCTTGCTACACAAGCGCAGGAGCCTCTTTTTACTGCAACCGCCGCTCCACGCAAAGACCAAAGTCCCGGACGGCGGCAATGGCTTCGCCCGGCGGCTTGCCCGCATGCGGCCCGGGCTCAGGCGGCCATGCGCGTTTCGGAAGGGGCGTCAAACCAGTGGGCGTGCGCGGGCGCCACCGACAGGCCCACGCGGTCGCCCGGACGCACGCGAGTTTGCGCGTCGGTGCGCAGGGTGACCGGCCCGGCTGCGGTGTCCACCATCACATAGGTGTCGGGGCCGGTGGGCTCGACCACGCTGACCTGGCCGCGCCAGGGCGCATCCTCGCGCAGCACCAGATGCTCCGGCCGCACGCCCAGCAGCATGTCGGGGGAGCCCGGCGGGGGCAGCAGATCCAGCGCCGCCCCCTGGATGCCGAACTGCCCGCCCGCCAGCACGCCCCCGCGCAGCAGGTTCATGGTGGGCGAGCCGATGAAGGTGGCCACGTAGGTGTTGGCCGGGCGGTTGTAGATCTCGTCGGGCGTGCCCAGCTGCTGCACCACGCCGCCCTTCATCACCGCGATGCGGGAGCCCAGCGTCATGGCCTCGACCTGGTCGTGCGTGACATACACGCTGGTGATGCCGCTGGCCTGGTGCAGGCGCTTGATCTCGGCGCGCATTTCCACGCGCAGCTTGGCATCCAGGTTGGACAGCGGCTCGTCAAACAGAAACAGCTGCGGCTGGCGCGCCAGCGCCCGGCCCATGGCCACGCGCTGGCGCTGGCCGCCCGAGAGCTGGCTGGGCCGGCGGTCCAGCAGATGGCTGATCTGCAGCATGGCCGCCACTTCGTCGATGCGCTTTTGGCGCTCGGCCTTGGGCATCTTGCGCATCTCCAGCGCAAAGCCGATGTTGTCGGCCACGCTGAGCGTGGGGTACAGCGCGTAGCTCTGGAACACCATCGCGATGTCGCGGTCGCGCGGGGGCATGCCCACCACGTTCTTGCCGCCGATGCGGATCTCGCCCTCGGTGGGCTCGTCCAGGCCCGCGATGATGTTGAGCAGCGTGGACTTGCCGCAGCCCGAGGGGCCGACCAGGATCAGGAACTCGCCGGGGGCGACGTGGATGTCCACCTTGCGCAGCACCTCCACGCTCTTGTCGCCCTTGCCGAAGCGCTTGTTGATGCCGGCAATATCCAATGAAGACGCCATGATTGCTTAACCTCTTTAACCCTTGACCGCGCCGGCCGTCAGCCCGCGCACGAAAAATTTGCCCGCCAGCACATAGATCACCATCGTGGGCAGGCCCGCGATGATGGCGGCCGCCATGTCCACGTTGTAGGCCTTCACGCTGGAGCTGGTGTTGGCCAGGTTGTTCAGCCCCACCGTCACCGGCTTGGAGTCGGTGCCCGAGAACACCACGCCGAACAGGAAGTCGTTCCAGATGTTGGTGAACTGCCAGATCAGCGTGACCATGACGATGGGCGTGGACAGCGGCAGCACGATGCGCCAAAAGATCTGCCAGAAGCTCGCTCCATCCATGCGCGCCGCGTTCACCAGCTCCTTGGGAATGGCCGCGTAGTAGTTGCGGAAGAACAGCGTGGTGCCCGCCAGGCCCGCCAGGCAGTGCACCAGCACCAGCCCGGTGATGGAGCTGGACAGCCCCAGCCAGCCCAGCACTTGGCTCATGGGCAGCAGCACCACCTGGAAGGGCATGAACACGCCGAACAGCAGCAGACCGAACAGCACGTCGCTGCCGCGGAACTTCCACAGACTGAGCACATAGCCGTTGACGGCGCCCCACACCGTGGAGATGAGCACCGCCGGCACGGCCATGGCCACCGAGTTCCAGAAGAACGGGCGCAGGCCGTTGCAATCCACGCCCGTGCACGCGCTCTGCCAGGCCGTGGACCAGGCCGCGCCGCTCAGGCTGCCGGGCAGCGCCAGCAGCGAGGTGTTGCGGATCTCCTCGGCGTCCTTGAAGGAGGTCACCAGCATCGCGTACAGCGGCAGCAGAAAGAACGCCGTGGCCAGCGCCAGCACGGCATAGACCAGCAGGCGGCCCAGCGACGGAAACAACAAGGGCTTAGCGGTCATGGGGCTTGGCTTTCAGTTCGCTGTAGAGATAGGGGACCACCAGCGCCGCCACGGTGGCCAGCATCATGGTGGCGCTGGCCGCGCCCAGGCCGATCTGGCCGCGCGAGAACGACATGGTGTACATGAAGGTGGCCGGCACGTCGGTGGCAAAGCCCGGGCCGCCGGCCGTGAGGGCCATCACCAGGTCGAAGCTCTTGATGGCCAGATGCGACAGCACCATGAGGGTGGAGAAGAACACCGGCCTGAGCGCCGGCAGCACGATGCGCCAGTAGATGCGCGGCAGCGAAGCGCCATCGACCTGCGCGGCCTTGATGATGCTGTCGTCGATGCCGCGCAGCCCGGCCAGGAACAGCGCCATGGCAAAGCCCGCGCTTTGCCAGATGCCGGCAATGACCACGCAGTAGATGGCCATCTCGGTGTCCACCAGCCAGCCAAATTCAAAGTGGGGAAAGCCCCAGTCGCGTACCATTTTCTCGATGCCGAGGCCGGGATTCAGCAGCCACTTCCAGGCCGTGCCGGTCACGATGAACGACAGTGCCATGGGGTACAGGTAGATGGTGCGCAGCGCACCCTCGGCACGGATCTTCTGGTCCAGCAGCACGGCCAGCAGCACGCCGATCAGCAGCGACCCGCCCACGTAGCCCGCGCCAAAGATGCCCAGGTTTTTCAGGGCCACCCACCAGCGGTCCATCTCCCACAGCCGCTCGTACTGCGCCAGGCCCGCCCATTCGTAGTTGGGCAGCATGCGCGAGACGGTGAGGCTGAGCACGCCGTTCCACACCATCAGGCCGTAAATGAAGGCAAAGCCCAGCACAAAGGCCGGCGCCACGACCAGCTGGGGCAGCCGTGCTTCCAAGGTGTTCTTCTTCATCGTCATCGTTGGCTGTTGAAAACCTCGGGGCAGCAGCCTCACTGCCCCCACAAAAAAAGGGGGGCGCGGAGGCCCCCCAAGAACAAAGCAACCTCTGAATCGCTAGTAACTCGCTATTTACACGGGTCCGGCGTTGCCGGCCCTCACCACCACACCTCGTACTGCACGCCCACCAGCGTGCGCGAGGTCTTGCCGTTGGCGCCAAAGGTGCTGGCGTTGGCCAGCGCGGCCGCCTGATTCCAGTTCGCCTTAGTCACGTACAGGCGCAGCTCGGGGCGGGACCAGAAGTCCTCGTTCAGGGCCAGGGCGCCTGCCAGCGTGACCTTCGACAGGCGCTGGTCGGCGCCCGAGCCCTTGCGGGTGGTCGTGGACAACTCCAGGAGGCCCTTGAAGTTTTTGGTGAACGCGTACGAGCCGCGCCCGCCCAGCGAGAAGTCCTTGGTCTCCACACCGGTCAGGTCGGCCTTGTTGGTCTGGTAGCCGATGAGGGCCTGGCCGCCAAACGGGCCGCTTTGCCAGTTGATGGCATCGGCAATCCGCGTGGACCGCCGGCCGGCGCTGGTACCGTCGATGGATTCAAACTCCCCGTCGATGCGAGCGTGGCCGCGCGATGTCTGCAGGTACAGCGTGTTGGTGATGCTGGGCAGGAGGAACTCCTTTTGCGTGTGCATCAGCGAGATGCCCGACCCCGACCCGCCGTTGACCTGCCCCGAGCCGCCCACGGCCGTGAGCAGCACCCGCAGCTTGCCGCCGGGGTTGGTGTTGATTTCGGACAGATCGGCGTTGAAGCGGCGCGCTTTCACGTTGTTGGGCTCGTTGTGGTCGAACTTGTCGCCCGTGAACATGCCCAGCCCCAGCTTCATGCCGCCCACCGGAATATCGGTGACACCCGCCCCGATGTTGTCGCCGTAGTTCAGCAGGAAGTAGTCGACGATGTGCACGTCCTGGATCCGCAGGCGGCGCTGGCCCACCCAGAACTTGGCCTCGGGCGAGAACGAGAAGCCGCTCATTTCCACGTAGGCCTGCTCGGTGGTGATGTCGCCGCTGCCCCACTTGGCCGGCATGTAGTTCACCTTCCACTGGATGCCGCCGGCCTCGAAGCCGCGGGCAAAGTTGACTTCGATGCCGTTGTCGCCCTCGTTGCCCAGGCGGAACTTCTGGAGCTCGCCGCCCAGCGTCAGGTTGCCCTTGACGCCGTCTTCGTGCCTGAACACCGGGCCACCACGCGAGTAGCCGTTGAACTCAAAGCCTGCCACGTCCATGGCAAACGCGCCATTCGCGCATGCGGCGGCCAAAGCCACCGCCGTGAGGCGGTTTCTTGTCTTCATGATGGGGTCCCCTCTTGTTGGTTTCAGCGCGTGCGCTGCAGCCGCCTGCGCGGCCTGCACGCGCCGTGTCTCACTTGGTTTTCGCGGCGGCCGCGATCTTCTTCATGGCATCGGCGACAGTGATCTTGTCGTCGTTCCAGAACTGGCTGACGGCGTCCTTGATGGCGCCCTCCGTGGCGGGGGCGATGGCCATGCCGTGGGCCGCGCTGGGCACCAGCCCACCGCTCTTGGCCGTGTCGACGAAGTCCTTGGCCGACGCCTTGGCGCAATCGTCAAACTTGTCCATGGGCATGCCGGCACGCACCGGAATGGACCCCTTGTTCAGGTTGAACACCTCCTGGAACGCAGGGCTCATGATGGCGCTGGCCAGGTCGCTTTGCGCCTTCTGCGCCGCGGCGTCCTTGAGCTTGAAGAGGATGAACGAGTCCACGTTGAAGGTGAACGCGTTGGCCGAGCCCGGTGCCGCCGCACACAGGAAGTCCTTGCCCGGCTGCTTGCCGGCCGCCAGGAACTCACCCTTGGCCCAGTCGCCCATCAACTGGAAGCCCGCCTTGCCCTGGATCAGCATGGCCGTGGCCAGGTTCCAGTCGCGGCCGGGAGCGCCGGGGTCGGTGTAGCCCTTGATGCGGCGGAAGGTCTCCAGCGACTTCTTCATGGTGTCGCTGGTGAGCGCGGTGTTGTCCAGCTTGACCAGCGCATCCTGGTAGAACTTGGGGCCGCCCACGCCCAGCACCACGGACTCGAAGGTGGTGAAGTCCTGCCAGTTCTGGCCGCCGTGCGCCACGGGCACGAGTCCCGCAGCCTTGAGCTTGTCGGCGGCGGCAAAGAACTCGTCCCAGGTCTTGGGCATGGCGGCCACACCCGCCTTCTTCAGCGCATCGGCGCTGCCCCACATCCAGTTCACGCGGTGCACGTTGACCGGGGCGGCCACGTAGGCGCCCTTGTACTTCATCACGTCGGCGACCACCTTGGGCAGCAGCTCGTCCCACTTCTCGGCCTTGGCCAGGGCGTCCATGTTGGCCAGCACGCCTTCGGAGGCCCACTCCTGAATGGCCGGGCCCTTGGTCTGGGCGGCAGACGGCGGGTTGCCCGAGATCACACGGCTTTTCAGCACGGTCATGGCGCTGTCGCCGCCGCCACCGGCCACCGCAAAGTCACGCCAGGTGTGGCCCTTGGCCTGCATGATCTTCTTGAGCTCGGCAACCGACTTGGCCTCGCCGCCCGAAGTCCAGTAGTGCAGCACCTCCACCTCGCCGGCACTGGCCGACAACGCCGCCGCCCAGCCCAACGCCACCACGGCGGCCACTCGTTTCATCTTCCACATACACATGTCTCCTTCGATGTCATGAACCACGGCTCGATTGGCTTCGCACGCCGCGGCCTTCCCGGTCCCAACCAACGCAAGCCGGTACTTTAATTACAATAATTAATTTTCCACTCAGGGCTTTCCCTCACTCACGGGGGGCGGGAAAACCGGGCTGTTTGATATGCTCATTCGCATGGCCACGATCCTGATTGTCGAAGACGACGCTCTTTTGCTCGACGCGCTGACCGGCCAACTTCAACAGCAGCAGTACAGCGTCTGCACGGCCTCCACGGTGGCCGGCGCCATGGCGGTGCTGCAGACGCAGGCGGTGGACGGCATCCTTCTCGACCTGGGCCTGCCCGGCGCGGACGGCATGGAACTGCTGACCTGGGTGCGCCGCCAGATCGCGGGCCTGCCGGTCCTGATCCTCACCGCGCGCGACGGCGTGGACGACCGCGTGCGGGGCCTCAACGCCGGCGCGGACGACTACCTCACCAAGCCCTTCAACATGCAGGAGCTGCAGGCCCGGCTGCAGGCCATGCTGCGGCGCGCCCGCCAGCCCGCGTTCACCCAGCCCAGCACCGCGGCGGTGTCCCTGCCCACGGCGCTGGGCCCGCTGGTGCTGGACCACACGGCGCGCGCAGCGGCACTCAACGGCACGCCGCTGGACCTGACGCAGCGCGAATGGGAACTGCTGGAGCTGCTGGTGCAGCGGTGCGGCGAGGTAGTCACCCGCGACGACGTGCTGGCCGCGTGGCGCGCCGGCCCGCCCGAGCCCGGCCAGACCGCCGCACCGCTCAACTCCAACGCACTGGAGGTCTATGTGCACCGGCTGCGCAAGAAGCTCGACGCGTCGCCCCTGAGCATCCGCAACATCCGCGGGCTCGGGTACATGCTGAACAGACCGTAGATGGGACACCCCCCTGCGGCGCTGCGCGCCTTCCCCCCGCGTGGGCCGCGCCAGTATCTGGCGTCATGGGCCTCACCGGGCCGGTCGGATTCTTGAGATGCGCCAGGTTCCAGGTGTTTCTCTGCAACGCAAGCTGCTGCTGTGGCTGCTGCTGCCGCAGCTGGTGCTGTGGCTGTCGGGCGGGTTCCTGGCGTGGCGGGTGGCGCTGCAAAACGGCGAGAAGGGCATTGACCAGACGCTGACGCAGTCGGTGCGCGCGCTGGCGCGGCAGATCAAGCCGATCGGCGACGGGCTGCTGGTGGACTTTCCGAAAGCCGCGCAGGACATCCTGGAGCAGGACCCGACCGACCGCGTGACCTACATGGTGTCGTCGCCGCCCGGGCGCTTCCTGCTGGGCAATGCGCAACTGCCGCCGCCCCCGCCCGTCACGGTGCAGGTGGGCGACCCCTACCTGTACCACGCGCGGCTGGACGGCAAGGCCGTGCGCGTGGCTTTGCTGGACGTGGACTACGGAACCCCGCAGTCGCGCCAGACGCTGCGGGTGCAGGTGGCCCAGAGCCTCACCGTGCGCGAGCGCATTGCGCAGGAACTGCTGGAGCAGATGCTGCTGCCCATGGGGCTCATGGGCCTGGCCTTGAGCGCCGTGGTGTACGCGGGCGTGCTGCGCGGGCTGCAGCCCCTCAAGCGCCTGGAGGCGCAAATCGACCGGGCGGGCGCCCCGCCCCAGCGCAGCGGCGACTTTGCGCTGCGCCCCATCGAGCTGACATCCGCGCCGCAGGAGGTGTACTCGCTGGCCAGCACCATCAACCGCCTGCTGGAGACGGTGGCCCGTGCGCAGCAGAAGGAAAAGCGCTTCCTCAACGACGCCGCCCACCAGCTGCGCACCCCGCTGGCGGGCCTGATCGGGCAGACCGAGCTGGCGCTGCACGAGAGCCGGGAGCCCGCCGTGCAGGACCGGCTGCTCAAGGTGCTGTCGGCGGCGCAGCGCAGCGCCCACCTGGTGCACCAGTTGCTGCAGCTGGCGCGGTCGGAGTCAACCGTGGAGATGCAGCCCCTGGACCTGGCGGCGCTGGCACGCGAGGTGGCCCGGGAATGGGCCGCGCGGGCCCTGGCGCAGGGCATGGACCTGGGCTACGAGGGCGAGGACGCCCTGCCCGTGCAAGGCCATCCGCTGCTGCTGCGCGAGGCGCTGAACAACCTGATCGACAACGCCCTGCACTACGCAGGCCCGGGCGCCAACGTGACGGTACGCGCCGCCCGCATGCCCGCCGCGCCCGGCGATGCCCCGCCCGCCCGCCCCTGGGCTCTGCTGCTGGTGGAAGACGACGGGCCGGGCGTGCCCGCCGAGCACCTGGGCGACCTGTTCGCGCGCTTCTGGCGCGGCTCGGACAAGGCCGGGGGCTGCGGCCTGGGCCTGTCCATCGTGGAGGAAATCGCCTTGCGCCACGGGGGCGAAACCGTGGCCGAGCCGAACGGCATGCGCGGGCTGCGCGTGGGGCTGCGCCTGCCGCTGGGGGACGCACCCGCGGCCTAGTTTGCTACATTTTTTATAGCTGCCAGCGCTTATTGCATGGGCGCTGTAGCCTGAAAACCCCTCAACTCTTGCGCGCACCCCACGCCCTGCGGTATGCGCGGGGCGCTTTGGCTCAGAGGGCGAGGATCAGCTTTTCCAGCTTGACCGCATCGGCCGCAAAGGCGCGGATACCTTCGGCCAGCTTTTCCGTGGCCATGGCGTCTTCGTTCAGTGCAAAGCGAAAGCCCGCCTCGTCGTAGTTCACCGCCGGCAGGTCCATGGACTTGGCCGCATCGGCGTGCAGGGCCCGCTCCAGCGGAGCGTCGCTGGCGGCCAGCTGGGCCAGCAGCTCGGGGGCGATGGTCAGCAGGTCGCAGCCGGCCAGGGCCGTGATCTGGCCCACGTTGCGGAAGCTCGCGCCCATCACCTCGGTGGCAATGCCGAAGCGCTTGTAGTGGTTGTAGATCTGCGTGACCGACTGCACGCCCGGGTCGTTGGCACCGCTTCTGGCGGCCTCATCCCAGCTGGCACCGGCCTGCTTCTTGTACCAGTCGTAGATGCGGCCCACGAAGGGCGAGATCAGCTGCACCTTGGCCTGGCCGCAGGCGACGGCCTGGCAGAAGGCAAACAGCAGCGTGAGGTTGGTGTGGATGCCCTTGCGCTCGAGCTTTTCGGCCGCCTGGATGCCTTCCCAGGTGGAGGCGATCTTGATCAGCACGCGGTCGATGTGCACGCCCTCGGCTTGGTACAGCTCGATGATGCGTTCGGCGCGGGCCACGGTAGCGTCGGTGTCAAAGCTCAACCGGGCGTCGACCTCGGTGGACACGCGGCCGGGGATGGTGGCCAGGATCTCGCAGCCAAAGCGCACCAGCAGGCGGTCGATGACCTCGTCCATGGCCCGGCCCTTCCAGCGGGCCACGGTTTCCTGCAGCAGCGGCGCGTACTCGGGCTTTTGCACGGCCTTGAGAATCAGCGACGGGTTGGTGGTCGCATCCTGGGGCTGGAACTGCGCCAGCTGCTTGAAGTCGCCAGTGTCGGCAACCACGGTGGTGAACTGTTTGAGGGCGTCGAGTTGGTTCATGGCGCCATTATTCCGCATCGGCCTCGGGGCCCTCGGCACCACCCACCACCGATACGCCGTGCGCTCCCAGGCCCAGGCGCACCTCGTCGCCTACGCTCAGCACGTCATCCAGATCGGCCGACACAACGAAGACAGCGCCCAGCGCGGTGTCGAACGTGTACTCGTGCACCGCGCCCAGGTAGGCCGATTTGACCAGCCGCGCGGGCAGCAGCCCCTCGCCCTGCCGGGTGATACGCCACGCCTCGGGCCGCACCGCCACCCGCACCGGCCCGCTGCGCACCGCCGTGCGCGGGCGCAGCACCAGCGGGCCCAGCGCGACCGTGCCATCAGGCCCGGCCACAGCCGGGAACAGCAGGGCCTCGCCCATGAAGCCTGCGACAAACTCGCTGTGCGGGGTTTCATACAGCGCGCGGGGCGAGCCCTTCTGCGCAATCAGGCCCTGGTTCATCACGATGATCTGGTCGCTCACCGCCATGGCTTCGGCCTGGTCGTGCGTAACGTAGGCCACCGTGAGTGACAAGCGCTGCTGCAGCGCACGAATCTCCTCGCGCATCTCGCGGCGCAGGCGGGCGTCGAGGTTGGACAGGGGCTCGTCGAACAGCAGCACCTCGGGCTCCAGCACCAACGCACGCGCCAGCGCCACACGCTGCTGCTGGCCGCCCGACAGCTCGCTGGGCATGCGCTCGCCCAGCCCGACCAGGCCCACGCCGCGCAAGGCATCATCGGCCTTGGCCCGCGCAGCCTCCTTGGGCTGGCCCGACATGCGCAGGCCGTACATCACGTTCTCCACCACGTTCATGTGCGGAAACAGCGCGTAGCTCTGGAACATCATGCTCACGTTGCGTTGCGCCGGGCCAAGGGTGGTCACGTCCCGCCCGCCGATGAGGATCTGGCCCGAGGTGGGCGACTCCAGGCCCGCGATCATGCGCAGCGTGGTCGTCTTGCCGCAGCCCGACGGGCCCAGGATGGTGGTGAGCGTGCCGCGCGGCACCTCAAAGCTGATGCCCTGGACAGCCAGCGGCGCCTTGGGGTCGGAGCCGTAGCGCTTGGTAATGTGGCGGAACTCGATGCCCGCAGGGTTGGTGTGCATGGTCAGGAAGAGGCGTCTCTTGTTCAATGGCCCGGCCGCCGGCCCAGGCGGCGCTCGCCCACCAGCCACTGGATCAGGCCGGTGGCGGCGGACATCAGCACGATCAGCACCGTGCAATAAGCCAGCGCTACGCCGTAGTCGCCATTGCCGACGCGGCCGATGATGTAGGTGGTGGCCAGTTCGTGCTCGGCCGTAACGAGGAAGATCACCGCGCTCACCGTGGTGATGGCGCGCACGAAGCTGTACACCAGCGCCGCCACCAGGGCGGGCTTGAGCAGCGGCAGCACCACGTGGCGCAGCGTCTGCACGCTGCCCGCGCGCAGCATCAGCGAGGCTTCATCCAGCGAGCGGTCCAGCTGCTTGAACGCCGCCGTGCCCGCGCGCACGCCCACCGGCAGGTTGCGGAACAGGAAACACAGCACGATGATCAGCGCCGTGCCCGTCAGCTCGAAGGGCGGTACATTGAATGCCAGGATGTAGCTCACGCCCAGCACCGTGCCGGGGATGGCAAAGGCCAGCAGCGCCGCAAATTCAAAGGCGCCCTGCCCCCGGAACTCGGTGCGCGCCAGCAGCCACGCGATGGCGATGCCCAGCGTGGCCGTCAGGGGCGCCGCAATGGCCGCCAGCGTGAGGGTGGTGAAGAACGAATTCCATGCCGTGCCCGCCCACACGATGCCGAACGGCCCCCACTCGACGGCAAACGCGGTGTGAAAGTGCCGCAGCGTCACGGTGTAGTCGCGCCCCCAGGTCTGCACAAAGCCGCCGGCCAGCGCGAACAGGTAGACCACGAGCGTGAAGGCCATCCAGGGCAGCGCCACCGCCTGCACGACGCGCCGCACGCCAGTGGGCAGCGGCATGGCCAGGCCCGCGTCGCCCTTGCCTGACACGGTGGTGAAGCCCTGCTTGCCCAGCAGCCCGCGCTGCAGCGCGAACACGGCCAGCGCAAACAGCGTGAGGATGCAGGCCAGCGAGGCCGCACGCCCCTGGTCGTACTGCGCGCCGACGATGGCGAAGAAGATCTCGGTGGAGAGCACCGAGAATTGCCCGCCGACCACGATGGGGTTGCCGAAGTCGGCCATGCTCTCGATGAAGCCCACCAGAAAGGCGTTGGCCAGGCCGGGCTTGAGCAAGGGCAGCGTCACCGTCATGAAGGTGCGGTGCGGGCTGGCGCGCAGGGTCTGCGCGGCCTCTTCCAGGCTGGGCGCCACACCCTGCACCACGCCCCGCATGATCATGAAGGCGATGGGCGTGAAGGCAAAGGTCTGTGCCACCCACACGCCCAGCCAGCCGTAGAACCAGCGGGTGGGCGTGATGCCGAAAGCGTACTCGAGGAACTGGTTGAACACGCCCGCGCGGCCGAACAGCAGGATCAGCCCCAGCCCCACCACGAAGGGCGGCGTGATGATGGGCAACATGGCCACCACGTTGAGCGGGCGCGCATACCGGCGCGAGGCACGCTCGGCTATCAGGGCCATGAACGAGCCCAGCACCGTAGTGCTGGTGGCCGTCATCAGGCCCAGGAACAAGGTGTTCCAGGCCACGCCGCAGCGCTGCCCCCCGCCCAGGCAGGCCAGGCCGAAGTTGCGCTCGTGCGCCACGCGATCCCACAGCACGGTCAGCGACAGGGCGCCGTCTTCGGTGAACACGGCGGCCGACAGGGCCTTGAGCACCGGAAACACGATGAACAGCCCCAGCAGGCTGCCACAGCCCAGCGCGGCTGCGGCCACAAACAGGTCGCCCTTGAAGAAGCCGCGCCGCGCGATGCCGAACGACAACAGCACCAGCAGCGCCGACAGCGCCACGAAGCCGCCCCAGCCCATGCCCGGCTGGCGCGCGCCCAGCTCGCCCCAGGCGGCGTTCATCCAGTCATACGACCAGCCGCGCGCGCCGATGGCAAAGCCGCTGGCCAGCAGTCCGGCCAGCCCCAGCGCACCGCCCGCGGCCAGCACCGCGCCCTGCCGGCGGCCCGCGGGCAGCGCGGCCCCCACGCCCGCCAACGCCAGGCCCAGCAGGCCCGCCCACAGCCACGGGCGGCCGTACGCCGCGGCCTGCAGCAGCCCGTTGGCCGTTGGCGCGTCCGCAAAAACCTGGCCCAGCGCTAGCAGGCCGTTGCCGTCCTGCTGCAGATACCAGGGAAAGGCGAGGTAGCCCAGCACGCCCAGGGCCACCCAGGCCCACAGAGGCCGGTTCGGTGCGGAAACCATCATCAAAAAATCAACGCCTAGCGCGGTGCGTTCTGGACTTCCTTCTCCCAGCGCGCAATCAGGCGGCGGCGCTCGGCGCTGGCGCCGTATTTGGCGTAGTCGTAATTGATGAGCTTGATCTTGGCGGGGTCGGTCATGCGCGGGTCCTTGGGCACCTGCGTGTTGCTGGGCAGCTGGAACTGCTTGGCCGCCAGGCCAAACTGCTGGCCGCCGGGCGTGAGCGCCCACTCGTAGAACTTCTTGGCCGCCTCGGTGTTGGGGCCGTTCTTGACGATGCTCATCGAGCCCACTTCAGCCCCCGTGCCTTCGGAGGGCGTGGCCGAGCCCACGGGGAAGCCGTTCACGGCCTCGGTGGTCACGTCGTGCACGAAGCTGATGGACACCGTGGTCTCGCCGCGCGCAGCGGCCTTGACCGGTGCCGTGCCCGAACGGGTGTAGGTGCTGATGTTGGGGTGCAGCGCCTTGAGGTAGTCAAACGCCTTTTCTTCGCCCATCAGCTGCACCAGCGTGGCAATCATCGTGTAGGCCGTGCCACTGGAGGCAGGGTTGGCCATCTGCACCTCGCCCTTGAACGCGGGCTTGAGCAGGTCGGCCCACGACTGCGGCGGGTTGAGCTTGCGCTTGGCTAGCAGCTCCTTGTTGTAGCCAAAACCCAGCGGCCCCAGGTACACGCCCACGGTACGGTACTTGGAGTCAGATGCCTGCTTTTGTGCCCAGGGATACAGCTGAGGCAACTGGGGCGACTTGTATTCCAGCGTCAGACCCTGCTCCGCGGCCTGCAGGTGTGGATCGCCCGTGCCGCCGAACCACAGGTCGGTCTTGGGATTGGCCTTTTCGGCGTTGAGCTGCGCCAGCGCCTCGCCCGAGCCCTTGGCCGTCATGTTGACCTTGGTGCCGGTGGTCTTGGCATACACGGTGGACATCAGGTTGCACCACTCGGCCTGCACCGAGCAGATGATGTTGACTTGGCCCTGGGCCTGCACGCCAGAGGACAGCAGCGCCAGGAAGGCAGCGGCCAGGGTGATCGTTGTGGGCTTGCGCATGAAGGGATGTCCTTTCCGGAGGCTCTGAATATGACAGTTTAGTTACAACCATCCTATCCTCGGCGCCGCCGGCCCGACCAGGGGGATAACGCGCAGGGTCCCTGGGGCTGCCCGGTGCCACGGCGATGGAACCCAGTTACCATTTCTTGCCTTCGTGCCCTTGCCACCCCGCGCCACTGCCAGGAAACCCGCTCCATGCTTGATCGCATCACCGCTTCGCTTTCGTCCCTGGCCCCCGCCGAGCAGCGGGTCGCCCGGCTGGTGCTGAGCGACCCTCGCGCGTTTGCGCGCCTGCCGGTGCGAGAACTGGCCGAGCGCGCCCACGTGAGCAAGCCCACCGTCGTGCGCTTTTGCCGCAGCATGGGCTATGACGGGCTGGCCGACTTCAAGCTCAAGCTCGCGGGCAGCGTGAGCGAGGGCGTTCCCTTCATCCACCGCAGCGTGGATGCCGACGACAAGACGGGCGACGTGCTGGTGAAAGTGGTGGACAACGCCGTGGCCGCCTTTTTGCAATACCGCAACGCCGCCAGCACCGTGGCGCTGGAGCGCGCGGCCGAGGCCATTGCAGACACCTGGAAAAAGGGCAAGCGCATCGAGTTCTACGGCGTGGGCAACTCCGGCATCGTGGCGCAGGATGCCCAGCACAAGTTCTTCCGCCTGGGCGTGACGTCGATCGCCACCAGCGACGGCCACATGCAGGTGATGAGCGCCACCCTGCTGGGGCCGGGCGACTGCGCGGTGATCATCTCCAACTCCGGCCGCACGCGCGACCTGATGGACGCCGCCGACATTGCGCGCCGGAACGGCGCCACCACCATCGCCATCACGGCCAGCGGCTCGCCCCTGGCGAGCACGTGCCAGATCCACCTGGCGGCCGACCACCCTGAGGGCTACGACCGCTACAGCCCCATGGTGTCGCGCCTGATGCACCTGCTCATCATCGATGTGCTGGCCACCTGCGTGGCGCTGCGCATCGGCAGCTCGCTGCAGCCCATCCTGCAGCAGATGAAAGAGAACCTGCGCGCCAAACGGTACGCCTGAGGCCGGCTGGCGCGACCGGCCAAGCCGGTGCGTCAGTTGTTCAGCTGCACCGTGGCGCTACAGGTGGCGTTGCAAACCGTGCAGCTCGCTTCGCCCGACGGGCAGACGGTTTCGGTGATGGCGTTGCCGTCGTCGCATACCTCCCCGCCGTTGACCACGCCGTCCCCGCAGTACCCACCCGTGAGCGACAACGTGGCCGTGCAGGTGGCGTTGCAGCGGGTGCAGCTCGCCTCGCCGTAGGGGCAGCTGGTTTCGTTGACGGTGTTCCCGTCATCGCAGACCTCGGCCCCGTTGCGGATGCCGTCCCCGCAGAAGGCCCCGGTGAGGAGCAGGACCTCGGTGCAGGTGGCGTTGCAGCGCGTGCAGTTTTCCTGGCCGTACGGGCAGCCGGTTTCGGTGACGGTATTGCCGTCGTCGCACACCTCCGAGCCGCTGACCACGCCGTCGCCGCAGTACGCGCCCGTCAGGGACAGGGTGGCCGTGCAGCTGGCGTTGCAGCGGGTGCAGCTCGCCTGGCCATAGGGACACTCGGTTTCGGTCACGGTGTTGCCGTCGTCGCACACCTCGGCCCCGGTGCGGATGCCGTCCCCGCAGAAAGCCCCGGTGAGGTGCAGGACCTCGGTGCAGGTGGCGTTGCAGCGTGTGCAGTTTTCCTGGCCGTACGGGCAGCTGGTTTCGGTGACGGTATTGCCGTCGTCGCACACCTCCGAGCCGCTGACCACGCCGTCGCCGCAGTACCCACCCGTGAGCGACAACGTGGCCGTGCAGCTGGCGTTGCAGCGGGTGCAGCTCGCCTGGCCATAGGGACACTCGGTTTCGGTCACGGTGTTGCCGTCGTCGCACACCTCGGCCCCGTTGCGGATGCCGTCCCCGCAGAAAGCCCCGGTCAGGTGCAGGACCTCGGTGCAGGTGGCATTGCAAGCGGTGCAGCTGGTCTGCCCGTAGGGACAGGCGGTCTCCGTGACGGTATTGCCGTCATCGCAGACTTCCGCGCCGGCACGCACGCCGTCGCCGCACACCGGGGCCTGGGCCACGTCGACGGTGGCCACGCTCCAGCCCCCGGGCGTGAGGAGGTTGTGGGCCCGGTATTCAAACTTGAAGGAGCCCGCCGCCGTCGGCGCGCCCACCAGGAAGCTGCCGTCGGGACGCACCGTGAGCGTGCTGCCCGCAAACGCGATGGTGCCGCCGGCTGGCGTATTGGTGGCAGCGCCCTGCGCGCGGAACTCGCGCACTTCCATCGGTGGCGTGCCGAGCGTGTCATTGCCCAGGACGCCGGGCGCCGCCACCGGCAGGGCGCTGCCCACCGTGGCATTGAAGGGGCCGTCGTCCTGCGTGGAGCCGCCGCGCACGCCCAGGTCCAGGTCGTACCGCAGGTGCAAGACGTTGCCTTCCAGCTGCGCATACACGGCCGAGATTTGCAAGGGCCCCGTGGTGGGCGCGGTGGCAATGGGCGGGGTGCCGCCCCAATCGGTAGGCACCCCGTCGCGCACGATGGCCGCCCAGGCGTAGCCGACGGCCAACAGCAGGCCCAGTGCAAGGCAGCTCGCCACATAGCGGCGCAGCCGTGCAAACCGGTAGGTGGCGGCCACCAGCAGGGCGGCCACCAGCAGCAGCCCTGCCCGGCCCAGCCCGGGCACCGGCAAGGCGGCGGGCGGTGCTGTCGGGGCAACGATCTGGATACCACTGCCGCCACCGCTTCCACTGCCGCTGCCATCCGGCGTCAGCACGGCGCTCGGGGGCGCGCTGCCATCCGTCGTCTGGGAAACAAACCCCAGCCGGAGCACTGACGGCGGCGTGAGGAGTTGCGTGTAGCTCTCCACCACATCGGTCTGCACGCCGGCTCCCGCCACGCCCACCGGCCAACGCATCGGCGCCAGGGGGACAAAGCTGGGGTCGGGCACCAGCACGCCGCCCTGGCAGATCTCGCGCGACACGTCGCCCACGGGGTCGGCCACGGTAAGGTCGACGCGGGTGACGGCCACCTGGTCGACGCCAGCGAAGGCGCCCGCGGGGGTCACCACGGAGCAGCCGGTGGCCGGGTTGTTGTCGCTGTCAATCAGGGTACGCAACTCGACGGCCGCGTGCGCGGCCGTGGTGGACAGGAGCAGCCCAAGAACGCCCCAGGCCAGCGCCAGGGCGCTGCGGCGGATACACAGGCAAAGCGGAGAAGCCAGGCTCTCCAGAATCGAAAGGGCAGGCATGGATCACAAAGAAGAAGAGGCTGACGCGGCCAAGCACGCCAAGGTTCGCGGCTGCACAGCCGGGCCGGTTGCGGCCCGTTGCGGTTGTAACGGCGGATATTACAAACTTGGTGCACTTTCACCAAGGAAGTTTTGGCCAGCGCGCCTGCGGCGCCACAGCGGCGCAACACGGGCTCACCGCCGCTGCAGCCACTGAAATGCACGGCCGAGCTCAGTCACCGGAGGTGAGGGTTCCGGCGGCGCTGCAACCCTCAGTCCAGCGCCACCCGCCAGGCTTTCGCACGGAGCTTGGGTCCTGGCCCCGGCGCTATCTCTCTGCTTTATTGAAGAGGCATCCCCATGGGTTCAGATGCGGCCCTCTTCCACCGCATGGCACGCGATGCGGATGCCTCCCAGGCTGAGCAGTTGCGGGCGCTCGGCCCGGCAGCGCTCGTTGGCATGGGGGCAGCGCGGATTGAAGGCGCAGCCGGCGGGGGGATTCAGGGGGTTGGGCACTTCGCCCTGGACCGGCGTGCGGGCCTTCCCCGTGTCGTGCATCTTGGGAATGGCGTCGAGCAGCATCCGCGTGTACGGGTGCCGGGGGCGCTCGAAGAGCTGGTGCTTGTCGGCCAGTTCCACCAGCCGGCCCAGATACATCACGCCCACCTGATCGCTCACGTGGCGCACCACGGCCAAGTTGTGGCTGATGAACAGGTAGGTGAGGTGCCGCTGGCGCTGCAGGTCCTTCATGATGTTGAGGACCTGGGCCTGCACCGATACGTCCAGCGCGGAGGTCGGCTCGTCGCACACCAGGAATTCCGGCTCGGTGGCCAGCGCGCGGGCAATGGAGATGCGCTGGCGCTGGCCGCCCGAGAACTGGTGGGGGTACTTGGCCATGTCCAGCGGCGAAAGGCCGACAGACTGGAGCAATTCGCCCACGCGCTGCTTGAGCTGCGCCTTGTCGGTGATGAGCCCATGCTCGCGCAGCGGCTCGCCGATGATGTCTTCCACGAGCCAGCGCGGGTTCAGGCTCGCGTACGGATCCTGGAAAATCATCTGGATGCGGCGGCGCATGGCCTTGGCATTGCTGCCCTTGAAGGCACCGTGAGCGTCCTGGCCGTCAAACGTGAGCCCGCCCCGCGTGGGCTCGTACAGGCCCACCAGCAGGCGGGCCACGGTGCTCTTGCCGCAGCCGGACTCGCCCACCAGGGCCAGCGTCTTGCCCTTCTCGATCTCGAAACTCACGCCGTCCACGGCGTGCAGCAGCGTGCGGGGCTTGCGTTCCAGCACGCGGTTGAGCCAGGGGGCGGAGACGTCAAACGTCTTAGCCAGGTCATGGGCCTGGACCAGCGGCTGGCGTGCAGCGGCAGCCACGGGGGCTGCCGAGGCGATGGCAGTGGCGGCGTTCATGCGGGCACCCCGGCGTTTTCCGAGCGGTCCGCGTGCAGCCAGCAGGCAGCGCGGGTGGTGCCTGCGTCCATCAGGTCAGGGCGTTCGTTCATGCAGCGGTCAAAGGTCTTGGGGCAGCGCGGGTTGTAGGCGCAGCCGCGGGGGATGGCGTTCAGGCGCGGCATGGCGCCGTCGATCTGGTTCAGGCGCTCACGGTCCTGCTCCATATCGGGGATGGAGGCCATGAGCCCGGCCGTGTAGGGGTGCGCGGGATGGTTGATCACGTCATGCACGGGGCCGATCTCGGCCACGCGGCCCGCGTACAGCACGGCCACACGGTCGCATGTCTCGGCGATCACGCCCATGTCGTGCGTGATTAGCATGACGGCAGCGCCGCGCGATTTGCAGATGTTCTTGAGCAGCGTGATGATCTGCGCCTGGATGGACACGTCCAGCGCCGTGGTGGGCTCGTCGGCCACGATGAGCTTGGGCTCGGCCGCCAGAGCCAGGGCAATCACCACGCGCTGGCGCATGCCCCCCGAGAACTGGTGCGGGTAATGGTCGATGCGCTCTTCCGCGGCAGGGATACCCGTGTCCTTGAGCAGGTCAATGGCCCGCTGCCGCGCTTCGGCCGGGGTGACCGGCAAGTGGGTCAGGATGGTCTCGGTCAGCTGGCGGCCTACGGTGTACAGCGGGTTCAGCGAGGTCAGCGGGTCCTGGAAGATGGCACCAATGCGGCGGCCGCGGATGTGGCGCATGGCCTCATGGTCCAGGTTGTCGATGCGCTGTCCCTCCAGCACGATCTGGCCCGAAGCCACCCGGCCCGGCGGCTCCAGCAAGCCGATGATGGCCGCGCCCGTGAGCGACTTGCCCGCGCCGGACTCCCCCACCACGCCCAGGATCTCGCCGGGCGCAATGGAGAAGGAGATGTCGTCCAGGGCGCGCAGGGTACCGCGGCGGCCGGGGAATTCGACAACGAGGTTTTTGACTTCTAGAAGGCTCATGGGGTAGTCACAGGTTCTTGTTCAGCGCAGCCTGGGATTCAGGGCGTCGCGCAGCCAGTCTCCCAGCAGGTTCACGGACAAGGCGATCAGCACGAGCATGGCGCCCGGAAATACCGTGATCCACCACTCGCCCGAGAACAGGTAGTCGTTGCCGATGCGAATCAAAGTGCCCAGTGAGGGCGAGGTGGGCGGCGCCCCGACGCCCAGAAACGACAGCGTGGCCTCGGTGATGATGGCCGTGGCCACCTGGATGGTGGCGAGCACCAGCACCGGCCCCAGCACATTGGGCAGCACATGCTTGCGCATGATGCGCAGCGACGACACGCCCGTGACGCGGGCGGCCTGCACGTATTCCTTGTTGCGCTCCACCAGCGTGGAGCCGCGCACCGTGCGGGCGTACTGCACCCAGCCGGTCAGCGAAATCGAGAGAATCAGCACCCCGAAAGCCAGCGACTCGTGGGCATTGGGAAACAGCGCCCGGCCCACGCCGGCGATCAGCAGGGCCACCAGGATGGCGGGGAAGGAAAGCATCACGTCGCACAGGCGCATGAGCACTGCGTCCACCCACCCACCGCGAAAGCCCGCGAGCAGGCCGAATGCGACGCCGAAAACCACCGACAGCACGACCGACGCCACCCCCACCACCAGCGAGATGCGGGCCCCATAAATCAAGGCCGAGAGAATGTCCCGCCCCTGGTCGTCCGTGCCCAGGGGGTATTTCCAGGAGCCTTCGGCGCTCCAGCCGGGCGGCAGCCGCGCATCGCTCAGTTCCAGCGTGGCAAGGTCAAAAGGGTTGTGCGGAGCAACCCATCCGGCAAAGGCGGCGCAAAACACGCAGACCAGCGCAATCGCGGCGGCCAGGATCGCCACTGGCGAGGTGCGGAAGCTGTGGCCAATGTCGCTGTCGAGCCAGCGGGCAAGGGTAGTTTTCATCGTGGGAGGGGAACAAGCCCCAGGGCGGGTGGCCCCGCGCTGGGGCGTCTTTCAAGGAACGGGCGGGGCGCGCCGGTGGGCGCGGCCCACGTTCGAAGCGTCTTGGCTTGCGGCGCCTACTTGGTGATGCTCATCCACTTGAACGGCATGAAGTTGTCGGCGCGCTGGGTCAGCGACACCTTCTTGCTGACGCCCCAGGCCAGCGATTGCTGGTGCAGCGGCAGGTGGCCCACGTCGTCCGCGTGCATGGCAAAAGCTTCCTTGATCAAGGCATTGCGCTGCACCGGGTCGGTGTTGGACTTGATCTTGGCAATCGCCTCGTCCAGCTTCGGATTGCAATACGAGCCCAGGTTGAACTGCCCATCGCCCGTCTTGTCGTTGGGGCAGCGCATCAGCGCGTCCAGGGCGTTGTGCGAGTCATAGGTGGTGGGCGTCCAGCCGAGCATGTAGAAGCTCGTATCGCGGCGCAGGATCTTCGGGAAGTACGTGCCCTTGGTTTCCGCCTGCAGGTTGATCTTCACGTTGATACGAGCAAGGTTGGCGGCCACGGCCTCGCAGATCTGGCGGTCGTTCACATAGCGGTCGTTCGGGCAGTTCATGGCCACCTCGAAACCGTTGGGGTAACCCGCCTCCGCCATGAGCCTCTTGGCGGCTTCCACGTCGTAGGGCAGGCGCTTGTCCTGCTCGGCGGTCCAGCCGTTGATGCCGGGGCCGACCATCAGGCCCGTGGGGCGGGATGCGCCGCGCATGACGGTGCGCTGGATGCTGTTGATGTCGATGGCCTGGTAGAACGCCTGGCGCACACGCTTGTCCTTGAAGGGGTTCTTGCCCTTGACACTGGAGTACAGCAGTTCGTCCCGCTTCTGGTCCATGCCCAGGAAAATGGTGCGCAGCTCGGGGCCGGTCACCACCCGTGCGCTGCCACTGGCGTTCAGGCGCGCAACGTCCTGCACGGGGACGGGCTCCATCACGTCGATTTCACCCGACAGCAGTGCCGCCACCCGCGTTGCGGGGTTGGCGATCGGAGTGAAGATCACTTCCTGGACATTGCCCTCGATCTTGCCCCAGTAACTGGGGTTGCGCACGAACACCGTCCGCACGTCGGGCTGGCGCTCACGCACGCGGAACGGGCCCGTGCCATTGGCCTTGAACGAAGCCGTGTTCTCGATGCCCTTGCGGCGGTCGACAGGCTTCTCCGCCTTGTTTTCCTCGCACCATTTCTTGCTCATGATGGCCAGGTCGGAGAGCACATCCGGCAGGATGGGGAAGGGTCCCTTGGTTTCAATGTCGACCGCGTAGTCGTTGACCTTGCGCACTTCCTTGATGTCGTTGACCTTGGCCTTCACATCCGAGCCATCGCCCGCCGCGCGGGTGATGCTGAACAGCACGTCATCGGCGGTGAACGGCGTACCGTCATGGAATTTCACGCCTTTGCGCAGTTCGAAGCGCCACACGGTGGGCGACGTCTGCTTCCAGGAAGTGGCCAGCCCCGGAGCCAGGCTCAGGTCCTTGTTGCGCTCGGTCAGCGCGTCGTAGACGTTGAGGTCCACGGACAGCTGCAGCGATTCGTTCAACGAATGGGGGTCGAGGGAAAGCGCATCACCTTGGTTGGCCACCCGAATGGTCTGCGCGCCTGCCACCAGACTGGCCGTGGCCATGGCGGCGAACAAAGCGGTAACGGCAACTTTTCTCTGGATCTTCATGGAACTCTCCTGGTGTGAAAACGGGTGCGACAACGCAAGGTGAAATGCAAGAAAAGAACGATGAGGACGAAGCCGCGCCCTCACGCGGCCGGCAGCGGCATGGCCTGCTCGACAAGGCTGGCGTGCAGCGCCGCGCCCAGGGGCAGAATGTCGTCGTTGAAATCGTAGCGGCTGTTGTGCAACGCACTGCCGCTTGCGCCGGTGCCCTGCCCGATGCGCAGGTAGGCGCCCGGCCGGGTTTGGAGCATGAACGCAAAGTCCTCGGCCCCCATGCTGGGTTCCAGGTCGCGCACCACATGGTCGGCGCCGACCAGCGACTCGGCCACGTTGCCCGCGAAAAGCGCCTCGCTCTCGCTGTTGATGGTGGCGGGGTAGATGCGCTCATAGTGCACCGTGGCGGTGGCGCCAAAACCCAGGGCGATGGCGTTGCACAGTTCCTTGAGGCGCTTTTCCACCATTTCCTGCACCTGCGGGTCGAAGGTGCGCACGGTGCCAACCAGCGTCGCGGTGCCAGGGAGCACGCTGAAGGCGCCCAGGTCCCCCGCTTGCGCGGCGCAAATGCTGAGCACGGCGCTCTCGATGGGCCGCACGTTGCGCGACACGATGCTCTGCGCGGCTGTAATGATGTGCGCCGCCACCAGCACCACGTCCACCGTCTGGTAGGCATGGGCCCCGTGTCCGCCACGGCCGGTGATCTCGATGGTGAACCGGTCTGCCGCGGCCATCATGGGCCCGGAGTTCAGCCCCACGGTGCCGGGTTTCATCGCGGGCCAGTTGTGCATGGCGTAAATCGACTGCACCGGGAAGCGCTCGAACAGGCCGTCTTCCATCATGACCCGCGCGCCCGCGAGCCCTTCTTCACCCGGCTGGAACACCAGGACGGCCGTGCCGTCGAAATTGCGCGTCTCGGCCAGGTAGCGGGCCGCGCCCACCAGCATGGCGGTGTGGCCATCATGGCCGCAGCCGTGCATCAGCCCGGACTTGCAGGACTTCCAGGAAAAATCGTTGTGCTCCGCTAGCGGCAGCGCGTCCATGTCGGCACGCAGTCCCACCATGCTGCCGCTGGAGGTGCTGCGGCCCCGGATCACCGCCACGATGCCCGTGCGTCCGATGCCGTCGTGGATCTCGTCCACGCCACACACCTTGAGGGCCTCTTTCACGCGGTTGCCGGTGTAGATCTCTTCAAAGCCCAGCTCGGGGTGGGCATGCAAGTCCCGGCGCAGGGCGGTCAACTCCGGATGGAACTGCGCGATGTGCGCAAAGGCGCGTCCGCCCGCTTTCAGTCGAGGCGCCTGCATCAGTGGCCTCCCGCCTTGCCGACCCGCAGGCGCGGATCCACCACGAAGTACAACAGGTCCACCACCAGGTTGATGACCACGAAGATCAGCGCGATCAGGCACAGATACGCCGCCATCACCGGAATGTCGGCAAAGGTGACGGCCTGGATGAACAGCAGCCCCATGCCAGGCCACTGGAACACGGTCTCGGTGATGATGGCAAAGGCAATCAGGCCGCCCAGCTGCAGCCCCGTGATCGTCATCACCGGCACCAGCGTATTCTTGAGTGCATGCCCAAAATGGATGGCCCGGTTGGACAGGCCGCGGGCACGGGCGAACTTGATGTAGTCGGTGCGCAGCACTTCCAGCATTTCCGCGCGCACGAGCCGCATGATGAGCGTGAGCTGGAAGATGGCCAGCGTGATGGCTGGCAGCGTAATGTGGTACCAGCCCTTGGCCTTGAGCAGGCCGGTGCTCCACCACCCCACTTGCACGACCTCGCCACGGCCGAAACTGGGGAACCAGCCCAAGGTGACGGAGAACACCAGAATCAGCAAGATGCCGATCAGGAACGTCGGCAGCGACACGCCCAGCAGCGACAAGGTCATGAAGACCTGGCTGGTGAACGTGCCGCGCTTGAGCGCCGCATACACCCCCATGGGCACGCCAATCACCAAGGCCAGCACGGCGGCCACCAGGGCGAGTTCCAGCGTCGCCGGGAAACGCTCGGCGATGAGGCGGGACACCTTGGCGCCCTGGCGCAGGCTCAGGCCGAATTCGCCCTGGGCGGCGTTCACCAGGAAATGCCAGAACTGGACGAAGAACGGCTTGTCGAGCCCCAACGCAGTGCGCAACTCGCGGATCTGGTCGGGGGTGGCATCCTGGCCCAGCAGGAACACCACGGGGTCTCCGACGTACTGGAACAGCATGAAGGAGATAAAGGCCACCGTGACCATGACAATCACTGCCTGGATCAGGCGGCGCAGGATAAAGGCGAGCATTCGGAAAGTCAGCTAAGGGTTCGGTGAAAAAGCGTGTGTGCCACTTGTGATGGCGGAGCGCCAGTCAACGATACGTCAAACGGTTGAAAAAAACCAAGGAGAGCAAAGGTTGTGCGCCCTTGCTCTCCGCACAGATTGCCAGTGTGTCTGGAAACCGTCAATTCACCTTGACCGTGCGCATGTCCACGCGGTTGTCGGCCCGGTGCACGACCTCGATGTTCTTCTTCATGGCCCAGGGGATCACCTGGTCGTGCAACGGAATATGCGACACGGTGTCGTTGGACAGCTGAAGCGCTTCCGTGAGCATGCGGCTGCGGACCGGCGCATCCGTTTCCACCTTGATGCGGTCCACCAAGTAGTCCATGCGCGGGTTGCTGTAGCGCCCGACGTTGTAGTTGCCGTCGCCACCCTGGCCCACGGAGCGTACCAGCGATTGCAGGCTGTACAGCGCATCAAACGTGGGCACGCCCCAACCCAGCATGTAGATGCTCGCTTCGTAGCGCTGAATCATCGGGAAGTAGTTGACCAATGGCAGCGTGCGCAGCTTGGCCTTCACCCCGATGCGCGACCACATGGCCGTGACGGCCTGGCAGATGGCTTCGTCATTGATGTAGCGGTTGTTGGGGCAGGCGAAGTCCACTTCAAACCCGTCGGCATAGCCGGCCTCGGCCAGGAGCTTTTTCGCGGCGTCCACGCTGTAGGGAAACCGCTTGCCCACGGCCTCGGTGTAGCCGGCGACCTGCGGCGCAATGATGGTGCCGGTGGGCTTGCCCAGGCCGCGCATGATGTTGCGCGAGATCGTGTCGGCATCGATGGCCTGGTACAGGGCCTTGCGTACGCGCACGTCCTTGAGCGGGTTCTTGCCCTTGATGTTGGAGCCGGGTAGTTCCTCGCGGAACTGGTCCATGCCCAGGAAGATGGTGCGGTTCTCAAGACCGTCAATCACCTTCAGGTCCGGGTTGGACCGCAAGCGTCCGAGATCCTGGGGCGTGGGGTCCAGCACCATGTCCACCTCGCCCGACAGCAGAGCCGCGATGCGGGTGGCGGCAGACTTGATGGGGGTGTAGACGATTTCCGTGACGTTGCCGTCCATCTTGCCCCACCAGTTGGGGTTGCGCTTGAAGACCATCTTCACATCCGGCTGCCACGATTCAAGCGTGTACGGCCCGGTGCCCATGGTATTGCGGTGCGCGAAGTTTTCGTCCGATCCCTTGATGTCCTTGGGCTCCACGGATTTGTTCTTTTCGGCCCAGGCCTTGCTCATCATGCGCAGCTCGGTCATCTGCCGCAGCAGCACCGGGTTGGGCGCGGACAGGAACACGTCCACTGTGTTGGCGTCCACCTTCGCCACCTTGCTGATGCCCACGGTGTAGGGCGTGAAATTGGAGGTCTTGGCCATGGCACGCTGGATGGAGAACACTGCATCGTCGGCGGTGAACGCAGATCCGTCGTGGAACTTCACCCCCTGGCGCAGAGTGAAGCGCACCTGGGTCGGGCTGATCTCCTTCCAGGCCGTCGCCAGCACCGGCTCCACTTCAAACGTCTTGCTGTTGTAGTACACCAGGCTCTCATACACGTTGGCATGGAGGCCGTTCTGCAGCGCATTGTTCTGCGAATGGATGTCCCAGGTGGAAATTTCGCCCTGGCTGGCCCATTTGAAGGGCTTGGCATAAACCACCGGGGTTGCGAGCAATGCCACGGCTGCGGCTACAGACAGCAAGCTGTACTTGAGTTTCATGGAGCCCTCTCGGTTGAAAGTTTTACTATGCAGTAAACGTTGCACCCTAACCAACGGGAAATCCCTGAATCCCGGACAGTGCGAAGGGCCTCCCTCCAGGGCGGCCAGGGCTTCCGGGAACGCAAGGATGGTGCCAGGCGGCGTGCACCAAAGCGGCGAACGTACAACGCCGCCAAACCCTCGCACCGAAGGGAAAAGTGCCCACACCGCTGCACGCATGTTTCCCGGGTTACATCCATACAGAGTCCCTCTCAAGCGCGCCGAAGCATGGCTTGCGTTCCGATCACCCATGAAACGGCCATAAAAAAAGCCGCCCGAAGGCGGCTTTTGAAGCTTTGGTATCCACAGCTGGCGTGAGCCAGCCATCGATATTAGAAGCTGTGCTTGATACCGAAGTCGTAACCGTTGGAGTTGTCGTTCACACCGGTCACAGCACCGTTCAGAGCTTGAGCAGCGCCGTTCTTGTTGTTCACGTGAGCGTACGTAGCGTACAGAGCCGTGCGCTTGGACAGGTTGTGCACGTAGCCCAGAGCGATCTTGTTGGTACGGGGATCGGCACCGACGGTGTCAACCTTGTAGGTGGAGTAAGCCAGGCGGATTTCGCCAGCGCCCACGGGCACCAGACCACCGATCAGGAAGCCCTTGCCGTCGTTGCCGCCGCTGATCTTGTCTTCGCTGTAGTGAGCCATGATCTTGGCCATGCCCAGATCGTATTGGCCACCCAGGTTCCAGGACTTGATGTTGCCAGCCAGGTACTTGGTTTCAGAGAAAGCCAGAGCTGCGTTGATGGGGCCGTTAGCGTAACCAACACGAGCTGCCAGGCCGTTGCCGTCCTTCTTGTTGGCCGTGTTGCTCAGGTTTTCACCCATGTAGTACTGGGCTTGACCGTAGAAACCGCCCAGGTTGCCAGGCAGGAAGTAGCCGATGGCGTTCGAAGCGCGGATGGTGGTGGGGCCGCCCAGGCTGGAGTTCAGGGTTTGGGTGGTGCCCACGCCGTTCGTGCCGAACGGATCGAACACGGTCAGGTTCCAGAATTGGGGGGTGTAGTCACGGCCCAGACGCACTTCACCGAAGCCGCCGTTCAGGCTAACCGTCGAACGACGGTTGAACACCAGGCCGCCGCCGGTGCTGGTAGCTGCTTGGTTGTTGGTGTTGGTAACGCCGCCGGTACCGTTGTCGTTGTTCAGGCCAGCTTCCAGCCAGAACGAAGCGGACAGGCCGCCACCCAGATCTTCCACGCCGCGGAAGCCCAGACGGCTGCTGTTGTAGCCGGAGTTGGTCAGCTGGGACTTGTTGGCGACGCTGCCGGAACCGTAAGCGTAGGTTGCGTCAACCACGCCGAACAGGGTCACGGAAGATTGAGCCATTGCAGCGCCGGAAGCAGCCAGCACAGCCAGGGCAATCAGGGATTTTTTCATTGCGAGTTACTCCAAGGTTAAACATAGGGCGCCGGTACGGGGGGTCTATGGTGAAGCACCTGCACAGTCCCGCCGGTTCCCCGGGCCAACCTCCTGGTGGGGAAGTTGCTCTTATTGCACCAGACCCGGCCGGGTTTCGCAAAGGAATTCACCCACAAATGGGCCGAAAGGGGAAAATCGTTGCAGTGTTGCAACATTTCCGGGAGGCCCGGCAAAATCGCCGGATCGCCCGCCGGGCGGGCAGCAGCCCTGCGCCCGCCACCTGTATCAAGGTGAAAATTTTGTTTCTTTGCCTTTGGCGCTCTTGAAAGCCCCCATGGACTCCTTGCTGATTGCCGCCGACACCGCCCTGCGCACGCTGTTCGCTGCGCCCCAGGCCCACGAACGCACGCCCGCGCACGGGATCGCCGAAGGCACGCTCGCCCCGGCGCAGAAGCAGCTGTCGGGCGCATTGATGCGCGTCAACCATGTGGGAGAGGTGTGCGCGCAGGCGCTCTACACCGGGCAGGCGACCGTCACCCAGGACCCGCAGCTGCGCGACCACCTGCTGGCCGCAGCGCGGGAAGAAACGGACCATCTGGCCTGGACGCGGCAGCGCCTGGACGCGCTGGGGGCGCGGCCGAGCGTGCTCAACCCCCTGTGGTTTGCGGGCGCCTTTGTCCTGGGCGTGGTGGCGGCCAAGGTCAGCGACCGCGCCAGCCTGGGGTTCGTGGCCGAGACAGAAGACCAGGTGGCGGCGCACCTGCGCGGCCACTTGGCACGCCTTCCCGAGCAGGACGCGGCCTCGCGCGCGGTGGTGGCGCGCATGAAGGAGGATGAGGAACGGCACGCGGCGCAGGCCCGGACAGCCGGCGCGCTGGAACTGCCCCGCCCCGCCCGCGCGGCCATGCGGGCGGCCGCCAAGGTGATGACAACCACGGCCCATTACCTCTAGGGATCCTCTGCACGAATCGTCGCGCCGCGTGCATCTGCGGCCTCGGGCAGTCTGCTGCGTTGCAAATCCTCGCAATAGCTGCGGCTACTGCTGCGGCTACTGCTGCGTTTTGCGCCTTGCAGCCCCTCCCGAGCCGCAGCGCACACTTACCGCTCGATTCGTGCTGAGCATCCCTAGGCTCTGCGCTCGCAGGGCCCGCAGCCACCCCGGCAGCAGGCCCGGCCGGTTCAGCCTTCCACGACCTCGAAGCCGGTCGTGATCTGGGCCGTCTTGCCCAGCATGATGCTGGCCGAGCAGTATTTGTCGTGGCTCATGGCGATGGCGCGCTCGACGGCTGCGGGCGGGATGCCGCGGCCGGTGACGGTGAAATGCATGTGGATCTTGGTGAAGACCTTGGGGTCGGTATCGGCACGCTCGGAGGTGAGCTTGACCGAGCAGCCCCGCACGTCGTGCCGGCCCCGCTTGAGGATCAGCACCACATCGTAGGCAGTGCACCCCCCCGTTCCGGCCAGGACGGTCTCCATGGGACGGGGCGCCAGGTTCTGGCCGCCGTTGGCCGGATTGGCCGCATCCGGCGCGCCATCCATGGCCAGGATGTGGCCGCTGCCGGTCTCGGCAACAAACCCCATGCCGGAGCGGGTTCCCGCGCCGCCGGTCCAGCTGACTGTGCATTCCATTGGTGTGTTCTCCAGGTGATACGTGGTTTTTTTCGCACGGTTTGGTGCCGGCGATCCGATTCGATGAAGATTTTGCTGCATCGCAGCAAGTCTCGCGCTACACTTCGCCCATGCGCTGCCAATCGAATAGAAAACGATTGCGCAGATGGCAGGGGCCTCAGGCTCTCGCCCGCTCCGATTGTCTCCTCCATCTCCTCAAAGGATGGATTAGCCCCAGGCCTCACGGCCCGGGGCTTTTTTTTGGCCCGGCCGCCCGTGGGCCGCGCCCCGCCAGCGCCCTGCCCCTGTGGCGCCCCTCCACTATGATGTGCCCCCGCCGCCCCGGGCGGCCTCACCTGCCTGCCATGACCCTGCACCTCACGCCCGCCGATTACCTGAAGAAGATCCTGACCGCCCGCGTCTATGACGTGGCCCTGGAGTCGGCGCTGGAGCCCGCCAAGAACCTCAGCCGCCGCTTGCACAACAAGGTGCTGCTCAAGCGTGAGGACCAGCAGCCCGTCTTCAGCTTCAAGCTGCGGGGGGCCTACAACAAGATGGCCCATCTCTCGGCCGAGCAGCTGCAGCGGGGCGTGATCTGCGCCTCGGCGGGCAACCACGCCCAGGGCGTGGCGATGAGCGCCCACAAGCTGGGCTCCCGCGCCGTGATCGTGATGCCCACGACCACGCCCCAGCTGAAGGTGGATGCCGTCCGGACGCTGGGCGGCGAGGTGGTGCTGTTTGGCGAAAGCTATTCCGATGCCTACGGCCACGCGGTGACGCTGGAGCAGGAGCAAGGCCTGACCTTCGTCCACCCCTTTGACGACCCGGACGTGATTGCCGGCCAGGGCACCATCGCCATGGAGATCCTGCGCCAGCTGCAAAGCCTGGGCAGCCACCAGCTGGACGCCGTGTTCGTGGCCATCGGCGGGGGCGGGCTGATCTCGGGCGTGGCCAACTACATCAAGGCCGTGCGCCCGGAGATCAAGGTGATCGGCGTGCAGATGAACGATTCCGACGCCATGGCCCAGTCGGTGCGGGCGCAGGAGCGGGTCACACTGGCCGATGTGGGCCTGTTTTCCGACGGCACGGCCGTGAAGCTGGTGGGCGAGGAAACCTTCCGCGTGGCCCGCGGCCTGGTGGACGACTTCGTGATCGTGGACACCGACGCCGTCTGCGCCGCGATCAAGGACATCTTCGTGGACACGCGCAGCATCGTGGAGCCCGCGGGCGCCCTGGCCGTGGCGGCCATCAAGCAGTATGTGGCCGAGAAGAAGACCAAGGGCGAGACCTACGCCGCCATCCTGTGCGGCGCCAACATGAACTTCGACCGCCTGCGCTTCGTGGCCGAACGCGCCGAGGTGGGCGAGGAGCGCGAGGCGCTGTTCGCCGTCACCATCCCCGAGGAACGCGGCAGTTTCCGGCGTTTTTGCGAGGCCGTGGGCAGCCTGCCCGGCGGCCCGCGCAACGTGACTGAGTTCAACTACCGCATCAGCGACGCCGCCCGGGCGCATGTCTTTGTGGGGCTGGCCACCCACGGCAAGGGGGAGTCGGAGAAGATCGCCAAGAACTTCGCCCGCCAGGGCTTCGAGACGCTGGACCTGACCCACGACGAACTGGCCAAGGAACACCTGCGCCACCTGGTGGGTGGGCACTCGGCGCTGGCGCAGGACGAGCGCCTGCTGCGCTTCACCTTTCCCGAGCGGCCGGGCGCGCTGCTCAAGTTCCTGAGCCTGATGCAGCCCACCTGGAACATCAGCCTGTTCCACTACCGCAACCAGGGCGCGGACTACGGCCGCATCCTCGTGGGCATCCAGGTGCCGCCGGAAGACGCTGCCACCTTCGACGCCTTCCTGGCAACGCTGGGCTACCCCTGCGTGGAAGAGACACACAACCCGGCCTACCGCCTGTTCCTGCGCTCCAAATAGCCGGATGAGGCACAAAATCAGCCTCCAGCGCTTACCCATCAAGCGCCAGAAGCTATCAAAACAATAGCAAACTGAACCACCGTGCAAGCCCTGCGCCACTACCTGCTGGCCGTGCAGTTCTTCACCCGCATCCCGGTCACGGGCCGGCTGGCGGCGTGGGTGGGGTACAGCCCGGCCATGCTGCGCGCGAGCGCTGCGCACTTTCCGGGCGTGGGCTGGCTGGCGGCCCTGCTGTCGGCGGGGGTCTATGCCGCATTGCACGCGGCGCTCGCGCCGCAGCCGCTGGCACCGGCGGTGGCGGCCGTGTTCTGCACGGTGGCCACGGTGTGGATGACCGGCGGCTTCCACGAGGACGGCCTGGCGGACGTGGTGGACGGGCTGGGCGGCGCGGCCGACCGCGAACGGGCGCTGGACATCATGAAGGACTCGCGCCTGGGCGCTTTCGGCGCCATGGCCCTGGTGCTGGCGCTGCTGGCCAAGACAAGCCTGCTGGCGCTGCTGGGCGCCCACAGCCTGCAGGCGGCGCTGCTGGCGCTGGCGGGGGGGCACGTGCTGTCCCGCTTCTGGCCGCTGCTCATCGTGCGCGGCCTGCCGCATGTGGGGGACACGGCCCGCTCCAAAAGCAAGCCGCTGGCGGACCAGATCTCGGCCGGCGCGCTGGCCGTGGCACTGGCCTGGTGTCTTGTGCCGCTGGCGCTGGTGGGATGGGCGCAGCCAGCTCCATTTTTGATAGCAGCCGCCGGCCTGAGCGGCATGGCCGCGGCCTGGATGGCCCGCTGGTTCGCGCGCCGGCTGCAGGGCTTCACGGGCGATTGCCTGGGCGCGACGCAGCAGGTCAGCGAAATCGGCTTCTACCTGGGCGCCGCGCTGGCCCTGCGCTGGGTGTGATGGCGGCCGTGGCCACCGCCCCCGCCGGCCCCCGCTTGTGGCTGGTGCGCCACGCACAGCCGCTGGTGGCACCCGGCACCTGCTACGGGGCGCTGGACGTGCCCGCGGATGCGCAGGCCACGCGCCACGCGGCCCGGCGCTTGGCTGATGCGCTGCCGGCGGGGGCCAAGGTGTGGCATTCAACGCTACAAAGATGTGAGCACCTTGCGCAAGCGCTGCAAGCGCTGCGGCCCGATTTGGCATCAAAGCCCGATGCACGCCTGCGCGAAATGGATTTTGGCGGCTGGGAGGGCCTGGCCTGGGACGCCGTGGACCGCAGCGCCATCGACGCCTGGACAGCCGCCTTTCCCCACCACGCGCCCGGCGGCGGCGAGCCCCTGCAGGCCATGCTGGCGCGGGTGGCGGCCGCCTTGCAGCACACCGCCCGGCTACCGGCCGGGGCCGCATCCGGCGCACCGGAAAGGGAACGTGATGTGGTCTGGATCACCCACGCCGGCGTCATCCGCTGCGTGACGTGGCTGCTGGCCCAAGGCCCCGGCGTGCTGCCCCGTTCGCAAGACTGGCCGGTGGCCGCGCCTGCCTGGGGCGCCTGGCAGCAGGTCGACCTGGTGGCTGCGCGGCGCCTCAGCGCTTGAGCGGCATGTCCAGGGTCACGGCGGCAGGGCCGTCCGCGGTGGCGCCCAGCTGCGCCTGGCGCGGCCCCAGCGCCTGCAGCACCAACCCCTCCTCGACCACGGCACCGACCCGGTAGGGCTTGGCGGGCTGGCCGTCCACGGCGATCAGCGCCGCGCCCCCGCCACTGTTGCGGCCCGACAGCACCCCCACCAGCATGAAGCGGCTGGCCAGCGGCGCTACCGGCGCCGCCGAGGGCGCTGCCGCCTGGGCGGGCGCCGCTCCCAGCAGCCGCGCCAGCGCCTGCGCATCGGGGGCCAGCGGGGCCGGCGCCGCCACCGGCGCCATGCCGGACGCCGGCGGTGCCGACAGGCGCAGCCCCCAGAACACGACGCTGGCGCCTGCAACGGCCCACAGCGCCAGAGTCCCCAGGCGCACGCCCCATTTGCTGTACGTATTGGTCACCATGCGGAGATTATGATTCACGCGATTCGACCTTCCCCTTTCGCGAGACTGCCGCAGTGAACACCTCCCTCCCCCTCCTCGTGCGCTCAGCCCGCCGCAGCCTGGCCAAGGGCTTCACCCTCATCGAGCTGATGGTGGTGCTGGTCATCATTGGCGTGCTGGCCGCGCTGATCGTGCCCAACGTGCTGGAACGTGCCGACGATGCCCGCGTGACGGCCGCACGCACGGACATCACCAACATCATGCAGGCGCTCAAGCTGTACCGCCTGGACAACCAGCGCTACCCCACGTCCGAGCAAGGCCTGCAGGCCCTGGTGGTGAAGCCCACGTCCGGGCCGGTGCCCAACAACTGGAAGCTCTACCTGGAAAAGCTGCCCAACGACCCCTGGGGCCGTCCCTACCAATACCTGAACCCCGGCATCAAGGGGGAGATCGACGTGATGTCGTTCGGCGCGGACGGCCAGTCGGGCGGCGAGGGCAAGGACGCCGATATCGGCAGCTGGCAGTGACCCCCCAGTCCCGCCACGTCCCAGGCGCATGAAACCCGCGCGGCCCCAGGCCCGTGCCACTGCGGAACTGGCTTTGCCAGCCCGCGGGTGGCCCCCCCCCGTGGGGGCTGAGATGCCGCGGATGCCGCGGCTCCAAGCCTGCCTGCGCAGGCTTGGACGGCATCGAAGAGCTGCCGCCTCTGGCGGCGGCACCGAGCGCGCAGCGGCTCAGGGGGGCTTCACGCTTTTGGAGCTGCTCGTGGTCATCAGCATCATCGCGCTGGCCACGGCCGGGGTGGGGCTGGCGCTGCGGGACAGCGGCCAGACCCTGGTCGAGCGCGAAGCCGCGCGGCTGGCCGCTTTGCTGGAATCGGCACGGGCGCAGGCCCGAGCGGGCGGCTTGCCCGTGCGGTGGCGCGCCGAAGCGGGCGGATTCCGCTTTGAAGGCCTGCCGCCCAGCGCCCAGGCGGCCCTGCCCCACCAGTGGCTGGACGCCGGGACCGTGGTGCGTGCGCCCACCGTGCTGGTGCTGGGCCCGGAGCCGCTGATCGGCCCGCAGCAGGTGCTGATCAGCCACCAGTCCTACCCGGAACGCACGCTGCGGGTGGCCACCGATGGCGTGCGGCCCTTTACCGTCGAGCCCCAGCAGTGAACCCCACCCCACGCCTGCACCGCCGCGCGCAGCCTCTGCCCCGGCACCGCGGCTTCACCCTCGTCGAGGTGCTGGTGGCCCTGAGCATCGTGGCCATCGCGCTCATGGCCGGGCTGCAGGCCACCACCGCCCTGACCCGCAATGCACTGCGCCAAAGCGACATCGTGCTGGCCCAGCTGTGTGCCGAGAACGAGCTGGTCTACACACGCCTGTCGCGCCAGATGCCCAGCGTGGGCGACAGCACGGTCACCTGCCAGCAGGCGGGGCGCCAGCTCACGGTGGCCATGATCGTGCGCCCCACGCCCAACCCGAGCTTTCGCCGCGTGGACGCCCAGGTGCTGGACGGGGACAACTCCATCCTGCGCATCTCCACCATTGTCGGAAGGTATTGATGAGACATCCCCCTGAGGCGCTGCGCGCCTTCCCCCTTCTCTCGCAGCGCTACGCGCTGCGGGAAGGGGGACGACGCCCTCGCTGCGGGGCGGCCCTTGCTCGGCGTCCCGCGCGAGGCCCGGGGGACAGCCACCGCCGCAGCAGTATCGGGGGCCCTGAGGCGCTGCGCGCGTTCCCCCTTCTCTCGCAGCGCTGCGCGCTGCGGGAAGGGGGACGACGCCCTCGCTGCGGGGCGGCCCTTGCTCGGCGTCCCGCGCGAGGCCCGGGGGACAGCCACCGCCGCAGCAGTGTCGGGGCTCCTGGGGCGCTGCGCGGCTTCACCCTGGTCGAGCTGTTGCTGGCCATCGCCGTGATGGGGCTGTTGGCCATCCTCAGCTGGCGCGGGCTGGACGGCATGGTGCGGGCGCAGGAGACGACGCGCCAGCGTGCCGACGAGCTGCTGGTGCTGCAGGCGGCGCTGGGCCAGTGGGGCGCCGACCTGGACGCGATGATGCCCATCGCCAACACCACGCCCCTGGACTGGGACGGGCAGGTGCTGCGGCTCACGCGGCGCAGCAGCGCCGTGCCGGACGAAGGGGCGCTGGTGGTGGCCTGGACGCTGCGCGGCACGCAGGGCTCGGGCCAGTGGATGCGCTGGCAGTCGCCGCCCGTGCGCACCCGCGCCGAGTGGCAGCAGGCCTGGCAGACGGCCGGGCAGTGGGCCCGCACCCCGGGCGACGCCGAGCGGCGCTTTGAAACCGGCCTGATGCCGCTGGTCCAGTGGCAGATCTTCTACTACCGGGGCGGTGCATGGTCCAACCCGCTGTCGAGCACCGGAACCCCGGTGGCTGCGGCGCCGGGGGCCCCCACCACCGCGATCCCGGACGGCATCCGTCTGCAGCTCCAGCTGCCGCCGGGGCAGGCCCTGGTGGGCCAGCTCACGCGCGACTGGGTGAACCCGGTGCTAGGCGGGGGCCGGACATGACCCGCCGACCAGGCCCGCGCGGGCCGGGCACCCGCCGGCCGGCCCGCGGCGCGGCGCTGCTGATGGCCATGCTCACCGTCACGCTGGTGGCCACCTTTGCCGCCGCGGCCATGTGGCAGCAGTGGCGGGCGGTGGAGGTTGAAACGGCTGAGCGTGCCCGGGTGCAGTCGGCCTGGATCCTGGTGGGCGCGCTGGACTGGTCGCGCCTGATCCTGCGCGAGGATGGCCGCTCGGGCGGCGCGGACCATCTGGCCGAACCCTGGGCCGTGCCGCTGCAGGAGGCGCGGCTGTCCACGTTTCTCGCGGCCGACAAGAACGTGAGCCAGGTGGACGACGCCAGCACGGACACCACCGAGGCCTTTCTCTCGGGGCAGATCTCGGACCTGCAGGGGCGGCTGAACCTGACCAACCTGGCCGGCAACGGCCCCGAGCAGACGGTGGCGCTGCGGCAGTTCACCCGCCTGTTCGAACGCCTGGGGCTGCCGCCGCAGGAGCTGGCGCTGCTGGCCGACACCCTGCGGCGCGCGCAGGCCAGCACCGGGGCCGACAGCGCCACGGCCCCGCTGATGCCCCCCACCGTCTCCCAGCTGGGCTGGCTGGGCCTGCAGCCCGCCACCGTGGCCCGGCTGGCGCCGCATGTGACGCTGCTGCCCGTGCGCACGCCGGTCAACCTCAATACCGCCGGCCTGGACGTGCTGGTGGCCGCCATCGACGGCCTGGACGAGGCCAGCGCGCAGCGCATGCTGCAAACCCGCGAGGCGCGGCACTTCCGCACGCTCAGCGAGGTGCGCGACCTGCTGGGAACGCGGGTCGACATCAACGAAGGTGCGCACGCCGTGGCCTCCAGCTACTTTGAAGTGCGGGGGCGGCTGCGGCTGGGCGATGCGGTTGTGGACGAGCGCTCCCTGGTGCGCAAACTGGGGCTGGAGGTCACCACGCTGTGGCGCGAGCGCGGCGCCTTCGACCCCGAAGCTCCCCAGCCGCCACCGCCCGCCTTGCGCTGAAAAGCGACACCTGCGCGGCCCCTGCGCGGGCGAGGCGCCAACCGTCAAGCCCTCCCCCTAAAATGGCCCGCAAAACCCATCCATGAGCACCCTCATCCTTTCCCTGCCGCCGGCCCGTCCGGGCCCTGCCACCGAATACAGCTACACGCTGACGGCGGACGGCCACACCGCTCTACGCCACGCCGCCGCAGCGCCCGCCCTGCTGCCCGAGCCCACGCGCCCCGGCGGCGAAGTGGTCGCCGTGGTGCCCGCGCGCGCGCTGTCCTGGCAACGGGTGCAGCTGCCGCCGGGCCTGCCCGTGGGCGCCGGCCAGCAAACGCCGCGCCTGCGGTCGGTGCTGGAAGGCCTGCTGGAAGACCGCGTGCTCGACGACGCCCAGCAGCTGCACTTTGCGCTGCAGCCGGGCGCACGCGCTGCGGAGCCTGTGTGGGTGGCCGTGTGCGACCGCGGCTGGCTGCGCGAACACCTGCAGGCGCTGGAGGCGGCCGGCCGCCGCGTGGCCCGCGTGGTGCCGGAATTCGCCCCCGGACCGACGGCCACCGGCCGCCCGGAACTGACCGCCCTGGGCACCCCAGAGGACGCCAGCGTGGTGCTGACCGGCCTGGGCGCGGACCTGGGCGTGGCGGTGCTGCCCCTGACGCCCATGGCCTGGGCCATGGCCCGCGCAGGCGCCCCCGAGCCCGCCGCGGCCCAGGCCGGTGCCGACGACGACAACGCCCTGGCCGTGCGCGCCGAGCCGGCCGTGGCAGCGCTGGCCGAGCGCACCCTGGGCCAGCGCGTGGCCCTGCACACGGCCAGCCAGCGCGCGCTGGATGCGGCGCGCAGCGACTGGGATCTGGCCCAGTTCGACCTGGCCAGCACCGGCCGCACCCGCGCGCTGCGTAAGGCTGGCAGCGTGGCCAGCGCGCTGCTCAACGCGCCCCAGTGGCGCGCCGCCCGCTGGGGCGCCGGCCTGCTGGTGGTGGCGCATCTGGTGGGGCTCAACGCCTGGGCCTGGCAGGAACGCCAGGCGCTCGCCGCCAAGCAGGCGGCCGTGCGCTCCACGCTGACCGAGACCTTCCCCAAGGTCCAGGTGGTGGTGGATGCCCCCGTGCAGATGGAGCGGGAACTGGCCCAGTTGCGGCAGGCGGCAGGCAGCATCTCGGCGCGCGACCTGGAACCCCTGCTGGCCGCTGCGGGCACCGCCCTGCCCGCCGGCAGCCAGCCCACCGGCATCGAATACACCCCCGGCGAACTGCGGCTGCGGGGCGTCCCGCTGGCCCCCGAGGACGAAGCCGCGTTCTCCGCCCGCCTGCAGGCGGCCGGCTACCGCATGCGGCAAGACGACGGCAGCCTGTTGCTGCGCGCTGGAGGCACGCCATGACCCGCACCCCGAGCTCCTCCGCCCTGCGCGATCGCTGGCAGGCCCTGGCCCCGCGCGAGCAGACCCTGGTGCTGGCCGCCGCCAGCGTGGTCGGCCTGGCCCTGCTGTGGTGGGTGGCCCTGGCGCCCGCGCTGGGCACCTTACGGGCGGCCCCGGCACGCCACGCCGAACTCGACGCCCAGCTGCAGCACATGCAGAGCCTGCGTGCCGAGGCCCAGCAGCTGCAGTCGGCCCCGCGCAGCGCGCGCGGCGACGCTGCCGGCGCGCTGCGGTCCGCACTCACGCAGCGGCTGGGCAATACGGCCCAGCTCCACCTGGCGGGCGACCGCGCCACGGTCACCCTCAAGGGCGTACCGGCGGACGCACTCGGCCAATGGCTGGCGCAAGCGCGCAGCAACGCCCGCACCGTCCCGGTCGAGGCGCGGCTGACCCGCAGCACCGCCGCGGCCCCCACCGGCGCAGCCGCCAGCGCAGCCCCCGTGCTGGGCACGCCGGCCGCGGCCATGCCGCGCTGGGACGGCACCCTGGTCCTGGCCTTGCCGCCCAGCCAACCGTGAGCGTGAGCCAACCCAACGTGCCCACCACCCCTCGCCACCGCCGCCCCACCGCTTCCGCCTCTGCGCCGCGCAGCGCCTGGGGCTGGGCGCTTGCGGGCGCGTTGGCGGGCGCCCTGCCCGCCGTGGCCGTGTTTGCGCCGGCACGCTGGCTGGCGCAGGGCGTGGCCAGCGCCAGCGGCGGACAGGTGCTGCTGCAGCAGGCGCGCGGCACGGTATGGACCGGCTCGGCACAGCTGGTGCTGACCGGCGGCGGCGCCAGCCACGACAGCGCCGCCCTGCCCGGCCGCGTGGACTGGCAACTGCGCCCCATGCTCACCGGCCTGCGGCTGCAATTGCAGGCCGGCTGCTGCACCGCCCAGCCGCTGCAGGCGCAGCTGCACGCCCGCTGGGCGGGGGCGCGCCTGACCGTGGCGGACAGCCAGAGCCAATGGCCGGCGGCGTTGCTGACCGGCCTGGGAACGCCCTGGAACACCGTGCAGCCCCAGGGCCAGCTGGCCCTGCGCACCCAGGCGCTGGAGGTGAACTGGGCGGCCGGGCGCATGGCCCTGGCCGGGCAGCTCCAGCTGGACGCCCTGGCCCTGTCCTCGCGCCTGTCCACGCTGCGCCCCATGGGCAGTTACCGCGTGGTGGTGCAGGGCGGCGAAGCCCCGACCCTCACGCTCAGCACGCTGGACGGCCATCTGCAGCTCAGTGGCAGCGGCCAGTGGGTGGGCAACCGCCTGCGGTTTGCGGGCGAGGCCAGCGCCGCCCCCGAACGCGAGGCGGCCCTGTCCAATCTCCTGAACATCATCGGACGGCGCAATGGCGCGCGCTCCATCATCACCGTGGGTTGATCCTATGACTTCCTCGTTTTCGCCCCGCCTGCAACTCACTATCAAAACAATAGCTGTTGGCGCTTTGCTGGCGTGCGCTAGCGGCCAAATCATTGCCCAAACCGCCATCAATACCGGCACGGGCAGCGTGCGCGCGGGCGAGCCCGTCACGCTGAACTTCGCCAATGCCGAGATCGAGGCCGTGGCGCGCACCATGGCCACCATCACCGGGCGCAACGTGGTGGTGGACCCGCGCGTGAAAGGCCAGCTCAACCTGGTGACCGAGCGCGCCGTCACCCCCGCCGCCGCCTTCCAGCAGTTCCTGGCGGCACTGCGGCTGCAGGGCTTCACGGTGGTGGAGGCCGCGGGGCTCTACAAGGTGGTGCCCGAGGCCGACGCCAAGCTGCAAAGCGGCGGCGTGAGCGTGGTGCAGGGCGGCGCGGGCAGCGTGCCGTCGGGGGGGCAGATCGTCACGCAGATCTTCAAGCTCAATTTCGAGAACGCGGCCAACCTCGTGCCGGTGCTGCGCCCGCTCATCAGCCCCAACAACACCATCAACGTGAACCCCGGCAACAACTCGCTGGTGATCACGGACTACGCCGACAACCTGCAGCGCCTGGCCCGCATCATCGCGGCCATGGACGTCTCCAACGCCAGCGATGTGGAGGTGATCCCGCTGCGCAATGCCGTGGCCACCGACCTCGCGCCGCTGGTGGCGCGCCTGATCGACGGAGGCAGCGGCACGGCCCCCGCCGTGCAGGGGCAGGCCGACACCTCGTTCAAGACGACCCTGCTGGCCGAGCCGCGCAGTAATTCGCTGATCCTGCGCGCCGCCAACCCCGCCCGCGTGGCCCAGGTGCGCGCGCTGGTGGACCGGCTCGACCAGGCGCCCGCCCCGGGCAGCAGCGCGTCCTCCGGCAACATCCACGTGGTGTACCTGAAGAACGCGGACGCCACCAAGCTGGCCACCACGCTGCGTGCCGCCATGGCGGCCATGGGCACGGGCGCCTCGGCCAGCGGCGGCGGCGGTGCCAGCATCGGCAGCAGCCCGGCGCCGGCCGCACCCAGCGGCGGGCTGGGCGGCGGCACCAGCGGCAACATGCTGTCCACCGGCACGGGCCTGTCCGGCGGCAACAACGCGGGCCTGGGCGGCGGCAGCAGCATGGGCACCAGCGCCACCAACAACAACCAGCCCTCCACGGGCGGCCAGATCCAGGCCGACCCCACCACCAACTCGCTCATCATCACCGCGCCCGAGCCGCTGTACCGGCAGCTGCGCGAGGTGATCGACAAGCTGGACGGCCGGCGCGCCCAGGTGCTGGTGGAAAGCCTCATCGTCGAAGTCACGGCCACCAAGCTGGCCGAGTTCGGCATCCAGTGGCAGGGCATCCTGGGCAAGCAGGGCGACGGCACTGTCGGTGTCATCGGCACCAACTCCGGCCAGGCGGGCATGAACATCCTCAATGCGGCGGCCGCGGTCGCCACCGGCAACGTCAGCGGCCTGACGGGCACCGGCGGCCTGGGCAAGGGCATGAACATCGGGCTCGCCCCGCGCATCAACGGCCAGTACTACCTGGGCGCGCTGGCCAATTTCCTGCAGAACAGCGGCGACGCCAACGTGCTCTCCACCCCCAACCTGATGACGCTGGACAACGAGGAGGCCCGCATCATCATCGGCAACAACGTGCCGTTCGTCACGGGCTCCTACGCCAACTCCACCGGCAGCAGCACGGTCAACCCCTTCACCACCGTGGAGCGCAAGGACGTGGGCCTGATGCTCAAGGTGCGGCCGCAGATCAGCGAAAACGGCACGGTGAAGATGTCGATCTACCAGGAGGTCTCCAAGATCGACGGCAGCACGCTGAACAACACCAACGGCCCTACGACCAGCAAGCGCTCCATCGAGTCGAACGTGGTGGTGGACGACGGCAGCATCATCGTGATCGGCGGTCTGCTGGAGGACAGCTACCAGCAGGGCCAGGACAAGGTGCCCGTGATGGGCGACCTGCCCGTGGTGGGCGGCCTGTTCCGCAGCGAGAATCGCACGCGCAACAAGACCAACCTGATGGTGTTCCTGCGCCCGATCGTGGTGCGCGACAACGCCACCAGCGACGCGCTGATGGTGGACCGCTACGAAGCCATCCGCGCGCTGCAGCAGGTGACGCAGCCGGCGCCCAGCGTGATGATGAACTCCGTCTCGGGCGCCCCCGTGCTGCCGGCATTGCCCGACCGCAGTGCGCCCGCCGCAGGCGCGCCCGCTGCGCCGCTTCCCGCGCAGCCCGTGCCGGCGCCCATGCAGCAGCTCACGCCGCAGGCTCCGTCCGTCCAGCCCGGCCCGGCCGCTGCGCCGCAAGGCAGCGCGCCCGCAGCCGCCCCCGTCGCGCAGCAGGCCCCGGCACCAGCGCCGCTGTATTACGTGAACCTGGGCGTCTTTGGCCAGGACACGCAGTCGCGCAGCACGTTGGCCAAGCTGCGGGAGACGGCCCTGCCCGTGTCCGAGCAGGCCGTGGACACCAACCGGGGCAAGGCCACCCGCGTGCGCGTCGGCCCGTTCGCCACGGAAGACGCCGCCCAGGCCGCGGCCACCACCTTGCGCGGGCAGCTGGCCCTGCAAGCCACGGTAGCCGCCCAGCCCCTGTAAGAGCCCCACCAGGACAAGCCCCGAGCCCATGCGCCATCCCCTGCCCTACGCCTTCGCACGCACCGCCCAGCTGCTGCTGGAGGACGACGGCCACCAGCTCGTGCTGTGGCATGGCCCCAGCCCCGACACGGGGGCGCTGTCGGAAGTGCTGCGCAAGCACCCGGTGCAACAGCTGCTGTCGCTGGACGCGCCCGCGCTGGCCCAGCGCATCAGCGCGGCCTATTCGCACAGCGAATCCAGCGCCGCCACCGTGGTGAGCGAGGTGGAAAGCGACGCCGACCTCTCCCGCATGATGCAGGAGCTGCCGGCCGTGGAGGACCTGCTGGAGTCCGCCGGCGACGCGCCCATCATCCGCATGCTCAACGCCCTGCTCACGCAGGCCGCGCGCGACGGCGCGAGCGACATCCACATCGAGCCCTACGAGCGCCACAGCAGCGTGCGCTTTCGCGTGGACGGCACGCTGCGCGAAGTGGTGCAGCCCAACCGCGCACTGCACGCCGCCCTGATCTCGCGCCTGAAGATCATGGCCGACCTGGACATCAGCGAAAAGCGCCTGCCGCAGGACGGTCGCATCAGCCTGCGCCTGGGCACGCGCGCCATCGACGTGCGCGTTTCCACCCTGCCCAGCGCGCATGGCGAGCGCGCCGTGCTGCGCCTGTTGGACAAGAGCGAAAGCAAGCTGAGCCTGGAAGCCGTGGGCATGCAGGGCGAGACGCTCGCGCGCTTCGAGGGCCTGATCGGCCAGCCGCACGGCATCATCCTGGTCACCGGCCCCACGGGCTCGGGCAAGACCACCACGCTGTACGCGGCGCTGGGCCGGCTCGACGCCACCAAGAACAACATCATGACGGTGGAAGACCCCATCGAATACGAGTTGCCGGGCGTGGGCCAGACGCAGGTGAACAGCAAGATCGACCTCACCTTCGCCAAGGCCCTGCGCGCCATCCTGCGGCAGGACCCGGACGTGATCATGATCGGCGAAATCCGCGATTTCGAGACCGCGCAGATCGCCATCCAGCCCTCGCTCACGGGCCACTTGGTGCTGGCCACGCTGCACACCAACGACGCGGCCAGCGCCGTCACGCGCCTGACGGACATGGGCGTGGAGCCGTTCCTGCTGTCGTCGTCCCTGCTGGGCGTGCTGGCGCAGCGCCTGGTGCGCAAGTACTGCAGCCACTGCCACGGCACTGGAGCCCCCACGCTCGGCACTGGCGTGTCCTCGCTGCCCTCCGAGGGGGCGCCCCTCGCCTTGGGGCGGCCCGGCGGCTCGGGGGTCGGCTGCGAGCACTGCGGCCACACGGGCTACACCGGCCGCACCGGCGTGTTCGAGCTGCTGGTGACCAACGACGCAATCCGCGCCCAGATCCACAACCAGGCGGCCGAGGCCGACATCCGCGCGGCGGCCCTGGCCGGCGGCATGGCGCTGATGCGCGAGGACGGCGAGCGGCTGATCGCGGCCGGCATCACCAGCCGCGAAGAGGTGCTGCGGGTCACCCGGGACTAGGGCGAAAGCGACTGCTGCAGCCTGCGGCGGGCCTCGCAGTCGCGCGGATTGCTCCTATTTTTATAGCTGCCAGCGCTTATCCAATAAGCGCTAGAGGCCAAAATCCCCTAAAATCCTCAGCGAATCACTAGCGGATCTGCAGCGCAGCGCGGCGGGGCGCCACCACCGCTGGCGCGGCCGCGCGGGCCACGCCGGGGGCGAAGCCGGCCGGTTCTGCCGCCGCCATCAGGCCGTCCTGCAGCTTGAACTGGCTCACGGCACTCTTGAGGTGCACGGCCTGCTCGCGCAGCGACTCGGAGGCGGCCGTGGACTGCTCCACCAGCGCGGCGTTCTGCTGCGTCATCTGGTCCAGCTGGCTCACCGACTGGCTGATCTGGCCGATGTTCTCGCTCTGCTCGGCCGACGATGCCGTGATCTCGGCAATGATGTCGGACACGCGGCGCACGCTGCTGACGATCTCGTGCATGGTCTCGCCCGCCTGGCTGACCAGCCGCGAGCCGTCTTCCACCCGGTCCACCGACGAACCGATCAGGCCCTTGATCTCCTTGGCCGCCTCGGCGCTGCGCTGGGCCAGGCTGCGCACCTCGCTGGCCACCACGGCAAAGCCGCGGCCCTGCTCGCCCGCACGGGCGGCTTCCACGGCCGCATTCAGCGCCAGGATGTTGGTCTGGAAGGCGATCGAGTCGATCACGCCGGTGATGTCGGCGATCTTGCGCGAGCTGGCGGTGATCTGGTCCATCGTGGTCACCACCTGCGACACCACCTCGCCGCCGCGGGCCGCCACCTCGGCGGCCGACGACGCGAAATCGCTGGCCTGGCGCGAGGACTGCGCGCTGTGCTGGACCGTGTTGGTCAGCAGTTCCATCGACGACGCGGTTTCCTGCAGGTTGGCCGCCGTCTGCTCGGTGCGGTGGCTCAGGTCGTGGTTACCGGTGGCGATCTCCGAGCTGGCCGTGGTGATGTTGCCGGCTGCGTCCTGCACTTCGCGCACCAGGCCGCGCAGGGCTTGCTGCATGCGGCCCATAGCGGCCACCAGCTGGCCCACCTCGTCCTGGTTCATGGCGGCCACGTCGCTCGACAGGTCGCCGCTGGCAATGCGCTCGGCCAGCGCCTGCGCCTGGGTGAGGGACTTGGTGATGGACCGCACGCTGAAGAACGTGAGCGGGATGAGCACCGCCAGCCCCAGCAGCAAGCCAATGCCGATCAGGCCGGACATCGCTGCCGTGCGCGATTCCACGCCGGCACGGGCCTCGTCCATCTGCGCCCGAGCCGAGGCCGCCAGGCCGGACAGCAGCTTGTCCGTGGTTTCCATGTGGCCCTTGAAGCGCTCGGCGTATGCGCCGCCGCCGGCACCGTCCAGCTGCGCCCGCTCGATCTGCTCGAAGATCGGGGAGATCCCGGTTTCGTACTGCTTGATCTCCTGCAGCGCCTGGTCGATGGCGCCCACGAACTCGGCATCGCCCGCCTGCACCTGGCGCACATCGCCCAGGCTCTTGCGCAGCGCGGCCAGCGTCTTCGCCCAGGTTTCGCGCAGCGCAGACACCTCGACCGAGTTGTTGAAGTTGATGATGATGTCTTTTTCGGTGCGGCGCAGCTCGCCCAAGGTGGTGCGCAGGTCTGCCATGTCGGTGAGGGTCTGCACGCGTTGCGAGAACAGCACCTGCAGCGTTGCGCGCGTACGGTCCAGGGCCCCGTAGCCCATGGCGCCGATCACCACCAGAAGAACCAGGGAAAACACCGTGCCGAAGTACAGGCGCGTGCGGATGGAGAAGCGGCCGAGAGCAGTCATGGCTCTTCCTTACATTTATTAACAGACGACATCAGCATAGCAAATTTGGTGCCACACACCCATCCGGTCTTTTGAACCGGAAGTGGGCGGGACTATAGAGGCTGGCGTGCCGTCTGCCGCACAGGGTAAGCACGGCCCCCCCGCAGAAACGTCGGGGCCAGTAGCCGGACTTATGCGGGCTTCACAGGGATGTAGAGCTGCCCGCCGCCCTGCTGGAACTCTGCCGCCTTGGCCTGCATGCCGCTGGCCAGCGCTTCGGCGTCGGCCACGCCCTTCTGCGCGGCAAAGTCGCGCACTTCCTGCGTGATCTTCATCGAGCAGAACTTGGGGCCGCACATGGAGCAGAAATGCGCCACCTTGGCGCTGTCCTTGGGCAGCGTTTCGTCGTGGTATTCCTTGGCGGTATCGGGGTCCAGGCCCAGGTTGAACTGGTCCTGCCACCGGAAGTCGAACCGCGCCTGGCTGAGCGCGTCGTCGCGCGAGCGGGCGCCCGGATGGCCCTTGGCCACGTCGGCGGCGTGCGCGGCGATCTTGTAGGCAATGATGCCCTGCTTCACGTCGTCGCGGTCGGGCAGGCCCAGGTGCTCCTTGGGCGTCACGTAGCACAGCATGGCCGTGCCCATCCAGCCGATCATGGCCGCGCCGATGGCGCTGGCAATGTGGTCGTAGCCGGGCGCGATGTCGATGGTCAGCGGGCCGAGCGTGTAGAACGGCGCCTCGTGGCAGGTCTTGAGCTGCTCGGTCATGTTGGCCTGGATCATGTGCATGGGCACATGGCCGGGGCCTTCGATCATGGTCTGCACATCGTGCTTCCAGGCGATCTGCGTCAGCTCGCCCAGCGTGTGCAGCTCGGCAAACTGGGCTTCATCGTTGGCATCGCTGGCGCAGCCGGGCCGCAGGCCGTCGCCCAGGCTGAACGACACGTCGTACGCCTTCATGATGTCGCAGATGTCCTCGAAGTGCTCGTACAGGAAGCTCTCGCGGTGGTGCGCCATGCACCACTTGGCCATGATGGATCCGCCACGCGAGACGATGCCGGTGCGCCGCTGCGCGGTGAGGTGGATGTACGCCAGGCGCACGCCCGCGTGGATGGTGAAGTAGTCCACGCCCTGCTCGGCCTGCTCGACCAGCGTGTCGCGGAAGATTTCCCAGGTCAGGTCTTCGGCGATGCCGCCCACCTTTTCCAGCGCCTGGTAGATGGGCACGGTGCCGATGGGCACCGGCGAGTTGCGCACGATCCAGTCGCGCGTGGTGTGGATGGCCTTGCCGGTCGAGAGATCCATCACGTTGTCCGCGCCCCAGCGGATGGCCCACACCAGCTTTTCCACTTCTTCTTCAATGCTCGACGTGACGGCCGAGTTGCCGATGTTGGCGTTGATCTTGACCTTGAAGTTGCGCCCGATGGCCATGGGCTCCACTTCGGGGTGGTTGATGTTGGCGGGGATGATGGCGCGGCCGCGCGCCACCTCGTCGCGCACGAATTCGGGCGTGATGATCTTGGGGATGCTGGCACCCAGCGGGTTGCCGGCCAGGCGCTGCTCGCGCGCCGCGTCCTGCTGGTACTGCGCCATCCATTCGCGGCGGCCGTTCTCGCGCAGGGCCACGTACTCCATCTCGGGGGTGATGATGCCCTTCTTGGCGTAGTGCATCTGCGTCACGTTGGCACCGCTCTTGGCGCGCAGCGGCGGGCGCTGCAGGGCGGCGGCCTCGGCGCGCAGCTGGGCCAGGCGGTCGCCGTCGTCGGCCTTCTGGCCGTCGTCCAGCGCCTTGCGCACGCGGCCTTCGTAGCTTTCAGTGTTGGCACGCTCGGCGATCCAGGCTCCGCGCACGCTGGCCAGGCCCTGGCGCACGTCGATCTTTGCGGCGGGATCGGTGTAGGGGCCGGAGGTGTCGTACACGCTGACCACCTCGCCGTTGGTGAGCGCGATGTCGCGCACGGGCACGCGCAGATCGGCGCGGCTGCCCGTGAGGTAGCTCTTGGTGGAAGCAGGGAAAGGTTCGCGCGTCAGCGCGAGCAGGTGGGCGAACTTGTCGGGGGCGTTCATGGCGGGCACTCTCCTGTCGGGGGGATGGAAAAGTGCTCCGCCATCGGCCCTGTGCGCGGACCCCGCCCCCACATGAAAAAGGGGACGCAGGTGCGCCAGTGGCTGCAGCTCTTCTTACGCTGGTACTAACCAGATCAAGTTCGCGGTTCCGGCGGTTGGGTCCGCCGTCTCAGCACGCCCAGAAGACCCAGTCTGTGAGCTTCTACGTGCACCCCGGAGCAGCCGCGAGTATAGGGGTTGTGCCGGCCGGCTTGCCGGAGGTCAACCCAGCCGCGAGATCAGCAGTACGGCAAAGAAGAACGCCGTGGCGATCACCGTCCACTTGAGGACGACCAGGCCCAGGCGCTTGAACCGCGGGTTGCCCGTGCCGGCGTAGAAGGCGAACGACACCGCCGCCGCCAGCAGCAGCGCCATGACAGCCCAACGGAACAGCAGCATCGCCAGGAGCCTTTACCAGGCCCGCGCCGGCTGCGCGAAGCCTGCGGGCGCCTGCCGCTCGTCCTCGAAGGTGACGACCTCCCAGGCATCGCGCTGGGCCAGCAGCTCGCGCAGCAGCAGGTTGTTCATCGCATGGCCCGAGCGGAACGCGCTGTAAGCGGCCAGCAGCGGCTTGCCGATGAGGTACAGGTCGCCCATCGCGTCCAGGATCTTGTGCTTGACGAACTCGTCGTCGTAGCGCAGGCCGTCGCTGTTGAGGACCTTGTAGTCGTCCATCACGATGGCGTTGTCCAGCCCTCCGCCCAGGGCCAGGCCGTTGGAGCGCATCATCTCCACGTCGCGCGTGAAGCCGAAGGTGCGCGCGCGCGCAATGTCGCGGCTGTAGTTGCCCTGGCCCAGGTCGAACTCCACGCGCTGGCCGGTGGAGTCCACGGCCGGGTGGTCGAAGTCGATCTCGAAACTGAGCTTGTAGCCATGGTAGGGCGTCAGGCGCGCCCATTTGGCGTGGGCGCCCTCGCCTTCGCGCACCTCCACCGGCCGCTTCACGCGGATGAAGCGCCGGGGCGCGTTCTGCAGCTCGATGCCTGCGCTTTGCAGCAGGAACACAAACGACGCCGAGGAGCCGTCGAGGATGGGCACTTCCTCGGCGGTAATGTCCACATACAGGTTGTCCAGCCCCAGGCCGGAGCACGCCGACATGAGGTGCTCCACCGTGTGCACCTTGGCGTTGCCCACGGCGATGGTGGAGGCCAGGCGCGTGTCGGTCACGGCTTCTGCGCAGATCGGGATGTCCACGGGCTGGGGCAGGTCCACGCGCCGGAAGACGATGCCCGTGTCGGGCTGGGCCGGGCGCAGCGTCAGTTCGACCCGCTGGCCGCTGTGCAAACCCACCCCCACGGCACGGGTCAGGGTCTTGAGGGTGCGTTGCTTGAGCATGGCCCGATTTTAAGTGGCCCGCGCCGCCTCGCGCCTGCCCGGCCCAAAGCCCCGCCGCCTCCACGTTTTCCCTCTCGACGGCGTGCGTCAGGTATTTGACAATTAGTTACAAACCCTGGCCTTCACAATGCCGTCCCGTTCACAGGAACTCCCCGTGTCCCCCTGCCGCGCGCTCAAGCCGCGGCGCCTTTTTTCATCCCCCGGAGGTCTCATGAGCCAACTCAGTTTTCGAAGCAGGGTCCTGCTGATGCTTGCCACGGCCATGGGCGCGCTGCTGTTCATGGCCGTCAGCTCCCTGCTGCAGCAGCGGACGCAGATCGTGGAGTCGCGCCGAGAACTGCTGACCACGGCCGTGCAGTCCGCCCACAGCATCGTTGCCGCCTACCAGGCCAAGGCTGCCAGTGGCGCCATGCCGGTGGAAGAAGCCCAGAAGGCCGCCCGGGAAGCCCTGCGGGTGTCCCGGTATGGCGGCGCGGAAGGCAAGAGCGAGTACATGTACATCTGGTCCCTTGATGGCGTGGGCGTGATGCACCCCATCAAGCCCGAATGGGAAGGGCAGAACATGGTGGGCAAGGTCAAAGACGGCGCCGGCGTGGACGTGATCTCGCTGCTGGTGGAGGGCATGCGCGCCAGCAAGGACGGCAAGGCGTTCGTGTTCACCATGTTCTCGCGCCCCGGGCAGACCACGCCCGTGCCCAAGCTGCAATACCTCATGAAGGTGGACGGATGGAACTGGATGGTGGGCTCGGGCCTGTACATCGACGACATCGATTTGCTGGTGCGCAAGACGCTGCTGTCGAACCTGGCGATCGTGCTGGTGGTGATGGTGGTGGTGGGCACCGCCGGCCTGCTGGTCGCCCGCTCGGTGCTGCGCCAGATCGGGGGCGAGCCCCGCGATGCCATCGCCGCCATGTCCGAAGTCGCCCAGGGCAATCTGGACGCCACCATTCCCGCAGCCCCGGCCGGCTCGCTGCTGGACGGGCTGGCGCACATGGTGGTCTCGCTGCGGCGCCTGGTGACCGAAGTGCGCTCGGCCAGCGAGAACATTGCCACCGCGTCGAGCGAAATCGCGCAGGGCAACAACGACCTGGCCCACCGCACCGAAGACACCGCCAGCAATCTGCAAAGCACCGCCAGCAGCATGGAAGAGCTGACCAGCACCGTGCAGCAGACCTCCGACTCCGCGCAGACTGCGAACCAGATGGCCACCTCGGCCGCGTCGGTGGCCGCACGCGGTGGCGAGGTGGTGGCCCAGGTGGTGGCCACGATGCAGGAGATCAATGCCAGCAGCAACAAGATCAGCGACATCATCGGCGTGATCGATGGCATTGCCTTCCAGACCAACATCCTGGCGCTGAATGCCGCCGTCGAAGCGGCGCGCGCGGGTGAGCAGGGCCGCGGATTTGCCGTGGTGGCCAGCGAGGTGCGCAGCCTGGCCGGGCGCAGTGCCGAGGCGGCCAAGGAGATCAAGGCGCTGATTGGCGCGTCCGTCGAAAAGGTGGAATCGGGCACGCAGCTGGTGGGCCGCGCCGGCGCCACCATGACGGAAATCGTCGACAGCGTGCAGCGCGTGACGGACATCATTGGCGAGATCCGCTCGGCCACCGCCGAGCAGAGCCAGGGCATCGCCCAGGTGAACACGGCCATGAACCAGCTGGACCAGATGACCCAGCAGAACTCGGCACTGGTGGAGGAGTCCACCGCCGCCGCCGACAGCCTGCGCGAGCAGGCCGTGAAGCTCACCCAGGTGGTGGCGCTGTTCCGCGTGAACGGCAGCACGCAGGCGGCCGCGCCGGCATCCACGCTGGCGCCGCGCCCGGCGCCCCGGCCGGCCCCGGCGGCAGCGCCC
>NZ_JAJTBB010000042.1 GCF_021287135.1 Acidovorax sp.
GGTAAGTGGGCGCTGCGGATCGGGAGGGGCTGCAAGGCGCAAAACGCAGCAATAGCCGCAGCTATTGCGAGGATTTGCAACGCAGCAGACTGCCCGAGGCCGCAGATGCACGCGGCGCGATGATTCGTGAAGAGGATCCCTTGCGCGCATCCTCGCGCCGCGCGTCAGTCCACCACCGTCAGTTTGGCCACGCTGAGCGCCAGCCACTTGGTGCCGTGGCGCGGGAAGTTCACCTGGGCGCGGGCATCGTCCCCCGTGCCCTCGATGGCCAGCACCTTGCCTTCGCCGAACTTGGTGTGGAACACGGCCATCCCGGCCCGCAGGCCGTGGGACGGCGCGGCCTTCTGCACGGGCACGGGCGGGCTGGCAAAGGTCTCGGATTTGAAGCCAAATTGGCCTCTAGCGCCCGCCCCATAAGCGCTGGCAGCTCCTGATTGAGGAGCAAAAGAGCCAAACCCCTGCTGCTTGGGCGTGATCCATTTGAGCGCGCCCTCGGGCAGCTCGTCAAAGAAGCGGCTCTTGATGTTGTAGCGCGTCTGGCCGTGCAGCATGCGCGTTTGCGAATGGCTCAGGTACAGGCGCTTGCGGGCGCGGGTGATGGCCACGTACATCAACCGGCGCTCTTCCTCCAGGCCGTCGCGGTCGCTGGAGGCGTTGTCGTGCGGGAACAGGCCCTCTTCCATGCCGCCGATGAACACGGCGTCAAACTCCAGCCCCTTGCTGGCGTGCACGGTCATGAGCTGCACGGCGTCCTGCCCGGCCTGGGCCTGGTTGTCGCCGGCTTCCAGCGCCGCATGGGTGAGGAAGGCCACCAGCGGCGAGAGGGTTTCGCCCGTGTCGGCGTCGATGATGCCGGCCGCGCCCGCGGCGGGCTTGAGCGGCTCGTCCAGCACCGGGGCATTCGGGTCCAGCCCCTGGCTGACGGCGCTCTGGCGCAGGGGCTGGCCGTGCTCGTCCAGCGGCAGGGCCACGGCGTCGCGGCCAAAGCCTTCCTGCGTGACGAAGCTCTCAGCGGCGTTGACCAGTTCTTCCAGGTTCTCGATGCGGTCCGCACCTTCTTTTTCGGTGCGGAAATGCTCCACCAGGCCGCTGGATTCGAGCATCTGCTCGATGATGCCGCGCAGCGACAGGCCCTCGGTCTGCTCACGCAGCACGTCGATCATGGCCACGAAGGCCTTGAAGTTGGTACCGGCCTTGCCCGGAACGGCGCTCACGGCATCGTGCAGCGAGCAGCCTGCGGCACGGGCGGCGTCCTGCAGCACTTCAATGCTGCGCGCCCCGATGCCGCGCGGCGGAAAGTTGACGACACGCAAAAAGCTCGTGTCGTCGTTCGGGTTCTCCAGCAGGCGCAAATAGGCCAGCGCGTGCTTGATTTCGGCGCGCTCGAAAAAGCGCAGGCCGCCGTACACGCGGTAGGGCACGGACGCATTGAACAGTGCCGATTCGATCACCCGGCTTTGCGCATTGCTGCGGTAGAGCACGGCAATTTCCTTGCGCTCGAAACCGTCGCTGCGTACCAGCTGCTTGATCTCGTCCACCATCCACTGCGCCTCGGCCAGGTCGGTGGTGGCCTCGTACACGCGCACGGGCTCGCCCGCGCCCTGCGTGGTGCGCAGGTTCTTGCCCAGGCGGCGGCTGTTGTGGCTGATGAGGTGGTTGGCGGAGTCGAGGATGTTGCTGTAGCTGCGGTAGTTCTGCTCCAGCTTGATCTGGTGCTGCACGTCGAACTCGCGCACAAAGTCGGCCATGTTGCCCACGCGGGCGCCGCGAAAGGCATAGATGCTCTGGTCGTCGTCGCCCACCGCCATGACGCTGCCGTACGTCTGCAGTCGCCCCGCCACCTCGTCGCCGGCCATCTGCTTGAGCCACAGGTACTGCAGGCGGTTGGTGTCCTGGAACTCGTCCACCAGGATGTGCTTGAAGCGCCGCTGGTAGTGCTCGCGGATGGGGTCGTTGTCCCGCAGCAGCTCGTAGCTGCGCAGCATCAGCTCGCCAAAATCAACCACGCCTTCGCGCTGGCATTGCTCTTCGTAGAGCTGGTAGATCTCGATCTTCTTGCGGCTGTCGGCGTCGTGCCCGGGCACGTCGCCGGGGCGCATGCCCTCTTCCTTGCAGCCGGCGATGAAGTACGCCAGCTGCTTGGGCGGAAAGCGCTCTTCGTCCACGTTGAACTGCTTGCACAGCCGCTTGATGGCCGAGAGCTGGTCCTGCGTGTCCAGGATCTGGAAAGCCTGCGGCAACCCCGCCGCCTTGTGGTGCGCGCGCAAGAGGCGGTTGCACAGGCCGTGGAAGGTGCCGATCCACATGCCGCGCACGTTCACCGGCAGCATGGCCGTCAGGCGCGCCACCATCTCCTTGGCAGCCTTGTTGGTAAACGTGACGGCCAGGATGCCGCCGGGCGTGGCAAACCCGTTTTGCAGCAGCCAGGCAATGCGGGTGGTGAGCACGCGCGTCTTGCCCGAGCCCGCGCCGGCCAGGATCAGCGCATGGCCGGAGGGCAGCGTGACCGCCGCGAGCTGTTCAGGGTTGAGGTTGGCCAGCAGGGGCGATGCAGCGGCCGATGCTGCGGCTGGGGGCACCGGGGTCTCCGGCGCACCCGCAAACGGGTCTTGTGGGAACATGCGCCATTGTAGAAAGCCCACCACCTCCTGGCCCGCATGAAACCTTTTGCCCTCGTCCTGGCCGCTGTCGCGGCATGGCACGCACCGCATCTGGCGGCGCAATCCGTCTGCAGCAGCGATGGGACGGCCGCGCCCACCGCCTTGTTCGAGCGCTTTCTGAGCGCGGACTGCGAGGCCTGCTGGGCCGATGCCGCCGCGGCGGCGCCCCCGGCAGATTCCTCCGCGCTGGTGCTGGACTGGATCGTCCCCAGCCCTGCGGGCGAGGACGCCGCCCTGTCCGCCGCCGCCACCCGCGACGCCCTCGCACGCCTGGAATCGCTGGGCCGCAGCGCCCCCGCAGCGACCGACGTGCACGTTGCGGCGGTCCAGGCCGCGGCACCCGCGCGGATCCGGGTGGCGCAAGGCATGGCGTTCAACGACTATGTGGGCACGGGCATCACCTGGCGCGCCGCTGCAGGCCCTGCGCCCCGGCCGGCTGGCGCGGTGGACTTCTATTTGCTGCTGGTGGAAGCCGTGCCCGCCGGCACCGACGGCACGCCCGTGGCGAGAAATTTGGTCAGAAACATGCTCCAGGGCACATGGGACAAGCGCAAACAGCTATCAAAACATGAGCAATCCACCTGGATGGAGCAGCGCCCCATGCGCGTCCCGGACGGTGCGAGGCCCGAACGGCTGCGGGTCGTGGGCTGGGTGCAGGACGCGCAGGGGCGCGTGCTGGGCGCCGCGCAATCCACCTGCCGCTGATACCGCCCATACCCGTGCGGTTATAGGCCCCGCGCCGGGGGCGGGTAGAATCAATCACCGGGCCCAAGTTTCTTGACGCCCGGTTTTTTTGTGCCCGCGCAACGGCGGGATCGGAGCTGGCCCCTGCGCCAGTGCCCACAAAGCCGGACCCAAGCCAAGCGCCCACGCCAGCGAAATCCTTCGGTGGCGACCTTTTCAAGGAGCTTGGAATCTCATGGAAATCTTCGACTACGACAACATTCTTCTGCTGCCGCGCAAGTGCCGCGTGGAGAGCCGCTCGGAGTGCGACGCCAGCGTGGAGCTGGGCGGGCGCTCCTTCCGCATCCCCGTGGTGCCCGCCAACATGAAGACCGTGGTGGACGAAAAAATCTGCGTGTGGATGGCGCAAAACGGCTACTTCTACGTGATGCACCGCTTCGACCTGGACAACGTGCAGTTCGTGCGCGACATGCATGCCCAGGGCTGCTATGCGTCCATCTCGCTGGGCGTGAAGCAGCCTGACTACGCCACGGTGGACCGCCTCAAGGCCGAAGGGCTGGTGCCCGAGTACATCACCATCGACATCGCCCACGGCCATGCCGACAGCGTGAAGAACATGATCGCCTACCTCAAGCAGCACCTGCCCGCATCGTTCGTGATTGCCGGCAATGTGGCCACGCCCGAGGCCGTGATCGACCTGGAGAACTGGGGTGCCGACGCCACCAAGGTGGGCGTGGGCCCGGGCAAGGTGTGCATCACCAAGCTCAAGACCGGCTTTGGCACGGGCGGCTGGCAGCTGTCGGCGCTCAAGTGGTGCGCCCGCGTGGCCACCAAGCCCATCATTGCCGACGGCGGCATCCGCAGCCATGGCGACATCGCCAAGAGCATCCGTTTCGGCGCCACCATGGTGATGATCGGGTCGCTGTTCGCCGGCCACGAGGAATCCCCCGGCAAGACCGTGGAAGTGGACGGAGAGCTGTTCAAGGAGTACTACGGCTCGGCCAGCGACTTCAATAAGGGCGAGTACAAGCACGTCGAAGGCAAGCGCATCCTGGAGCCCATCAAGGGCAAGCTGGCCGACACGCTGATCGAGATGGAACAGGACGTGCAAAGCTCCATCAGCTACGCCGGCGGCACCAAGCTCATGGACGTGCGCAAGGTGAACTACGTGATCCTGGGCGGCGACAACGCGGGCGAGCATCTGCTGATGTAGGCGCCCCATCGCGGCGCCCGGCATCGCATCGCGCCGCAAACCCGGTGCACTACATGCGCAGCAGGTTCTGCGCCATGTGGTGCAGGTCGTGGCCGGGCTCGGCCAGTGTGTCCAGAATGCTGAAGTGGTGCAGCCCCGGCAGCACCTGGCAGCGCGGCACGAAATGCGCGCCCCAGGCTTGCTGCACCAGGCCGTTCTGGCGGAGGAACTCGTCGCTTTCATCGCCCCCCGCCACGCAGTACAGCAGGCCGCGCTCCGGCGCCAGCAGGCGCGCGGGGCTGCACTGCAGCACGTGCTGCTCGGTCAGGTGCAGCGCCTCCTGCAGGAACGGGGTGTGCCTGAGCGGCTCCAGGTCGTGCACGCCAGAGATCGACAGCGCATTGCGCACCAGCCCGTCGGGCCAGCCGGCACCAAGCAGGGGCCAGACGCTGGTCAGCAGCATGGCCGCCAGATGCCCGCCGGCCGAATGCCCCGCCACGGTGATGCGGCGCGGATCGCCGCCATGCTGGGCAATGTGCTGCCACACCCAGCCCAGCGCCCGCTCCATCTGGCGCAGGATGTGCGGCACGGTGACAGGCGCATCGGGTGTGCCGGGGCACAGCGCATAGTTGACCACCACCACGCAAAAGCCGGCCTGGGTGAAGGCCGGCGCAATGAAGGAATGGTCTGCCTTGTCCAGCGACCGCCAGTACCCGCCGTGAATGAAGACCAGGACCGGCACCCCGGTGGGAGCCGTGCGCTCGGCCGGGAAGATGTCCAGGGCTTCCCCCGCCCCGCTGCCGTAGGGCTCATCCAGCACGCAAGGCTGGCGGGCGCGCACGGCGGCGGATTCGCGGGCCCAGCGCTGCAGGTAGTCCATGTGGTCCGGCACCAGCGCGCGGTTGTTGTACATGCGCTCCAGCCAGGCGGGGTCGTGCAGCGGCAGGCTCATGGGTACGGTCTCCTTCCTTCCCGGATCTGCGGCATCATCAGTCCAATCCCGCCGGGCTGCAAGCTCCTTGACAGGGTGATGCACCAAAAATGCCCATGATGGCATGGCACAAGCAACCAGACTTTCTCGCCAGGACGAACGCCCATGACCCCTCTACCCCTTCGCATCGCAGTCCTGGGCACCGGCATGATGGGCGCCCCCATCGCCCGCCGCCTCCGCGGGGCCGGCCACGAGGTGCATGCCTGGAACCGCACCCGCGCCAAGGCCGCGCCGCTGGAGGCTTCGGGCATCACCGTCCATGACACCCCGACCGCGGCGGTGCGAAGCGCGGACGTGGTCATCAGCCTGCTCGAAAACGGCCCGGTGGTCGGGCAGGTGCTGCTGGACGCCGGCACCGCGCAGGCCATGCGCAAGGGTGCGCTGTTCGTCGACATGGCATCGATCCAGCCCCGCGAGGCACGCGACCACGCCGCGCGGCTGGACGAGATGGGCCTGACCCACCTGGACGCCCCCGTGTCCGGCGGTACGGTGGGCGCAGAAAACGGAACCCTGGCCATTCTGGTGGGCGGGCGGCCCGAGGACTTTGCACGGGCGCAGCCGGTGTTTGCCGCCTGCGGGCGCGCCACGCACGTGGGTCCTCACGGCGCCGGGCAGCTCACCAAGCTGGCCAACCAGATGATCGTGGGCATCACCATCGGCGCGGTGGCCGAGGCCCTGCTCTTCGCCGCCAAGGGCGGCGCCGACATGGCCAAGGTGCGCGAGGCCATCCAGGGCGGCTTTGCCGACAGCCGCATCCTGCAATTGCACGGCCAGCGCATGGTCGAGCGCGACTTCGCACCGCGCGGCCGCATGGCGGTGCAGCTCAAGGACATGCGCAACGCCCTGGCCACGGCCGGCGAGATCGGCTTTGACGCCCCCATCACCGCCCTCTTCGAGAAGCTCTATGCCGAGGGGGTGGACCACGGCCTGGGCGAACTCGACCACAGCGGCCTGTTCGTGGAACTGGCCAGCCGCAACGCGATGCAATAATTTTTTGGCACTACTTGCATCCCTCGCAAAAATTAGTGCATAATTCGAGACTCTGCAGCGATGTAGAAAAAATTAAAAAGTTTGGGTTCTTAGCTCAGTTGGTAGAGCAGCGGACTCTTAATCCGTAGGTCGAGTGTTCGAGTCACTCAGGACCCACCAAACACAAGCCGCAAGGCGCATAAAGCCGGTGTTACTCACGTAGCGCCGGCTTTTTTGTTTTGGCCCAGCCCTGCAGCGTGCCGGTGCATCCGCGCCGCGTCCGGCACGCGCCGCGGCTCTGCGGTAGCCTCGGCGCACCGCAACGTCCACCTTCTCCTCGCACCACGCCCATGAACCCCAATGCTCATACGCTCTGGCGCGCACCCCAATGGGCGCTGGCCGTCCTGCTGGCGCTGCTGGGCATGCTGGGGCCTTTTTCCATCGACACCTACATTCCCGCCTTCACGGGCATCGCCCAGGCCCTGGGCGCCACGCCGGTGGAAATGCAGCAGACCCTGTCGGCCTACCTGTTCGGGTTTGCCTTCATGAACCTCTTTCACGGCGCGCTGGCGGACAGCTTTGGCCGGCGCCCGGTGGTGCTGTGCGGCATTGCCATGTTCACGCTGGCGTCGGCCGGATGTGCGCTGGCGCAGAACATCGGCCAGCTCATCGCCTTCCGGGCGCTGCAAGGCCTGTCCACGGGGGCGGGCATCGTCGTGTCGCGGGCGGTGATCCGCGATATGTTCCCCCCGGCCCGCGCGCAGCAGGTGATGAGCCAGGTGACGATCTACTTCGGTGTCGCGCCCGCGATCGCACCCATCATCGGGGGATGGCTGTTCGTGCATGCGGGCTGGCACAGCATCTTCTGGTTTCTCACAGGCGTCGGCGTGGTGCTGTGGGTGGCGAACTTCCGGCTGCTGCCCGAGACGCTGCATGCGGAGCTGCGCCAGCCGTTCAACGTGCCCCACCTGCTGCGGGGCTACTGGCAGCTGGGCTCCAGCCCGCGCTTTCTGCTCCTGGCCCTGGCCAGCGGCGTGCCGTTCAATGGCATGTTCCTGTACGTGCTGGCGGCGCCGGCCTTCCTGGGCGAGCACCTGGCCCTCGCGCCCACCCAGTTCTTCTGGTTTTTCCTGCTGACCATTGCCGGCATCATGGGCGGAGCCTGGCTCAGCGGCAGACTGGCCGGAAACATCGCGCCCAAGCGCCAGATCCGGCATGGCTTTGTCGTCATGGCGCTAGTCGCGGTCGTGAACCTGGGGGCCAACCTGCTCTTTGAAGCTCACCCCGCGTGGGCGCTCCTGCCCATTGCCCTGTTTGCGTTCGGCTGGGCCTTGATGGTGCCGGTGGTGACGCTGCTGGTGCTGGACCTGCACCCCGAGCGGCGGGGCATGGCGTCATCGCTGCAGGCCTTCGTGGGCTCCACGGCCAACGGTCTGGTCGCGGGGGTGATTGCGCCGCTGGTCATGCACTCCACCGTCCTGCTGGCCCTGGCCTCGCTGGCCATGATGAGCGTGGGGCTGGCGGCGTGGATCTATCTGCACCACCGCTGGCCGGACGTGGGCCGCCACGCGACGCGGGCGTAGACCGGGCGTACGGTCCCAAAGAAAACAGGTCCAGCTCAGCCGGCCTGCCGGCGGTCGATGCCTTTGTCCTGGTAATAGCGGATCTTCTCGGCATACATGGCCTGGTCCGCTCGGTGGATCGCCGCCTCCACCGCGTCGCCCGAATGGCAGCAGGCCATGCCCATCGCCAGGCTGATCGGCTGGCCAGGGTAGAACTGGTTGTTCAAATCCAGCATGGACAGGATGCGCTCTTGCAGGGCCAAGGCACCGCGCTCGTCCACCCCCGGCAGCAATACGGAAAACTCATCTCCGCCGATGCGGGCCGCGCACGCGGGCGCGTCCACGGCCTTGGCCAGCACCTCGCCCACCCGGCGCAACAGGGCATCGCCGGCGGCATGACCCTGCTCATCGTTCAGGGCCTTGAGGCCGTTCAGGTCGATCGCGATCACGGACAGCGGCCACGGCCCCTTGCGCGTGATGCGATTGAGCTCCTCGGCATAGAAGGCGCGGTTGCGCAGCTGCGTCAGCACATCGTGCTTGCCCAGGTACTCCAGGTAAGCCTCCGCCTTCTTGCGGGCGGTGATGTCCACCAGCGACAGCAGCACCAGCCCCCAGTCGGCCAAATGGTCGGCCAGCACGGAGAACTGCATGTGGATGTACACCGCATCGCCCGACAGCGCGTAGTTCACCACCTCCCGCTGCTGGAACGTCTTGCCTTCCCACAGGTCCAGCAGCTGGTCGGCGAACGACTCGTGCATCTCGCCGCGAAACACGCGGCCGATGTTGTTGAGCAGCATGTCCTTGCTGGCGGCGCCGAACATGCGCAAGGTCTGCTGGTTCACGTCGATGACCCGGATCTCCTGCATGCACCGCGTGACGAATTCGGGATGGACGGTGAGGAAGGTCTTGAAATCATCGATCCCCTGCGCACGCACGCCATCCAGCAGGTTCTTGACGGCGCTGAAGTCCTCCACCCACAGCGAGACAGGCGAGTGCTCGAACAGGTCGCGCGCGTACTGCTCGCTGCGGCGCAGCTGCTGCGCGCCCCGCACCTCGGCCGTCACGTCTTCCAGCGACAGCAGCACGCGGCTCCAGTCGGCCTCGGCCCCCGGCAGCACCCGGGCGCGGATCTGCACGTCCAGCCGCCGCCCGTCCAGGGCGTAGTTGACGCTGCGGTTGGCAAACTCCAGCCGCCCTTCCCACAGGGCTTCCAACTCGTGGTGCACCGCATGGTGCATGTCGTCGCGGAACACCTTGTCCAGGTTGGCCTCCAGCGTCTGCTGGTCCGCCGCAGCAAACAGCTCCAGCGTGCGGCGGTTGACCCGCAGCACCTTGAGGGCGGCGCTGCACTCGCGCACCCGCGCCGGGTCCTCAGCGAGGTGAGCGCGCAGATCGGTCACGCCGGCGGCGCGCCAGCTGTCAAAGAGCTGCTTCAGCGCGCTGTAGTCCTCCAGCCAGAGGGACACCGGCGCCAATTCGAACATGTGCTCAAAGTCTGCACCCGACGACAACGAAGACGACACTCGAGATACCTCCAGAGGGCATTATTGTCGAGCCCGTCCCGCACCCCAGCCGCAAAAGGGCATAAAAAAAGGCCGGAGCCTTGCGGCACCAGCCTTTCCCATCACCGCCCCGGCAAGGGCGGCTCTATCAACGCGCAGGCCGTGCAGGCCGCTTGCGTGCATCGTGGGGCGCGAAGGGCTTGCCACCGCCCGCAGGCTTGGCAAAGCCAGGCTTGCGCGGAGCGAAATCACCGCGCGGCGCACCCGAGGCGTCGCCGCGGGGGGCAAAGCCCGCACGACCAGCGTCACCAAAGCCCGACTTGCGGCCATAGCCCTCGCTGTCACGGCGCGGGCCGAAACCGCGGTCGTCACCACGGGCGCCGAAGCCGCCGCCAAAGCCACCACGATCGTTGCCACCGCGGGCAGGGCCACCGAACCGGCGGTCACGGCTGTCGCGGTCATAGCCGCCGCCAGAGCGACCACGGCCACCAAAATCGCCGCCCCGCGGGGCTTGCGGCGGCCGCTGCGCGGGTTCCATGCCCGGCACCACTTCGGCCTTGAACTGCTGCCGGCTGTACGACTCAATGTCGTAGATCTTGCGGCGGTCACGGAACTCGGCAAACGTGATGGCCAGGCCATCGCGGCCCGCCCGGCCGGTACGGCCGATGCGGTGGGTGTAGTCCTCGGCCTTCATGGGCAGGCCGAAGTTGAACACGTGGGTGATGGTGGGCACGTCGATACCACGCGCCGCCACATCGGTGGCCACCAGGATCTGCACCTGGCCGTTGCGCAGCGCCATCAATCGGCGGTTGCGCAGGCCCTGGCTCAGGGCGCCGTGCAGGGCCACGGCCGAGAAGCCGTCCTGCTGCAGGTCGTTGGCCAGGCCGTCGCACTCCACCTGGGTGCTGGCGAACACGATGGCCTGGTTGATGGTCGTGTCGCGCAGCCAGTGGTCCAGCAGCTTGCGCTTGTGCTGGGCGTTGTCGGCCCAGAACAGCACCTGCTTGATGTTGGCGTGCTTGGCCTGCGGGGTGTCGATGGTCACCTTCTGCACCGAGGCGCCGCCGTCGTGCATCACCCGCAGCGCCAGCTGCTGGATGCGCGGGGCAAAGGTGGCGCTGAACATCATGGTCTGCTTGCGCTGGCTGGTGAGCTGGTTGATCTCGGCCAGATCGTCCGAGAAGCCCAGGTCCAGCATGCGGTCGGCCTCGTCCACGACCAGGAACTGCACCTTGTCGAGCTTGATCTGCATGGAGCGCTGCAGGTCGAGCAGGCGGCCCGGGGTGGCCACGACGAGGTCGGCATTCTGCAGGCGCGCAATCTGCAGCTGGTACGGCATGCCGCCCACCACATTGGCTACACGCAGGCCGCGGCAGTGCTTGACGAGGTCAATGGCGTCGTGCGCGACTTGCTGCGCCAGTTCCCGCGTGGGGCACAGGATCAGGGCGCCAGGAGTGGCAGCCTTGAAGTTGCGGGGGTTAGTGGGGTCCTTGCGCTTGGTGCGCTTGGGCGCGGGTTCGCCCCGGGCGGCCGCTTCGGCCACGGCGCGCTCGTAGGCTTCGCGCTCTTCGACCTGGGCCTGGGCCTGTTGCTGGATCAGCGTGTGCAGCACGGGCAGCAGGAAGGCGGCGGTCTTGCCGCTGCCGGTCTGGCTGGAGACCATCAGGTCGATGAAACCATGGGCGCCCTGGCCGTTGTCCATGGCCAGGGGGATGGCCTTGCACTGCACGGCGGTGGGCTGGGTGTAGCCCAGGTCGGCCACGGCACGCACCAGCTCGGAAGCCAGGCCCAATTCCACGAAGCCGTTGGGCTCGGCGGTCACGCCGGCATCAGCGGCTGCATCGGCGTTGGCGGACAGGTCCAGCGAGGAAGGTTGTGCGGAAATGTCCGCGGCAAAGGAGGTATCGGCAGGCGCGAATTCGCCCTGCACCAAAGAGGTGTCGGTCATGAATTTTCTCTCACGAAAGCGTCGCGGGCGTGGCCCGCGATGGCTTCGTCAAATGGTTAAAAAACATCAACCATCAAACGAAACCTGCGCTGGCCTGGGTCGGTGGCGACCGGGCCGGTACGGGGTGGGCGTTATTCGCAAGCGCTGGACGGCGGTAGAGCCATCCAGGCGGGCAAGCCCGGTGAGTGAAGGGAGATGCACAAACTGCGCGGCGGTTTTCCAGCGCAGCCAGCGATTATGGCACGAACTAGGGTTTCTCCGCAACCCCCCCTTATAGGGCGACGGGGATGGCCTTCACACGGAAAGCAGGTGCTGGCGGTAGTGGGCCAGCTCATCAATGGACTCGTGCACATCCGCCAGGGCCGTGTGCCTTTGCGCCTTCTTGAAGCTGGTGTAGGCCTCGGGCTTCCAGCGCTTGGCCAGTTCCTTGAGGGTGCTGACATCGACGTTGCGGTAGTGGAAGAACTTCTCCAGCTTGGGCATGTAGCGCACCAGGAAGCGCCGGTCCTGGCCGATGCTGTTGCCGCACATGGGCGCCGTGCCTTTGGGCACGTACTGGCTCAGGAAGGCGAGGATCTGCTGCTCCGCGTCGGCCTCGGTCACGGTGGACGCCTTGACCTTGTCGATCAGGCCGCTGCGCCCGTGGGTGCCCTTGTTCCAGGCGTCCATGCGGTTGAGCAATTCGTCAGGCTGGTGGATGGCAAATACAGGCCCTTCGATGCGGGGCTCCAGGCTCGGCCCGGTCACGACCACGGCGATCTCCAGCAGGCGATCGGTATCGGGCTCCAGGCCCGTCATTTCACAGTCGAGCCAGACCAGGTTCTGGTCCGATTTGGCAAGCGTTGCAGGGGTGGGGTTGTTGGCTTCTGGCATGGCGCGCATTGTCACCGATGGCCTAAACTCGCCGCTCATGCCCATTTCCGACACCCCCGCATCCCCCGCCACCGCGCTGACACTGGCCTTTGCCGTGGCGCTCTGCCTGGGGCTCGCCCTGAAATTCTGGCTGGCCTCGCGGCAGATCCGGCATGTGGCGCGGCACCGCGGCGCGGTGCCCGCGCCGTTCGCCGAACGCATCACCCTGGCGGCGCACCGCAAGGCGGCCGACTACACCATCGCCAAGCTGCGCCTGGGCCTGCTGGACACGGCGCTGGGCGCGGCAGTGCTGCTGGGCTGGACGCTGCTGGGCGGCCTGGACGCCCTGAACCAGGCGTTGCTGGGCTGGCTGGGCGGCGGACTGGTGCAGCAGCTGGCGCTGCTCGCGGCCTTCGCGGCAATCAGCGGACTGATCGACCTGCCGCTGTCGCTGTACCAGACCTTCGTGGTGGAAGAGCGCTTCGGCTTCAACAAGATGACCTGGCGGCTGTGGCTGGTGGATGCCCTGAAGGGCTTGCTGGTGGGCGCGCTCATCGGCCTGCCCATCGCGGCGCTGATCCTCTGGACCATGGGTGCCGCCGGGCCCCTGTGGTGGCTGTGGGCCTGGGGCCTGTGGATGGGCTTCAACCTGCTGCTGATGGTGGTCTATCCGACCTTCATCGCGCCGCTGTTCAACAAGTTCCAGCCGCTGGAGGACGAGTCCCTCAAGGCCCGCGTGACCGCACTGATGCAGCGTTGCGGGTTTGCCGCCAAGGGGCTGTTCGTGATGGACGGCAGCCGCCGCAGCGCCCATGCCAACGCGTACTTCACAGGTTTTGGCGCCGCCAAGCGCGTGGTGTTCTATGACACGCTGCTGCGCCAGCTCTCCCCCGGCGAGGTGGAGGCCGTGCTGGCGCACGAGCTGGGGCATTTCAAGCACCGCCACATCGTCCAGCGCGTGGGGGTCCTCTTTGCGCTGAGCCTGGCGGGCTTCGCCCTGCTGGGCTGGCTCTCCAACCAGGTGTGGTTCTACACCGGCCTGGGCGTGCGGCCCAGCCTGTCGATCGACCCCGCCCTGGCCGCGGCGCCCAACGATGCGCTGGCCCTGCTGCTGTTCATGCTGGTGGTGCCGGTGTTCATGTTCTTCGTGTCGCCGCTGTTCTCGCAGCAGTCGCGGCGCCACGAATTCCAGGCCGATGCCTACGCCATGGCCCAGGCCAGCGGCGCGGATTTGTCGTCGGCGCTGCTCAAGCTGTACGAAGACAACGCCTCCACGCTCACCCCCGACCCGGTGTACGTGAAGTTCTACTACTCGCACCCGCCCGCCACCGAACGCCTGGCGCGGATGCAATCCCCTGCCCTGCCATGACCTCCATGCTGAAGAAAAAAAACTGGTCCGCCCTCACCCGGCGCGCACTGACCGCCACCGAGGTGGTTTCCCAGCTCGCCCAGCTCGAAGGCTGGAGCCTGACGGGCGACGGCGCCGATGTGGCCATCGAGAAAACCTACCGCTTCGCCAACTACTACGAGACCATCTCGTTCGTGAACGCAGTGGCTTTCATCGCCAATGCGCAGGACCACCACCCCGACCTTTTCGTGCACTACAACCGCTGCGTGGTGCGGCTGAACACGCACGATGTGCACGGGCTGTCCTCCACGGACTTCGAGTGCGCGGCGCAGTTCGACGCGCTGGTGGCATGACGCCGTGGCGCCGCTGAGCACGATGGACCGCCATGGCTGACCGCAGCGGGCTGCAAGAAGGGCTGGTGGTGGCAAGCCACGGCCGCCACTGCGTGGTGGAGACGCCCGACGGCACCCGCCGTATCTGCCACCCACGCGGTAAGAAAAACCAGGCAGTGGTGGGTGACCGCGTTCTGTGGCAAGCCCCGCCCGCAGGCCAGGGCGAGGAAGGCACCATCGAAAAGCTGCAGGAGCGGCGCAACCTGTTCTACCGCCAGGACGAGATCCGCACCAAGTCGTTCGCCGCCAACCTGGACCAGGTGCTGATCCTGATTGCGGCCGAGCCCGTGTTCTCGGAAAGCCAGCTGGCCCGCGCGCTGATTGCCGCCGAGGCCGCCGGAATCACCCCATTGATCGGTCTGAACAAGAGCGACCTGGTGGAGCCGTTCGCCCATGCGTGGGAGCGGCTGCTGCCCTACCGCCACATGGGCGCCGGCACGCACTATGGCGTGCTGCCGCTGTCACTGGCACTGTCCAGCGACGTGGACCGCGCCCTGCTCATGCAGCACCTTCAGGGCAAGACCACCTTGGTGCTGGGCCCCTCGGGCTCGGGCAAGAGCACGCTGATCAACCTGCTGGTGCCGGGGGCGACCGTGCAGACAGGGGAGATCTCGCAGGCGCTGAACTCGGGCAAGCACACCACCACCAGCACCCACTGGTACTGGATGGACGCCGCGCGCACCACAGCCTTGATCGACTCTCCCGGCTTCCAGGAATTCGGGCTCCACCACATCGCGCCCATGCAACTGGCGGCCTGCATGCCGGACATCGCGGAACACGCCACGCAATGCCGTTTCTACAACTGCTCGCACCTGCACGAGCCGGGCTGCGGCGTGCTGGATGCAGTAAAAAGCGGCCCCGAGGCAGGTGGAATCAGCGCAAGTCGCTATAAAATTTATAGCGATCTGTTTGAAGAATTGAGCCACACGCGGTATTGAGGGTCAGCCCCGCAGCGCTGCGGGGCCGCCCGACAAGCGCACCACCGGCAGCGCATCCCCAAGGGCGAGGGCCCAAGAACTAGCCCAGCAGACGCGCCAGCGTGAGCAAGGCCAGCAGCAGCATCCACACCACCACCGAGCGCCACACCAGCCCCACCACGCTGCGCAGGTGGCCCACCTCGGGCTCGCGGCCGGGGGTGGCGTCGCTGTCGCCCATGTCGGCATCGATCTCCAGACCCTGCGGCGCCTGCAGATCGCTGCGGGCCTTCAGGGCCTCGCCGCCCAGGCGCACGTTGATCGCCCCGGCCGTTGCCGCCAGGATTACGCCGTCGTTGTCGTTGGGAAAACGCTGGGCATGGAACCGCCATCCCTCGATGGCCTCCTCAAAGCTGCCCACCACGGCAAAGCTCAGCGCCGTGAGCCGGGCAGGAAGCCAATCGATGACCGTCCAGGCCTGCGCGGACGCACGCTGCAGGGCCGCGCTGGCGGGCTGGGCGCCCGCCCGCTGCTTGTAATGCCAATAGCGCGACACGAACTCCGCCAGCCGGTACAGGACGGCGCCCGTGGGCCCCAGCCCCAGCGCCGCGAGCACCGAGAACCACGCCAGCACGCCAAACACGTGGCGGTGCGCGGCCAGGACGGAATACTCGATCACATGGCGCACGATCTCGCTGCGCGGAAGCGCACCCACGTCCACCTGCTGCCAGTGGGCCAGGCGCTGGCGCGCGGCCTCTTCATCGCCCTCTTCCAGCGCGTCGCGGATGCCTGTGAAGTGGTGGCTGAACTGGCGGAACCCCAGGGTGACATACAGCACCGCCACGCTCCAGAGCACGGCAAACGGCCACCCCAGCCCCCAGAGCAAAAGCCAGTGGATGGCCAGCGTCACCAGGGACGGCACCAGCACCGCCAGGCTCCAGGCCACCCAGCCATGGTGGGGCTTGCCCGCGTCGAAATTGCGGCTCACCGACAAGGCCCAGGCGCGCAGGCCGGCATGGATGGGGTTGCTGCGGGCCAGTGGGCGGGCCTGCTCGATCAGCAGAGCGAACAGGATGGCGAAGAAACTCATGGGGCCGAATGATACCGGGGCCCATGCGCTTGCGGCCCCTCCGTGTCACACCCGGCTCGCGCTCAGATCACACCCGGATCACGCAATCATGAAACGGTAGAAGTTGCGCAGCATGCCCGCGGTCGCGCCCCAGATGAAGCGGGTCTTCTCGCCGTCCTGGTAGGGCATGGAAAACCATTCGCGGTGCACGCCGTCCTGGGCGAACACATGCCGGCGGTGGTGGGCGGGGTCGAGCAGAAAGTCGAGCGGCACTTCAAAGAGATCGGCCACCTCGTACGGATTCGGCTGCAGCACGCAGTCGGGCCGCACCAGAGCCACCACGGGCGTGATGATGAAGGAAGAGCCGGTCACGTAGGTCGGCAACGTGCCCAGCACTTCCACATATCCCCGGTCCAGCCCCACTTCCTCCTGCGCTTCGCGCAGCGCCGTGTCGGCGGGGCTCGCGTCCTCCGGATCGGCCCGGCCACCCGGGAACGCCACTTGGCCGGAGTGGGTGGACAGGTGGGCCGTGCGCTCGGTCAGCAGCACCGTGGGCCGCTCGCGCTGCACTACGGGCACCAGCACCGACGCGTGCGCGGGCTCGCGGTTCATGAACCGCTTCTCCAGCAGCACTTCGGGCTCCCACCGCGGAGGGTTGGCAAACCGCGCGCGCAGGGCCGGCGCCGTCTGCGCCGCGGCAGGCACGGCGGGCAGGTGCGCGTCCACGCCCAGCACCGGCACCCGGCGGGGATCGAAGTCGGGCAGGCTCGACACGGGAGCGGCGGGAGCAGCAGGAGCGGCGGGGCGGTTCACCAAGGCGACAGGAGGACGGGACGGACGCAGAAAACAAAAAAGCCGCTACAGGCGAATGCTGTAGCGGCTTGCCAGGACCAAAGCCCTTGCCTTATGCGGCAGTGGCTGCAGCCTTGACGCGCGAAGGCAGCTTTTCCTTGATACGTGCCGACTTGCCGCTGCGCTCGCGCAGGTAGTACAGCTTGGCACGGCGCACGTCACCGCGGCGCTTGACTTCGATGCTGGCGATCAGCGGGCTGTAGGTCTGGAACGTACGTTCCACGCCTTCGCCGCTGGAGATCTTGCGCACGGTGAAGCCGCTGTTCAGGCCGCGATTGCGCTTGGCAATCACCACGCCTTCGTAGGCCTGCACGCGCTTGCGGTTGCCTTCCACCACGTTCACGTTCACGATCACCGTGTCGCCAGGGGCGAATTCGGGGATGGTCTTGTTGAGGCGGGCGATTTCTTCCGCTTCCAGGGTCTGGATCAGGTTCATGGTCACATCCAACGATCTTGACCGCGCCAAAAGTGGCTGCGTCGGGATTGACGGTTCAGTGTTTTGCGGGAGAACTCCCTGTCAAAACGGCCGGCCAGAGGATCGAAAAGCCTTTGATTATAGCAAGTTAGCCCAGCTTGGCCAGCACCGCCTCGTCGGCGGGCGCCAGCCGACCGGCTTGCCGCGCCGCCGCGATCAGGTCGGGGCGGTGGCGGGCGGTCAGCGCCAGGCGCTGATCGCGCCGCCAGCGCTCGATCTGCGCATGGTGGCCGGACAGCAGTGCGGCGGGCACCGCCTGGCCCGCCCATTCTTCGGGCCGGGTGTAGTGTGGGCAGTCGAGCAAGCCGTCCAGCGCGGGGTTGAAGCTGTCCAGCTGGTGGCTGCCCTCGTCGTTGAGCACCCCAGGCTGCAGGCGCGCGACGGCGTCCAGCAGGGCCATGGCGGCGATCTCGCCGCCCGAGAGCACGAAATCGCCCAGGCTGATCTGCGCATCAACGTGGGTGTCGATGAAGCGCTGGTCGATCCCCTCGTACCGGCCGCACAGCAAAATGGCGCCCGCACTGGCCGACCAGTGCTGCACGGCGGCATGGCGCAGCGGCTCGCCGATGGGGGAAAACAGCACCAGCGGCACCTGGGCGGAAGCCGGCTCGGCCCGCTCCGCGCGGATGGCGGCAAGGCACCGCGCCAGCGGCTCGGCCATCATCACCATGCCGGGGCCGCCGCCAAACGGGCGGTCGTCCACGCGGCGGTAGTTGCCGTCCGCATGGTTGCGCGGATTCCACAGGTGGACCGCGACCTGCCCGCTGGCATAGGCGCGCCGGGTCACCCCGCTGGCGAGGAAGGGCCCGAACAGCTCGGGAAACAGCGTGATGATGTCAAAGCGCATGGTGCGCGGCGCAGCCTGCGATGCCGCTCAGTAGTCGGGCTGCCAGTCGACGGTGATGCGCTTGCCCGGCAGGTCCACCTTGTCGACAAAGGCGGAAACAAAGGGAATCAGGCGCTCCTGCGCCTTGCCGTCCTGCTCATAGACCAGCACCAGCACCGTCTGCGGGCCGGTGGACATCAGCTCGCGCACCTGGCCCAGCGCCACGCCTTCGCGGTTGGCGACTTCCAGGCCGATCAGGTCCACCCAGTAGTACTCGTCCTCGGCCGTGGAGGGAAAGCTCGACCGCGGCACAAAGATGCGCGCACCGCGCAGTGCCTCCGCGGCATTGCGGTCGTCCACGCCCTGCGCCCAGGCCACCACCGTGTCGGAATGGTCCTTGGCCTGGCGAATGGGCAGCAGCACCGTGCCGGAGAAGGTCTTGGCGCCCCGTTCGGAGGGTTGCAGGTACCAGCGCTTGGAGGAAAACAGCGCCTCGGGGTTGCCGCTGTGGGGCAGCACCTTGAACCAGCCCTTGATGCCCCAGGCGTCGGCAATGCGGCCCACTTCGACAGCGTCGGCGGGCAGCTCGGTGGGCTCGAGCGTCAGGGGAGAGGTGGTGGCCATGGCGAAGGGTGATTCCAGAAACGGGAAAAGGGCGGGTTTCGTCAGCGCACCGACGAAACCCGCCCTTTCCGGGGAGCTTTAAGCGGCCTTCTTGGCAGCTTGCTTGATCAGGCGGTCCACCGTGGGGGAGGACTGCGCGCCCACGCTCTTCCAGTACGTCAGGCGGTCTTGCACAATGCGCAGGCCTTCTTCGGTTTCCTTGGCGGTGGGGTTGTAGAAGCCGATGCGCTCGATGAAGCGGCCATCGCGGCGCACGCGCTTGTCAGCAACGACGATGTTGAAGAAAGGACGGCCCTTGGAGCCGCCGCGGGAGAGTCGAATGACGACCATGATTTATCCTTCGGGTGGTGAACTTCGCCAGACTTTCCGGCGCAAGCCACAGTGTTCGCACAGTTTCGCAACGTTTGAGACACGCGACATGGCCACCCGGCCAGCGACACGCTGCAAAGCCCGCAATTATAGCCCTTTCTTTTCCAGACCCCATGATCCGCCCCAGCACCGACAGCGACATCCCCCAGATCACCGCCATTTACCGGCACCACGTGCTGCATGGCACCGGCACGTTCGAGATCGATCCCCCGACCGAGGCCGACATGGCGGCCCGCCGCGCCGACGTGCTGGGCAAGGGCCTGCCTTGGCTCGTGGCCGAGAAGGATGGCCAGGTGCTGGGCTACGCCTATGCCAACTGGTTCAAGCCGCGCCCCGCCTACCGTTTCTCGGCCGAGGACTCGATCTACGTGGCCGACAGCGCGCGCGGCATGGGCGTGGGCCGCAAGCTCCTTGCCGAGTTGGCCGCGCAGGCCGAAGCCGCCGGCGTGCGCAAGCTGCTGGCGGTGATCGGGGATTCGGCCAACGCGGGCTCGATCGGCGTGCACCGCGCACTGGGCTTTACCGACGTGGGCATCATGAAATCCGTCGGCTGGAAGTTCGGCGCCTGGCGCGACATCGTGCTGATGGAAAAATCCCTGGGCGAAGGCGACACCACGTCGCCGGAATGAGCGGGCGCCGCAGCATGAAGAACAAGACCGTCGCGGCCTGGCTGGCCTTTCTGGGCGGGCCGCTCGGCCTGCACCGCTTTTACCTGCACGGGGCCTCTGACCTGCTGGGCTGGCTGCTCCCCATCCCCACGGCGCTGGGTGTGTACGGCATCGAGCGCGTGCAGCAGCTGGGGCAGGACGACCACTACAGCTGGGTCCTGATCCCGTTGCTGGGGTTCACGATTGCGGGCTGCGCCCTGCAAGCCATCCTGTTCGCGCTGAAGACCCCCGAGGCCTGGAACGCCCGCTACAACCCCGGTGCCGCGCCCGACGCAGCGCCGGGGCAGACGCAGTGGATCACGGTCGGCGCGATCGTGGTGGCACTGATGGTGGGCACCGCGGTCCTCATGGCGAGCATTGCGTTCAGCTTCCAGCGGTATTTCGAATACCAGATCGAGGAAGCGCGCAAGATCTCGCAGTGAAACGGCGCCGCCAGATAAGCGAACGCCCCGCGGGCAACGGGCCGGCGGGGCGTTTGTGCTGTGCCACCCGCCAGTTGCCTGGCAGGCCGCGCCGCGGGAATCTCAGAAGATCTGCAGACTGATCCAGTACGCCACCGCCGCGACGAAGGCGCTGGCGGGAATGGTGAGAATCCAGGCCCAGACGATATTGCCGGCCACGCCCCAGCGCACTGCGCTGGCGCGCTGCGTGGACCCGACACCGACGATGGCGCCGGTGATGGTGTGGGTGGTGGACACCGGAACGCCCAGCGCAGTCGCCAGGAACAGGGTCAGCGCACCGCCGGTCTCGGCGCAGAAGCCGCCCACGGGCTTGAGCTTGGTGATCTTCTGGCCCATGGTCTTCACGATGCGCCAGCCACCAAACATGGTGCCCAGGCCAATGGCCATGTAGCAGCTCACGATGCTCCAGGTGGGCGGCGAGGTGTCCGAGGCCGACGAGTACCCGGTGGCGATCAGCAGCAGCCAGATGATGCCGATGGTCTTCTGCGCGTCGTTGCCGCCATGGCCCAGGCTGTAGGCCCCGGCAGACAGCAATTGCAGGCGCCGGAACCACTTGTCCACCTTGCTCGGGCGCGTGCGCCGGAAGATCCAGGCCACGGTCACCATCATCAGCGAACCCAGGGCGAACCCCAGCAGCGGGGACACGAAGATGAACGCCACCGTCTTCAAAATGCCCGCGGAGATCAGCGCACTCGCGCCCGCCTTGGCGATCACCGCGCCCACGATGCCCCCGATGAGTGCGTGTGAGGAACTGCTCGGGATGCCGTAGTACCAGGTGATGACGTTCCAGGTGATGGCCCCCACCAGGGCGCCGAACACCACGTGCGTGTCGACCACGCCCGGCTGCACGATCCCCTTGCCCACCGTCGCGGCCACGCTCAGGTGGAAGATGAAGATGGCCAGGAAATTGAAGAAGGCGGCAAACAGCACCGCCTGCGTGGGCTTGAGCACGCCGGTGGACACCACTGTCGCGATGGAGTTGGCGGCGTCATGGAACCCGTTCATGAAGTCGAACAGGATGGCCAGGGCCACGAGCAGCACCACAACCCACAGGGCCGTTTGTACGGTTTCCATACTGGTTCAGCCTGCGGGAATCAGGAATTCTCGAGGACGATGCCCTCGATGCAATTGGCCACGTCCTCGCACTTGTCGGTGATGGTTTCCAGCAGCTCGTAGATCGCCTTGAGCTTGATGACCTCGCGCACATCAGGCTCCTCGCGGAACAGCTTGCTCATGGCGCTGCGCATCACCCGGTCGGCATCGGATTCGAGCCTGTCGATCTCCTCGCAGGTCTTGAGCGCGGCCTCGGCCACGGCCGGGTCGGCAATCTTGTCCAGCAGCTTGACGGCGTCGCGCAGGCGTTCGCAGCACTTGAGGCTCAGGTCGGTCAGGCGCGTGATCTCTTCCGTCATGTGGTGCACGTCGTACAGCGCCATGGTTTCGGCCGAGTCCTGGATCAGGTCGGCCACGTCGTCCATGGTGTTGATCAGCGCATGGATCTGCTCGCGGTCGATGGGGGTGATGAAGGTTTTGTGGATCGCCTTGTTCACATCATGCGTCACGCGATCGGCGGCGCGCTCGGCGTTGTCCACGTCCTGGTTGTACTTGTCACGCAGGTGGGGATCGCCGTAATTTGCCACCAGCTGCGAAAAGGCACGGGCTGCCTCCACGATACGATCCGCGTGCTGGTTGAACATGTCGAAAAAGTTGCCTTCGCGTGGCAACAGCTTGGCAAACAGCATGGGGGAGACTCCTGAAACGGATCGGGACCGGTTTTATAAAAATGACACAGCCATGTCACTTGCATGACTTTCTGGCAACCGGGCGAGTTTAACCGGGCGCCCTCCCCGCCCCTGGCGCCGGCCGCCGTGGCTCAGGCGCCGCGGAAGATGAAATACACCGCCCCGACCAGGCACAGACCGGCCCACAGGTAGTCCCACTTGAGCGGCTGCCCCATGTAGAACACCGCGAAGGGCACGAACACCCCCAGGGTGATCACCTCCTGCATGATCTTGAGCTGGCCCACGTTGAACTGCGTGAAGCCGATACGGTTGGCAGGCACCTGCAGCAGGTACTCAAACAGCGCAATGCCCCAGCTGACCAGCGCCGCCGTGTACCAGGGGGACGCGGCCAGGTTCTTCAGGTGCCCGTACCAGGCGAAGGTCATGAAGACGTTGCTGGCAATGAGCAGCAGCACGGTTTGCAGGGAGACGGGCAGGGACTGGAGGGCGTTCATGGCAAGGTTCGCAGGCACAAAAGGACCGGCATGTTATACAAAATTCGGTCCTTGCGCTTGATACTGCAGCGCGAGCAGCTATCAAAATAATAGCATTCCATAGTCACACCCCACCGCCCCCGGCGCAGAGCCCCCAGGGCTGCGGGAGCTGTTGAGCATCCGCGCGCGTCCAGCCCCGCGGCATAGGCCGTTTCCTACAGGCGCGCTCCCCGCCCTCCCACACGACCCGCGGGCAGCGCTGCCTACATTGACCCTTCACCCGCGCGCCGGGATGCTCCGCCCCCCGGCACGGCCGAGATCCTGCCCCCCACGAGAACCCACGAAGGACCGAACCATGACGACCCGCATGCCTCTCTCCCACCCCTTGGCCATGGCATTGGCTGCCGCCACGCTGGTGGCAGCCACGGCCGCGCAAGCGCAGACAGCCTCCTCCTCCGCCGCATCGGGCGCCAATGCAGGCACCCCGGCCTCCGGCCGCTCCGACCGCATGTCGGTGCTGCCCTATACGCAGGACGGCTACCTTGGCATCAGCGCCGGGCGCTCGCAGTACGACCTGCGCAGCGGCCCCGCCGGAACGGCCTATGACGACTCCGACAACGCATTCAAGGTGTACACGGGGGGCTTCTTCCACCCCAACCTGGGCGTCGAACTGGGCTACATCAACGCCGGCAAGGCGCGCCGGCTGGGCGGGGACACCAAGGCCCAGGGCGTCAACCTGAGTCTGGTCGGGCGCGCACCGCTGGGGGAACAGTTCGACCTGTTCGGCAAGGTCGGCACGACCTACGGCCGCACGCAGACCGACGGCTCCAGCAACCTGGGAGTGCGGACGGGCAAGGAAGACGGCTTCGGACTGTCCTATGGCATCGGCGCACGCTGGGCGTTTGCGCCGCAATGGGCCGCCGTGCTGGAATGGGAAAGCCACAAGTTCAAGTTCTCCGACGGGGACGAAGCCGTCAAGATGACCACCGTGGGACTGCAGTACCGTTTCTGACCACGCACCGCGTCTGGGCGGTCAGCCGCCCGCCTGCAACACCGGGCAAGCCGCCGCATGCAACGGATCTGCCCACCAGGGCCGCCCATCGCCCAAAGAAAAAGGTTCTTCACGCATTCCCGGGGAACGCGGCCTTGATCTTGAGGAAGAAGTACTCGCAGTCACGGTAGCCATAAGCCATGCGCTTGATGACCTTGATGCGGTTGTTGATCCCCTCGAGCTGTCCGGTGTGCATGGGC
>NZ_JAJTBB010000049.1 GCF_021287135.1 Acidovorax sp.
GGGCGCGAGGCGGTGGACCGCGTGGTGGGCACCATGGACGGCATTGCGCTGTCGTCGCGCCGCATTGCCGACATCACCAGCGTGATCGACGGCATTGCCTTCCAGACCAACATCCTCGCGCTCAATGCCGCCGTGGAGGCGGCCCGCGCGGGCGAGCAGGGCCGGGGCTTTGCCGTGGTGGCCAGCGAGGTGCGCAGCCTGGCGCAGCGCAGCGCCGAGGCGGCCAAGGAGGTCAAGGCGCTGATTTCCGACTCGGTGGCCAAGGTCGAGGTCGGTAGCGGGCAGGTCGCCCAGGCGGGCGCGACCATGCAGGAGATCGTCAGCGGTATTCAACGCGTGGCCGACATCGTGGACGAGATCGCCTCCGCCAGCCGCGAGCAGTCCATGGGGCTGGGCCAGATCAACCAGGCCGTGGCACACCTTGATGGGGTGACCCAGCAAAACGCCGCACTGGTGGAGGAGACCTCGGCCGCATCCAGCGCGCTGCAGGAACAGGCGCGCAATCTGGCGCACCTGGCCGCCACGTTCCGACTCCAGCAGGGCAGTGAGATGCGGCGTACGGCTCCCGCAGTGTCCGTGGCCTCCGCACAGTCCATGGCGCCTGCGGCGCTCGCGGGCGCAGGACAAAAGGCTTTGTCGCAGCACTGAGGCGGGGTGAACCAACCCGATGCCTTCTGGAGGGTCGGGCGCAAGCCCTACACTTGCGCCCACCATGGAAGTGCAAAAAAACCTGTTGGTGCTGGGCATCGAATCTTCGTGCGACGAAACCGGCGTGGCGCTGGTGCAGTCGCAGGGCAGCGGGGTGCCCGCATTGCTGGCGCATGCCTTGCACAGCCAGATCGAGATGCACCAGGCCTATGGCGGCGTGGTGCCGGAACTCGCCAGCCGCGACCACATCCGCCGCGTGCTGCCGCTGGCCACGCAGGTGCTGCACGATGCGGGCGAGCCGCTGGCCGCCGTGGACGTGGTGGCGTACACGCGCGGCCCCGGGCTGGCCGGGGCGCTGCTGGTGGGGGCGGGCGTGGCCTGCGCGCTGGGCGCCGCATTGGGCAAGCCGGTGCTGGGCGTGCACCACCTGGAGGGCCACCTGCTGTCGCCGTTCCTGAGCGCGGACCCGCCCGAGTTCCCGTTTGTCGCGTTGCTGGTGTCGGGCGGGCATACCCAGCTGATGCGGGTGGACGGCGTGGGCCGCTACGAGATCCTGGGCGAGACCATTGACGATGCGGCCGGCGAGGCCTTCGACAAGTCGGCCAAGCTCATGGGCCTGGGCTACCCCGGCGGGCCGGCGTTGTCCCGGCTGGGGGAGCACGGCGACGCCACCGCGTTCAAGCTGCCCCGGCCGCTGCTGCACAGCGGCGACCTGGACTTTTCCTTTGCGGGCCTGAAGACGGCGGTCCTCACCCAGGCGAAGAAGCTGGGCGACGGGTTGGAGCAGCACAAGGCCGACCTGGCCGCCAGCACCGAAGCGGCCATCGTGGAGGTGCTGGTGAAAAAGACACTGGCCGCGCTCCTGCAGACCGGCCTGCGGCGCGTGGTGGTCGCTGGCGGCGTGGGGGCCAACCGCCGCCTGCGCGCGCAGCTCAATGCCGCCTGCGCGCAACGCCAGGTGCGCGTGCACTACCCGGAGCTGCACCTGTGCACCGACAACGGGGCCATGATCGCCATGGCCGCCGCCATGCGCCTGCAGGCCGGGCAGCAGCAGGCCAACACCGACTACGCTTTTGACGTGAAGCCGCGCTGGCCGCTGGACGCCATCACGGTGTGAGCGCCGTGCGCGCTGCGGCACCGCCGGTGTGTGCGCTGCAGCATTTCTTTACCTGGGCTTGACCGTTGGGGTACCCGCGTCCCCGCGGGGGTCTTCACAATCGGGGCATTCCATTCCTTGCGCCGTGCCTTGCCATGCGTCCATTCCCCCGGCTTGCCTCCCTTTTGCCCGCCCCGCGTGACGGCGGTGCTGCCACGCTGATGCGGCGGGCCTTCACCCGGCTGGGGCAAGGATGGGCCCCGGCACTGGGGTGGGGGCTGGGCCTCGCGTTGTCGGGCTGCGCCAGCCTGGCGCCCACCGGCAGCGGGGTGCCCGCGCTGGCGGTGCCCCCGGCATGGGCGGCCGCAGGCCCGGCGGGGCAGGGCGCCGCCGATGGGGCTGCCGCCACGCCGCTGGCGCAGTGGTGGCAAAGGTTTGGCGATCCGGACCTCACCGCGTTGGTGGACCAGGCGCTGGCGGCCAACACCAGTGTGCGCGCGGCCCGGGCGGCGCTGCAGCAGGCGCGTGCGCAGGTGGACGTGCAAGCCGCCGGCCTGCAGCCCGGTGTGCGCGCGTCCGCCTCGGCGCAGCGCAGCCGCGCGGCCAACAGCACGGGCAACAGCTTCCAGGCCGGGTTTGACGCCAGTTGGGAGCCCGACGTGTTCGGCCGACTGGGCAGCGGCGTGCGCGCCAGCGAAGCCGATGCGCGCGCCGCCGAGGCCAGCCTGGCCGACGTGCAGGTTTCGCTGGCTGCCGAAGTGGCGGTGAACTACCTAGAGCTGCGCGGCTTGCAGCAGCGCCTGGCCATTGCGCGCAGCAACCTGGCCAGCCAGCAGGAGACACTGCAGATCGCGCAATGGCGCCTGCAGGCCGGGCTGGCCACCTCGCTGGTGTCCGAGCAGGCGCGCGCGGCGGCGGAGCAGACGGCCGCGCAGATTCCCACGCTCGAAGCGAGCCTCGCGCAGTCGCGCTACGCCCTGGCGGTGCTGACGGGGCAGGCCCCCGGCGCGCTGGATGGGGCGCTGGCCGCTGCCGCCCCCGTGCCCCAGCCCGGCGCCGCGCTGGCGCTGGCGATTCCGGCCGAAACCCTGCGCCAGCGGCCCGACGTGCGTGCGGCCGAGCAGCGCATTGCCGCAGCGCTGCAGCGCGTGTCGCAGGCCGACGCTGCGCGCTACCCCAGCTTCTCCCTCAGCGGCTCGGTGGGGCTGCGGGCCCTCACCCTGGGCGCGCTCACGGGGGGCGGTGCGGTCACCAGCGCGTTGCTGGGCAGCGTGTCCGTGCCGCTGCTGGACGGCGGCGCCGCGCGGGCCCAGGTGCGCGTGCAGGAAGCCGCGCTGGAACAGGCCCGCGTGGCGTACGAAGCCGCCGTGCTCACCGCGCTGCAGGACGTGGAAAACGCCCTGGCCGCGCTGCAGGGGGACCGCGAGCGGCTCACCCGGCTGCAGGCCGCCGCCGAGGCCGCCGGCAATGCGGCGCTGCTGGCCCAGCAGCGCTACCGCAGCGGCCTCATCGACTTCCAGTCCGTGCTGGAGACCCAGCGCACGCTGCTGTCCACGCAGGAGAGCCAGTCCATCACCGCCACCAGTGTCGCGGCCGACCATGTGCGCCTGTACAAGGCGCTGGGCGGCGGCTGGCAGGCGCAGCCGGCAGAGGCCCTGGCGGGGCCCTGAGCCGTCCCTCCGGTCTTTCCGTTGCCCGGCCTTTCATTGACCCCGATTCACCGCCATGCCCCACACCGAACCGTCTCCGGCATCTCCCTCGGCTTCTGCAGCCCCTGCTGCCCCTGCCGATCTGAACGCCCTGCTGGGCGCCGACCGCCCGCGCCGCTGGTGGCAGCGCCGGTCACTGTGGCTGGGCGTAGCCGCGCTCGGCCTGGCCGCGGCGGGCGGGTACGCCTGGCAAAGCCGCCAGAGCGCCCACGCCGCACCCAGCTACGTGACCGAGGCGCTGCGCAGGGGCCACCTCACGCTCACCGTGGCGGCCAACGGCACGCTGCAGCCTACGCGCTCCGTGACCATCGGCAGCGAGCTGTCCGGCACGGTGCGCAATGTGCTGGTGGACGTGAACGACAAGGTCCGCAAGGGCCAGCTGCTGGTGGAGCTGGACACCGCCAAGCTCGACGCGCAAGTGCTGCGCTCGCGGGCCTCGCTGGCCTCGGCGCAGGCGCGCCTGGCCCAGGCCGCGGCGACCACTCAGGAGGCCCAGGCCAACCTGGGGCGGCTGGAGGAAGTGGCCCGGCTGTCGGGCGGCAAGGTGCCCTCGGCCGCCGAGCTGGACACCGGCCGCGCCACGCTGGACCGCGCCCGGGCCGACGAGGCCAGCGCCCGCGCCTCGGTGCAGGACGCCCGCGCCGCCCTGTCCACCGACGAGACCAACCTGTCCAAGGCCTCGATCCGCTCGCCCATCGATGGCGTGGTGCTGGCCCGCTCGGTGGAGCCGGGCAACGCCGTGGCGGCGTCGCTGCAGGCCGTCACGCTGCTCACGGTGGCCGAAGACCTGACCCGGCTGCGCTTGGACGTGAATGTGGACGAGGCCGATGTCGGCTCGGTGAAAGTGGGGCAGGACGCCAGCTTCACCGTCAGCGCCTACCCGTCGCGCCGTTACCCGGCCACCGTCACGCGCGTGTCGTTCGGCTCCACCAAGACCGACAACGTGGTCACCTACATCACCTGGCTGGACGTGAACAACGCCGACCTGAGCCTGCGCCCGGGCATGACGGCCGCGGCCACCATCACCTCCACCGAACGCAAGGACGTGCTGCTGGTGCCCAACACTGCGCTGCGCTTCACCCCCGCCGGCGCTGCCGGGGCGGGTGCGCCGGCAGCTGCCGGGGGCGCCCGCCCGCCCGCGTCGTCGGGCAGCGGGGGCGGCATCATGTCCCAGCTCATGCCGCGCATGCCGCGCACCGGCTCGGGCCCGCGCAAGCCGGGCAACGGGGCCGAGGCGGGCGACGCCGCAGGCAAGCTGCGCCAGATCTGGGTGCTGCAGGACGGCGCGCCCCAGCCCGTGGCGGTGCAGGTGGGCATCAGCGACGGCCGCCACACCGAGGTCACGGGCGAGGGCCTGGCCCCCGGCATGGCCGTGATCACGGACCAGCGCACCGCCGGCGCCAAGCCATGAGCGCGCCGGGCGACGTTCCGCTGATCCGCCTGCGCGGCGTGACCAAGGTCTACGGCGAGGGCGCGCTGGCCTTCCAGGCGCTCAAGGGGGTGGATCTGGACATTGCGCAGGGCGACTTCGTGGCCATCATGGGCCCCAGCGGCTCGGGCAAGTCCACGGCCATGAACACGCTGGGCTGCCTGGACCGGCCCACCACCGGCGAGTACCTGTTCAAGGGCGTGCACGTGGAGTCGCTCTCGCGCGACGAGCGGGCGCGGCTGCGGCGGCGCTACTTCGGCTTTGTGTTCCAGGGCTTCAACCTGCTGGCACGCACCTCGGCGCAAGAGAACGTGGAGCTGCCCCTGCTGTACCGGGGCGAGTCGGCCGCGGCGCGCCACGCGGCGGCGGCGCGCGCGCTGGCGGCCGTGGGGCTCCAGGGCTGGGAACACCACACCCCCGCCGAGCTGTCGGGCGGGCAGCAGCAGCGCGTGGCCATCGCACGCGCCATCGTCACCGAGCCCGACGTGCTGCTGGCCGACGAGCCCACGGGCAACCTCGACACCCAGCGCAGCCACGAGATCATGGAGCTGCTGTGGCACCTCAATGCCGACCAGGGCATCACCGTGCTGATGGTCACGCACGAGCCGGACATGGCGCAGTACGCGCGGCGCATCGTGCGCTTTGTGGACGGTGTGGTGGACAGTGACGCGCCCAACCCCGCCCCGGCGGGACTGCGCGCGGGCACGACGGATGCGCCGGCCGCGGCTGCGCGGACGGGAGGTGCCTGATGCTGCTCAACACCCTGCTCCTGGCGCTGCGCTCGATCCGGCGCAACCTCATGCGGTCGTTCCTCACCATCCTGGGCATCGTGATCGGCGTGAGCGCCGTGATCACCATGGTCACGCTGGGCAACGGCGCCACGCTGGCCATCCAGAACCAGATCTCGGGCCTGGGCACCAACCTGCTGCAGGTGCGGCCCGGGCAGCGCCTGGGGCCCGGCGGCGGCACGGGGGCGCCGGCTTTCAAGGACACCGACGCCGACGTGATCGCCCAGCAGATCGGCGGCATCCTGGCCGTGGCACCCGAAGCGCGCACGGCCGCCACCGTGGTGGTGGGCGGGCGCAACTGGTCCACCAGCGTCATCGGCAGCACCAATGCCTGGCTGCAGACCGGCAACTGGACGCTGCGCACCGGCCGCGTCTTCACCGACGCAGAGTTGCGCGCGGGCGCTGCCGTCTGCCTGATCGGCGAGACCGTGCGGCGCGAGCTGTTTGGCAGCGAGGAGGCCCTGGGCGGCCAGCTGCGCGTGAAGGCGTTCTCGTGCGAGGTGGTGGGCGTGCTCGCGTCCAAGGGGCAGGGCGCGTTCGGCAACGACCAGGACGACACGGTGCTGGTGCCGCTCAAGACGCTGCAGCGCCGGGTGACGGGCAACACGCGGGTGAACACGCTGCTGGTGTCCATGCAGGACGGCAGCGAACCCGAGCGGGTGAAGGCGAGCCTGACCCAGCTGCTGCGCGAGCTGCGCAAGCTCTCGGACTCCGACGAGGACAACTTCAACGTGCTGGACACCAAGCAGCTGGCCGACACCCTGTCGGGCACCACCAAGGTGCTGACCACGCTGCTGGGCGCGGTGGCCGCCGTGAGCCTGCTGGTAGGCGGTATCGGCATCATGAACATCATGCTGGTGAGCGTGACGGAGCGCACCCGCGAGATCGGCCTGCGCCTGGCCATTGGCGCGCTGGAGCGCGAGGTGCTGCTGCAGTTCCTGATCGAGGCCGTGGTGCTGGCCGCCTTGGGCGGGCTCATCGGCATCGTGCTGGCCATGGGCGCGTCGCTGGCGCTGTCGGGCCTGATGGGCGTGCCCTACCTGTTCAACCCGGGCGTCAACCTGCTGTCGTTCCTGTTCTCGGCCGGGATCGGGGTGGTCTTCGGCTATTTCCCCGCCCGCCGTGCGGCCCGCATGGACCCCATCGATGCGCTGCGGCATGAATGAGCCAGCGGCCAGCGCGCAGAAGGAAATCTAAATAAAAAAAGCCCGCAGCCCTTGCGGGGCGGGCGCTGGAAGCTATTGAAAAGATAGCTACCTCGGTGCCCGCACGGCAGGTGCCCTGCGGGCGCGCGGGGCGCTTGCTCAGTGAATCGTCAGCGTGGTGGCCTTGCTGGCGGGCTCCACGCGGGCCAGCGTCAGGGTGAGCACACCGTTTTCCAGCTTGGCGGTGCTGGCGCTGGCGTCCACCTCGGCGGCCAGCTCCCAGGCGCGCTGCACCTGGCGCGGGGCGCCTTCCACGCTTTGCACGCGCACCACGGCGCCTTCGATGCTGATCGTGAGCTGCTCTCGGGTGAGGCCCGGCACATCCAGTTGCAGCGTGGTGGCCTTTTCATCCTGCGTGACGGTGCAGCCGGCGGCAGGTGCTGCGGCAGCGGGTTGCGCCAGGGCACCCATCAAAAAACGCTGCAGCGCCATGTCGGCAGAACGGGGGGCTTGGGCATACGCGGCGCGGCGGATCACGGGGGCGAAGATCATGGGGACTCCTATACACTGCGCGGCTCTCGACGTGGTCGCCGCATGCCAAGGAGGTGTGTACGGCCACGGTGCATTTCAAGGGAAAAAGTGGCATGAATAAATTGCGTTCCGTGGGCTTGAAAACTGGCGCTGCGGCATTACGTCACACCGTTTTGGCAGCGTCCGCCGCGCTGGCCTGCGCGTTGCTTACCCTGCCGGCCGGCCCGGCCCGGGCCGCGGCGCCCGGGGCTGCGGTGGCGCAGGGCAAGCCCATCAAGGTCGCGCTGATCGAAAGCCTGTCGGGTGCCTTTGCGAACACCGGCGAGGCCGTCTACCGCAATGTGTTCTGGGCCATGGAGCGCGTGAACGCGCGTGGCGGCGTGCAGCTGCCCGCGGCGGCGGGCGGCCCGCGCCCGCTGGTGCTCGAGCGCTACGACAGCAAGGGCCAGAACGAGGAAGCGCTGTCGGCCCTGCGCGCGGCCATCGACGATGGCGCGCAGGTCATCCTGCAAGGCAACTCCTCGGCCACGGCTGCGGTGCTGATCGAGGCCATCAACAAGCACAACGAGCGCGAGCCGGGCAAGCGCGTGGTCTTTCTGAACTACTCGGCGGTGGACCCGATCCTGACCAACGAGAAGTGCAGCTTCTGGCACTTCCGCTTTGACGCGCATGCCGACATGCGCATGGCCGCGCTCATGGAGGTGATGCGCGAGGACAAGGCCTTGAAGAGCGTGTACCTGATCGGCCAGGACTACAGCTTCGGCCAGGCCGTGCTGCGCGAGGCGCGCAAGCAGTTGGGGGCGCAGCGGCCCGACGTTGCCATCGTGGGCGAAGAGCTGCACCCCATCGGCCGCGTGAAGGACTTCGCGCCCTACGCCGTGAAGATCAAGACCAGCGGCGCGCAGGCGGTCGTCACCGGCAACTGGGGCAACGACCTCACCCTGCTGGTCAAGGCCGCGCGCGAGGTGGGGTACGAGGGCAGCTTCTACACCTTCTACGGCAATGCGCTGGGTGCCCCGGCGGCCATGGGCGACGCCGGCATCGGCAAGGTGGTGGCCGTGGCCGACTGGCTGCCCAACGTGCCCGGCGCGCAGAGCGAGTCGTTCTACCAATCCTTCCGCACGCGCTTTCCCAAGCCGCAGGACGACTACGTCCACATGCGCATGCAGCTGATGGTGGAGGCGCTGGCCCAGTCCATCGAACGCGTGGGCAGCACCGAGGCGACGGTGGTGGCGCGGCAGCTGGAGAGCGCGCAGGTGCAGCTGTCCGGCCAGGGCGGCAGCATGCGCGCGGCGGACCACCAGTTCCAGCAGGCGCTGGTGGTGGGCGTGATGGACAAGAAGGGCGCGCCGGGCGTCAAGTTCGACGTGGAAGGCTCGGGCTACGGCTTCCGCGTGGTGCGGCAGATTCCGGCCGCCAAGGCCCAGCAGCCGCACAGCTGCCAGATGCAGCGCTATTGAGCCTTCGGCCGCTGAGCTTGTCGAAGCTGCGCAAGGCTTCGACAGGCTCAGCCCGAACGGCCTGTGCGTGATGGCGATGCGAGATGCGGCTCCGAACCGTTCACGCCGAGCTTGTCGAAGCGCTGCGCAAGGCTTCGACAAGCTCAGCCCGAACGGATGGTTCGGAAAGAACTCAGCGCCGGATGCGGTGCCCGGTCTTGAACACCCACCACACCACGGCCAGGCACAGCGCCATGAACACCAGCGTCATGCCCGTGCTCACGCCGATGTGCACGTCCGCCTGGCCGTAGAAGGCCCAGCGCAGGCCGCTGATGAGGTAGACCACCGGGTTGAACAACGACACCGCCTGCCACAGCGGCGGCAGCATGTTGATGCTGTAGAACGCGCCGCCCAGGAAGGTGAGCGGCGTGATGACCAGCAGCGGGATGACCTGCAGCTTTTGAAAGCTGTCGGCCCACAGGCCGATGATGAAGCCGAACAGGCAGAACGTGACGGCGGTGAGCACCAGGAAGCCCACCATCCACACCGGGTGGGCCACCTGGTACGGCACGAACACGCGGGCGGTGGCCAGGATGAGCACCGACACCAGCAGCGACTTGCTGGCCGCCGCGCCCACGTAGCCCAGCAGCGCCTCCACCCAGTTCACCGGCGCGCTCAGCAGTTCGTAGATGGTGCCCGACCACTTGGGCATGTAGATGCCGAAGGCGGAGTTGGAGATGCTCTCGGACAGCAGCGACAGCATGAGCAGGCCGGGGATGATGTAGGCGCCATAGCTCACGCCGCCGATGTCGCCCATGCGCGAGCCGATGGCCGAGCCGAAGACGATGAAGTACAGCGCCGTGGTGAGCACGGGGGCGATGAGGCTCTGCATCCAGGTGCGGAACGCACGGTGCATCTCGAAGCGATAGATGGCGAGCACGCCATGCAGGTTGGGGCCGTTCATGCGGGGTCTGCCTTTCGTTCGGCGGGGGCCTGGTGCACCAGGCTCACGAAGATGTCTTCCAGCGAGCTTTCGCTGGAGTGCAGGTCCTTGAAGTCGATGCCGTGCTCTTGCAGGGCGCGCAGCAGCGCGGCAATGCCCGTGTCTTCCTGCTGCGAGTCGAAGGTGTAGGTGAGCGTGGCGCCGCCCTGGCTGAGCGCCAGCGGCCAGCGGGCCAGCGCGGCGGGCACCTGTTGCAGCGGCTGCTGCAGCGTGATCGCAAGCTGCTTCTTGCCCAGCTTGCGCATCAGCACGGCCTTGTCTTCCACCACGATCAGCTCGCCCTTGCGGATCACGCCGATACGGTCGGCCATGTCCTCGGCTTCTTCCAGGTAGTGCGTGGTCAGGATGATGGTGGTGCCGGCGTCGCGCAGCTTGCGCACCAGGCGCCACATGTCGTGGCGCAGCTCCACGTCCACGCCCGCGCTGGGCTCGTCCAGGAAGAGGATCTTGGGCTCGTGCGAGAGGGCCTTGGCGATCAGCACGCGGCGTTTCATGCCGCCCGAGAGGGCCAGGATCTTGGTGTCCTTCTTGTCCCACAGCGACAGGTCCCTGAGGATCCTTTCGATGTACGCCGGGTCCGGCGCCTTGCCGAACAGCCCGCGGCTGAAGGTGACGGTGGCCCACACGGTCTCGAACGCGTCGGTGTGCAGCTCCTGCGGCACCAGGCCGATGGCTGCGCGCGCGGCCCGCCAGTCGCGCACGGTGTCGTGGCCGTCGGCGGTGATGGTGCCGGCCGTGGCATTGCTCATGCCGCAGATCACGCTGATCAGCGTGGTCTTGCCCGCGCCATTGGGGCCGAGCAGGGCAAAGATCTCGCCGCGCCGGATGTCCAGGTCGATGTGCTTGAGCGCCTGAAACCCGCCCGCGTAGGTCTTGCTGACGCCGCGCACGCGAACGATGGCGTCCGGGGAGGAGGCGGTGGGCGGTGGTGCTGCTGCTGGCATGGGCGAAAGGGTGGGGTTGGGGAGGAGGACTGCCGCGCACGCGGCCGAAGCGCCGCATTGTGGCGTGACTTGCGCTCTCACGCCGTGGGAGGGCGCCAATCCCCGCCGCGGCGCGGGGCTGGCCGCTGCGGGGGCGGCGCGCGTCGGCGGATCAGCGTGCGCGGGCGGCCGCCACTTCGCGGCCCAGCTCGATCACGGCCATGGCGTAGTAGCTGGACCAGTTGTAGCGCGTGATGGCGTAGAAGTTCTCCGTGCCGGCCACGTAGCTGGGGGCGTCGCCGCCGTTTTGCAGCTCCACCAGCGCCAGCGGTCCGGTGTGGCGGGCGGCGGCGTCGTCCAGCACCACGCCCTGGGCCTGCAGGCTGGCGGCGCTGAAAGTGGGCAGGATGTCGGGGGCCAGCAGCGCGTCCAGCTGCAGCCGGGCGTTGTCAAACTGCACCGCGTAGTGCGTGGGCATGCCGGGGACCCAGCCGTGGCCCTGGAAATAGTGGGCCACCGAGCCAATGGCATCGGCCGCGCTGTGGAACAGGTCGATGCGGCCGTCGCCGTCAAAGTCCACGGCGTAGCGCACCCAGCTGGACGGCATGAACTGCCCCAGGCCCATGGCGCCCGCGTAGCTGCCGCGCGGCCCGAACGGGTCGGTGTTGCTGCGGTCGGAGAGGCTCAGGAACTGCTCCAGCTCGCGGCGGAAGAAGGCGGCCCGCTCGGCGGCCCGCGGGTGCGCGGCGGGGAAGTCGAATGCCAGCGTGGCCAGCGCGTCCATCACCCGGAAATTGCCCATCTGCTGGCCATAGATGGTTTCCACGCCGAGGATGCCCACGATGATCTCGGCGGGCACGCCGTACTCGCGCTCGGCGCGCTCCAGGGCGGCCTGGTTCTCTTCCCAGAACCGCAGGCCCGCGCGGATGCGCACCGGTTCGACAAACCGGCTGCGGTAGGCCCGCCAGTTCTTGGGCGCGCCCTTGGGCGGCGGCAGCATGAGCCGCGGGATCTGCGGCAGAAACTGCGCCTGGCCGATGGCCTGGCGCACCCACTCGCGGTCCAGGTTGCGGCGCGCGGCCAGGTCGTCGGCGAATTCCAGGGCCTCAGGGCGGGCGGCGTAGTACACCGCCGCGCGGGCGGGCGCAGCGCCGGTTTTGGGGCCTTTTTTGGGGTTTGCGAAGGCGGGTATTGCGCAAGAAGCTATCAAAAAAAGAGCAATTGCAGCCCGTTGGGCAGGCTTTTTCACGGTCAGTTCCACAGTCTTCTTCATTGGGGGCGGCGCGGGAGGCCAGGAGCCGGCCCGCTGGCGCCGCGGTGTCATTTTTTCGGCCAGGGCAGCCCGCGGAATTCGCGCCGCAGGGCGGCCAGTTCGGTGTCCGGGTGGGGAGCGTAGCGCAGCCGTTCCAGGCGCAGCAGCCAGTCGGCCAGCGTGGCGGCGCCGGCGCCAAACCGGGCCTGCACCTGGGCGGCCATGGCGCGTGGGGGCATCGTGGCGGGCAGCTCCAGGCCGGCGCGGGCCAGGCGCTCGCGCGTGCGGGCCAGCAGCCGCAGCCAGGGGTCGTGCTGGCTGCGCTCCCACAGGTTCCAGGCAATGCCGCCCAGGGCCGCGGCAATCACGAGGAAACCCATCACGGTGGTGAGGTCCTGCCAGCTGGGGGATTCAAAGCCCAGCGCCTTGAGCAGGTCCATCTGCCGGGTTTGCGTGTAGTTGAGCACCCACTGGTTCCAGCGGTTGTTGACGGCCTCCCAGGCGGCCCGCAGGTTCTGCGCCAGGCCGGGGCTGAGGGTGCCCATGGCAGCGGCAAAGGCGCCCTGCGGGGCACGCAGCCGCTGGAACTGGCCCACGCGGCCGGGCGAAACGGCGCCCGTGGGGTCTACCCGCACCCAGCCGCGGCCCTCCATCCAGACTTCGGCCCAGGCGTGGGCATCGCTCTGGCGGACGGTCCAGTAGCCGTCGAAGTAGTTCATCTCGCCGCCCTGGTAGCCGGTGACGATGCGGGCCGGGATGTCCAGGGCGCGCATCAGCACCACGAAGGCCGAAGCGATGTGCTCGCAAAAGCCTTCCTTGCGGTCGAACCAGAATTCGTCCGCCGTGTGCTCGCCGTAGACGCCGGGCTCCAGCGTGTAGGTGTAGCCGCCGGTGCGCAGCCGCTGCAGGGCCGCGTTGACCAGCGCCGGCGTGCCCCCGGCGCTGAGCGCGGGGTCGGCGCGCATCTGCGCGGCCAGCGCCAGGGTGCGGGGGTTGAAGCCGGGCGGCAGTTCCTCGTGCACGTGCAGCTGCCGCACGGCGGTCTCGGGGCCGTGGCGGAACGTGGGGTAGCTCTCGGCGCGGTAGCGCATCACGTCCATGATGGGGCGGCTGGTCATCCACTGCAGGTCCTGCGTCATGTAGGCCTGCATGTTGGGCAGCTCGGGGGCGTTGGGGGTGGCTTCCAGCACCATGAGCCAGGGGCGCTTTTGCGGCTCCATCGTCACTTCGTAGCGCACGGCCGGGCCCTGTACCTGCAGGTTGGCGGGCAGGCCGATCCGCGCGGCCAGTGCGCTGTCTTCGCGGAACGGCTCCGCCTGCCATTCCCGCCCGTCGAATCCCGAGAGCACGGGGCCGCGGAAGTACATGGCCGACTGCTGCGGAATGTCCTGCGCCGCGCCTTCGAACCGCACGCGCAGGGCCACCGCGTCGTTGAGGGCCAGTTCCGCGATGGAGCCCACCTTCATCGCGCCCGACAAGCCGGTGCTGCCCTTCATGGCGTCGCTGGGCATGCCCCACAGCGGCGCGATGCGGGGGAACAGCATGAACAGCGCCACCATGATGGGGGCGCCCAGCAGCGCCATGCTGCCGGCAATGCGGAACGTCTGGGCCAGCGGCGGCCGCCCCACCGGCATGTGGGCGTTGACCAGCGCCGTGAGCAGCCCCAGCAACGCCACCAGCATGGCCGCCGCCGTGACCAGCGATTGCGAGAAGAAGAAGTTGCTGAGCATCGTGAAGAAGCCCAGGAAGAACACGACCATGGCGTCGCGGCGCGCGCGCAGCTCCAGCATCTTGAGGGCGAGCAGCACCACGATCAGCGTCACCCCCGCGTCGCGCCCGAGGATGGTGCGGTGCGTGACCAGCGTGCCGACCACGGCCACCGTCAGCAGGGCGCCCACCGTCCAGCGGCCGGGCAGGGGACGGCCCCGCCACGCCAGCACGCCACGCCACAGCAGCAGGCCGCCCGCCAGCGCGCTGGTCCATGGCGGCAGATGGGCCATCTGGGGCGCGATCACCCAGGCGATCACGAACAGCAAAAACAGCGTGTCGCGCGCTTCGCGGGGCAGAGAGGCAAGGGTCTGTCGCAGGGTCATTGCGGGAAGGTCATGCCGTGAGGGTGGGGATGGCTGGCCGTGAGTTTGCTATTAAAAAGATAGCTTCTTGCGCTTATGCAGCAAGCGCTGGAAGGCATTTTGATACGAATCAGCACAGTGCGAGCGCCTCCAGGCAGCGCCGGCGGTGGGCGGCGCCGCTGTCGGGAGCGATCTCGGCCCCCGGCAGGCGCAGGCCGTAGTCCAGGCCCAGCCGGTCGGCCTGCAGCACCCAGGCGGTGAGGCGGGAGATGCGGGCCTCGGGGTCGGCCAGTCCGGTGCGGGCGGGGTCCAGCCACAGCTCGTGCCGCTGGGCCTGCTGGGCATCGCGGCTCACCAGGTCGTCGGTGCCCGTGGCCAGCGACTTGGCGGCCTTCTTCCAGACCACCAGCTTGAGCGGATCGCCGCGGCGGTAGGCCCGCACGCCGTCAAACTCGCCAATGCCTTGCGACAAAGCGCTGCCCGTGCCGCTGGCGCGCGGCTCGCCGGGCGGCAGCGGCGGGGCGGGGGTTTCGGGCGCCGGGTACACCAGCACCTGGGCGGCCGGGCGCCAGTAGGTCCACACGCGGAAGGTGCCCAGCGGAAAGCGGGTTTCGGCCGTGAGGGTGGGCACCCTGTGCAGGCCCCGTCGCTCGGGCCGGAAGGCCACCTGCACGCTGGTCTGGCCCTGGGCGGGCACGTCGGTCCAGGCCCAGTGGTGCGGCTCTTTGCGGCCCGCGCCGTGCACGGCCAGCGCAACGCCGTAGCGCGGCGTGGCGCGTTCGCTGGACAGCTGCACCTCGAACGCCGTGCTGGTGCCCATGAAGTGGGGCTCGGGGGCCTTCAGGTGCAGCGTCAGCCCCCGCAGGTTGGCATGGCACAGGTGCATGCCGATCACCGCGCTGCCCGCCAGCAGGAAGGTGAGCAGATAGCCCAGGTTGAGCTGGAAGTTGATCGAGGCGACCAGCAGCACCGCCAGGGTCAGCGCCAGCATCCAGCCTGCGCCCGTGGGCAGGATGTAGACATTGCGCTGCGTGAGCACCAGGGTGTCGCTCAGGGGCAGCCGGGCCTGCCACCAGCGCTGAAAGCGCCGCCGCAGCAGCGCCAGCGGGTTGATCGCAGCGGCGGCGCGGGACAGGGCCGGCGCCGCGGCCGGTTCGGAGGGCGCGGTCACGGCAGCGGGGTGGCGTCCACCATGGCGCGCACCTGCTCCACCGCGCCGCGGCCGGCGTCGCCCACGGGCACCAGGCGGTGGGCGATGGTCTGGGGCAGCACGGCCTGCACGTCGTCGGGGGCCACGTAGTCGCGCCCGCTGATCAGCGCCTGGGCCTTGGCCGCGCGCACCAGCGCAATGCCCGCGCGCGGCGACAGGCCTTGCAGGAACCAGCGGCCCGAGCGCGTGGCGGCGATCAGGTCCTGCACATAGTTCAGCAGCGGCTCGGCCGTGTGCACCGCCTGCACCTGGCGCTGCAGCTCGGCCAGCTCGTCGTCCGACAGCAGCGGCAGCATGCTGTCCACCATGTCGCGGCGGTCGGTGCCGGCCAGCAGCAGGCGCTCGGCCGCGCGGTCGGGGTAGCCGATGGAGATGCGCATGAGGAAGCGGTCCAGCTGCGATTCGGGCAGCGCAAACGTGCCCAGCTGGTCGTGCGGGTTCTGCGTGGCGATCACGAAGAAGGGGTGGGGCAGGGCGCGCGTTTCGCCCTCCACCGACACCTGCTTTTCCTCCATGGCCTCCAGCAGCGCGCTTTGCGTCTTGGGGCTGGCGCGGTTGATCTCGTCGGCCAGCAGCACCTGGGCGAACACGGGGCCGGGGTGGAACACGAAGGCTTCCTTGCCGCGCTCGTACACCGACACGCCCGTGAGGTCGCTGGGCATCAGGTCGGCGGTGAACTGCACGCGCGAGAACTGCAGCCCGAAGGTGCGCGACAGCGCATGCGCCAACGTGGTCTTGCCCACGCCGGGCACGTCCTCGATCAGCAGGTGCCCCCCCGCCAGCAGGCAGGCCACACAGTCCTGGACCTGGGCCTCTTTGCCCACAATCACCGTGTTAAGCTGATCCAGAAGCGATTTGATCTTGTGCTGTGTGTTCATCATCATGGCGCGACGTTATCCGAAAAATTCCAAGAAATGGGACAAGCGGGGGCAAGACTGTGAGCAAAACGGGCTATTTCACCCACCGGGATTGTTGGAAGCACGAGATGGGCCCGGGACACCCGGAGTGCCCCGAGCGGCTGGACGCGATTGAAGACCGTTTGCTGGCCACGGGCGTGGCCGACGCGCTGGAGCGCTACGAGGCCCCCGAGGCCTCGCTGGCCGACATCGAGCTGGCCCATGGCCGCATGCACATCGCGGCGCTGCGCGGCCTGTCCGACCGGCTCAACGAAGAGCTGCTGGCGGGCGGCCCCGCCCATGCGCAGATCGACACCGATACGTCCATCAATGCCCACACCTGGAAGGCGTCGCTGCGTGCGGCCGGCGCCGCATTGGCCGCCACCGACGCCGTGATGGCGGGCGAGGTGGAAAACGCCTTCTGCGCGGTGCGCCCGCCCGGCCACCACGCCTGCCGCGACAAGGCCATGGGCTTTTGCTTCTTCAACAACGTGGCCGTGGCCGCCAAGTACGCGCTGCAGCGCTACAACCTGGAGCGCGTGGCGATCGTGGACTTTGACGTGCACCACGGCAACGGCACCGAGGACATCCTGGCGAACGACGAGCGCGCGTTGATGGTCAGCATCTTTCAGCACCCGTTCTTCCCCTACAGCGGCGACCAGAACCCGGCCCCCAACATGGTGAACGTGCCCGTACCGGCCTACACCCGCGGCATGGACATCCGCGAGATCATCGAGATGATGTGGATGCCCCGGCTGGAGGCCTTCAAGCCCGAGATGATCTTTGTGAGCGCCGGTTTTGACGGCCACCGCGAGGACGACATGGGCCAGCTGGGCATGACCGAGCAGGATTACGCCTGGATCACGCAGCGGGTGAAGGACGTGGCGCGGCGCTTTGCCAAGGGGCGCATCGTGTCGTGCCTGGAAGGCGGCTACGTGATGGGGCCGCTGTCGCGCAGCGTGGAGGCGCATTTGCGGATCCTGGCGGACTTGTGAGCATCCCCCTGAGCGGCTTCGCCGCTTCCCCCTTCTCTTGCATCGCTGCGCGCTGCGGAAGGGGGACGCCGCCAGCGCGGCGGGGCGGCCCTTGCGCGGCGGCCCCCACGGGGCCGCGCCAGTTTCTGCGGATGTGCCGAGGTCAGAAGTACGAGAGAAAGACATGACAAGTTCAAGCACCGATTCCCTGCTGCAGGTGGCCCGCGACGCGCGGGGCGTGGTCACGCTCACCCTGAACGACCCCTCGCGCTTCAACGCGCTGGGCACCGAGATGCTGGCGGCGCTGCAGCAGGCGCTGGACGGGGTGGCGCGGGACGACACGGCGCGGGTGGTCGTGCTGGCTGCGGCCGGCAAGGCGTTCTGCGCGGGGCACAACCTCAAGGACATGGCGGCCAACCCTGAGCTGGCGTATTACCAGCAGCTGTTCGCCCAGTGCAGCCGCGTGATGCTCAGCATCCACAAGCTCAGCGTGCCCGTGATTGCGCGCGTGCACGGCATGGCCACGGCGGCCGGCTGCCAGCTGGTGGCGCAGTGCGACCTGGCGGTGGCGGCCGACACGGCCACGTTTGCCACCAGCGGCATCCACTACGGCCTGTTCTGCGCCACGCCCAGCGTGCCGCTGGTGCGCAACGTGCCCGCCAAGCGGGCCATGGAGATGCTGCTCACCGGCGACTTCATCGACGCCGCCACGGCGCGCGAGGAGGGGCTGGTGAACCGCGTGGTGCCGGCCGCTGCGCTGGACGCCGAGGTGGAGGCGCTGGTGCAGTCCATCCTGCAGAAGCCGCGCGTGGCGGTGGCCATGGGCAAGGCCCTGGTGTACCAGCAGCGCGAGCTGGGGCTGGACGCCGCCTACCAGCTGGCGGGCCAGACCATGGCCGCCAACATGGTCCATGAAACCGCGCAGGAGGGCGCCCGCGCCTTCGCCGAGAAGCGCCGCCCCGCCTGGAAGCAACCCTGATGGCGGTGCGCATGGATTCCACGCCCATGCTGGAGGACGTGGGCGGCTGGCTGGCCGCGTTCGTGCAGCCCTCGGTGCTGATCGAGCTGGGCGCGCTGGCGTTGTGCGCGGCGCTCGCATGGGGTGCGGTGTCCGTGCTGCGCCGCGCCCTGGACCAGCGCGATCCGCGCTCGATCCTGTTCGGCGAGCGCGTGCTGGACGGTGCACTGTTTCCGCTGGTGCTGCTGGGCCTGGGCTATCTGGCGCGCACGCTGATCCTCACCTGGTGGCCGGTGGCTGCGTTCAAGGTCATCATTCCCGTGCTCACCTCGCTGGTGGTGATCCGCCTGGGCGCCAAGGTGCTGCAGGCGGCGTTTCCCCGTTCCGCCTGGGTGCGGCCCATCGAACGCTCCATCTCCTGGCTGGCCTGGCTGACCATGGTGCTGTGGGTCACGGGGCTGCTGCCCCGCGTGCTGGACGAGCTGGACCGCATCACCTGGAAGGTGGGGGCGTCCACGCTGTCCGTGCGCACCATGATCGAAGGCGCGCTCACCGCCGGCGCAGTGCTGCTGGTGGCGCTGTGGGTGTCGGCCGCCATCGAGGCGCGGCTGCTGCGCTCGGCCACGGGCGGCGAGCTCTCGCTGCGCAAGGCCATCAGCAACGCACTGCGGGCCGTGCTGGTCTTCGTGGGGCTCATCGCGGCGATGTCGGCGGCGGGCATCGACCTCACGGCGCTGTCGGTGCTGGGCGGCGCGGTGGGCGTGGGCATCGGCTTCGGCCTGCAGAAGCTGGCGGCCAACTACGTGAGCGGTTTCGTCATCCTGGCCGAGCGCAGCATGCGCATCGGGGACAACGTACGGCTGGACAGCTTTGAAGGCCGCATCACCCAGATCAACGCCCGCTACACCGTGATCCGCTCGCCCGCGGGGCGCGAATCCATCGTGCCCAACGAGCTGCTTATCACCCAGCGCGTGGAGAACCTGTCGCTGTCCGACCCCCGCGTGTGGATGTCCACCACCGTGAGCGTGGCCTACGAAAGCGATGTGGACCAGGTCGCGCAGCTGCTCACCGAAGCGGCCCTGGCCAGCCCGCGCGTCCTGCGCGACCCCGCTCCCAGCGCATCGCTGTCGGCCTTTGGTGCCGACGGGCTGGAGTTCACGGTGGGCTTCTGGATCGCGGACCCCGAGAACGGTTCGCTGGGCCTGCGCTCGGACATCAACCGCGCCATCCTCAAGGCCTTGCGCGCCCACCGCATCGAAATCCCTTATCCGCAGCGGGTCATGCACGTGCAGGTCGACGGCGCTGCGCCCACCCTGGCCGAAGCGTTGGCCGCCGCGCCAGCCCAGGCGTCCGCCCGGCAGGGTGCCGCAGGCGACAGCGCGGCCTGACACCGGGGCGACGCGCTGCCCTATAATTCAGAAAAAGCACGATCGTTCTTTTTTTGCAATCGTGTGGTCTGTGCCCCGGCTCCGTAGCGGTTTCGCTGCAGTGCGGCATAGAATGTTTCAGTTTACGTAAACGTCAATTCAACCAACTCTATCGAGGAGCCGCTGCAATGAAGGTCTTGGTCCCTGTCAAGCGCGTGGTGGACTACAACGTGAAGGTCCGCGTGAAGTCGGACAACACGGGTGTGGACATCGCCAACGTGAAGATGAGCATGAACCCCTTTGACGAAATCGCCGTCGAAGAGGCCGTGCGCCTGAAGGAGAAGGGCCTGGTGACCGAAGTCATCGCAGTCTCTTGCGGCGTGGCCCAGTGCCAGGAAACCCTGCGCACCGCCATGGCCATCGGCGCCGACCGTGCCATCCTGGTGGAAACCCCGGCCGACCTGGACCTGCAGCCCCTGGCCGTGGCCAAGCTCCTGAAGGCCCTGGTGGACAAGGAACAGCCCCAGCTCATCATCCTGGGCAAGCAAGCCATCGACGATGACGCCAACCAGGTGGGCCAGATGCTCGCCGCCCTGGCCGAGCTGCCCCAGGCCACCAACGCCAGCAAGGTCGAGCTGGCCGCTGACAAGGTCAACGTGACCCGCGAAATCGACGGCGGCCTGGAAACCCTGGCCCTGACGCTGCCCGCCGTCATCACCACCGACCTGCGCCTGAACGAGCCCCGCTACGTGACCTTGCCCAACATCATGAAGGCCAAGAAGAAGCAGCTCGACACCGTCAAGCCCGAAGACCTCGGCGTGGACGTGGCGCCCCGGCTGAAGACCCTCAAGGTGAGCGAACCCGCCAAGCGCGGTGCTGGCGTGAAGGTGGCCGACGTTGCCGCCCTGGTCGAAAAACTCAAGAACGAAGCAAAGGTGATCTGAGATGTCGGTACTCGTTATTGCTGAACACGACAACGCGTCCATCAAGGGCGCCACGCTGAACACCGTCACCGCTGCAGCCGCCTGTGGTGGCGACGTGCACGTGCTGGTGGCCGGCCACAATGCCGGCGCTGCAGCACAGGCCGCAGCCCAGATCGCTGGCGTGAGCAAGGTGATCCACGCCGACGCAGCCGGCCTGGAACACGGCTTGGCCGAGAACGTGGCCGCCCAAGTGCTGGCCATTGCGTCCAACTACAGCCACATCGTCTTCCCCGCCACCGCTGGCGGCAAGAACGTGGCCCCCCGCGTGGCCGCCAAGCTGGACGTCGCCCAGATCAGCGACATCACCAAGGTGGTGAGTGCCGACACCTTCGAGCGCCCCATCTACGCTGGCAACGCCATCGCCACCGTGCAGTCCGCCGATGCCGTGAAGGTCATCACCGTGCGCACCACCGGCTTTGACGCCGCAGCCGCTACCGGTGGCAGCGCCGCCGTGGAAACCGCCGCCGCAGCCGCCGACGCCGGCAAGAGCAGCTACGTGGGCAGCGAAATCGCCAAGAGCGACCGCCCCGAACTCACCGCCGCCAAGATCATCGTCTCCGGCGGCCGGGCCCTGGGCAGCAAGGAAAAGTTCGACGAAGTCATCACCCCGCTGGCCGACAAGCTGGGCGCCGCCATCGGCGCCAGCCGCGCCGCGGTGGATGCGGGCTACGCCCCCAACGACCTGCAAGTGGGCCAGACCGGCAAGATCGTGGCGCCGCAGCTGTACATCGCCGCGGGCATCTCGGGCGCCATCCAGCACTTGGCGGGCATGAAGGACTCCAAGGTGATCGTGGCGATCAACAAGGACCCGGAGGCCCCAATCTTCAGCGTGGCCGACTACGGCCTGGAAGCCGATCTGTTCACGGCCGTGCCGGAACTGGTCAAGGCCCTGTAAGGCCCTGCGGCTTGCACAAAGGCATCGCTTGCGATGCCTTTTTTTTGACGAATTTCTGCTTTCTCGGAGACCCCCATGAGCTACACCGCCCCCGTCAAGGACATGCTGTTCGACATCGAGCACCTGGCCAACATCGAACAGATCGCGCAGATTCCCGGCTTTGAAGACGCCGGCCTGGACACCGCCGCCGCTGTGCTGGAAGAGTGCGCGAAGTTCAACGAGGGTGTGCTGGCCCCGCTCAATTGGGAAGGCGACAAGAACCCGTCGAGCTGGAACAACGGCGTGGTCACCACCACCCCCGGGTTCAAGCAAGCCTTCCGCCAGTACGCCGAGGGCGGCTGGCAGGGCCTGCAGCACCCGGCCGACTTTGGTGGCCAGGGCCTGCCCAAGACGATCGGCGCGGCCTGCATCGAGATGACCAACAGCGCCAACATGAGCTTCGCGCTGTGCCCGCTGCTGACCGACGGCGCCATCGAGGCGTTGCTCACCGCCGGCAGCGACGAGCTCAAGGCCACGTACCTGGAGAAGCTGGTCACCGGGGAGTGGACCGGCACCATGAACCTGACCGAACCCCAGGCGGGCTCGGACCTGGCCCTGGTGCGCACCCGCGCCGAACCCCAGCCCGATGGCACCTACAAGGTCTTCGGCACCAAGATCTTCATCACCTACGGTGAGCACGACATGGCCGAGAACATCGTGCACCTGGTGCTGGCCCGTGTGCAGGGCGCGCCCGAAGGCGTCAAGGGCATCAGCCTGTTCGTGGTGCCCAAGTTTTTAGTGAACAAGGATGGCACGCTGGGTGCGCGCAACGACGCGCACTGCGTGAGCATCGAGCACAAGCTGGGCATCAAGGCATCGCCCACGGCGGTGCTGCAGTTTGGCGACCATGGCGGCGCCGTGGGCTACCTCGTCGGTGAAGAAAACCGCGGCCTTGAATACATGTTCATCCTGATGAACGCCGCCCGCTACGCCGTGGGCATGCAGGGCATCGCGATTGCCGAGCGCGCGTACCAGAAGGCCGTGCAGTACGCGAAGGACCGCGTGCAAAGCCGCCCGGTGGACGGCAGCATCGCCGCCAGCGCGCCCATCATCCACCACCCCGACGTGAAGCGCATGCTCATGACCATGCGCGCCTACACCGAGGGTTGCCGCGCCATGTCCACCGTGGCCGCCGCCGCGTTCGACGCCGCGCACCACCACCCCGATGCCGACACGCGCAAGCAGAACCAGGCCTTCTACGAATTCATGGTGCCGCTGGTCAAGGGCTACAGCACCGAGATGAGCCAGGAGGTCACGAGCCTGGGCGTGCAGGTGCACGGCGGCATGGGCTTTATCGAAGAAACCGGCGCCGCACAGTACTACCGCGACGCCAAGATCCTCACCATCTACGAAGGCACCACCGCCATCCAGGCCAACGACCTGGTCGGCCGCAAGACGGCGCGCGACGGCGGCCAGGTGGCCAAGGGCATTGCCGCGCAGATCGAGAAGACCGAAGGCGAGCTGTTGGCCAGCGGCACCCCCGCCGCGCAGGCGGTGGCCAAGCGCCTGGCGGCCGCGCGCAAGGCGCTGGTGGACGTGATCGACTTCGTGGCCGGCGGCACCAAGGCCAGCCCCAATGCTGTGTTCGCGGGCAGCGTGCCCTACCTGATGCTCGCGGGCAATGTGGTGGCCGGCTGGCAGCTGGCGCGCAGCCTGCTGGTGGCCCAGGACCTGTTGCAAAAGGGACAGGATGCGGCCTTCATGCGCGCAAAAATCACCACGGCCCAGTTCTATGCCGAGCACATCCTGGTGAAGGCGCCCGGCCTGCGCGACAGCATCGTGGAAGGCGCGGCCAGCGTGACCGAGCTGGCGCTGGAAGCCTTCTGAAGCGTTCTGAACGGGCGTCCCCCGTCTTTTGAGGAGTGAGACAAGGCCTGTGCAGGGTGCAGGCCTTACTATAAAAATAATAGCTGCTCGCGCTTGATGGATAAGCGCTAGAGGGCTATTTCATTCAAAACCTGTCCTGGAAGTCGTCACCATGTCCAAACTGCCCCCCGTGTTGCAAAATCTGTCGCTGCCCGTCATCGGCTCGCCGCTGTTCATCATCAGCAATCCCAAGCTCGTGATCGAGCAGTGCAAGGCCGGCGTGGTGGGCTCCATGCCCGCCCTCAATGCGCGTCCTGCCGAGCTGCTGGACGAATGGCTGGCCGAGATCACCGAGACCCTTGCGGCCTACAACAAAGCGAACCCCGACAAGCCGGCGGCGCCCTTCGCCATCAACCAGATCGTGCACAAGAGCAACGACCGGCTGGAGCACGACATGCAGGTCTGCGCCAAGTACAAGGTGCCGATCATCATCACCAGCCTGGGCGCGCGCGAAGACGTGAACCAGGCCGTGCACGGCTGGGGCGGCGTGGTGCTGCACGACATCATCAACAACAAGTTCGCGCACAAGGCGATCGAGAAGGGCGCGGACGGGCTGATCGCCGTGGCGGCGGGCGCGGGCGGCCACGCGGGCACCAAGAGCCCGTTTGCGCTGATTCAGGAAATCCGCCAGTGGTTTGACGGCCCGCTGGCGCTGTCGGGCTCCATTGCCTCGGGCGGCGCCATCCTGGCCGCCCAGGCCATGGGTGCGGACTTTGCCTACATCGGCTCGGCCTTCATCGCCACGCACGAGGCGCGGGCCGTGGATGCGTACAAGCAGGCCATTGTGGACAGCAACTCGGACGACATCGTGTACAGCAACCTGTTCACCGGCGTGCACGGCAACTACCTGGCGCCCTCCATCCGCGCGGCGGGGCTGGACCCGGACAACCTGCCCGAATCGGACCCGAGCAAGATGAACTTCGGCGGCGGTGCGCAAAAGGCGTGGAAGGACATCTGGGGCTGCGGCCAGGGCATTGGCGCGATCAACGCAGTGACCAGCACGGCCGAACTGGTGGGCAAATTCCGCGCCGAGTACGAGGCGGCCCGCGCGCGCCTGAAGCTCTGAGCCCCGCCGGCCGCACGGCGCGCGGGTGGCAGGCCCTGCCCCCGCTGTCAATTCAGCGCGACAGGGCAAACCCCCAATAGACGGTACGGCCCCTGCAAAGCGATGATGACCCATAACTAACTGGGCGCCGGGCTTTGCGGCGAGGCGTGCCGGTTCAACCATCCTTGGGGGAATTCGCAATGCTTCGCAAGCTACTGGCGTTGGCGCTGGCCGTGGGCGCCCTGGGCGCCGCAGGCCTGGCCCTGGCCCGCAACGAGGGCGTGACCGCCGACGAGATCCGGCTGGGCGCCTCGGCCGTGCTGTCCGGGCCGCTGGGGCCGCAGACGGCGCAGTACGGCGAGGGTTCGCGGCTTCTGTTCGATGCGGTCAATGCCCAGGGGGGCGTGCACGGCCGCATGATCCGCTACACCACGCTGGACGACGGGTTCGACACGCAAAAGGCGGTGGAGAACACGCGGCAGCTGCTGGAGAACGACAAGGTCTTCATGATCTTCCACAGCACCGGCACGGCCCAGACGGCGGCCATCCTGCCGCTGGTCAAGGAGCACCGCACGCTGCTGTTCGGGCCGGTCACCGGCGCCTCGGCGTTCCGCGAAACCTTCAACCCCTATGTGTTCCACGTCCGCGCGGGCTACGCCGCGGAGGCGACCAAGATCGTCTCGCAGCTGCGCCAGCAGGGCATCACCCGCGTGGCGGTGTTCTACCCGGACGACGGCCTGGGCAAGACGCTGCTGGCCGAGCTGAAAAAGGCCTCGGACGAAGAAAAGCTGGCCTTTGTGGCGGAGATCAAGGTGGATGCCAAGCAGCCCGACTTCACCGCCGCGGCCCGCGCTACCGAAGCCGCGCAGCCCCAGGCCGTGATCCTGGCGACCGCGGGCGCCACCTTCACCAGCTACGTCAAGGCGGTGCAGGCCACCGCGGCGCGGCCGGCCTTCTATGGCTTCTCGGTGGCCAGCATGGACGTGATCCAGCGCGACCTCAAGGACAAGGCGCGCGGCATCATCCTGGCGCAGATCATGCCGTCGCTGCGCAACACCACCGTGCCGGTGGTGGCGGAATACCTGGCCCTGCTGCGCGCCAAGTCGCCTGCGGCCCAGCCGTCGGCATCGCAGTTTGAAGGCTTCGTGCACGCGCGGCTGCTGGTGGAGGGGCTGCGCCGCACGGGGCGCAACCTGACCACCGAATCGTTCACCAAGACGCTGGAGGACGCTGGCGAGATTGCGTTCGGCCGCTTCAGCGTCAAGTACTCGCCCAAGAGCCACAACGGGTCCAGCTATGTGGAGCTGGCCATCGTGGACGCCGAGGGCAGCTTGCGGTATTGAACGTGCCTCCTGGGGCGCCGCGGCCGTTGGACCGCGCCCCTTGTCAAAGCCCGTACGTCAGTTCGCGCGCCTTGCCCCAGAACACCCGGTACATGAAGACCGTATAGGCAATGATCGCGGGCAGCGTGATGGCCACGCCGATGCCCACCACCACCAGCGACTCGGTGGCGCTGGCCGCCTGCCACACGGTCAGCCGGTCGATCACGATGTAGGGATAGATGCTGTAGGCCAGTCCGAAGAAGGCCAGCACGAAGATCAGCACCGTGGCGGCAAACACGACCCAGCCGTAGCCCGCGTTCACCACCCGCGGCGTGACCAGCACATGGCGGATGGCAAAGAAAGCCGCCACGCAGGCCAGCGGAATGGGCAGTAGCGCAAACAGCTCCGGCAGCGCAAACCATTTGGCAAACACCGTCTGGCTGACCAGCGGCGTGGCCAGCGAGATGCCCATGAGCGCGAACCCCATGGGCCACAGTGCGCCCTGGCCCCAGCGTGCGGCCTTGCGCTGCAGGGCGCCATCGGTCTTCATCAGCAGCCAGCCGGCGCCAAGCATGGCGTAGGCGGCCGGAAGGGTGATGGCGATGCCGGTGGAAAACAGCAGCCCCCAGAGATCGTTCTGGAACCCCGTGATGTAGGCCCCCAGCATCCATCCCTGCGCCAGCGTGGCCACCAGCGAGCCTGCGGCGAAGAGGCGGTTCCAGGTGGTCTTGTGCGCATCCCGGGCCTTGACCCGGAAGTCGAAGGCCACGCCGCGCAGCACCAGCCCCACCAGCATCACCGCCACCGGCAGGTACAGGGCCGAGAGCACCACGCCGTGCGCGATGGGAAAGCACACCAGCAGCACGCCCACGCCCAGCACCAGCCAGGTCTCGTTGGCGTCCCAGAACGGGCCGATGCTGGACACCATGACGTCCTTCTCCGCATCGGTGGCAAAGGGCAGCAGAATGCCGACGCCCAGGTCGTAGCCGTCCAGGACCACATAGGCCAGCAGTGCCAGGCCCATCACGGCCATGAAGACCAGCGGCAGGGCAGTGGCCCAGTTCATTGCTTCCATGGTGCCTCCTCGGGGGTGGTTGGGCCGTGCTCGCGCCCGGGAACGGCGGGGGCTGGCACCGCCGGGTGTTCGGCCATGTACTTGATGACGCCGACGTAGGCGGCCAGCAGCAGCACGTACACGGTGAGGTAGGCCGCCAGCGTGCCCGCGACCATGGCGGGGGCGTGCGCGGCCACGGCATCGGCCGTGCGGAGCAGGCCATAGACCAGGTACGGCTGGCGGCCTATTTCGGTCACGTACCAACCGGCCAGGGTGGCGACCCAGCCCGAGAACGTCATGCCCACCAGCGTGTACAGCAGGGCGCGGGGCAGGGTGGCCAGGTCGCGCGTGCGATGGCGGTGCAGCAGCCACGCGCTCGTCCAGGCCACGGCCAGCATCAACAGGCCCATGCCGACCATCACGCGGAAGCCCCAGAACACGGGTGCCACGGGCGGATGGGCGCCCGGAAACTCGTTCAGTCCCTTCAGCTCCGCGTTGCTATCGTGCGCCAGGATCAGGCTGGCCGCGTGCGGAATCTGCAGGGCGTAGTCGGTGCGCCCTTCCTTTTCGTTGGGCCAGCCGAACAGCGTGAGCGGCGCGCTTTTTTCGGTGTGCCAGATGCCTTCAATGGCGGCGATCTTGGCGGGCTGATGCGCCAGCGTGTTCAGGCCGTGCAGGTCTCCCATGAAGATCTGCAGCGGTATCGCAATGGCCACGGCCGTGATGGCGGTGCGCAAGGCCCGGCGCGTTCCGTCGTTGGCTGCGCCCTTCACAAGCTGCCAGGCGCTCACGCCCGCGATCAGGAACCCGGCGGTGAGGGTGGACGCCAGCAGCTTGTGGCCCAGGCGGTAGGGGAAAGAGGGGTTGAACACGATGGCCAGCCAGTCCACCGCGTGGAACTTGCCATCAATGATCTCGTAGCCCGCGGGCGTCTGCATCCACGAGTTCAGGCTCAGGATCCAGAAGGCCGAGAGCGTGGTGCCCAGCGCCACCATGAGCGTGGCGACCAGGTGCATGCGCTCGGACACGCGCTGGCGCCCGAACAGCATGATGCCCAGGAACGTCGCCTCCAGGAAAAACGCCGTGAGCACCTCGTAGCCCAGCAGCGGCCCGGCGATGTTGCCCGCATGCTCCATGAAGCCGGGCCAGTTGGTCCCGAACTGGAAGCTCATGGTGATGCCGGAGACCACGCCCAGGGCGAAGGTGAGCGCGAACACCTTGGTCCAGAAGTAGTAGGCCTGCTCCCAGCCCTGCGCGGCCGGCGTGCCCTGGGTGGCCGTATGCCGCAGCCGGAAGAACACCAGGAACCAGCACAGCGCGATCGTGATGGTCGGGAACAGGATGTGAAAGCTGATGTTGGCCGCGAACTGAAGGCGCGACAGGGTGAAGGTGTCCATGGGTCAGGCCCCCGGGGTGCTGGCGGCAGGGGCGGCGGTGCTTGCCCCTGCGGCCTTGCCGGTCACGCGGTCCTTGAACTCCAGCACCCGGGCCACTGCGGCGCCCATGCCCATCAGTTGCAGCGCGGTGTCGGGTGCCAGGCGCTGCACGTCGTCGAACCAGGCCATCAGCCGGTCGATGAGATCGTGCATCTGGCGCATCCGTTCCTGGGCGTGGCGCTCTTCGTCCGTTGCGGCCTTTTCAAGCAGGGCCATGCGCAGCATCGACAGCGTGGGCTCGACCTCGCGGCGCCGGCGCTCCTCGGCAAGCACGCGGAAAATCTCCCAGATGTCCTGCGGCGCCTCGAAGTATTCGCGCCGGTCCCCGGGCTGGTGGCTGAGCTTGACCAGCCGCCAGGCCTGCAGCTCCTTGAGCCCCATGCTCACGTTCGAGCGGGAGAACGCCAGCGTGTCCGCGATCTCGTCGGCGGCCATCGGGCGTGGCGACAGGAACAGCAGCGCGTAGATCTGGCCCACCGTGCGGTTCACGCCCCAGCGGCTGCCCATCTCGCCAAAGTGCGCCACGAATTGGCGGTTCAAAGGTGGCAAAGGGTTGATGTAGGTCATGAAGCGGCATTGTGCGCCAAATTTTCTGAAATTTCAGTAATTACTGAAATTTCAGAAAATTACGGGGAATAAACACCGTTCGGGCCGGGGGCGCACACGGGGACTCCCCAAAATGGCAAGACCGGGCGACAATAGGGGTTTTTCCTGAAGTACGGCTGCCGCAGCTCCTGCCCGCCGCCCGCTCCGCGATGTCCTCCACACCTTCCCGAATGCCCTTGATCGACATGGTCAAGGGCCTGGCATGCGTCACCATCGTCTGGCACCACCTGGCTTTTTACGGACCGATGTCCGACATCGCCCAGCCGCTGGCACCCGGGCTGATCGGCTGGCTCTATGACTACGGGCGCATGGCCGTGCAGGTGTTTCTGGTGCTGGGCGGCTACCTGGCCACCGCCAGCCTGGCGCCCCAGGGCGTGCCCCGCTTCGGGCACGCGGGCAATGCCGTGGCCAAGCGGTTTGTCCGCCTGGTGGTGCCGTACGCCGTGGCCTTGCTGCTGACGGTGCTGGTGGCGGCGCTGGTGCGGCCGTTCCTGGCGCACCCCTCCGTGCCGGACGAGCCCACGCTGTCGCAGCTGCTGGCCAACGCCCTCCTGCTGCAGGACATCGTGGGCGCGGGGGCGCTGTCCGCCGGGGTGTGGTACGTGGCCATTGACTTCCAGCTGTTTGCCCTGGGCGTGCTGATCTGGGCCGCAGTCCGGGCGTGCCCGGGGGCCTGGGTCCGCCAGCACGCGACCCGTCTGATACAGACGCTGGTTGTGGTGGGCGTGGCGGCGTCGCTCTGGATCTTCAACCGCCTGCCCGGGCTGGACATGTGGGCGGTCTACTTTTTTGGCGCCTACGGCCTGGGCATGCTGGCCTACTGGGCGGTGCACTCGTCCCGGCCCTGGGCCTGGACGGCGGTGATGCTGCTGCTGGGGGGCATGGCGCTGGCGCTGGACTTCCGCGGGCGCATTCTGGTGGCGCTGGTGACGGCGCTGTGCCTGGTGGCCGCCCTGCGCTCGGAGTCGCTGAAGGCGGTGCGCGGCTTTGCTCCCCTGGTGGAGATCGGGCGCATGTCGTACTCCGTGTTCCTCGTGCACTTTGCCGTGTGCCTGCTGGTCAACGCCGTGGTCAGCCACTTGTGGCCCGCGTCGCAGGAACTCAATGCGCTGGGGATGCTGCTGGCCTTTGGCCTCTCGCTCGCGGCGGGGCGCCAGCTCTATCTGCGCGTGGAGCAGCATGTGCCATCCTGGTCCACCGCGCTGCGGTGGCAGGCGGGGCTGGTGGGCGCGGGCATGCTCGTGGCGCTGTCCAGCAACTGGGCCTGAGCCACTGCGGTTGCCCGCTTCCGTGCGGGCCCGGCGCGTGCGCAGCGTCGGAGGCGCGCCGTCAATCCAGCTGTTTGCGCTCGCGCCGTTTGCGCTGGCGGTCCAGGAACCAGGCCATGAACGGCAGGATGAGCATGGACCCCGGGACCACCCAGACCAGCAGATAGGGGCTCACGGAGGACGCTGAGCGCATCACTTCCCGCAGATGGGTCCGCTCGGCCGCGTCCCAGTTGCCCTGCCGGCGCTGCTGTACCAGCCAGACCACCGATCCCCGCAGGGTGGCCATCTCGCGCTTGAGTCGGCTTTTTTCCCGGCTGTTGCCGGCCAGGAACGAGCAGAACCACTCGGGAGCGCGCTCCATGCGCCGCTGGAAGGCGACGGTCGAGTCGGGGTCGAAGGCCTCGGGCGGCTGCGGGGTCTCGGGGGGCGGCGTGTTCATGGCGGAGGCCATTGTCGCGGCACACGCGGCTGCGCGCCAACCCCCCACGGCCGCGCCGCTTCAGCGGTGCAGTTCTCCGGCGCTTTCGGGCTGGAACAGGATGTCCTTCACGCGCACCGTCATCGACTTTCCGCCAGGCCCCGGCCAAGCCAGCTCGTCGCCCACGGCCAGGCCCAGCAGCGCGCTGCCCACGGGGGCCAGCACGGAGATGCGGTCCGCCGTGCCGTCGGCGTCGCGCGGGTACACCAGCGTCAGGCAGAACTCCTTGCCCGTTTCCAGCATGGAGAACTGCACGGTGGAGTTCATGGTGACCACGTTGGGCGGTATCTCTTCGGGCGCCACCACATCCGCCCGGTCAAGCTCTGCCTGCAGATCGGCCTTGCCCGGGAACACGCTGGCGGGGAGGGCGGCCAGCAGGGCTTCAATGCGTTCTACGTCGAGCGATGACAGGGTGATTTGCGGCTTGCGCGCCATGGGGTACCTCTTCGGATGGGGGGCAAAGCGCGGGACTGTAGACGATCGGCAATGTCGCACTGCCACGCGCGGTCTATGGACCCTGCCGGCCCCCCGCCGCGCGGTGGCAGATGGACGCCTGCGCGCGATTGTGATACTGTATATATGTACAGTTTAATTTGGCTTCCCTCGCCCTGCGTCCATGCCGCGCCCTGCCACCACGACCGACCGCTCCGACCTTCCGGCCGAACCCGAACCCGTCCGCATTCCCCTGCAGACGGTGCGGGGCCGGGGGGCAGCCAGCGCCATGCCCCACCGGTTTGCCCGGGACCAGCGCGAGGCCCTGGACGACGGCTGGGGCCGCACCGCGCCCGGCCCCGTGCCACCCCATGCCGAGGACGCCAGCGGCGCCCCGTATGGCAGCGCGCCGCCGCCGGACGACGAGGATGGCGCGCCCGCACCGGCCACGCGCGTGCACCTGGAGACCGCCCGCAGCGCAATCACGTCCAACGACTCGCCGGACATCTTTTTCGAATCGTCGGTCAACCCGTACCGGGGCTGCGAGCACGGCTGCATCTACTGCTACGCGCGGCCCACCCACAGCTACCTCAACTTCTCGCCCGGGCTGGACTTCGAGACGCAGATCGTCGCCAAGCACAACATTGCCCACATCCTGCGGCAGGAGCTGGCGCAGCCGCGCTATGTGCCCCGGTTGATCAACATCGGCTCCGCCACCGACTGCTACCAGCCGGTGGAGCGCGACCTGCGCCTGACCCGCGCTGTCATTGAGGTGATGCGCGAAGCGCGGCACCCTTTCTCGCTCATCACCAAATCCAGCGGGGTGGAGCGCGACCTGGACCTGCTGTCCCCGCTGGCCGCGCAGCGGCTGGCCGCCGTGTACGTCACCATCACCACGCTGGATGCCGACCTGGCGCGGCGCATGGAGCCCCGCGCTGCAGCGCCGTACCGGCGCCTGCGGACCATTCGCGCACTGGCCGAGGCCGGGGTGCCGGTGGGGGTGAGCGTGGCGCCGCAGATTCCTTTCGTCACCGAAGACATGGAGCAGGTGCTGGAGGCCGCCCGCGAAGCCGGCGCCCGCACTGCCTTCTACACCGTGCTGCGGCTGCCCTGGGAGCTGAACGCCTTGTTCCAGGAATGGCTGCAGGTGCACTACCCGCAGCGCGCCGCTCGCGTGATGGCGCGCGTGCAGGACCTGCACAACCTCAGCCCGTCGGAACGCACGGCTGGCAAGGCCTACCAGAGCGACTTTGCCACCCGCATGAAAGGCAGCGGCCTGTGGGCCGACCTGCTGCGCCAGCGGTTTGCCGCCACCTGCCGGCGCCTGGGGCTGAACCGCGAGCGCGAGGAACTGGACCTGGGGCTGTTTCGGCCCGGGCACCTGCGGGGCCAGAGCAGCCTGTTTTGACCACCGCCAGCGTCTGGGTGCGCCGCGCCACAAGGCGCAGAGTCGTGCGCTGCCACCGAGGGGGCCAGCAGAGCTGCCCCGGCCGCATGCGCCAACGGCCCCCGGACGGTTTGCCTGGTCAGGTTTCGCGTCGTCGCATCCAGGCAAATCCGCAAATCCCGACAAGAGAAGACAGCGCCATGAGGGCCCACGGAGACAGCACAGGGATCGCTGCCGCTCCAGCTCCCAATGGAACCGCCAGCGCCACTGGGTCATCAATGATTCCCGGCGCTGCGTTGATGTCCCCCGTGGAGGCTCCTGTGCTGCCCACATTCTGTGCATCGCTGACAGTAAAGCTCAGCGCATTCGGACCGACAGGCGTCGTCGGCCATGCCACCCAGGTGCTACCCGTGTACTTGAGCAACTTCGACCCCGGCGGGATCGGGGATGGGAAGGTGAGTGTCACGGTCACAGACCCGCCCGCGGGCCCCTCAGCCCGGAATCCCATTTGTCCATACGGATAGGCGCTCTCGCCGGGGGGAGGGGCGGCTGCAGGTGTCTGGTGGGTGCTGGTGATACTCCAGGTTCCGCCGACCGCCAGGACCACGTCCCCGTGCGGGGTGCTGAGAGTCTGCGACTGGGTGATGAAGTTGGCAGTCACCGATTTGGGACTGGTCACTGCGGCAATGCTGCAGGTGGCACCGGAGCAATCCCCGCTCCAGTGGGTGAACGTGTAGCCTGGATGGGGGGTGTAGGTACAGGCCGTGCTGCCCCCATGAGTCACGGGGTTGTTGGTGCAACTCACGGTGCCTGCCCCAGGAGGCAGCACTTCGGTACCGATGCCATAAGTGTTCAGCGCGAAATTGGCCTGGACACTGTGCGCACTGGTGACGTTGCCCAGCACGCAGGTCGATCCGGAACAGTCGCCCGACCAGTCGGTGAATGAATAGCCCGGGGATGCCGCGGGTGTACAGGTCGTCGTGCCGCCGTGGATGACCGGGTTGCTGGCACATGCCGCAGAACCGCCACCGGGCGGCGAGGCGGTCAAGACCACGTCATAGCCCTTGTCTGCGGAACAACTCGCAGCCGCCATCCCTGCGCCGCCACAGGTCCAACTGTAGGTCGCCAGGTTTGTCGTGACGGCGGATGCCGTCCCTGCACCGCAGAGATCGGCTGCCGGCGCCGATGAAAAGAGTCCGCCTTGCGCTGCGCCGCAGGTCCCTGTTGGAAGGTCCTGAATCAGCAGATCGTCCAGCAGCAACAGAAATTTGTCGTTGGAGTTGTTGCGAAACGCGATGCGCACTGTCTGGCCAGCATACGCAGCCAGTGACAACTCGTGTGGGGTCCAGGTCGCTTCTTCTTGCCCAACTGTCAGCAGCACGGCCGTGAAGTCGCTCGGATTGCTGCCTCCAGTGGAAAGGCGAACTTCATAGCCGTCGCGGAAGTCGGGGTCGTAAGTGACCGCTCTCCAAGACAGTCGCGTGCCGGCCGTTGCGGCGACCGGTGGGAGGACCAGCCAGTCATCCGCAGTGCCAGACGGGACATACCAGGAGGTGCTGAAAGCGGCGCAGTTACCGATTTCGCGTCCAAAGTCATCGCGCACGATCCACGCATTGTTGACATAGGAAACCATGGCGTCTGGTGTGCGCCCATCAACATTGTGTGTGGTCAAAGGCGCTGGCACGGCCGCAGGAGGAGAGCAGGCAGTTCCGAAATTTTCCTGGTAAAGAACGGTCTGGGCCTGGCTCTGAGCGGCAAAGCCGAGCAGTGCGGTGAGCACAAGCGGAAGTGACGAGATTCGAGACATGCGATCAGTCGTGCAGCGAGGGAGTGGAATAGCACTCTCGGCAGCGCTTGCCGGAGGCCCGGGCAGCAAGATGTGCGGGGGCGGAGTGAACTGAACTGAACTGAGACGAAGTACCGCCAGCAACTTGCTGGGCAGGAAGTTATCTGCAGGAAAAGCTTTCTGCAACTTTTAAATGTCCGCATTCAGCATTCCACGTTCCGTCCTGTGGCCCACCCACCTGCGAACAGGAGTGTGGTGAACAGACGAGCCCTTGCGGCCCCTCAACCCGCCCAAACTCCCTGCACCACCTGCGTGTACAGCGGAATCCCCAGCACGATGTTGAGCGGAAATGTCACCCCCAGCGACAGGCTGACGTACAGCGACGGATGGGCTTCCGGAATGGCATACCGCACCACGGCCGGGACGGCGATGTAGGACGCGCTGGCCGCCAGCACCATCAGCAGCGTCGCATCGCCGGCCGGCACTTGCAGCAGCCAGGCCAGGCCCAGGGCCAGCGTGGCATGGCAGATGGGGCCCAGTACCGCATAGGCCACAAGCCAGGGCGACTGCTGCCGCACCGCGGGCAGGTTGCGGGCGGTGGCGAGGCCCATGTCCAGCAAGAACAGGCACAGCATGCCTTTGAACAGGTCGCCAGAAAACGGCTGCATGGCCGCCTTGCCCGCATCGCCCGTGGCCATGCCGATCACCATGGCGCCCAGCAGCAACAGCTGTGTGCCATCGGTAAACGACTCGTGCAGGATCTTGCCTATCGACAGGTGCGGCCCTCCCTTGCCCGGACCTTGCCCACCCAGGGTGGCGGCGCCGGACCCCGTGATCGCCACGAAGGGCGGGGCACCGGTGGCCAGGGCCTGCTTTTGCCGCAACGCGTTGGCCAGCAGCACGGCCAGAAGGATGGCGGGCGACTCCATCAGCGCCATCGCAGCCGCCATGTAGCCACCATAGGCAATGTGTTGCGACTCCAGATACTGCGTGGCCGTCACAAACGTCACCGCGCTGACCGAGCCATAGGTGGCCGCCACGGCCGCGGCGTTGAAACCCGAGAGCACGCGGCGCAGCACGGCAAACCCCGCCAGCGGCACCACCACCGCCAGCAGCACAGCCAGCCCCAGGCTGCTCGCGACGCTGGCCGTGAAGCCCGAAGCCGCGAGCGCGAAGCCCCCCTTCAGCCCCAGCGCCATCAACAGGTAGATCGACAGGAACCGGGAAATGGCGGCGGGCATCTCCAGGTTGGAACGCACCACCCCCGCGAACACGCCCAGGGCAAAAAACAGGATCGCCGGGTCCAGCAGGCTTTGCATGGCTCTTCTTTCTTCTCCGCAACTGCGTCAAGTGGTTTGAAGAAGCCATGGTAGGCATCCCTGGTGCGCAAGTAAAATCGATTCGAACGTGGCAATGTATAGATAAAATCTATGAACATCACCTTTCGCCAGCTTCGCCTCTTTTTGGCACTGGCCGAGACCGGCAGCGTGAGCGCGGCCGCCCGGGTCATGCACGTCACGCAACCCACGGCGTCCATGCAGCTGCGCGAGGTCACGCAGGCCGTGGGCCTGCCGCTGTACGAAGTGGTGTCCCGTCGCGTGCACCTGACCGAGGCGGGGCTGGCCCTGGCGCGGACGGCGCGCGCCATCGCCACCGAATGGGATGTGTTCGAGCAGCGGGTTGCGGGCGCCAAGGGGCTCACCCGCGGCCGTCTCAAGGTGGCGGTGGTCAGCACGGCCAAGTATTTCGTGCCCCGCCTGCTGGGCAGCTTCTGCAAGCTGCACCCGCACATCGACATCTCGCTGGAAGTGCTCAACCGCGACCACGTCATCGACCGCCTGCGGAGCAACCAGGACGATCTGTACGTCATGTCCATGCCGCCGCGCGACCTGCCGCTGGAAGACCAGATCCTCATGCCCAACCCGCTGGTGGTCATCGCCCCCGCGGGCCACCCGCTCGCCGCCAGCAAGCGCACCACCCTGGCCCAGCTGCAGGGCGAGCGCTTCATCCTGCGCGAAAAGGGCTCGGGCACCCGCATGGCCACCGACGCGCACCTGCGCCGCATGGCGTTTGTGCCGGGCTCCGTGCTGGAGCTGGGCAGCAACGAGGCCATCAAGGAATCGGTGGAAGGGCAACTGGGCGTGTCCATCCTCTCGCGCCACGCCCTCGGGCCTCACCCCGCGGGCTTGAGCATCCTGAACGTGCAGGGCTTTCCCATCCAGTCGCAGTGGCACCTGGTCTGGCCCAAGGGCAAGCAGCTGTCACCCATTGCGGAGGTGTTCCGCGAGCACCTGATGGCGGAGGCGAAGGAATGGTCTGCGGGAGCGGGCTACCGCCCGAACAGCTGAAGGAAAGCCCGGGCATGACCGTGGCGGGCGGGGCGTCTCCAGCCCCGGCTGGCCGCTCACCGAGGCGTGAGTTCCTGGGACAGCCGAAGAATGCCCCAGACGATGAAAACCAGCTGCACGACGTTGATGGCCAGCGCCGCCGAGTGCACTCGCCGGAAGTTCCGTATGGCCGATGTCTCGCAGGCTTCGATCTTCCCGCCCAGCCGTTCCATCGCCGACACCAGGTGCGGACGCAAGACAGCCGTGACAGCGGCGAACAGTGCGGCGCCCAGGGCAAACACGTAGCGTCCCCAGACCATGTAGCTGATGCACGCGCCGAGCGAGGCGCACAGGGCCACCCGGTAGTACACGTTGAAGAAGCTGCGGACAAACCGGGCATCCAGCGGAATGTCGTGCTTGAGCGTGAGCAGGGGAACGCCGCCCATCAGGAAGTACGCCGTGGTCACCAGGAGCGCCACGGTGAAGAAAATTGCGCCGTACATGGTCTGCGAGCTCCTTGCAAGGCCGGCCCTCGACAAGCGCCGGGTACGCGGCCATCCATCGGTTGAAGTGTCCAATGGCCGAGTTTCTGCCCGCCGCGAAAGGCGCGCATTGGGGGAAGCATGGGGGCGCGCCGCTGCCGGAAGGTGGGCTTGGCGGCGGGCGCGCCCACCGACCGCCCCCAGGCCGCGCTACCCCTTGTTCCGGCAGGCGCCAAACAGGTCCAGCTCGGCGTTGTAGGCGCTGGTCTTCACGTCCATCAGCCCCAGCACGGAGTGGAAATAGTGGTCGTGCGTGATGCGCCGCTCGGCCAGGTCGCGCTGCAGGCAGTCGGTGGGCGTGCCGGCACGGGTCTGCATGCCGGACGACAGCCAGGTGATCCAGGGCACGTGCTTTTGCACGTCGGGCGCGACGCTGTAGGGCAGGCCATGCAGGTACAGGTTGTTCTCGCCCAGGGATTCACCATGGTCTGCTACATAAATCATAGCTGTCTGCGCTTTACCCTCTTGCGTTGAGAGCCATTGGAGCACGCCATCCAGAAAGGCGTCGGTTTCGACGATGCTGTTGTCGTAGGCGTTCACCACCTGCTGGCGGTCGCACTCCTGCAGGGCGTTGGAGGTGCATTCGGGCAGGAATTTCTTGTGCTCGGCGGCCGAGCGCTTGGAGTACGCCGGGCCGTGGCTGCCCATCTGGTGCATCACCACCACGGTGCCGCGCTGGCGCTGCTCGGCCGGCAGGGCCGCGATGCGGGCGTCCAGGTCCTTGAGCATGATGCGGTCCAGGCATTCGCCCGGGGTCGGACACAGGGCGGGGTCGTCCAGCTTGCCGGTGATGGTTTCGCCCACACGGTCGCACACGCCCTTGCAGCCGGATTGGTTGTCCAGCCACAGCACGGCCAGGCCGGCATGGTGGAGCACGTCGATCAGGCTTTCGTAGTTGGCGGAGCGCCCCTCGTAGCCCGTGCGCCCGAGGTGCGAGAACATGCAGGGCACCGAGGACGCGGTGCTGGTGCCGCACGACCAGGCATTGCGGGCGTTGGCCAGGTCCTTGCGGGCCGAGAGCAGCGGGGTGGTGTCGCGCTCGTAGCCATTGAGGCCGAAGTTGCCGCTGCGCCCCGTCTCGCCCAGCACCAGCACCAGCAGCGGGGGCAGCGCCTGGCCGGCGTAGCTGGCGCCCAGTTGCGCGTCGCGGCCCAGCGGCAGCAGCTTGCTGGTGTCCATGCGCAGGGGCTTGGTGGCGATGTTGCCCAGCGCGTACACGCTGTTGAGCGGGTTGATGAGGTAGCGCAGCCGGGTGTGGTTGCGCATGGTGGAGGCAAAGTCCTGGAACACCAGCAGCAGGCTCACCACGATGACCACGACGCTGCCCGCCAGCAGCAGGCCGTTGTGCGCCACATGGCGCAGCGCGCCCAGGCGCTGTACGGGCCGGCGGTAGAGCCACAGCAGGGGCGGCAGGGCCAGGGCACCCACGGTGGCCGCCATGCGCCAGTTGAGCAGGTCGCCGGCTTCGCGCACGTCAGTCTGCAGCACGTTCACCAGCATGCTGGCGTCGATGGCAATGCCGTAGGCCAGCATGAAGTACGCGCCGAAGGCGGCCATCACCACCAGCACGGCGGCGGCGGGCTTGAGCGTCCAGCGCCAGGCCAGCAGGCTGAGCAGCGCGGCATTGCCTGCTGCGACGATGAGCGCGAAGGCCAGGGCGAAGCCCCAGCCGCGCAGGCTGCCCTGGCCGGGCAGCTGGGCCACTTCGCGCCACAGCGGCACGTTGCAGGCCGTGGCCAGCCAGACGCTGATGAGCACCACCACCCAGGCGGGGTGCCAGTGGCGGGCGGTTTCGGGCGAGGCGGGAGAGAAGGATGCGTCCGCAGCAGCCGGGCGCATGCGCAGCAGGCGCTGCAGGAACAAAGGCATGGGACGCAGTGTCAGGGTTGGGGCTTAAGGCCGAATTATCCCGCGCTGGGCAGGGTTTTTTGCGCCGCGGCCTCAGTGGCCCAGGGTTTGAGCATGGTGGCGCAGGTGGTCGGCCATGAAGGTCTGCACGAAATAGTAGCCGTGGTCATAGCCCGCATGGCGGCGCAGGGTCAGGGGCTGGCCCAGGGCGGCGCAGGCTTGTTCCAGCAGGTGCGGGTGCAGCTGGTCGGGCAGGAATTTGTCGGCCAGACCCTGGTCGATGAGGATGCCGGCCGGGTAGGGCGCCACGGGCTGGTGCTGCATGAGCACGGTGGCGTCGTGCTCGATCCAGGCGGTGCGGTCGGCGCCCAGGTAGCCGGTGAACGCCTTTTCGCCCCACGGGCATTGGGTGGGCGCGCAGATGGGCGCGAAGGCCGACAGCGACTTGAACCGTCCGGGGTGGCGCAGCGCCAGGGTCAGCGCGCCATGCCCGCCCATCGAGTGGCCGGTGATGCCCAGCCGGTCGCCGTCGACGGGCAGCTGTGCGGCCACCTGGGGCAGCAGTTCGTTCAGCAGATAGCTCTCCATGCGCCAGTGGCGGGCCCAGGGCTGCTGCGTGGCATCGAGGTAGAAGCCTGCGCCCACGCCGAAGTCCCAGCTGTCGGCCTCGCCGGGCAGGTTGGCGCCGCGCGGGCTGGTGTCGGGCGCGATGAGCGCCAGGCCCAGCTCGGCCGCCACGCGCTGGGCGCCGGCCTTGACCACGAAGGTCTCTTCGGTGCAGGTCAGCCCCGCCAGGTACAGCACCGCGGGCACCGGGCCTTGCTGCGCCTGGGGCGGCAGGTACACAGCAAACTTCATCGGCAGGCCGATGGTGGTGGAAGCGTGCTGGTAAAAACGCTGCTCGCCGCCAAAGCAGGCGTGGCTGCCCAGGAGTTCAAACGGGGTGGACATGGCGATACCGATCCAAAGAGGGGACAAGGGGGAGAGGGCGGGAGCGGGGGCAAAGAGACTACTCTTCTTTTGATAGCTGCTTGCGCTTGGTGTTGTTGGCTCTCAATGAGTTTTCTATCTGAAGACAAGCATTATCAAGCGCTGGCAGCTATGCTTTTTGACGCCGTGCGGCCCTCTGCGCGTCAGGCTGCGTACTTGACCACGGAGCGGATGGACTTGCCCTCGTGCATCAGGTCAAAGGCGTGGTTGATGTCCGCAAGGCCCATGGTGTGCGTCACGAAGGGCGCGAGCTGGATCTTGCCGGCCATAGCGTCTTCGACCATGCCGGGCAGCTCGCTGCGGCCCTTGACGCCGCCGAACGCCGTGCCCAGCCACTTGCGGCCCGTGACGAGCTGGAAGGGGCGGGTGCTGATCTCCTGCCCGGCGCCGGCCACGCCGATGATCACGCTCTGGCCCCAGCCGCGGTGCGCGCATTCCAGCGCGGCGCGCATCACGTTGACGTTGCCGATGCACTCGAAGCTGTGGTCCACGCCCCAGCCGGTCATCTCCACAATCACCTGCTGGATGGGCTTGTCGTGGTCCTTGGGGTTCACACAGTCGGTGGCGCCGAACACCCGGGCCAGGTCGAACTTGGCAGGGTTGGTGTCGACGGCGATGATGCGGCCGGCCTTGGCCAGCTGGGCGCCCTGGATCACCGCCAGGCCAATGCCGCCCAGGCCGAACACGGCCACGGTGTCGCCCTCTTGCACCTTGGCGGTGTTCTTGACGGCGCCCAGGCCCGTGGTCACGCCGCAGCCCAGCAGGCACACCTGCTCGGGGTTGGCGTCGGGGTGGATCTTGGCCAGCGACACCTCGGCCACCACGGTGTATTCGCTGAAGGTGCTGCAGCCCATGTAGTGGTAGACGGGCTGGCCGTTGTAGCTGAAGCGCGTGGTGCCGTCGGGCATCACGCCCTTGCCCTGCGTGGCGCGCACGGCCACGCACAGGTTGGTCTTGCCGCTCTTGCAGAACAGGCATTCGCCGCATTCGGCGGTGTACAGCGGGATCACATGGTCGCCAGGCTTCACGCTGGTCACGCCTTCGCCCACCTCCACCACGATGCCCGCGCCCTCGTGGCCCAGCACCACGGGGAACAGGCCTTCGGGGTCGTCACCGCTCAGGGTGAAGGCATCGGTGTGGCACACGCCGGTGTCGGTGATCTTGATGAGCACCTCGCCCTTCTTGGGCGGGGCCACGTCGATCTCGACGATCTGCAGGGGTTCTCCGGCTTTGAAGGCGACGGCGGCACGGGATTTCATGGGGAGGCTCCTTGGAAGTCGGGACGGTAAAGAGAAAAAAGGGCAGGCTGGCGGGTGGCGCTACTTGAGGTACGAGCGCAGCAGCGCCAGCGTTTCGTCGATGGCGGCCTGCGAGGGCGCCGGCTGGGCGGTCAGTGTCTCGCGCACGTGGCTGTCCAGCAGGTCGGCCATCAGCCCGTGCACCGCGCCGCGCAGGGCGGCCAACTGTTGCAGGATGGGGGCGCAGTCGCTGCCCGCCTCGACGGCGCGCTCCAGCGCCTCGGCCTGGCCCTTGATGCGGCGCAGGCGCGTGATGGCGCGTTGCTTGTCTTCGGCGGTGTGGGGCATGGCGGGAGGACGGCGTCCGTGCAAAACGCTGGGTACTGGGCGGCAGTATAACGAAGCAGTGCGCTTGTCTTGTGCGCCAGCGTGGAAAAAACCATGGTTACTAGGGGGGGGTACAAGCATGCACGTCCTCTGATGGATCGCTTGGCCGCATGAAAAAAGCCCGCAGGCAGGGCCTGCGGGCTTTGGGGAGGGTTGGGAGGCCGACGGCGCGAAAACTGTCGGTCCCCCTGCGCGGCGATCAGCGCTTGGCCAGCGGGGGCACGTCGCGGCGTTCGGAGCCGCTGAACAGCTGGCGGGGGCGGCCGATCTTGTACTCGGGGTCGCCGATCATTTCGTTCAGCTGGGCGATCCAGCCCACGGTGCGGGCCAGCGCGAAGATGCCGGTGAACAGGTTCACGGGGATGCCGATGGCGCGCTGCACGATGCCGGAGTAGAAGTCCACGTTGGGGTAGAGCTTGCGGGAGACGAAGTATTCGTCTTCCAGGGCGATCTTCTCCAGTTCCTTGGCCAGCTTGAACAGCGGGTCGTTTTCCAGGCCCAGCTCGGCCAGCACTTCATTGCAAGTCTCTTGCATGAGCTTGGCGCGGGGGTCGTAGTTCTTGTACACGCGGTGGCCAAAGCCCATGAGCTTGACGCCGCTGTTCTTGTCCTTGACCTGCTTGATGAACTCGCCGATCTTCTCCACGCCGCCTTGGGCCTGGATGTCATGCAGCATGTTCAGGGCCGCTTCGTTGGCGCCGCCGTGGGCAGGGCCCCACAGGCAGGCCACGCCGGCTGCGATGGCGGCAAACGGATTCGTGCCCGACGAGCCGCACAGGCGCACGGTGGAGGTCGATGCGTTCTGCTCGTGGTCGGCGTGCAGGATGAAGATGCGGTCCAGCGCGCGTTCCAGCACGGGGTTGACCTTGTACTCTTCGCAGGGCGTGCCGAACATCATGCGCAGGAAGTTGCCGGCGTAGCTCAGGTGGTTCTGCGGGTACATGTAGGGCTGGCCCATGCCGTACTTGTAGGCCATGGCGACCAGCGTGGGCATCTTGGCGATCAGGCGGATGGCGGCGATCTCGCGGTGCTGCGGATTGTTGATGTCCGTGCTGTCGTGGTAGAAGGCCGACAGGGCACCCACCAGGCCGGTCAGCACGGCCATGGGGTGGGCGTCGCGGCGGAAGCCGCGCAGGAAGAACTGCATCTGCTCGTTGACCATGGTGTGGTTGGTCACGAGCTTGTGGAAGTCGGTGCGCTGGCCGTCGTTGGGCAGTTCGCCGTTGAGCAGCAGGTAGCAGGTGTCCAGGTAGTCGCACTGCGTGGCCAGTTGCTCGATGGGGTAGCCGCGGTACAGCAGTTCGCCCTTGTCGCCGTCGATGTACGTGATGGCGGACTGGGTCGCTGCCGTCGACAGGAAGCCCGGATCGTAGGTGAACATGCCCGTCTGCGCATACAGCTTGCGGATGTCGATGACGTCCGGGCCGATGCTGCCCTGATAGACCGGCAGGTCCACGCTGGGGCTGCCGTTACTGAACGACAGGGTGGCTTTGTTGTCAGCTAGCTTCATTGTTACTTTCCTTGGGTAGGTTGCCGATGTGAATCCGGTCTGGGGCGCGGGTCGCTGGGGGCGTCAGGCGGGCAGGGGTGGCGCGCCGGCGCAATCTCTGAGCATGTCGAGCACTTCGTGCGCCTCTTCTGAGCTCTGATCGCCGGTGGGCTCGCGCCGCCGCAGCAACAGGTCCAGAAGGTCGTTGTCCGCCAGGTCCATCAGGCTGCGCAGCCCTTGCGCATGGCGCTGGGTCAGCGTGGACTCGAAGCGGGCGAAGAACCGTTCGATGAACAGATCGTTCTCCAGCAGGCCGCGCCGGCAGCGCCAGCGCAGCTTGCTCAGCTCCCGCTCGTCCAGCAGCGGCGAGGCCGCCGCCAGCGGTGCAGCGGGAGAGGGAGTGGAAAGAGGGGCTTGCATGGCCGTCCTGCCGTTGCGGGCCTGATCTGGGTCAGATGGCGCGGCGCACCATCAGTTCCTTGATCTTGCCAATCGCCATCGTGGGGTTCAGGCCCTTGGGGCACACGTCCACGCAGTTCATGATGGTGTGGCAGCGGAACAGGCGGTACGGGTCTTCCAGGTTGTCCAGGCGC
>NZ_JAJTBB010000055.1 GCF_021287135.1 Acidovorax sp.
GGTGATTGACCTGACCGACACCGAAGCCGTTTAATCAAATCTGTAAACCATGTCCCCGCACACCTGTTAACCATGTGTCCGGTCTGAACAGCGAAGCAAAGAACAAGTACCTCGGCCGCCGGGCCGAGACCCGGCTCCCGCACCCAACCTAAGCATGCTTCTTAAACCCGCTCGCCCCGGCTTCGACAAGCTCAGCCCGAACGGGTGGAGACGCTGCCCCGGTTTCACCCCTTCGACAAGCTCAGGACAGGCAAGCTCAGCCCGAACGGACAGAATGGCCAAAGCTACAAAAACAATAGCTTCCAGCGCTTTGCAGACAAGCGCCAGAGGCCAAAAACATCCAAAAAACTACGGCGACACCTGCGCCACATTCACAACCGGCTGATCCCCCCACCCCCCACCGAGCGCCCGAATCAACCCCACCGTCGCCACATACTGCGCCGTCCGCACCTGCAGCTCCTGCCGCCGATTGCGCAGCTCGCTGCGCCGCGCATCCAGCAGTTCCAGCTGGCTCACCAAACCATTGCGATACCGCGCATCCGACAGCTGCGTGGCCCGGCGCGCGGCGGTCACCGCACGGGCCTGCGCCTCGGCCTGGCCCGAGAGCAGACGCAGCGAGGTCAGCTGATCCTCCACGTCACGAAACGCGTTGAGCACCTGACCCCGGTGGTCCGCCAGCGCAGCCTCCAGGCGCGCCTTGGCGCCCTCAATCTGCGCATCGCGCTGGCCGCCGTCAAAGATCGGCAGCGACAGCAGCGCGCTCACGCCCCAGGCGCGGGCCGACCACTTGAACAGGTCGCCCAGCTCCGGCGACGCATGCCCCGCATTGCCGGTGAGCGTAACGGCCGGGAACCACGCCTTTTGCGCCACGCCCACGCGGGCCTGCGCGGCGAGCACGGCAGACTGGGCGGCGGACACGTCAGGGCGGCGGGCCAGCACGGTGCCCGGCACGCCGGGCGGGATCACGGGCAGCGCGGCATCGCCCGTGGCGGGGGGCAACACAAAGCCGCTGGCCACCTCGCCCACCAGCACGGCCAGGGCGTTGGTCAGCAGGGCCTGCTGGCGCTGCAAAGCCAATGCATCGGATTCGGTGGCGGCCACCTCGGTCTGCACGCGCGCCACGTCCAGCTCGGCCACGTCGCCCGCCTGCAGGCGGCGCTGGGTGAGGCGCAGCGTGTCCTGGTAGGCGGACAGGCTTTCCTGCACCAGCACCTGTTCGGCCTGCACGGCGCGCAGCTGCAGATAGGTTTGCGCCACATCGGCCTGCACCATGAGGCGCGTGCTCTGCAGCAGGGCTTCGCGGGCGTCCGCGTCCAGGCGCGCGGCGTCGCTGGTTTGCGAGAGGCGGCCGAACAGGTCCAGTTCATACGAAGCGTTCAGGCCCGCCGTGCCCAGCGTGGAGGGCGCTGCGCTGCCCGTGGTGCCGGCACCTGCCTGGCGCGCGACGCCGGCCGAAGCCCCCACCTGCACCGAGCGCGCGGCGTCGGCCGAGCGCAGCAGGGTTCGCGCCTCGGCCAGGCGCGCGGCGGCCTGCTGGATGCTGGTGTTGGCAGTGCCCGCGCGCTGCACCAGATCGGCCAGCACGGGGTCTTGAAAGCCCAGCCACCACTCGCCGCGCGGCTGGGCCTCGGCGGGCGGGGCCACGGTCCAGGGGGCGGCCGGCAGCGCTGCCGCTCCCGCTGCGCCACCGTCCAGCCCCGCGCCCCCCGCGAAGTGGGCGGGCACGGGCACGCCAGCGTGCGGCGCGGGCACCACGGGCTGCGTCATGCAGCCGGCCAGCACCAGGGCCGCGGCCAGGGGCGCGAGCAGGCTGCGCTTGCGCACGGCAGGGGCCAGATCGTTCGGGTTCTTCATCTGCAATTCGGTCATGTTGGGTCTCCTCCCAGCACCGCTGCGGCCTGGGGTAGCGCAGCGGGGTGGGCGTTGAAGGCGGCGGTCACAGCCTTTGTCGTGGGGTGGGGCATTACGCGTGCTCCTTGCGGGGCGCAGCGAGCACGGGGTGCGCGGTGCCACCACTGCCCGGCGTGTGCGAGATAGGCGCCACGTGCGCGCCATGCTCCACCAGCGGGCGGTTGCCGGCCAGCTTGCGCAGCAGCACGTAGAACACGGGCGTGAGGAACAGGCCGAAGGCCGTCACCCCGATCATTCCGGCGAACACCGCCACGCCCATGGCGCTGCGCATTTCGGCGCCCGCGCCGGTGGACAGCACCAGGGGTAGCACGCCCATCACGAAGGCCAGCGAGGTCATCAGGATGGGGCGCAGCCGCAGGCGGCTGGCCTCGATGGCGGCCTGCACGGGGGTGCGCCCTGCAAACTCCAGTTCGCGGGCGAACTCCACGATCAGGATCGCGTTCTTGGCCGACAGCCCCACCAGCACGATGAGCCCGATCTGCGTGAACACGTTGTTGTCGCCCTTGGTGAGCCACACGCCCGTCATCGCGGCCAGGATGCCCATGGGCACGATCAGGATGATGGCGATGGGCAGCGTGAGGCTTTCGTACTGCGCGGCCAGCACCAGAAACACCAGCAGGATGGCCAGCGGGAACACCAGCACGGCGGAGTTGCCGGCCAGGATCTCCTGATAGGTCAGCTCGGTCCATTCGAACGTGATGCCGGGGGGCAGCGTCTCGGCGGCGATGCGCTCCACGGCGGCCTGCGCCTGGCCCGACGAGAAGCCGGGCGCGGGCCCGCCGTTCACGTCGGCCGACAGGAAACCGTTGTAGCGCATGGCGCGCTCCGGGCCGAAGCTGGGCTCGATCTTCATCAGCGCGGACAGCGGCACCATCTCGCCGGTGGCCGAGCGCACCTTGAGCAGTGCCACGTCCTCGGCCCGCGCGCGGTACGAGGCATCGGCCTGCGCACGCACGCTGTAGGTGCGGCCGAACTGGTTGAAGTCGTTCACGTACAGGCTGCCCAGGTAGATCTGCAGCGTCTCGAAGATGTCCGTCACCGGCACGCCCAGCTGGCGCGCCTTGGTGCGGTCGATGTTGGCATACAGCTGCGGCACGTTGACCTGCCAGCTGGTGAACAGGCCGGCCAGCTCGGGCGTCTGGTAGGCCTTGCCCATGAAGGCCTTCACGGCCGCGTCCATGGCCTCGTAGCCCAGCGACGCGCGGTCCTCGATCTGCAGCTTGAAGCCGCCGGTCGTGCCCAGGCCTGCCACCGGGGGCGGCGGGAACATGGCGATGAAGGCGTCCTGGATGCTGCCGAACGCCTGGTTCAACTGGCCGGCCACGGCCCCGCCGCTCTGGTCGGCGCGGGTGCGCTCAGCAAAGGGCTTGAGCGACACGAACACGATGCCGGAGTTGGAGCTGTTGGTGAAGCCGTTGATCGACAGGCCGGGGAAGGCGATGGCGTCTTCCACGTTCGGGTTCTGCTTGACGATGTCACCCATGCGGCGGATCACGTCCTCGGTGCGGTCCAGCGTGGCGCCGTCGGGCAGCTGCGCAAAGCCCACCAGGTACTGCTTGTCCTGCGCGGGCACGAAGCCGCCGGGCACGATCTTGAACAGGCCCCAGGTGGCGAACACCAGCGCGCCATAGATGGCCAGCATCAGCGCCTTGCGGCCGATGACCCGCTGCACGCCGCCGCTGTACGCCTGCGAGCCGCGGTGGAACACGCGGTTGAAGCGGCGGAAGAATCCGCCCAGCACCTTGTCCATGCCGCGCGTGAGCGCATCCTTGGGCTCATCGTGGCCGCGCAGCAAGAGCGCGGACAGCGCCGGCGACAAGGTCAGCGAGTTGATGGCCGAGATCACCGTCGAGATCGCGATCGTCACCGCAAACTGCCGGTAGAACTGCCCCGTGAGCCCGCTGATGAAGGCCAGCGGCACAAACACGGCCGTGAGCACCAGCGCAATGGCGATGATGGGACCGCTCACCTCGCGCATGGCGCGGTAGGTGGCCTCGCGCGGCGTCAGGCCGGCCTCGATGTTGCGCTCCACGTTCTCCACCACCACGATGGCGTCGTCCACCACGATGCCGATGGCCAGCACCAGCCCGAACAGGCTCAATGCGTTGATCGAAAAGCCCAGCAGGTGCAGCACCGCGAACGTGCCCACCACCGACACCGGCACGGCCAGCAGCGGGATGATGGACGCGCGCCAGGTCTGCAGGAACAGGATCACCACAATCACCACCAGAGCGATGGCTTCCAGCAGCGTATGGATCACGGACTGGATGGAGGCACGCACGAACTGCGTGGGGTCGTAGGCAATGCGGAATTCCACGCCCTCGGGCATGTTCTTCTGCAGCTCGTCCATGGTCTTGCGCACGTTGGCCGAGATGTCCAGCGCGTTGGAACCCGGCGCCTGGAAAACGCCCATGCCCACAGCCGGGTCGTTGTTGAGCAGCGAACGCAGCGAGTAATCGGCCGCGCCGAGCTCCAGGCGGGCGATGTCCCGCAGGCGCGTCACCGCGCCATCGGCGCCGGTCTTGACGATGATGTCGCCAAACTCCTCCTCCGTGGTGAGGCGGCCCTGGGCGTTGATGGACAGCTGCAGGTCCACGCCGGGCAGGCCGGGCGATGCGCCCACCACGCCGGCTGCGGCCTGCACGTTCTGGCCGCGGATGGCGGCCACCACGTCGCTGGCCGAGAGGCCGCGCTGCGCGACCTTCTGCGGGTCGAGCCACACACGCATGGAATAGTCACCACCGCCAAACACCTGCACCTGGCCCACGCCCTGGATGCGCGCGAGGCGGTCCTTCACGTTGAGCACGGCGTAGTTGCGCAGGTAGTCGATGTCGTAGCGGTTATTGGGCGAGACCAGGTGGACCACCATGGTCAGGTCGGGCGCGCTCTTCACGGTGGTCACGCCCAGGCGGCGCACTTCCTCGGGCAGGCGCGGCTCGGCCTGCGAGACGCGGTTCTGCACCAGCTGCTGGGCCTTGTCGGGGTCGGTGCCCAGCGCGAAGGTGACGGTGAGCGTCATCACGCCGTCAGTGGTGGCCTGGCTGCCCATGTAGAGCATGCCTTCCACGCCGTTGATGGATTCCTCCAGCGGCGTGGCCACGGTCTCGGCAATCACCTTGGGGTTGGCGCCCGGGTACTGCGCGCGCACCACCACCGACGGCGGCGCCACCTCGGGGTACTCGGAGATGGGCAGGCCGCGCAGCGCGATCAGCCCGGAAAGGAAGATGAGCACCGACAGCACCCCCGCAAAGATGGGGCGGTCGATGAAAAAGCGGGACAGGTTCATGGATGCAAATTCCTGGGGTCGCTCCTGCCCGTGCTCAGGCGGCCGGCGATTTGGTGGTGTTGTGGTTCTTGGCTTGCTTCGGGTCGCTCGCCAGCTCGGCCTTGGCCGTCATGGGCACGGGCTGGGGCGCCACCACTGCGCCAGGCCGCACGCGCTGCAAGCCGTTCACAACGATGTTCTCGCCCGCCTTGAGGCCCGAGGTGACCACGCGCAGGCCGTCGATGGGCGCGCCCAGCGTGACCTCGCGGTACTCGGCCTTGTTGCCTTCACCCACCACCATCACGAACTTCTTGTTCTGGTCGGTGCCGACGGCACGCTCGTTGATGAGCAGCGCCTGGCTCTCACGCGCCTGGCCCATGCGGATGCGCGCGAACTGGCCGGGGATGAGCGCGCCGTCCTCGTTGTCGAACACGGCGCGCACGCGCACCGTGCCGCTCTTCGCATCCACCTGGTTGTCGATGAGCTGCAGGCGGCCCGCATGGGGCGTGCCGCCCGTGGTGCCGGTGCCCATCTGCACGGGAATGCGTTCAATCAGCTGGCGGGCGCTCTGCCCCTTGGCGCCGCTTTGCAAGTCTTGCAACGCCTTCACCACGATCTGCTCGTCGGTGTCGAAGCTGGCGTAGATGGGGCTCACCGACACCAGCGTGGTCAGCACCGGCGCGCCGGCGCCCGAGCCCACCAGGTTGCCCACGGTGACCTCGATGCGGCCCACGCGGCCCGCGATGGGCGCGCGCACCTGGGTGTACGAGAGGTTCAGCTTGGCCGTCTGCAGCGCGGCCTGGGCGGCGCGCAGGTTGGCGTCGGCCTCGCGCTGGGCATTCTGGCGCTCGTCGTGCTCACGCTGGGCGATGGCCTTGTCCTCCAGCAGGCGCGTGGCGCGCTCCAGCTCGCTGCGGGTGTACGACAGGCGCGCCTGCGCGGCCACGACCTGGGCCTCGGCACGGTCCACCTCGGCGGCATAGGGGGCGGGGTCCACGGTGAACAGCAGGTCGCCCTGCTTGACGAGCGAGCCCTCGCGGAAATGCACGGCCTGCACCGCGCCAGAGACGCGGGGCCGCACGTCCACCCGCTGCACGGCTTCCAGCCGGCCGGAGAACTCGTCCCACAGGGCAATGTCCTTTTGCACCACGGCCGCCACGGACACCGGCATGGCAGGCGGTGCGGCGGCCTCGCCATTGGCCTGGGCCGTGGGCGACTGGAAGACGAGGACCAGCGCAGCGACGGCGGCCGTCACGGCAGTGGCGAGGGTGGCCAGGCCCAGGGGGCGGCCCTTTTTGGAAAGCGGTTGAGAGTTCATGGTCATGGCATTCAATCGTTGGGGCCCGCCTTCGTGGCGGGCCGGGAGGGGGCAGGTTCCGCGCCCGGCAACAGCCGGGACACGGGGCGCAACCGGGTCAGCGGGATCGGCGCGGGCGCAGTCTCCGCATTGACACGGTGAAAGAGTCAAGCGCCGGCGCGGCGGCCGGCAGCGCTGCTGCGACACAGGCCGTGGCGGGCCGTGGCAGGCGAAGAAAAGCGAAATGCTGGGCTCATGCGGTGATGTCCTCCGTGTAGTTGGCGTCAGTAACCCGGCACGCCGGCTTGTGGACGGCGCGCGCAGAGAGATGCAGGCAAGGCAACGCCCTCCGGCACGAGGGGCCGGAAAAATGCGTCAGGAAACCAGGGATGGCTGGTGGGGAGGCCGCAGTATCAAACCTCAACTCAAGTTGAGGTCAAGCACTTTCTGCGGCCAGGGGCTCTGTCAGGAAGGCACCGGACATCGGGTGGCCTCAAAGAACCGCCGAAACTGGTCCTGGGCCGCGGCCGCGCAGGGGCATTCGTGCGCGCCGGTCTGCAGCAGGGCGTCCGGCCACTGCGCCACCTTCGAAAACACGTGGCAGGTAACCTGCAGCCCCGCGGCCTTGAGCCGCGCGGCATACGCCACGGCTTCGTCGTGCATGGGATCGGTGTCCCCCACCAGAATCAGTGTCGGGGGCAGGCTCGCCAGGCGAAGCGCTCCCGCCGGCACGGCGTAGGGGTGCTCGGCATCGCGCGGCCCCCGCAGGAAATTGGCCCATCCTTCGGCCCACTTGCAGCCCGTGGCATGCCCCGTCGCTTCCCGCAGCGAGGCCGTTCCCACGCAGGGATCCAGCATGGGCGACAGCAGGATCTGCCCCGCCAGCGGCGGGTGCGACTGGTCGCGTGCCATCAGGCCCACCGCTGCGGCCAGGTTGCCGCCGGCCTCCTCGCCCGCCAGGTACACCTGCGCGCCCTGCCCGGCCAGCTTGGCCCGGTGGCGGTACACCCACTTGAGCACCTCGTAGCCCGTGTTGACCGGTTGCGGAAACGGCGAGAGCGGATACGCCACCGACACCACCACCGCGCCAGCGCCCTCGAGCATGGTGGCCACGGTGCAGCCGTTGTCCAGATCACCCGACACGAAGGCGCCGCCATGGAAGTGCACCACCACGGGCGCGGCCGGCTCGGCCTTTTTCTTCTTCTTGCGGCCGTACATGCGCACCGCCACCTCTTCGCCAGACTCCACCGCAAGGGTGGTGTCCGCGCAAAGGGACGCGGGTGCTGACGCGGGGCCGCTGGCGGCAGCGTCGGCAAGCGGCGGCGGCGAAGAGGACGGGCGGTCGGGCTCCATGGCATGGGTCCAGTGGGTTGACGATGGATGGAATGTAGCGGCTTGTGCCCGCGGGATATACCCGTTGAAACACCACCGCACTGTTTCCAAACAGCTAACAATGGGCGCGGCTTCGCGTGTGAGAATTCCTCAGCACTCACGGGTGAGTGCTGCAGTTCCAGATTCAAGGAGAAGCCATGGACCAGATACAGGCCATGCGCATATTCGTGCGGGTGGTGGAGGCGGGCACGTTCACACGGGCAGCCGACTCGCTCTCGCTGCCCAAAGCCACGGTAACCAAGCACGTCCAGGCGCTGGAGGCACGCCTGCGCGTGAAGCTGCTCAACCGCACGACACGCCGCGTGACCGTGACCGCCGACGGCGCGGCCTACTACGACCGCACGGTGCGCCTGCTGACGGACCTGGACGACATCGAGGCCAGCATGACCAACGCGCGCGCCAACCCGCGCGGGCGGCTGCGGGTGGACGTGGGCACCTCGGTGGCGCAGCTCCTCATCATTCCCAACCTGGCGGATTTTCATGCCCGCTACCCCGACATCCAGGTGGACCTGGGGGTGAGCGACCGCATCGTGGACCTCATCGGCGACAACGTGGACTGCGTGATCCGCGGCGGCGAGCTGAGCGACCAGTCCCTGGTGGCGCGGCGCGTGGGCAACCTGGAGTTCATCACCGTGGCATCGCCCGACTACCTGGCGCGCAAGGGCACGCCCGGCCATCCGCTGGAGATCGAGGAGAAGCACAGCAGTCTGCTGTATTTCTCGCCGCACTCCGGGCGGCACTACCCGCTGGAGTTCCGCAAGGACTCTGAGTCCATCGACATTTCGGGGCCGTACCAATTGAGCGTGAACGAGGCCAACGCCTACGTGACCTCCCTCCTGGCGGGCCTGGGCATCGGCCAGATCACCACCTGGCAGGCCGAGCGCCACCTGCACAGCGGCGCGCTGGTGCAACTGCTGGCAGACTGGACGCAGCCGCCGCTGCCGGTCTACGTGGTGTACCCGCCCAACCGCCACCTCAGCGCCAAGGTGCGCGCTTTTGTGGACTGGACGGCGGAGCTGTTCCAACGCGAGGCGCACTTGCAGCGCAACGGGTAGCCGCCTCCCTCCAGCCCAGCGCCGGGGCCCACGCCCGCCGGGCGTGCCGCGTCTGTATGCTCCGGGCCATGAATTCCGCCGAAACCCCGCCGCCGACCGCGCCTGCTGCGCCGCCCTCTTCCACACCATCCTCTTCCACGCCGCCCGGCGATGCGCCCGCCCGCCCCGCCCAGCCCCGCAACCCGCTGCACGGCGTCACGCTGGAAGCCATGGTGGTGGCGCTATCGGAGCATTTCGGCTGGAAGGAACTGGGCCAGCGCATCCCGGTCCGCTGCTTCCAGAGCGACCCCAGCGTCAGCTCCAGCCTGAAATTCCTGCGCAAGACGCCCTGGGCCCGCGAGAAGGTGGAAAGCCTGTACCTCTTCATGCTGCGGGAGCAGCGGCGCAACGGGCCGCGCTGACACCGCGCGGGAGCCGCCGGCGCGCGTCCCTCTTTGCCCCCTCAGTCCTGGAACATTACCGTCGACTTCGCCCGCCGGTCCACCTGCAGGCTGAACACGTCGGGCCGGGCATAGTGGCCGACCACGTCGAAGTCGTAGCGGGCCCGCACCAGCTCGTCCAGGTCGATCTGCGCCGCCAGCAAGCCGGCCTGGCCTTGCAGCGGTCCGGCCAGCACCTCGCCCAGCGGGCCCACGATCACGCTGTTGCCACGGATCAGCGGGCGGTCGGCATCCCAGCCCGGAACGTCGATCCCCAGCGCGCGGGGCGAGGGCTGCACCTGGCAGGCGCTGATCACGAAGCACCGCCCCTCGTGAGCGATATGGCGCATGGAGCACTGCCAGATGTCGCGCTCGTCCACCGTGGGGGCGCACCAGACCTGCACGCCCTGGGCGTACATGGCGGTGCGCAGCAGCGGCATGTGGTTCTCCCAGCAGATCGCGCCGCCCACCCGGCCCGCGGCCGACTCGATGACCGGCAGCGTGGAGCCGTCGCCCATGCCCCAGATCAGGCGCTCCGTGCCGGTGGGCATGAGCTTGCGGTGCTTGGCCACCAGGCCCTGGTCGGGGTCGAAATACAGGGCCGTGCAGTACAGCGTGCTGCCCGCGCGCTCGATCACCCCCAGCACCAGCGTGGCGCGGGTGCGGGCGGACAGCTCTGCCAGGGCCTGCGTCTCAGGCCCCGGCACGTTGATGGCGCCCGCAAGGTAGCGGGCAAACGCCTCGCGCCCTTCGGGCAGGCGGTAGCCCAGGCGCGTGCCAAAGATCTCGCCCTTGGGATAGCCGCCCAGCAACGCCTCGGGCAGAACCACCAGGCGCGCACCTGAGGCTTTGATCTCGGATTCATAGGCCAGGATGTCGGCCAGTGTCTGCTGCGTTCCAAGGGGGGATGCGCCCATCTGCAGGGCGGCAACGGTGGTCAAGGTCATGTTCGGGGCTCCGGTCCAGGTCGCGGGAAAAATCACACAGCTGCCAGTGTTCCCAAAACCCTAAGATTCATCAACGCTCCATCATTGCTAATGGATATGAACAGTATTGATATCGGTTTCGACCTGAACGTCCTGCGCGTTTTCGAGGCCCTGCATGAAGAAGGCAGCGCCACGCGCGCTGCGTTGCGGCTGGGGGTGACGCAGTCGGCCGTGAGCGCCGCCCTGGCCCGCCTGCGCCGCGTCTATGGCGACCCGCTGTTCACCCGCACCGGGCGCGGGCTGGCGCCCACCTTGCGGGCCCAGGAACTCAAGCCCGTCATCAGCGAGGCACTGAACAAATGCCGCGAGAGCCTGGCCCTGGGCGCCGCGCCTGCGGCGCGCTACCAGGGCCGCTCCGTGGTCATCGGCATGTCGGACGATTTCGAGATGGCCTGGGGGCCCACGCTCCTGCGCGCGGTGGCCCGGCGCGCGCCCGGCTTGCGCCTGGCCTTCCGCCAGACGCACAGCCAGATCGTGGCCGAGATGCTGATGGGCCGGGAGATCGACCTGGCCATCACCGCCGGGGGGCTGGCCACGCGCTGGCTCAGCCACGAGGCGCTGGGGGAAGGCGGCTATGCCTGCCTGATCGACCCCGAAGTTCCACCCCCAGGGGACGCAGCCCCGGGCCGCGCACGCCCCCGTGCGCGCAAGAGCGCGGTGCGCAGCCTTTCTGTGGCCGAGTATGTCCGCCGCGACCACGTGCTCGTCTCATCGGGCGGCTTCATCGGCGTGGTGGACGAGGTGCTGGCCGCCGCCGGGCACAAGCGCCGCGTGATTGCGTCGACCACGCATTTCGCGGCCCTGCCCCATTGGCTCAAGGGCACGCCCGCCGTGGCCACGCTGCCCGCCCATGCGGCGCATGCCATCGCGCAGATGAGCGGCCTGCAGGTGCTGCCCTGCCCCGTGGAGATGCCGCGCTTCGCCATCGAACTGGGCTGGCGCACCGACGCGCTGCGCGACTCCGCCATCGCCGACGTGCGCGCGGTGGTCGCCAGCCTGCGGCCGGCCGGGCGCTGACGGCCGCCCCGGCGGCAAGCGCCGAGGCCCCTCCTCAGCGCCCGCCGGTCAATCCGCGCCCAGGACCAGGAAGTCGCGGCTGATGCCGCCGCCCAGGTCGTTGACCCGGTCCAGGAACTGGGTCAGAAAGGCGTGCAGCCCCGTGGCCAGGATCTCGTCGATGCGGCCGTATTGCAGGTCAGATAGCAGGCGCCCGGCACGGCGCTGCGTCTCTGCCGACTGCTGGTTGGCCACCACCGCCAGGTTGTCCACCACCTCGCGCATGCAGGCGTGCAGCGAGCGCGGCATGTCGCGGCGCAGGATCAGCAAGTCGGCCACCCGCCCCGGGGTGATCACGTCGCGGTACACCTTGCGGTAGATCTCGAAGGCAGAGACGCTGCGCAGGATGGCGCTCCAGTGGTAGAAGTCGTTTTCCTGGTTGCGCTCGTTCGCCCGGCCGAAAAAGTCGTTCTGCACGGCGTGGAACTTCACGTCCAGCAGGCGCGCCGTGTTGTCGGCCCGCTCCAGGAACGTGCCCATGCGCAGGAAGTGGAAGGCCTCGTCCTGCAGCATCGTGCCCAGCACCACGCCGCGCGAGAGGTGCGAGCGGTATTTCACCCATTCGAAGAACTGGCCGGGATCGCGCTCGAACGCGCCGCCTTCCAGCTGGCGGTGCAGCTCCAGCCAGGTCTGGTTCTGCGTTTCCCACACCTCGGTGGTGAGCGCGCCGCGCACGGCGCGGGCGTTCTCGCGGGCCGCGCGCAGGCACGACAGGATGGACGACGGGTTGTTGCCATCGCGCACCATGAACTCCAGCACCTTCTGCGGCGTCACGTCGCCGTGCCGGGCGGTGTAGGCCGGAATCAGCTCGCTGATGGACAGCAGACCTTCCCAGCCCGCCTGCGCGACGTCAACGGACTGGGGCAGGAGCGAGGTTTCGTAGCTGACATTGAGCATGCGGGCGGTGTTCTCTGCCCTCTCGGTGTAGCGGGACATCCAGAACAGATGGTCGGCAGTGCGGCTCAGCATTTCAAAATCCCCCCAGTGTTTGTGTCATGCCGCCCATGGATTGCGCCATCCGCCCCGTGGCGCCGGAAGCGGACTGCGTGGCAGCCGAGTCCTCGCCCAGCACCCAGGTGTCCTTGGTCCCGCCGCCCTGGGACGAATTCACCACCAGCGATCCCTCCTGCAGCGCCACGCGCGTGAGGCCGCCGGCCACCATCTGCACCTCGCGGCCGCTGAGCACGAAGGGGCGCAGGTCGATGTGGCGCGGGGCGATGCCGCTGTCCACGTAGGTGGGGCAGCTCGACAGGCTGAGCGTGGGCTGGGCGATGTAGCCCGATGGGTTGGCGATGAGGGCGCAGCGGAAGTCCTCGATCTCGGCCTGCGTCGCCGCCGGCCCGATGAGCATGCCGTAGCCGCCGGCGCCGTGCACCTCCTTGACCACCAGGTCCTTGAGGTTCGCCAGCACGTACTGCAGGTCGTCGGGCTTGCGGCACATCCAGGTGGGCACGTTCTTCAGGATGGGCTCTTCGCCCAGGTAGAAGCGGATCATCTCGGGCACATAGGGGTACACGGACTTGTCGTCGGCCACCCCCGTGCCTACCGCGTTGCAGATGCCCACGTTGCCCGCGCGGTAGGCGTCCATCAGGCCGTAGCAACCCAAGGTGGAATTGGGGCGGAACACCTGCGGGTCGAGGAAGTCGTCGTCCACGCGGCGGTAGATCACGTCCACGCGCTGCAGGCCGCGCGTGGTGCGCATGTACACGAACTTGTCCTTGACGACCAGGTCTTGCCCTTCGACCAGCTCCACGCCCATCTGCTGCGCAAGGAAGGCGTGCTCGAAGTAGGCGCTGTTGTGCATGCCCGGGGTGAGCACCACCACGGTCGGCTCGTCCGCGGTGGGCGGGGCGCTGGCGCGCAGCGTCTCGAGCAGCAGGTCGGGGTAGTGGGCCACGGGGGCCACCTTGTGCAGGCTGAAGAGTTCGGGGAACAGCCGCATCATCATCTTGCGGTTTTCCAGCATGTAGCTCACGCCGCTGGGCACGCGCAGGTTGTCCTCCAGCACGTAGTACTCGCCATGGCCCTGCGGGTTGGGCGCGCGCACGATGTCGATGCCGGCGATGTGGGCGTAGATGTTCTGCGGCACCTGCACGCCCGCCATCTCGCGCCGGTACTGCGCGTTGTTCAGGATGAGGTCGGCGGGCACGACGCCGGCCCGGATGATGTCCTGCCCGTGGTACACGTCGTGGATGAAGCGGTTAAGGGCCGTGACGCGCTGCACCAGCCCTTGCTGCATGCTGCTCCACTCGTGCGCGGGAATGATGCGGGGAATGAGGTCGAACGGGATGAGCCGCTCGTTGCCGGCCCCGCCCTCGTCCTTGGCGCCATAGACGGCAAAGGTGATGCCCACGCGCCGGAAGATCATCTCGGCCTCGGCCCGGCGGGCCTGCATCACGTCAGGGGGCTGTTTGCTCAACCACTGCGCATAGCGCTTGTAGTGTTCACGCACATCGCTGCCATCGAAAGGCAGCATGGCGTACATCTCGTCAAATTTCTGCATGAACTGGCCTCCTGCGGACAGGATAGCAAGTTGTGCGCCCACCCCTTTTTTTACTCCGGCATTCGTGCGCTGGCCGCCCGCGCAGGGCTTACCGGACGGCCGTGCTGCGGGGCGGCAGGCGGTGCTGCCAGTAGCGCGGATTCAGGTCGCGTTCGCACCCGATTTCGGCAGGCTGTTCCGACGACCAGGCGGCGGCGCCGCAGCGCGCCGAGTCCACCACGGCAATGCCCAGCGCGTCGTAGCGCGCCAGCACCTCGGCCGCCGGGTGGCCGAAGCGGTTGCGGTAGCCCGACTGCACCAAAGCGGTGCGCGGCTGGACCGCCTGCAAGAACGCCGGGGTCGACGAAGTCTTGCTGCCGTGGTGGGGCACCAGCAGCAGGTCCGCGTGCACGCCGGCACCGCGCGCCAGCAGGGCCTGCTCCTGCGCCGCCTCGATGTCTCCCACCAGCAGCGCCACCGGCGCGGGCGCGGCGCCGTGCGCCGCGGCCTCCATGCGCAGCACGCAGCTGAGCGTGTTCGGGCGCGGCGTGGCACTGGCGGCATCCGGCGCCAGCGGGTGGAGCACCTCGAACCGCACGCCGTCCCAAGTCCACTGCTGCCCCGCCACGCAGGGGGTGGCGGGCCGCAGCGCCTGCAGGGCGCCGTCGGAGCCGATGGATCCGCTGAGCGCGGCCTGCGGCTGCTGGGCCAGCACCGCGGCGGCGCCGCCCGTGTGGTCCGCGTCGCGGTGGCTGAGCATGACCAGGTCCAGCCGCTCTCCGAGCGCCCGCAGCAGCGGCACCAGCACGCGGTGGCCTGCATCGCTTTCGCGGCTAAAGCGCGGCCCGGCGTCGTACAGCAGGGCATGCGTGGCGGTGCGGACCAGCACGGCGTTGCCCTGGCCGATATCGGCGGCCAGCAGCTCGAAGTGGCCCGGCGCCGGCCGCGCAGGCTGCCAGGCCGCCACGGGCCACAGCAGCGGCAGGGCCAGCGCCCGCACGCGCCAGGGCACAGGCGCTGCCAGCAGCGCGCCGCCCGCCACGGCACAGACGCCCGCCCACAGCGGCGCCGCGGGCAGGAACAGCACGGCCCAGGGCCACTGCGCCAGCCACTGCAGCAGCGCCGCCAGCGGCTGCAGGCTGAGGGCGGACAGGCTCCACAGCGGCGCCCACAGCACCCCGCCCAGCGCCAACGGCGTGACCACCAGCGTGACCCACGGGATGGCCGCCAAATTGGCCACAAAGCCCACCAGCGAGATCTGCCCGAACAGCAGCAACGTGAGCGGGGTGAGCGCCAGGGTCACCACCCACTGCTCCCGGAACAGCGCATACAACCGTGCCCTGGCGCCCACCGGACCTGCGCCAGCAGCTACTGAATTGGTAGCAAACAAAATCCCCACGGCCACAAAGCTCAGCCAGAAGCCCGCCTGCTCCAGCGCCCAGGGGTCGGCCACCACCACGGCCGCGCACGCCAGCAGCCAGACCTGGGGCCAGGGCCAGCGCCGGCCGCTGAGCCGCAGCAGGGCCACCACGGCCAGCATGATCACCGTGCGCTGCGCGGGCACGCCCCAGCCGCTGAACAGCGCATAGGCCGCCGCCAACACCACCCCGGCCACCAGCGCCGCCGACGGCGCCGGCACCGCCAGGCAGCAGCGCGTGGACCGGCGCCACAGGGCCCCCACGGCCGCGGCGGCCAGCCAGGCAAACAGGGTGATGTGCAGGCCGGAGATGCTCATCAGGTGCGCCACGCCGGTGGCGCGGAACACGTCCCAGTCGGCGCGGTCGATGGCGCGCTGGTCGCCCGTCACCAGGGCCGCCACCACACCGGCAATCCGCAGCCGGGCCGGATCGTCGCCATCGGCCTGCGGCCCATCCAGCCGCTCCAGGATGGCGTCGCGCACGGCCTGCCGCGCCCGCTCCACCGGGTGGGCCCCGGTGGCCGCCAGCCGCTGCGGCGGCTCGTCCTTGGGGCCGGCGCGCACGTAGCCCGTGGCCTGCACGCCCTGCTCCCACATCCACAGTTCGAAATCAAACCCGTAGGGATTGCGCGCACCGTGCGGCGCCTTCAGCCGCACGGTCAGCGCCCAGCGCTCTCCGGCCACCAGCGCGGGGGGCTGGCGTTGCAGGTCGGCCAGGCCGGCGGCATCGCGGAACGGGCCGCCATACCAGGCCAGGTCGATGCTGCGCGGCAGCCGCACGGCGGCGCCGTCCAGGGTGGCGGACTCCACGTCCAGGCGCAGGCGCGTGCCGGCCTCGTTGCGCTGCGGCATGGCGGCCACCACGCCGGTCACGCGCAAGTCCCGGCCCTCCAGCGCCGGCTCCAGTCCGTCGCTGGCGTAGCCGACGGCGCGCAGGCCGGTCAGCGCAAAAAGGGCCAGGAACCCCGCGCCCAGCGCCAGCACGCTGGCCGCCCGGGTTCCGTACGCGGCGGCTGCACCCCGGCGCCGGCCCGAGAGCGCAGCCACGCACCCCACGGCCAGGCAGGCCGCGGCCAGCACCGCGGCATAGGCCCACCCCGCCCACAGCCAGGGCTGCTGCAGCTGCACTGCCGCGCCTGCCACGGCCCCCAGCAGCCAGGCCGCTGCCCACCACCCCGGTGCCGCGGCGGCCGCGGCCTCCGCCTGGGGCGGCGCGGCATTAGGGAGGCTTATGGTGGACATGGGGTGATGCTAAAGGGGCGTGCCGCAGCCGTCCGGTGGATTCTGCGCCCCCGGGTGTGTAACACTCCCCGCCACCCCGGCGCGGCGCAGCCGCTGTGCGCGCGCCGTGCCGGCGACGGCCCACCCACCCACCCTTCATTGCTTCCACCAAGGAAAAAACCATGAGCGTTTACGACAAGCTGAAAGAACTCAACATCACCCTGCCCCCGGTGTCCGTTCCCGCGGCGGCCTACGTGCCCTACGTGCAGACCGGCAACCTGGTGTTCCTGAGCGGCCACATCGCCCGCAAGGACGGCAAGCCCTGGACCGCGCAGTTTGGCCGCGACATCGGCACCGAGGAAGGCAAGCAGGCCGCACGCGGCGTGGCCATTGACCTGATGGGCACGCTGCAGGCCGCTTGCGGCGGCGACCTGAACCGCGTCAAGCGCATCGTCAAGGTGATGAGCCTGGTGAATTCCACGGGTGACTTCACCGAACAGCACCTGGTGACCAACGGCGCCAGCGAGCTGCTGGGCCAGGTGTTTGGCGAAGCCGGTGTGCATGCGCGCAGCGCCTTTGGCGTGGCGCAGATTCCGCTGGGCGCGTGCGTGGAAATCGAGCTGATCGCGGAACTCGCGTAACCCGTGTAACCCGCGTAACCCGCGTAACCCGCAAAAGGCCGGCGCATCCCCGGCGCCGGCCGGGTCAGCGCGCTTAAAAACAGCGCTCTCAAAAAAGGAGCTGCTCGCGCATGCCCGCTCTTGGTTTGAAGGCTAAATCGCCTTGAAATCCTTGTGCATCAAGCGCTGGAAGCTCCTTCTTTCATAGCGCCGCACGGCGCTCAAAAGCTCTCCCAATCGTCTTCGGCCACCTGCGCTGTGGCCGCCTGCCGCGGTGCCGCGGCGGATTTCTGGACGGCCGCTGCGGCGGGTGCGGCTGCGGCGCCCAGGCGCGGGGCCGTTGCTGGCGCCCGTGCCGCGGCCGGGCCGGCACTGGGCTGGCCCTGGGCCGCAGCAGGCGCAGCCGCCTGCCGGGCGGCCGATGCGCGTGCGGCGCCGATGGCCGCCTGGGCCGGGCCGTAGCTGGCCGCATTGACCTTGAAGCGCGACACTTCGCGGGCCAGGTGGTCGGCCTGCTCGCGCAGGCTTTGGGCGGCGGCGGCGCTTTCCTCGACCAGCGCGGCGTTCTGCTGCGTCATCTGGTCCAGGTTGCCGATGGCCTGGTTCACTTGCGCCACGCCCGCGCTCTGCTCGGAAGAGGCCGCGGTGATCTCGCCGATCATGTCCGTCACCCGCTGCACCGACTGCACGATGTCCGTCATGGTGGCGCCCGCATCGGACACCAGGCGCGAGCCGGCCTCCACCTTCTCCACCGAGGTGTTGATCAGCTGCTTGATCTCCTTGGCCGCCTCGGCGCTGCGCTGGGCCAGGCTGCGCACTTCGCTGGCCACCACGGCAAAGCCGCGGCCCTGCTCGCCCGCGCGGGCGGCCTCCACCGCCGCATTCAGGGCCAGGATGTTGGTCTGGAAGGCGATGCCGTCGATCACGCCGATGATGTCGGAGATCTTCTTGCTGCTGTGGTTGATGTCCTCCATGGTGGCCACCACCTGCGACACCACCTCGCCGCCGCGCCGGGCCACGCCGGTGGCGCCTGCCGCCAGGCTGCTGGCTTGCTGGGCACTGCCGGCGCTTTGCTGGATGGTGCTGGTGAACTCCTCCATGGCCGCCGCGGTCTGCTGCAGGTTGCTGGAGGTCTGCTCCGTGCGCGCAGACAGGTCGTGGTTGCCCGTGGCGATCTCTGCGCTGGCAATGGCGATGCTGTCGGTGCTCTGGCGCACCTGGTGCACCATGCGGCCCAGGGCGTCGCTCATCGCATACAGCGACCGCAGCAGGTCGCCGAACTCGTCGCCCCGCGTCACCCGTTCGCTCTGGCTCAGGTCGCCGCCGGCGATCCGCTCGGCCAACCCGTTGGCCTGCTCCAGCGGGCGCTGGATGCTGTTGATGAGGTAGTAGGCCCCGACGATGATGGCCAGCAGCAGCAGGCCGACCGCCACGGCCGCGATCTTCACCGTGAGCATGCGCTCCGACGCCATGGCCGCCTGCGTGGCGACTGCGTTCTGCTGCTGCTGTTGCACGAACTCGCGCAGCGTGCCCAGGTAGGCGGCCACCGCGGGGTTGTATTTCTGCGTGATCAGCGCGACCGCCTGCTCCTGCTGGCCATCGGCCTTGAGCTTGCGGGCCTCGCCGCGCAGATCAATCATGGTCTTGCGCGCCGCCGCGATCTTGCCCATCTGCGCCTTGTCGGCCTCGGACAGGGCCATCGATTCCAGCGATTTCTGCACCTCGCTGATCTTGGCGGACGTGGCCGCGATCACATCCTTGAACTCGGCCTCCACCGCCGGGTCGCCGCTCACGATCAGGGCCTGGGTGCGGGCTGCGTTCGTCTCCGTCAGGCCGGCCCAGGTGATGGCCGCCTGCACGCGGGCCTCCATGTCCCGCGCCGCCGCCTCGGAGCGGGCCTGCACCTGTGCGCTGCGGTAGCCGGAGAACCCCACCACCGCCACGAGCAACACCACGATAAGGACTACCGCGAGCCACAACTTGTGGGCCATTCGGAACTGACGGGGCATACCAATCTCCTTGCTCGTTTGTAACGTTATGTTGCTCGCTTTCCCACTATCGCACAAACCCGCCGCAGTACAAGAGCAATTTGCCCGGCCTTACCTCCTCCTCACCCCCTGGTCCGCGCTTACTCCACCCGCGTCACGGCCGCCGGCTTGAACCCCAGGTCAGCGGCCTTGCCCTTGCGTCCGCGCGCCGCCCGCGCATTGTTCAGGCTGCGGATCTCCAGCGTTTCGTCGCGCGGCTTGCCGCCGCGCCCGGTGCCGTCGAGGCGGACGCTGCGGGTGTAGGCTGCGGCGCCGGCCAGCTGGTCCTTGTCCTCCAGGTCGATGAGCATCAGGCCGCGGCCGCCGTTGGCCATGCTCTTGAGCTCGCTGATCTCGAAGGTCAGGATGCGCCCGCCCACCGACGCACACGCCACATGCGTGGCGGGGGCCAGGGGCTTGCCGCCCGACGTGCCCGCGACGTGCGAGGGCACGCACACCGTTTCGCCCTCGCCCAGGGTGATGAAGGCCTTGCCGCCCTTCTGGCGCGAGACCATGTTTTCCACCGCTGCGATGAATCCGTAGCCGCCCGAGTTGGCCAGCAGCAGTTGGGCACTGGCGGGGCCGGCAAAGTAGTGCAGCAGCTGCGTACCGGATTCCAGCTCAATCAGCGTGGTCACGGGCTGGCCGTCGCCGCGCGCGCCCGGCAACACCGACACCGGCACCGAGTACACCCGCCCGTTGCTGCCAAAGGCCAGCAGCGTGTCCACGGTGCGGCATTCAAACGTGCCGTACAGGCCGTCGCCCGCCTTGAAGGCGAAGCTGGCGGCCTCGTGCCCGTGGCCCGTGCGCGCGCGCACCCAGCCCTTTTGCGAGACGACCACGGTGACGGGCTCGTCCACCACCTTCACCTCGGCCACGGCCTTCTTCTCGGCCTGGATCAGCGTGCGGCGGGGGTCGGCAAACGTCTTGGCGTCGGCCTCGATCTCCTTGACCATGGTGCGGCGCAAGGCGCTGGGGTTGTTCAGGATGTCTTCGAGCCGGCCCTGGCTTTCGCGCAGTTCCTTGAGCTCCTGCTCGATCTTGATGGCTTCGAGCCGCGCCAGCTGGCGCAGGCGGATTTCAAGGATGTCCTCGGCCTGCCGGTCGCTGAGGTGGAAGCGCGCAATCAGCGCGGCCTTGGGCTCGTCCGACTGGCGGATGATGGCAATCACCTCGTCGATATTGAGCAGCACGGTCTGCCGCCCTTCGAGGATGTGGATGCGCTCCAGCACCTTGTCCAGCCGGTGCTGGCTGCGGCGCGTGATGGTGTTCTGGCGGAACTGGATCCACTCTTCCAGCATCTGCCGCAGCGACTTCTGCACCGGCTTGCCGTCCAGCCCCACCATCGTGAGGTTGATGGGCGCCGAGGTTTCCAGGCTGGTGTGCGCCAGCAGGGCGGTGATCAGCTCCTGCTGGGGCGTCTTGCCGGTCTTGGGCTCGAACACCAGACGCACGGGCGCATCCTTGCTGGATTCGTCGCGCACCACGTCCAGCACGGCCAGCATGCTGGCCTTGAGCTGGGTCTGCTCCTGGCTCAGGGCCTTCTTGCCGGCCTTGACTTTGGGGTTGGTGATTTCCTCGATCTCTTCCAGCACCCGCTGCGTGCTCACGCCGGGCGGCAGCTCGTTGACCACCAGCTGCCACTGGCCGCGCGCCAGGTCTTCGATCTTCCAGCGCGCACGCACCTTGAGGCTGCCACGGCCCGTGCGGTAAGCGTCGGCAATGTCGCCAGGGCTGCTGATGATCTGGCCGCCGCCGGGGTAGTCCGGCCCCGGCACGATGGCCAGCAGTTCGTCCTGGCTGAGCGCAGGGGTCTTGATGAGCGCAATGCAGGCGTCGGCGATCTCGCGCAGGTTGTGGCTCGGGATCTCGGTGGCCAGGCCCACAGCGATGCCGCTGGCGCCGTTGAGCAGCGCAAACGGCAGCCGGGCGGGCAGCTGGCGCGGCTCCTGCGTGCTGCCGTCGTAGTTGGGCATGAAGTCGACCGTGCCTTCGTCGATCTCGTCGAGCAGCAAGGTGGTGATGCGCGACAGGCGGGCCTCGGTGTAGCGCATGGCCGCGGCGCCATCGCCGTCGCGGCTGCCGAAGTTGCCCTGGCCGTCGATCAGCGGGTAGCGCTGTGCAAAGTCCTGCGCCATGCGCACCAGCGCGTCGTAGGCCGACTGGTCGCCGTGGGGGTGGAAGCGGCCCAGCACGTCGCCCACCACGCGGGCGCTCTTGACGGGCTTGGCCGGGGTGTTGCGCGTGGGTCCGCTGTAGCCCAGGCCCATCTGGTCCATGGCGTACAGGATGCGCCGCTGCACGGGCTTCAGCCCGTCGCACACGTCGGGCAGCGCGCGGCCCTTGACGACCGACAGGGCGTATTCGAGGTAGGCGCGCTGGGCATAGCCGCCCAGGTCCAGGGCGTCTGCGCCGCCGTCGCCCGCAGAGGTGAAATCCAAGATAGGTTGGTCGCTCATTCGTTCGCTAAGAAGGTTCAGTCACGGGCCGCGGGGAACTCCCCCGCTCGCGGCGCCGCCGGGGACGGCAGGTTGCCGCGGAGGTGGGCGCCGCCAGAGATCTCCATGCGCACGCGGCCGGTGGCGGCGCGCTGGGTGCGCACCAGGTCCGGCGGCTTGAGCTGGGCATACAGCCCGAGCACCGTGCGCACGTAGTTCTGGGTTTCCTTGAAGGCGGGAATCTGGTTGCCGGCACGCTGCACGGCCCCCTCCCCCGCGTTGTAGGCCGCCACCGCCAGGTCGATGCGGCCGGGGAACAGGTCCAGCAGGTAGCGCAGGTAGCGCGTGCCGGTGGGCACGTTGACGGCCGGGTCGGCCAGCTTCTGCTCCACGCTGCGGCGGGTGTCGGCGCGCACGCCAAAGCGGCTGGCGGTGTCCGGCATGACCTGCATGAGCCCCACGGCGCCCCGGGGCGAGACGGCTGCGGCGTCAAAGCCGGATTCGGTGGCAATCACGGCCTGCAGGAGCTCGTAGTCCACCCCATGCTGGCTGGCCGCGGCGCGCAGGTGGTGCTTGACGCGCTTGTAGTCCGGCGCAATGTCAAAAAAGGCCCGCAGGCGTGCGCCCTCGGCCGGCAGCGCATGGGGCAGGGACGGTGCGCCCGCGGGCATGTCGCGCGACGAGTCGAACTCATGGCCCCGGAAAAACAGTTCGTACCGCGCGTCCACCTGCTCGGGGGCAAAGTGCGTCACGCCGCGCTCATCCACCCGCGCCCACAGGTCCGCGCGAGCCCTCTGCTGCGCCAGGCACAGCAGCAGGAGGATGAAAACGTGGCGCCAGCGGCCGTGGGTGAGGTAGTGCATCTTGGCGTACTGCAGCCGCCGCAAGCGTCAGATATCGATCTCGACCGCGTCGCCGTGCAGTTCCATCAGTTCCCGGCGCGCCGCGGCTTCGCCCTTGCCCATGAGCTTGGTGATGAGCCCTTCGGTGGCGGCAAAGTCCAGGTTGCCGAACTGCACGGGCAGCAGGCGCCGGGTGTCCGGGTTGAGTGTCGTTTCCCACAATTGTTCCGCGTTCATCTCGCCCAGGCCCTTGAAGCGGCTGATCTGGCATTTCTCGCGCGGCACGCCGTCCTTGGCGCACTTGTCGAGGATGGCGTTGAGTTCGCCGTCGTCCAGCGCGTACATCTTGGCGGCCGGCTTCTTGCCCCGGGCCGGCACATCCACACGGAACAGCGGCGGGCGCGCCACGCACACATGGCCGGCCTCGATGAGCTTGGGAAAATGGCGGAAGAACAGCGTCAGCAGCAGCACCTGGATGTGCGAGCCGTCCACGTCCGCGTCGGAGAGGATGCAGATCTTGCCGTAGCGCAGGCCGCTCAGGTCGGGGCTGTCGGCAGGCCCGTGCGGATCCACGCCGATGGCCACGGAGATGTCGTGGATCTCGTTGTTGGCAAACAGCCGGTCGCGCTCCACCTCCCAGGTGTTGAGCACCTTGCCGCGCAGGGGGAGGACGGCCTGGGTCTCCTTGTCGCGGCCCATCTTGGCGCTGCCGCCGGCCGAATCGCCCTCCACCAGGAACACTTCGTTGTGGCGAATGTCGCGGCTTTCGCAGTCGGTGAGCTTGCCGGGCAGCACGGCCACGCCGGAGCCCTTGCGCTTTTCCACCTTCTGCCCGGCCTTCTGGCGGGTCTGCGCGGCCTTGATGGCCAGTTCGGCCAGCTTCTTGCCGTACTCCACATGCTGGTGCAGCCACAGCTCCAGCGCCGGGCGCACAAAGCCGCTGACCAGCCGCACCGCATCGCGGGAGTTCAGGCGCTCCTTGATCTGGCCCTGGAACTGCGGGTCCAGCACCTTGGCGGACAGCACGTAGCTGGCGCGGGCAAAAACGTCCTCGGGCAGCAGCTTCACGCCCTTGGGGGCCAGGCTGTGCAGCTCGATGAAGCTCTTGACCGCGTTGAACAGGCCGTCGCGCAGGCCGCTGTCGTGCGTGCCGCCGGCGCTGGTGGGAATCAGGTTGACATAGCTCTCGCGCACCGGAGCGCCCTCTTCCGTGAAGGCCACGGCCCAGGCCGCGCCTTCGCCTTCGGCAAAGCTCTCGTTGCCGCTGTCGGCAAAGCCTTCGCCTTCGAACAGCGGAATCACCGGGTCGGCGGAAAGGGTCTGGGCAAGGTAGTCGCGCAGGCCGCCCTTGTACTGCCAGGTCTGGGTGTCGCGCGCTTTCTCGTTGACGAGCTGCACGGTCACGCCCGGCATCAGCACGGCCTTGCTGCGCAGCAGGTGGGTCAGCTCGCCCAGCGGCAGCGTGCTGGATTCAAAGTACTTGGGGTCGGGCCACACGCGCACCGAGGTGCCCTGCTTGCGCTCGCCGGCCTCCAGCGGGCGGACCACCAGGGGCTCCACCACGTCGCCGGCGGAAAACACCAGCCGCGCCGCCTTGCCTTCGCGGAAGCTGGTGACCTCCAGCCGGGTGGCCAGCGCATTGGTGACCGACACCCCCACGCCGTGCAGGCCGCCCGAGAAGCTGTAGGCCCCGCCCTTGCCCTTGTCGAACTTGCCGCCCGCGTGCAGGCGGGTGTAGACCAGCTCGATCACCGGGGCCTTCTCCTCAGGGTGCAGGCCGAACGGGATGCCCCGGCCATCGTCCTCCACGCTCACCGAGCCGTCGGCATGCAGCGTGACGCGGATCTTCTTGCCAAAGCCGGCCAGGGCCTCATCGGCGGCGTTGTCCAGCACCTCCTGGATGATGTGCAGGGGGTTGTCGGTGCGGGTGTACATGCCCGGGCGCTGCTTGACGGGCTCCAGGCCCTTGAGCACGCGGATGGAACCTTCGGAATATTCAGCGGATGCGGAAGCGGGTTTGACTGCCATGGGCGCGGATTGTAGTGCGGCCCCTGCATAAAAGCTGGATATAAAAACAGGCCATCTCTGCGTTGTGACGCCCGAGAGGGGCCGAAACCGCCCTGGGAAGGGCCGGGCCAGCCGGCAACGCCCCTGCCCGGCACAGGGTGAGAAGATTCGTTACATTCCTGCGCATGCCTACGAATCCACCGAAACTGTCCATGGCCCAGGTGCTCGCCTGCGGCGCCGCTGTCGTCACCCTGTCGATGGGCATCCGGCACGGCTTTGGCCTGTGGCTGCTGCCCATCACCCAGGAGATGGGGTGGAACCGCCAGTCGTTCGCGCTGGCCATCGCGGTGCAAAACCTGTCCTGGGGGCTGATCGGCATCTTTGCCGGCATGGTGGCCGACCGGTTCGGCGCTTTCCGCGTGCTGATGGGCGGGGCCGTCCTTTATGGACTGGGCCTGGCGGGCATGGCCCTGTCGCCCACGCCGCTGGTGTTCACGCTGACCGCCGGGGTGCTGATCGGCGCCGCCCAGGCCGGCACCACCTACGCCGTCATCTACGGCGTGCTGGGGCGGCAGATCGCCCCCGAGCGGCGCTCGTGGGCCATGGGCGTGGCCGCGGCGGCGGGCTCCTTCGGGCAGTTCCTGATGGTCCCGGTCGAGGGCTGGCTGATTGCCGGGCTGGGCTGGCAGCAGGCGCTGCTCGCGCTGTCGCTGCTGGTGCTGCTGATCGTGCCCCTGGCGTTCGGCCTGCGCGAGCCGGGCTTCACGGCGGCCGCGGCCTCGGTCCGGCGTGAGCAGACGGTGCTGCAGGCGTTGTCGGAGGCCTTCCGCTATCCCAGCTTCAACCTGCTGATGGCCGGCTACTTCGTGTGCGGCTTTCAGGTGGTGTTCATTGGCGTGCACATGCCCAGCTATCTGAAGGACCACGGCCTCTCGCCCCAGGTCGCCAGCTATGCGCTGGCGCTGATCGGGCTGTTCAATGTGCTGGGCACCTATGTGGCCGGCACGCTGGGCCAGCGCATGCCCAAGCGGCACATCCTGGCCTTCATCTATTTCGCGCGGGCCGTCGCCATCAGCGTGTTCTTGCTCGTGCCGCTGTCGCCGGTATCGGTGTATGTGTTCTCCGCGGTGATGGGATCGCTGTGGCTCTCGACCGTGCCCCCCACCAACGCCACCATCGCGCAGATTTTCGGCGTGCAGCACCTGTCCATGCTGGGCGGCTTCGTGTTCTTCAGCCACCAGATCGGCAGCTTCCTGGGCGTGTGGCTGGGCGGCTATCTGTACGATGCCACCGGCAGCTACGATATCGTGTGGTACATCGCCATCGGCCTGGGCATTTTTGCCGGGCTGGTGAACCTCCCCGTCAAGGAAAGCCCCATCCGCCGCGCCCCGGCCCCCTCGGCCACTTCTGCCACTTCTGCCGCCTGAGTTCGCGCCACTCTTCCCTGCCCATCATGCGCACCCACCCCACTGCCCCACCCTCCGCCCGCCGCACCGGCGGCATGCGCTGGCTGGGCTGGGCCGTGGCGGCGCTGGCCTGCCTAGCCGTCTTCGGCCTCTACACCGCCAGCGACTTCATGGTGATGGTGGCCGACCAGCTGTGGAGCTGCTTCTAGGGATGGTCCGTACGCGTCGAGCGGTCAATGCCCCCACGATGGCTCTCCGGCAGAACGGACAGGGCCCCGGCGCGGCCGGCCAGAATTCGAGAATTTTTGGGCTCCAGCCCTTTTGCAACAAGCGCAAGCAGCTATATTTTTAATAGCAAACCGCATGCACGGAACCGAAGCTCCCTCTGAATGGGTGTGCCGCTGGGCGCACCTCATCCCGCCCCAGGGCCGCGTGCTTGACGTGGCCTGCGGCGCCGGCCGCCATCTGCGCTGGCTCCACGGCCAGGGAATGCAGGTCACGGGGGTGGACCGCTCCCCGGACGCGCTGGCCGCGTGCGAAGGGCTGGGCGAGCTGGTCTGCGCGGACATCGAGAACGGGCCGTGGCCCTTTGCCGGGCGCCAGTTCGATGCGGTGGTGGTCACCCACTACCTGTGGCGCCCCTTGCTGCCCACGCTTGTTGCCAGCGTGGCCGCAGGCGGCGTGCTCCTGTATGAAACTTTTGCGCGCGGCCAGGGCAGCGTGGGCCGGCCCGCGCGGGCCGAGTTCCTGCTGGAGCCCGGCGAGCTGCTGCGCGCCTGCACCGGCCTGCGCGTGGTGGGCTATGAGGACGGCTTCGCGGAAGCACCGGCGCGTTTCGTGCAGCGCGTCACGGCCGTGCGGGAACTCCCGGACACGCAGGCGCCCCACCGACATCTTTTGCCCACGCGCACTCGTTAGAATGCCCTTTTACCGTTCACCACTGCGGACATGACTTCTTCTTCCGTGCCACTCACCGGCAGCATCGTCGCCCTCGTCACCCCCATGCTGGAAGACGGCAGCGTGGACTACCCCACCCTGCGCAAGCTCATCGACTGGCATATCGCCGAAGGCACCGACTGCATTGGCGTGGTGGGTACCACCGGCGAATCGCCCACGGTGAACGTGGAAGAGCACTGCGAAATCATCCGCGTGGCGGTGGAACAGTCCGCCAAGCGCGTGCCCATCATGGCCGGCTGCGGCGCCAACTCCACGGCTGAAGCCATCGAACTGGCCAAGTTCGCCAAGAAGGTGGGCGCCGATAGCCAGCTGCAGGTCGTCCCCTACTACAACAAGCCCACGCAAGAGGGCCAGTACCAGCACTTCAAGGCCATCGCCGAAGCCACGGGCGACCTGCCCATCGTGCTGTACAACGTGCCCGGCCGCTCGGTAGCCGATATGCAGCACGACACCGTGCTGCGCCTGGCCCAGGTGCCCGGCATCATCGGCATCAAGGAAGCCACCGGCAACATCGAGCGGGCGCAGTGGCTCATCCGCGACGTGCCCAAGGGCTTTGGCGTGTACTCGGGCGACGACCCCACCGCCGTGGCCCTCATGCTGTGCGGCGGCCAGGGCAACATCAGCGTGACAGCCAATGTGGCGCCGCGCCTGATGCACGAACTGTGCGTGGCAGCCATTGCGGGCAACGTGCGCCGGGCCATGGAAATCCAGTTCCAGCTCATGCCCGTGCACAAGCACCTGTTCGTGGAAGCCAACCCCATTCCCGTGAAGTGGGCCATGGCCCGCATGGGACTGTGCGGCGGCACGATGCGCCTGCCCATGACCCCGCTGTCCCACGGCAACGAAGCCATCGTCGAGTCCGCGCTGCGCACCAGCGGCCTGCTCTGAACCCGGGCCGCGCCCGCTCCCTGAGACACCACTCTCCCGAGGATTTCCGCGTGAAAGCTGCTACCACCCGTCTGGGCCTGCTGGCCCTTGCCATGGCCCTGTCTGCCTGCGCCGCCCTGGAAGGGGACAAGATCGACTACAAGAGCGCCGCCAAGGGCTCGACCCTGGAGGTCCCTCCCGATCTGACGCAGCTGTCGCGCGACTCGCGCTACGCCGTGCCGGGCGGAACGGTCTCCGCCGCCGCCCTGCAGGCGGGCCAGGCCGCCCAGCCCTCGGGCACCGCCAATGCCGCCGCCCTGCAACTGGGCGACGTGCGCATCGAACGCGATGGCAACCAGCGCTGGCTGGTGGTGAACCGCCCGGCCGACAAGCTGTGGGAGCCGGTGCGCGACTTCTGGCAGGAGAACGGCTTCAACCTCGACCAGGCCGACGCCAATGTGGGCATCATGGAAACGGACTGGGCCGAGAACCGTGCCAAGCTGCCCCAGGATTTCATCCGCTCGACCATCGGCAAGCTGATGGACTCCCTGTACTCCACCGGCGAACGCGACAAGTTCCGCACGCGCCTGGAGCGCACGGCCAACGGCGGCACCGAGATCTACATCACCCACCGCGGGATGATCGAGGTCTACAACACCCAGGCCAAGGACAACACCGTCTGGCAGCCCCGCCCGTCCGACCCCGAGCTGGAAACCGAATTCCTGCGCCGCCTGATGGTCAAGCTGGGCGTGAGCCAGGAGCAATCCAAGGCCGTGGCCGCCGCGCCTGCCGCGCCCCGTGCGCAGGCCGCCCGCATGGCCACCGTGGGCAACCAGCCGGTGGTCCAGCTGGACGAGGGCTTTGACCGCGCATGGCGCCGCGTGGGCCTGGCTCTGGACCGCACCGGCTTCACCGTCGAAGACCGCAACCGCAATGAAGGCACGTACTTCGTGCGCTACGTGGCCCCCAATGCGGACAAGAAGGAACCCGGCTTCTTCGGCAAGCTGTTCAGTGGCTCGTCGGCCGCCACGCCGCCCCTGAAGTACCGCATCGTCGTGCGCAGCCAGGGCGACGCCAGCACCGTGTCGGTGCTCAACGAAGCTGGCGCACCCGAGACCTCGGCCAACGCCGAGCGCATCGTGCGCGTGATTGCCGACGACCTGAAGTAAACCCAGCCGCGCCTGCGCGGCCCGGCCGTGCGCACGCCCCTCCCCGGGGCGACCGCGTGCGCCGGCGCTGGCGGACGGTGGCGTCAATTCCCCCTCAACGCCTTCGTTCGCCCTCTGCACATGCTGCGATTCAAGAACCTGGGCAGCGGCAGCACGGGCAATGCCACCGTGGTGGAGGGCCGCAGCGGGACGCAAGTGGCCCGGCTGCTGGTGGACTGCGGGCTGGGCATCCGGCAGCTGCAGGCGCGCCTGGCACAGGCAGCGCTGGGCATTGAAGACCTGGACGCCCTTTTCATCACCCACGAGCACTCCGACCACATCGGTTGCGCCCGCGCCGTGGCAACGCGGTTCCGCATTCCGGTGTGGATGAGCCAGGGCACCTACCTGGCCCTGGGCGAGCCGGACTTCGACGGCATGCTGCGCATCGCCCACGACATGGAGCCGCTGGACCTGGGCGCCTTCGGCGCGCTGCCGTTCGCCGTGCCGCACGACGCCCGCGAGCCGCTGCAGCTGCGCTGTTCGGACGGCGCGACCCATGTGGGCATCGTCACCGACCTGGGTCACGCCAGCGAACATGTGCTGCAGCAGCTGCAGGGCTGCCACGCCCTGATGATCGAAGCCAACCACGACCCGGAATTGCTGCAAAACTCCAGCTACCCCCTGTTCCTGAAGCGGCGGGTGGGGGGTCTCTACGGGCACCTGGCCAACACCGCGACGGCAGGCATTCTCCAGGCCGTCCGGCACCCGGGCCTGCGGTGCGTGGTGGCGGCGCACCTCAGTGCGCGCAACAACGTCCCCGCCCTGGCGCAGCAAGCACTGGGCGCGGCCCTGGACTGGCCCGCCGAGGCCATCCAGGTGGCCAGCCCGACCACCGGCACCGCCTGGATGGGGGAAGCCTTTTAGGCCCGCACCTTTGCTGAGAGGCGCGCCGGCGCTGACACCGGCAGCGAGCCCCTGCGAGACAAGGGCCGCCCAAAAAGGGGGCGGCCGAAAACAAAAAAGCCCCGACCTTGCGGTACGGGGCTTTCGGGTGTGCGGGCCTCTCGGTCCGCCCTACCGCGAAGACAAGCGCTTACTTGGCTGCGGATGCACCAGCGGCTGCGGAAGCAGCTGCGTCGGCAGCAGCCTTGGCAGCGTCAGCAGCAGGAGCGGCTTCGGAAGCAGCAGGAGCGGCGGGAGCGGCTTCGGAAGCAGCAGGAGCGGGAGCGGCAGCAGGCGCTTCCACTGCAGGAGCGGGAGCCGGTGCAGGAGCGGGCTCTTCCTTCTTGCCGCAGGCGGCGAGGGCAGCAGCAGCGATCAGGGCGGCCAGAACGAGAGAATTCTTCATTTCGATTTTCCTATTTGGACAGACAGAATCTTGAAAAGCCACGGCGTCAGGCTCCTGGAAGCCCCGGCACGCATGGACGGTGCGCTTGGCTTGCACCACTTCGGCGCAGCCATCGATTATATTGGCTTTCAGTCAATAGTGGCTAACACTGACGAAACCTTTACGTCCACTTGACACGGCACAAAGCAAAAAATAGTAAGCCACGACTCACAGTCCCAGCGTCGATGCGGGGAATCCCGGCGCGCTCTTGCTGCGCAGCCATTCACCGAGGGTTTCCCGCAGCAGCACCCGGCGCTCCGGCTCTGCTCCGGTAATGCCCACGCACCGCACGGGATCGAGCCGCTGCAGGACCCACTGCGGGGACCACAGCACGCTGGGAATGTCCAGCGGGTCGGCCGCGGGGCTGCGGCGGCAGGTAATGATGTGGTCCCAGGTGCCCCGCCACCGCACAAACCGCGGATGCCGGCGCACCACCTCGTCGTAGCTGCAGGCCAGCATCGTGAAGCGCCGGCCGCTGTGCGCCCATTCCTGCAGCGATTCCATCACGCTGCGCTCGCCCAGCGGCCAGTCGTGGAAGTTCGCGTCACTGATGACGATTTCCTTCCACCCTTCGCGCGCCGCCGTGGCCAGCGCGTCACGCACCAGCTGGACAAACGCGTCACGGCCGCTGAAGCGGCCCACCGGCAAGCCCTGGACCCCAGGGGGCTGGGTTGCAGAGCCCGGCGGCGATGCCGGAGAGGGAGCGTCAGTCATCAGATGTCTCCTGTGCGGTGCCCGTCCGGTCCCGCGGTTCAGCCGGCCCAGGGCTGGGCCCAGCCCGCATCGCACCAGGACGACAGCAACTCCAGGGCGTCGTCACTGGCGCGCGCCAGCTCGCGGGCGGTCAGTTGCCGCACATCGGCCAGGCGGCGCATGAGCGTCGCGTCGCGGCCGCCGGCACGGTAGCTTTCCCCGTTGATGAACACATGGTGCGCGTCATACATCATGCGGGTGCGGCGGTCCAGGCGCACCCCTTCCAGCATCACGCCAGATTCGCCGGGTTCAAACCACACGTTGGGCTTGGGTTCGGTCAGGTACTCGCCCAGCGCACGCTCGAGCACCAGCGGCTGGGCCAGTGCGCGGTCCAGCGCCTCGCGCGCGAAGCCCTGCAGTGCCGGCGGAATGGCGCCCGGCTGCTCCACGGCCTCCTGCCGCGCATCGCGGTACAGCAGCGGCTTGTCCTCGTCCCCCGCATCTTCGGCCAGCCGCACGAGCAGCTCCTGCGCCAGTTCGGCCCGTGACGGAACCTTGAAGCCGACCGAATACGTCATGCATTCGCCCTCGGCAATGCCATCGTGGGCATACCCCGGGGGCAGGTAGAGCATGTCGCCGGGCTCCAGCACATATTCCTCCTCCGGCTCGAACTTCGCCAGTACCTTGAGGGGGATGCCCTCGCGCAGCTTCAGCTCCTTCTGGCGCCCGATGCGCCAGCGCCGCTTGCCGTGGGCCTGCAGCAAAAACACGTCGTAGCTGTCGAAATGCGGACCCACCCCCCCGCCATCGGTGGCATAGCTGATCATGAGGTCATCCAGCCGCGCCTCCGGGACAAAACGGAACTGCTGCATCAGCGCGTGCACGGCGTCGTTGTGCAAGTCCACGCCCTGGACCAGCAACGTCCACTGGGGCTGGCTCAGCGCTGGCAGCGAGCGGCGCGCAAACGGGCCGTGGCGCAGCTTCCACACGCCCTTGGCGGACTGCACCAGACGCGACTCCACACCGTCCTGGGCCGCCAACGCAAACAGCTCGGACCGCAGCACGGGCGGCGCAAACTGCGCGATGGCCTGGCGCACCAGCAAAGGCTTTTTCTGCCAATGGCGGCGCATGAATTGGGCGGGGGAGAGCCCCCCGAGGAGGGGCAGGGATTGCTGGGTGTCCATGGAGGCAATTGCCCGTTTGACGGGCTGGTGGGTCGAACTGCGACAATTCTCCTATGGAAATCACCCAACAATGTGTGGTCGCACTGACCTGGACGCTCAAAGACACGCTGGGCGAAGAACTGGATGTTCTGGACGAGCCCGTGGAATTCTTGGTGGGGGGCGATGACCTCCTGCCCCGCATCGAAGAAGCCCTGCAAGGGCACGGGCCAGGCGCCACCCTCGCCCTGCACCTGGAGCCGGAAGACGCCTTTGGCGATTTCAACGACCAGCTGCTCTTTCTGGAGAGCCGCGCCCTGTTCCCGGCAGAAATTGAAGAAGGCATGACCTTCGAGGGCAGCGCCCTGCCGGCGGAATGCAACCCGGCGGCGCCCCGCGCCGGAGTGCTCTACACGGTGGCCGAGATCTACCCCGAGCACATCGTGCTGGACGGCAACCATCCCCTGGCAGGCATTGCGCTACGCCTGCAACTGCGCGTGCATGCGGTGCGCGATGCCACCGAAGAGGAGATCGGTCGCGGCAGCGCCGGAACCGGATTCTTCCGCGTCCATGCCCAGGCCCCGGGCAACGATCTGCTGCACTGATGGGAAGTGCATGCGCCGGCAAGTCTGAAGGCTCGCCGGCGTACCGCCGCGCTGCTTACAGGCGGGACAGCTGGCCGTTGTAGAGGCGCACGCGATCGCCGATGCGCAGGTCGCCGGGGTGCGGCACGTCATAGACGCGGTAGCCGCCCTGGTCCAGTTGCACCGAGATGCGGTAGCCCTGCGCTTCCTGGGCGTTGTTGCGGCCTTCGATGGCATTGCCTGCCAGGGCGCCGCCCACCACGCCCACGCCCGTGGCGGCCGCGCGCCCCGAGCCCTTGCCGATCTGGTTGCCCAGCACGCCGCCCACCACCGCACCGATCACGGCACCGGCGCCCGAGGTGCCCTGCGAGCGGCCTTGCAGCACTTCGATGTTGGACACGCGGCCGTACTCGGTGCCTTGGGGATTATTCGGGTACGCCGGCGCGGTCTGGTAGCCGCCGGAGTAGCCACCCGAGTATTGCGGTGCGGGCGCCGGCCGGTTGTGGCCGCACGCGGCGAGGGAACCCGCCAGGACCAGGGTGCCTGCAATGGCGAGGGGACGTTGGATCTTCAGCATATTCAGTACTCCTTTTTGTGAGGGCTGGCGCACGGCCCGCCAGAAGCGGAAAGGGGAGCCTTGTTGCGCATGGCTTGATTGGAACAACGCAGTAGCTTCCCACGCCGTAGACACAGGGGCAGACGACCCGTCGGTAACAGAGCCTTCGAAACGTAAGCCCTGTCCGACAAGTGTGCCCGCCCCTTCAGCAAGAACAGCGCAGACTCACGCCTTGCCCGTCGATCCGTAGCCCCCCTCGCCCCGCTGCGTGGCGGCGAACTCGGTGACCACATTGAAGCGGGCCTGCACTACGGGCACGATGACCAGTTGTGCCAGGCGCTCCATGGGCTCCAGCGTGAAGGCGGTGTCGCTGCGGTTCCAGGCGCTGACCATGAGCTGGCCCTGGTAGTCGCTGTCAATCAAACCCACCAGGTTGCCCAGCACGATGCCGTGCTTGTGCCCAAGCCCCGAGCGCGGGAGGATGAGCGCGGCATAGCCGGGGTCCTTGAGGTACATCGCAATGCCGGTGGGCACCAGCTGCCAGGCATTGGGCTGCAGGGTGAGCGAGGCGTCCAGGCAGGCGCGCAGGTCCAGGCCGGCACTGCCGGGCGTGGCGTAGGCGGGAAGCTGGTCCGCCATGCGCGGGTCAAGAATCTTGATGTCAATGTTCACTGCGTTTTTTCTTTCCTTGTGGGTTGTTCTGCGGGCGAGTCTGCCGCTGCGTTGGCCCGGTCTGTGCGGCGCGCCGCGGTGCCGCGGCGGATTGCGCCACGCGGGCCGCCACCCCGGGCAGCGACTCGGCCAGCCAGCCCAGCCCCCACCAGGCTATGCCCATCACGACCAGGCCGGGCAACGAACCGTGGCGGAAGAAGAACAAGGCGACAGCATGCCCCAGGACGAGCAGCAACACGACAGCCCGCACGGCACGCAACACGCCGGCCACCGGCTGAAGTGCCTGGGCAAGGTCCGGCAGGCCTGTCGCAGCCACCGGAGCAGCCGGTGCGCGCAGCGCGTCCACCGCAGACGGCGGTGGCGCGGCTGCCGACGACCGTGCGGCATGCCCACCCTGCACGGGAGTGGGCGCAGGCGCGGTGAGGCGCTCCACATACCGGGCGAAATCGCCATCCGCAGGCGTGTCCCATTCCGGCTTCGTGGCACCTGTCTTCATGGGGCCTCCGTCCCGCGGCAGGTCAGCCGCGCTGCGCCTTCAAGCGCGCGGCGATGTCGTCAACAAGCTGGCGGGCCAGCACGCGCTTGGACGCATGGGGCAGTTCGCGGTGGCCCTGGGCGTCCACCAGCAGCAAGGCGTTGTCATCCTGCCCAAAGGTGGCCGGGCCGATATTGCCCACCAGCAGCGGAACGCCCTTGCGGGCCCGTTTGGCCGTGGCATGCGCGAGCAGGTCATGGCTCTCGGCGGCAAAACCCACGCAGAACAGCGCCCCCGCCTGGGCGCGGGCCGACTGGGCCACGCGGGCCAGGATGTCGGGGTTTTCCACGAACTCCAGCACGGGCGTCTGGCCGGACCCGTCCTTCTTGATCTTCTGGGCGGACGTCGCCGCCGGCCGCCAGTCGGCCACGGCCGCCGTGGCAATGAACACCGACGCCTGCGGAACCTGCTGTTCCACCGCGGCCAGCATTTCCTCGGCCGAACGCACGTCCAGCCGGCGCACGCCGCGGGGCGTGGGCACGTGCACCGGGCCGGCCACCAGCGTCACGTCGGCGCCCGCCTCGCGGGCCGCGCGCGCAATGGCAAACCCCATCTTGCCGCTGGACAGGTTGGTGATGCCGCGCACCGGGTCGATGGCCTCGAAGGTGGGCCCTGCGGTGACCAGCACCCGCTGCCCCGCCAGCACCTTGGGGGCAAAGAACGCCACCAGCTCGTCCAGCAACTCCAGCGGCTCCAGCATGCGCCCATCGCCCGTCTCGCCACAGGCCTGGTCGCCGTTGCCCACGGCCAGCACCGTGGCGCCGTCCTGCGCCACCTGGGCCAGGTTGCGCTGCGTGGCGGGATGCGCCCACATCTCGCGGTTCATGGCCGGTGCCAGCAGCAGGGGCACGCGCTGGGCCGGTCGCGCCAGGCACAGCAGGCTGAGCAGCTCGTCGGCCCGGCCCTGGGCCAGGCGGGCGATGAAGTCCGCGCTGCACGGCGCGATCAGGATCGCATCGGCCTCGCGGCTCAGGTTGATATGGGGCATGTTGTTGGGCTCGCGCGCATCCCACTGCGAGCCGTACACCGTGCGCCCCGACAGCGCCTGCAGGGTGACGGGCGTGATGAACTGCTCCGCGGCCTCGGTCATCACCACCTGCACGGTAGCGCCTTCCTTGATGAGCTGGCGGCACAGATCGGCCGCCTTGTAGCAAGCCACGCCCCCGCTCAGACCCAGAACAATGTGTTTGCCAGCAAGCTCATTCATGGGGCGAATTTAGCAGACGGGTTGCCCTGCGGGGCGGGAGGCCTGCGGGGCCGCCCTCTATAATTCCAATTTCCCACCACCAGGGGACCTCTCGCGAGAGGCCCCCTTCAGACATGACCAAATTTGTCTTCGTCACCGGCGGTGTGGTGTCTTCCCTCGGTAAGGGAATCGCCTCAGCCTCCCTTGCCGCGATCCTCGAATCGCGGGGACTCAAAGTCACCCTCATCAAGCTAGACCCCTACATCAACGTCGACCCCGGCACGATGTCGCCGTTTCAGCACGGCGAAGTCTTCGTGACCGACGACGGGGCCGAGACCGATCTGGACCTGGGCCACTATGAGCGTTTCATTGAAACGCGCATGAAGAAGACCAACAACTTCACCACGGGCCGCATCTACCAGTCCGTGCTGGAGAAGGAGCGCCGCGGCGACTACCTGGGCAAAACGGTGCAGGTGATCCCGCACGTCACCAACGAAATCCAGGAGTACATCAAGCGCGGTGCCGGCGTGGGCACTGCGGACGCTGTGGACGTGGCGATCGTCGAGATCGGCGGCACCGTGGGCGACATCGAGTCGCTGCCCTTCCTGGAGGCCGTGCGCCAGCTGAGCCTGAAGCTCGGCCCCAACAACGCCGCCTTCGTGCACCTGACCTACCTACCGTTCATCGCGGCGGCGGGTGAGCTCAAGACCAAGCCCACCCAGCACACGGTGCAGAAGCTGCGCGAGATCGGCATTCAGCCCGACGCGCTGCTGTGCCGCGCCGACCGCCGCATTCCCGAGGAAGAGCGCGGCAAGATCTCGCTGTTCACCAACGTGCCCGAATGGGGCGTGATCAGCATGTGGGACGTGGACACCATCTACAAGGTGCCCCGCATGCTGCACGAACAGGGCCTGGACGGCCTGATCTGCGACAAGCTGCGCCTCAACACGCCCCCCACCAGCCTCAAGCGCTGGGACGATCTGGTCTACGAAACCGAGCACCCGCAGGGCGAGGTCACCGTCGCCATGGTGGGCAAGTATGTGGACCTGTCGGACAGCTACAAGTCGGTGAACGAGGCCCTGCGCCACGCCGGCATGAAGAATCATGTGCGCGTGAAGATCGAGCACGTCGATTCCGAAACCATCGAAAGCGCGGACGCAGCGCAAAAGCTGGCCAAGTACGACGCCATCCTGGTGCCCGGCGGCTTCGGGGTGCGCGGTGTGGAAGGCAAGATCGCCACGGCCCAGTTCGCCCGCGAGCACAAGGTGCCCTACCTGGGCATCTGCCTGGGCATGCAGGTGGCCACCATCGAATATGCCCGCCACGTGGCGGGCTTGGCCAACGCCAACAGCACCGAATTCGACCCGACCACCCCCCACCCCGTGATCGCCCTGATCACCGAGTGGAAGGACGCCGACGGCACCATCAAAACGCGCGACGAGAACTCCGACCTGGGCGGCACCATGCGCCTGGGCGCGCAAAGCTCGGACGTGGCCAAGGACACGCTGGCCCACAGCATCTACGGCGACGTGGTGACCGAGCGCCACCGCCACCGCTACGAAGCCAACGTGAACTACCTGGACCAGCTGCGCAAGGCCGGCCTCGTGATCTCGGCGCTGACCCAGCGCGAGCAGCTCACCGAGATCGTGGAGCTGCCCCACAACGTGCACCCGTGGTTCATCGGCGTGCAGTTCCACCCCGAGTTCAAGTCCACGCCCTGGAACGGCCACCCGCTGTTCAACGCCTTCATCAAGGCGGCCGTGGAACACCAGCAAGCCGCCAAGAAGGCATAAAAGGGGCTCCACCATGCAGCTGTGCGGATTCAACGTCGGCCTCGACCAGCGCTTCTTCCTGATCGCCGGCACCTGCTCCATCGAGGGCCTGGAGATGTCGCTCGACGTGGCGGGCCAGCTCAAGGAAGCCTGTGCTCCGCTGGGCATTCCGCTGATCTACAAGGGCTCGTTCGACAAGGCCAACCGCTCGTCCGGCACCAGCAAGCGCGGCGTCGGCATTGACGCCGGCCTGAAGATCCTCGATGAAGTGCGCCGCCAGCTGCAGCTGCCCATCCTGACCGACGTGCACGACACCTCGCACGTGGCCGAGGTGGCCAGCGTGGTCGATGTGCTGCAAACGCCGGCCTTCCTGTGCCGCCAGACGGATTTCATCCGCGCCGTGGCGCAGTCGGGCAAGCCGGTGAACATCAAGAAGGGCCAGTTCCTCGCGCCCTGGGACATGAAGAACGTCATCGACAAGGCCCGCGCCGCCGCACGCGAGGTGGGCCTGTCGGAAGACCGGTTCCTGGCTTGCGAGCGCGGTGTGAGCTTTGGCTACAACAACCTGGTGGCCGACATGACCAGCCTGGCCGAGATGCGCAACTCCGGCGCGCCCGTGGTGTTCGACGTGACCCATTCGGTGCAAAAGCCCGGCGGCCTGGGCGGCACCAGTGGCGGCGCGCGCGAAATGGTGCCCGTGCTGGCCCGCGCAGGCGTGGCGGTGGGCGTGGCGGGCCTGTTCATGGAAACGCACCCCCGACCGGCCGAAGCCTGGTCGGACGGCCCGAACGCCGTGCCGCTCAAGCACATGAAGGCGCTGCTGGAAACGCTGGTGGTGCTGGACGAGGCCACCAAGAAGAGCGGATTCCTCGAAAACAACTTTGGAGCCTGAAGACATCATGAGCAGTGGTTACATCATCGCGTCCGTCACCGTGACCAACCCTACCCAGTACGAGGAGTACCGCAAGTGGAGCACGCTGGCCATGCAGGCGCATGGCGCCGAAGTGTGCGTGCGCGGCGGCAAGGTGGAGGTGCTGGAAGGCGACTGGAACCCCGGCCGCACGGTGATCCTCAAGTTCCCCAGCTTCGAGGCCGCCCGCGCCTTCTACGACACGCCCGAATACCAAAAGGCCAAGGCTGCCCGCGAGGGCGCGGCCATCATGCGCATGGTGTGCGTGGAAGGCGTGTGACCGCGCCGGGCAGGATTGCTCATTAATTGATAGCTGCTAGTGCTTATACAGTGGGCGCTAGAGCCTGATTTGATTTAAAACTTCTGCAAAAGGAAAACCATGAGTGCCATCGTTGACATCGTCGGCCGCGAGATTCTCGACAGCCGCGGCAACCCCACCGTCGAATGCGACGTGCTGCTGGAATCGGGCGTGATGGGCCGCGCCGCCGTGCCCTCGGGCGCGTCCACCGGCAGCCGCGAAGCCATTGAAATGCGCGATGGCGACAAGAGCCGCTACCTGGGCAAGGGCGTGCTCAAGGCCGTGGAGCACATCAACACCGAGATCAGCGAAGCCGTGCTGGGCCTGGACGCCTCCGAGCAGGCCTTCCTGGACAAGACCCTGATCGACCTGGACGGCACCGAGAACAAGAGCCGCCTGGGCGCCAACGCCATGCTCGCCGTCTCCATGGCCGTGGCCCGCGCTGCCGCCGAAGAATCCGGCCTGCCCCTGTACCGCTACCTGGGCGGCATGGGCAGCGTGCAACTGCCCGTGCCCATGATGAACGTGATCAACGGCGGCGCGCATGCCAACAACAGCCTGGACCTGCAGGAGTTCATGATCATCCCCGTGGGCGCCCCCACGTTCCGTGAAGCCGTGCGCTGGGGCGCGGAAGTGTTCCACGCGCTCAAGAAAATCATCCACGACAAGGGCATGAGCACGGCCGTGGGCGACGAAGGCGGCTTTGCCCCCTCCGTCGAGAACCATGAAGCCGCCATCCAGCTGATCCTGCAGGCCATCGACGCCGCAGGCTACACCGCAGGCGAACAGATCGCCCTGGGCCTGGACTGCGCCGCCAGCGAGTTCTACAAGGACGGCATGTACGTGCTGGAAGGCGAAGGCGGCATCAAGCTGTCGGCCGAACAGTGGACCGACATGCTGGCCGCCTGGGTCGACAAGTACCCCATCATCAGCATCGAAGACGGCATGCACGAAGGCGACTGGGACGGCTGGAAGCACCTGACGGAACGCCTGGGCGACAAGGTGCAGCTGGTGGGCGACGACCTGTTCGTGACCAACACCAAGATCCTGAAGGAAGGCATCGACAAGCGCATTGCCAACTCGATCCTCATCAAGATCAACCAGATCGGCACGCTGACCGAAACCTTTGCCGCCATCGAAATGGCCAAGCGCGCCGGCTACACCGCCGTGATCTCGCACCGCTCCGGCGAGACCGAAGACAGCACCATCGCCGACATCTCGGTGGGCACCAACGCTGGCCAGATCAAGACCGGCTCGCTGTCGCGCTCGGACCGCATCGCCAAGTACAACCAGCTGCTGCGCATCGAGGAAGACCTGGGCGAGATCGCACAGTACCCTGGCCGCGCTGCGTTCTACAACCTGAAGTAACCCTGGCCGCCGGCCGCCTCGCGCGGCCGGCCTGCGCTTTCTCGCACGCAGGACCCGTCTGTGAACTCTCGCATCATCCCCGTCATCCTGCTGGCGCTGCTGGCGGCCCTGCATGCGCAACTGTGGCTGGGCCGGGGCAGCGTGCCGCGCGTCAACGAGATGCAGCGGCAGATTGATGTGCAGAAGGCCGCCAACGAACAGGTGCGCCACACCAACGAGCGGCTTGCCTCGGAGGTCAGCGATCTCAAGGAAGGCCTGGACATGGTCGAGGAAAAGGCGCGCAGCGAATTGGGCATGGTCAAGCCCAACGAGGTGTACGTGCAGTTCACCCCGCGTTGATGCGGGTGCCACGGCCACCTGCGGGATCCCCGTGCCAACTGGAGCCTCTCCCGGCCCGGAGCCCCTGAGCGGCACAGGCACGCCGCCCCTTCTTGTGTTCGTGCTGGGGACTGCGGGCTCCGGCGCCGAGGCGCTGGGCGCCGCCTTGCGGCTGCGCCTGGCCCACGCAAACCTCCGCATTCTCTGCGGTAACACCCTGGGCGAACTGGCGCAATGGCCCGACGCCGCCCCGCGCCCCGCCCTCACGCTGCTGATGGGCCTGGACGGGTCTTGCGCGCCCGCGGAGCAGACCGCCCGCGAGGCGGCCGATGCCCGCCTGCGCAGCAGCCTCGCACGGGCGGGCTTGGCGTACCGGGTGATCTACGGGGCGGGCAAGCAGCGGGAGACGCAAGCGCTCCGCACGATCCGGGCCACCGTGCCCGGTGCGTTCAGCCCCGCGGACCGGACCCTTCTGGACCAGGCATTAGCCCCGGCGGCTGAACGGCCGGCGCGGCTCCGAGCGGGCCACTGCGAAAAGTGCAGCGACCCCGTGTGCGAGCACCGGCTGTTCTCGGCCCTGCTGGGCAGGATCGCACCGGGGCAGAGTGAGTAGCGGCAGTCCGGGCCCGCAAGGATGGCCCGCCGCGACAGCACGTGCGTGAGCGTGCGGATCAGCTCGCGTTCAGCAGGCCGCGCTTGAGTTGCTTGAGCAACAGCACCACCTGGCTGGACCCATACCGGTACCCGCCATGGAACACCTGCAGCGCCCGGGCCCACTGGCCCTGCTGCGTCAACTCCACCAGCAGCGCCGCCTGGGCAAGAAAGTAGTCGTGGCGTGCGATCAGGACGGCAAAGGCGGGCTGGTCGCCCAGCAGATCGGCGCCGGACCCGTGCAGCCACCGCCCCAGCTCGCCTTGGTCGCTGCGGCGCACCTCGGCGGGGTCCAGGTCGTCCGTGCGGCCTTCCAGGGAGTCCATGAGACGGTCTTTCCAGCGCTCATGGGCGTTGATGGCTGCGTCGATGTCCAGCGTGGCCAGTACCGTGTCCGCGCGCAGCGAGTCGGGCACGCCCAGCGCGCTGATGAAATCGCGCGAGGTGCGTGCGGGCTCGACCGCCTCGCCCCGAGCGGCTGTCCATACACGACGCAAGAAACCCATAACTCCTCCAGCAGTGCCACTGCACCGGGCAGGCCTGCGGGCGTTCCCGACGGGCCTGCGCAGAACCTTGTCTGTGGCAGGACCATCTTAGGGTCGCGGAGCCGGGGGGATTGTCAATGATGGTCAGCGCGCCGGGGGCCGGCGCTACGGCGTTTTCCGGGCGGTTCGGAGCGGCGCGGCCCGCCGTGCCAGGCTGCGCCCGCAGGCCACCGGGGCGGGCAGTTGCACCGCAGGCTCTCCCGCCCCCCCGAAGCGGCCGGTCGTCAGCGCGGGCAAGCGCTGCGTGGGCGGCTCAGTGCAGCCCGGCCGGCCCGGGCGGCTGGCTGGCGGAGGACGGCACAAAGAGCTGGGCCGCATCCACGGCGTCAAAGCGGTACTGCTGGCCGCAGAACTCGCAGCCCACTTCGATGGTCTCGCGCTCGGCCAGGATGCTTTCGGCCTCTTCGGCGCCGAGGTTGCGCAGCATGTTGCCTACGCGTTCGCGGCTGCACGTGCAGGCAAAGCGCGGGCCGCTGGCACCCTGCTGGGGTTCGAAGCGCAGCAGCTTTTCCTCCCAGAACAGCCGGCGCAGGATGGTGTCCACGTCCAGCGTCAGCAGCTCTTCGCGGGTCAGGCTCGCGGCCAGGTGCGCAATGCGGTTGTAGTCCTCATTGCGGCCGATCTGGTCCTCGTTCTCGCGGTGGCTCAGGCTTTCACCGGCCAGGTTGCCGTCGCCCTTGACGGGCATGCGCTGGATCAGCAGGCCCGCGGCGACCTGGTCGTTGGCGCCCAGCACGAGCACGGTGTCGAGCTGCTCGGACTGCAGCATGTAGTGCTGCAGAACGTCCGAGAGTTTTTCCAGCTTTTCGTGCCGGTCACCGTGCAGCGGCACCACGCCCTGGTAGGGCTGCTGGCCCGGGTGGCGATCCTTCGGGTCGAGCGTGATGGCGCAGCGTCCGCCGCCGGCCACGTTCACCATCTGGCTCAGGCGCGCGCCCTCGGGCACCTCGCCCACCAGCGTGGCCGTGGCGCGCAGGCTCAGGTCGGACTGCACCTCGGCCACCGCCAGCTTCACCGGGCCGTCGCCAAACACCTGCAGCACCAGCGCGCCGTTGAACTTGATGTTGGACTGCATCAGCACCCCGGCGGCGGCCATCTCCCCCAGCAGCTCGCTCACGGGCGCAGGGTAGGCGCCGGTGGCGGTGTTGCTCGAGCGGCGGCGCAGGATCTCGGTCCAGGCGTCGGTCAGGCGCACGATCATGCCGCGCACGGGCAGGCCTTCAAAAAGAAACTTGTGGAGTTCAGACACGCAAGGGTTCCAAAAAATGCCGGCCCTTTAGCCGATTTTGTGCAAGCCGCTCTGGAAGCGGCGCGCGTTGTCGATGTAGTGCTGCGCGCTCTGGCGCAGGCCCTCGATCTGCTCGGGCGTGAGCTGGCGCACGGCCTTGGCGGGGCTGCCGATGATCATGGAGCCGTCGGGAAATTCCTTGCCCTCCGTGACCAGCGCGCCCGCGCCCACCAGGCAGTGCTTGCCGATCTTGGCGCCGTTGAGCACCACGGCCCCGATGCCGATGAGCGACTCGTCGCCAATGGTGCAGCCGTGCAGCATGACCTGGTGGCCCACGGTCACCCGCGCGCCCACCACCAGGGGCTGGCCGAAGTCGGCATGCAGCACGCTGGCGTCCTGGATGTTGGAGCCCGCGCCGATGGTGATGCTCTCGGTGTCGCCCCGCACGATGGCCCCGAACCACACGCTCGCGTCCTCGCCCAGCACCACGTTGCCCATGACCTCGGCGCTGTCCGCCACCCAGGCGGACGCAGCCAGCTGCGGCGCCACGCCATCCAGTTCATAAATTGCCATACAGGGCTCCAGCTCAAAGGGGAGAAAGCAGAAACGGGCCGCAACTGCGCGGCCTCCGGCACGCCGGGCTGCGGCACGGTACCGCCGGGGCCCGATCCGCGTTGGCCTAGAATTGTAAGGATGGAGCTTCGCCACCGTGCATTGCAGGTCTTGTGCCTTGCAGACCCCGAGCAAAAAGCGGCTGCGACGCTTGACCTGCAAGCGCAAGCAGCTGCGCTTTTAATAGCAGAAGGCGTGCTCGACCTCCCCGCCGACCTGCCGGCATTGCCCGGCCATCCGGAACGCCCTTCCCTGCTGCACCACACGGACGTGGCCCGCCGCTCGCCCGCAACGCCCCAGGGGCGCGCGGTGCTCATCCACGCCATTGCGCACATCGAGTTCAACGCGATCAACCTGGCGCTGGACGCCGTCTGGCGCTTCGAAGGCATGCCCCGCAGCTACTACCTGGACTGGATGCTGGTTGCGGCCGAAGAAGCACGCCACTTCCGTCTGCTGCGCGACCACCTGCGCACCCAGGGCCATGACTATGGCGATTTCCCCGCCCACCAGGGGCTGTGGACCATGTGCGAGAAGACTCGGCACGACATCGTGGCGCGCATGGCCCTGGTGCCGCGCACGATGGAGGCGCGCGGGCTGGACGCCACCCCGCAGATCCAGGCCAAGCTGCGCCAGGTCGGCACGCCCGACGCGCTGGCCGCGGTGGGCATCCTCGACACCATCCTGCGCGACGAGGTGGGCCACGTGGCGATCGGCAATCACTGGTACCGCTGGCTGTGCGAGCGCGAAGGGCTCGACCCCGAAAACCACTACAGCGTGCTGGTCCGGCAGTACGAGGCGCCGCGCCTGCGGCCCCCTTTCAACGAGGCCGCGCGCCGCCGCGCCGGCTTCACCGACAACGAACTGCGCTGGCTGCAACAGGGCTAGGGAACCTCTGCGACCTCGGGCGGCCTGCCGTGTTGCAAAGCCTCGCAGCCCCTCCCGATCCGCAGCGCACACTTGCCACCCCATCCGCGGAGCATCCCCGGCCGCCTGCCCCGCCCGCGGGAATACGATGGCTCCTACAATCCTTGACGGGCCGCACCCGGCTGCCGGCCGTTCCTTGCCACAATGACACCCATGACCCCACACTCCCCCCCTGGAACCGCTTCCGCACCGCAGCCCGGCAACTACGCACCGGTCGCGATGATTGCGCGGCAGGCCATCGTGAATGCGCAGCAGGTGGTGGTGGGGTATGAGCTGTTCAATCGCTCGCGCGCCGGCGCAGCCCACACGGCCGCCACCGATGTGATTCTGGTGTTCACCGCGCTGTCGCACGCCGGCACGGAAGAGCTAGTCGGCAAGAAACTCATTTTCGTCAACTGCACGCACGAAAGCCTCACCGGCGGCCACCTGGAGCTGGTGGACCCGGACAAGGTGGTGCTGGAGATTCCGCCCCTGGGCCATGCGGCTTCGGAGGAGGTCGCCACGCGCATGCCCATCCTGGCGGAGCTGCGCGAACGCGGCTTCCACCTGGCGTTCAACCATACCGTGCTGCAGTCCGCCTACGCGCCCTGGCTGCCGCTGGCCGACTACATCAAGCTCGACCTCTCGGTGCTGGCCCCCGACCAGCTCGCCGTGCTGATCAGCTACGCAGGCCGCCACTCCAAAGCCGAGCTGATTGCCGAGAAGGTGGAAACCGCGCAGCAGTACGACATGGTGTCCAGCCACGGCGTGCAGATGTTCCAGGGCTACTGGTTTGCCCGCCCGGCGCTGGTGGAAGCCAAGCTGCTGAGCCCCTCGCAGGCCAGCATCATCGAGCTCATCAACCAGGTGCGCAAACAGGCGCCCACGGCCGATATCGAGGAGACCCTCAAGAAGGACGCCGGCCTGGCCTTCAACCTGATGCGCCTGATCAACTCGGCGGGCTTCGGCTTGTCGCGCGAGATCACATCCTTCCGCCAGGCCGTGATGCTCATGGGGCTCAAGCGCCTGTTCCGCTGGGCGGCCCTGCTGCTCACCGCGTCGCGGGCGAGCGGAACCCCGTCGTCCGTCGGACAGACCGCCGTGGTGCGCGGCCGCCTCATGGAACTGCTGGCGCAGGAAACCCTGCCGCCCGAAGAGGCCGACCAGGCGTTCGTCGTGGGCATCTTCTCCCTGCTGGATGTGATGCTGTCCATGCCGATGGAGTCGGCGCTCGGCTTGCTGAACGTGCCCGCGCCGGTCTCGGCGGCGCTGCTGCGCCGCGAAGGCTTCCTGGGCGACCTCCTGACCTTGGCGGAGGCCTGCGAGTCCAGCGACGACGCGATGTTCAACCGCGCGGCGGGGCTGCTGCACCTGAGCAGCCAGCAGATCAACCTGGCCCACCTGCAGGCACTGGCCTGGGCCGACCACGTCACCGACGAATAAGCCCGCGGGGCGCGGCCGGTACAGCCGCTGGCCCCCCCCCGGGATTCAGAGGCTGGCAGGTCTAGAATTGTGAAAAAGCATCTCCCACCCGCGGCCCTCCATGCAAACCACTCCCGAACAAGACGCACCCGACCTCGCCGCACCCGCCGTGGAGCCCGTGGACGAGAACCTGGCCATCATTGCGCGCCAGGCCATCGTTGACGAGACCCGCGCGGTGTATGGCTACGAGTTGTTTGACCGCTCCACGGCCTCCGATGCCCACACGGCGGCCAGTGATGCCGCCCTGCTGTTCAATGCGCTGTCCTATGCGGGGACGGAAGCGCTGGTGGGCAAGAAGACGGTGTTCATCAACTGCACCCACGAGAGCCTTTCCGGCGGGCACCTGGAGCTGATCCACCCCGAAAAGGTGGTGCTGGAGATCCCGCCCCTGCCCGACAGCGCCACGGCCGAGGAGATCGAGGGGCGCCTGCCCACGCTGGAAGCCCTGCGCACACGCGGCTTCCGCCTGGCGCTCAACCAGAACGCCCTCAAGCGCGCCTACACCAGCTGGCTGCCGCTGGCGAGCTTCGTCAAGCTGGACATGCAGGCTTTCAAGCCCGAGCTGGCGGCACCGCTGGTCAAGTTCGCCACCACCCACAGCAAGGCCACCCTGGTGGCCGAGAAGGTGGAGACGGCCGAGCAGTACGAGCTGATGCGCGGCCTGGGGGTCAAGCTGTTTCAGGGCTACTGGTTTGCCCAGCCCGCGCTGGTCAAGGCCACCACCATCCGCCCCTCGCAGGCCACGATCATTCAGCTGATCAACCTGGTGCGCAAACAGGCCAGCACGGCCGAGATCGAAGACCTGCTCAAGAAAGACCCCACGCTCTCCTTCAACCTCCTGCGCTTCATCAACTCCTCGGGCTTCGGCCTGTCGTGCGAGATCACGTCGTTCCGGCATGCGGTCATGATCCTGGGGCTGAAAAAGCTGTTCCGCTGGGCGGCACTGCTGATGACCACCTCCCGCGCTGGCGGACCGCCGCCCGCGGTGGGCCAGACGGCCGTGGTGCGCGGCCGCCTGATGGAGCTGCTGGCTGCCGAATTGCTGCCGCCGGAGGAATGCGACAACGCTTTCGTGGTGGGCGTGTTCTCCCTGCTGGACACCATGCTGGGCGTGCCCCTGGAAAAGGCGCTGGAGTCCGTGGCCCTGCCCGAGCCGGTGATGGACGCGCTGCTGCGCGGCACCGGCGTGTTTGCCCCGTTCCTGGAGCTGACCAAGGCGTGCGAGAGCGGCGACGAGGTGGCCTTTGCCCGCGCCGCCGACGCCCTGCACCTGTCCAACCGCCAGGTCAATTGGGCCCACTTGCAGGCCCTGACCTGGGCCGAGACCCTGAACGAGGACTAAGCCCGTTCCCGGTGCTTCGGGCACTGCCGGCCACCGCCCCCGTTCCCGGGGCCGGTGGCTTTTCTTTTTCCTGCGCCGTGGTTCATTGGGCCGGCTGGATGCCTGCGGCGCGGATGATGCGGGCGTTGTTCTCCGACTCCTGGGCGATCTGGCGCGCAAATTCGGCCGCCGTGCCGCCCGTGGGCACGTTGTCCGTGGCCTGCAGCTTGCTGCGGATATCCGGCAGCGCCAGCGCCTTGTTCACCTCGGCATTCAGGCGCGCCACCACGGCGGGCGGCGTCTGTGCCGGCACGAACAGGCCGAACAGCGACGAGAGGTTGGCCGCGGGCTGGCCCAGCTCGGCCAGGGTGGGCACCTGCGGCAGCGACTCCAGCCGTGCGGGCGCACCCACCGCCAGGGGCTTGAGCTTGCCCGCCTGGATGTGCTGCAGCACGGCCGGGCCGGCATTGGTGGACAGCACCTCGAACTGCCCGCCCAACGCATCATTCATCTGCTGGCCGCCGCCCTTGTAGGGGATGTGCGTGATCTGCACCTGGCTCTTGGCCATGATCTGCTCCAGCATGATGTGGCCCAGGGACGCCTGCCCCGAGGTGGCCCAGCGCACGGCGCCCGGCGCGGCCTGCGCCGCCGCCAGCAGGCCCTTGAAGTCGGCCGCCTTGCTGGCGGGCGTGCCCAGCAGCAGCACGGGCGAATACATCACGCTCACCACCGGGGTGATGTCCTTGTGCGGGTCGAAAGGCGACTTGCCCAGGTGCGGGTTCAGCGCCAGCGGGCTCACGGCGGCAAAGCCCAGCGTGTAGCCGTCCGGCGCGGCCTTGGCCACCGCGTCCACGCCCAGGCTGCCGCTGGCGCCGGCCTTGTTCTCAACGACCACAGGGGTGCCCAGCTGCGCCGCGAGCTTGTCGCCCAGCGCCCGCGCCACCACGTCGCTCACGCCCCCGGCCGGGTAGGCCACGATGATGCGCAGGGGCTTGCCCGTGGGCCAGGCCTGGGCCGCGGCCCAGGTGGCGGCGCCCAGCAGCGCAGCGCCGAGAATCAGTTTCTTCATGGAGATTTCCTTGTATCGAAGCAGGACGGCCCTACCCGCGCGGATGGTGCTGCGCATGCAGGGTCTTGAGGCGCTCGCGCGCCACATGGGTGTAGATGGTGGTGGTCGAGATGTCGGCATGGCCCAGCAGCAGCTGCACCACGCGCAGGTCCGCGCCGTGGTTGAGCAGGTGCGTCGCAAATGCGTGGCGCAGCGTGTGCGGCGACAGCGGCGCGGTGATGCCCGCCACCTGCGCCCACTTTTTGACGATGACCCAGAACATCACGCGCGTCATGCCGCTGCCGCGCTGGGTGACAAACAGGTCGTCGGTTGGCTGCCCGGCCAGGATGGCGCCGCGGGCCTCGGCCAGGTAGCGCTCCAGCCATTGGTGCGCCACTTCGCCAAACGGCACCAGGCGTTCCTTGCTGCCCTTGCCCACCACGCGCAGCACGCCTTCGGCCAGGCTGAGCTGGAAAGTCTTGAGCGTGACCAGCTCCGACACCCGCAGGCCGCTGGCATACATCAGCTCCAGCATGGCGCGGTCGCGCAGGCCCAGGGGGTTGCCCAGGTCGGGCGCGGCCAGCAGCGCCTCCACCTGCGCTTGCGACAAGGTCTTGGGCACGCGCAGCGGCTGGCGCGCGGCCTGCAGGCGCACGGTGGGGTCGGCGGTGATGCGCCGCTCGCGCAGCGCCCAGTGAAAGTAGCGCCGCAGCACCGTCAGGCGCCGGTTGGCCGAGGTGGCGCGCGTCTGCGCGTGGCGCGCGGCAAAGTAGCCGTGCAGGTGGTGCTCGGCCGTGGCGTCCAGCGCCAGGGGCGGCTGCTGCTGGGCCAGCCATTGCGCGTAGAGCGTCAAGTCGCGCCGGTAGGCCGCCAGGGTGTTGCGCGACAGGCCATCCTCCAGCCACAGGGCGTCCACAAAGGCATCAATGGCGGTCTGGCTGTGCGCAAGCATGCAAAAACAATAGCACGTAAAAAAGGCCGCCCGGCAACCGGGCGGCCTGTGGCGGGTTGGGACCGCTTATTCCAGCGTCAGCTTCTGCTTGGCCACCACGTCCTTGTAGACGGCGAACTCGGCCTTGATCTGCTCGGCGAACTGCTCGGGCGTGTTGCCGATCACCAGCGAGCCGGTGTCCTCGATGCGCTTCTTCACGGCCGGGTCTTCCAGCGCCTTGCGTACGCCGGCGTTCAGCTTGTCCACGATGTCCTTGGGCAGGCCCTTGGGGCCGACGATGCCGTAGTAGGCCATGCGGTTGACGGGCTCCAGGCCCAGTTCCTTGAACGTGGGCACATTGGGCAGGGCCGCCACGCGCTGGGGCGCCGCGACCACGATGGGCACCAGGCGGTTGTCCTTGATGAACGGCAGGGCGGAGGGCAGGTTGTCAAAAATCATCGGCACCTGGCCCGCCACGGTGTCGTTCAGGGCCGGGCCCGCGCCGCGGTAGGGGATGTGCGTGACGAAGGTGCCCGAGAGGTTCTTGTACAGCTCCATCTGCAGGTGGCCGATGCCGCCCGTGCCGGAGGATGAGTACGAGTACTTGCCCGGTGCCTTCTTCAACTCGGCCACGAACGACTTGTAGTCCTTGGCCGGGAAGTGAGGGTTCACCGCAATGATGTTGGGCGTGGCGGCGATGTTGACGACGGGCGTGAAGTCCGTGAGCGGGTTGTACGGCGTCTTGGGGTTGATGGCCGGGTTGGCGGCCGTGGTGGACACGGTGGCCACGCCCAGGGTGTAGCCGTCCGGCGCGGCGCGGGTCAGTTCCGCCGCGCCCACGATGCCGCCCCCGCCCGCCTTGTTGTCCACGATCACGCTCTGGCCCAGGGCCTTGCCCAGCGGCTCGGCGATGACGCGCGCAACGATGTCGGTGGTGCCGCCAGGTGCGAAGGGCACGACCAGGCGGATCACCTTGTTGGGATAGCCCTGCGCGGCAGCGGTGCCGGCGGCGGCCGCCAGAACGGTGAGCGCAAGCCATTGACGACGGTGCATGAAATTCTCCTTGGTGCGAGGTTGCAAACAACAGCGGGGATGGTATGCGCAACAGCGCAGACACCCCCCTGCGGATTGCACATAAGGGCTAACCCGGAGGCCTTGGGATGTCCTGCATAACCCTCGCGAGTTCGTGGTAGCGCGGATCGGGATGGGCCGCAAGGCGCCTTTTCTTGCCAATAGCCCGGCTATTGGCAAGAAAAGCAACGCAGCGGACCGCCCGAGACCGCGCTATCACGGACCGCAGGGAGTTATGCAGGCCATCCCTTGTTGTGCATCAAGTATTCTCGCCAGGGTGAACTACGCCACGCTCCTGCTCCCGGACTTCTCGCTCATCCTCTTCGGCTACCTGATCTGCCGGTACACCGCCCTCAACCGCTCGGTGTGGCAGCCCGTGGAGAGCCTGGTGTACTACCTGCTGTTCCCGGTGCTGCTGTTCCAGTCCATCGTCAAGAGCCCGGTGGACGTGGGCGCCGCCTCGGGCCTGATCGCCGCCGGGCTGGCCATGGGCGTCACCGGCATCGCGCTGGCCTACAGTCTGCCGCACTGGCCGCTGCTGGGCCGCCACATCGACGCGCGCGACCACGCCGCCAGCGCGCAGGTGGCGTTCCGGTTCAACTCCTTCATCGGGCTGGCCATTGCCGAGCGCCTGGCGGGCGCCGAGGGCTTGCTGATGATCGCGGTGCTCATCGGCGTGTGCGTGCCGCTGTTCAACGTGGCCGCCGTGTGGCCCATGGCGCGGCACGGCCAGCACAGCTTTGCGCGGGAGCTGGTGCGCAACCCACTCATCATCGCCACCCTGTCGGGCCTGGTGGCCAATCTGCTGGGGTTTCGCATTCCCGAGTGGGCCAGCCCCACGGTCAGCCGCATCAGCGCAGCGTCGCTGGCGCTGGGGCTGATGGCCGCGGGCGCGGGCCTGGAATTTGGCCTGCTCGCGCGCGGCAAGGCGCTGAGCATTGCCGTGCTGTCCATCCGGCACCTGGTGCAGCCGCTGCTGGCGTTCGGGCTGGCCCACCTCTTGCGGCTGAGCCCCGTGCAGACCACCGTACTGCTGGCGTTCTCGGCCCTGCCCACCGCGTCCACCTGCTACGTGCTGGCCGCGCGCATGGGCTACAACGGGCCGTATGTGGCAGGGCTGGTGACGCTGTCCACGCTGCTGGGCATGGTGAGCCTGCCGTTTGCGCTGGCCGTGCTGCGGTAGCCCGCGGGGCGTGCGCCCTCTCCTACCCCCGGCCCCGCGCCGCGCCGACAGGCCCGGGCTGCCCGGCGGCCGAGCATGGCGGCTTGCGCTGGCCGACGGGGTCGGCGCCGTCAACCGGAGAGACCCACCATGCCCAACCAGGAAGAATCGCGCGATGGCACACCCCGCGTGAACCCCGACCGCCCCTCCCCCGACGTGGAACGCTACGCCACCGATGGCCAGACCAACGCACGCGGCAAGGGCCCATCCGACGAGCAGGGCCAGCCTCCCGACGCGAATCTGGTCGCGCCCAGCGGGGTCAACGAGCGCGACCGGGGCGCGGCGGACGTGCCGCCCACCACGTCCGAGCAGCTGAACTTTGACGACGCCACCGAAGACCACCCGCGCGGCGACAACCGCCGCACCGGCGGCACCTGGAGCACCCCGCCGCACAACACCGGCGACCAGGGCGCCGTGGGCCGAGCCCCGGGCGCGGGCCTGTCGGACCGCAACGGCCCCAGCGATCCTGACGCCCGCAACGGCCGGCCCCAGCGATAGGCCCCGCGCGGGAAGCCGCCCTTGGCTGAGCGGCTTTGATGCTTCATTTTTGATAGCTGCTTGCGCTTACCCATCAAGCGCTACGGGCCAATTTCACTCCAAACCCAGCGCCCAGGCCACGTGCTCGCGCACCAGCGCGCTCGGGTCTTGCGCTCGTGACTGCAGCGCCGCGCGCAGGGCTTCGTCGCCCGTGGCGCGCAGCGCATTGCCCAGCGCCACGGCCACGTTGCGCAGCCAGCGCTCGTGGCCGATGCGGCGGATGGGGCCGCCTTCGGTCATGCGCAGAAAGGTCGGCTCGTCCCAGGCCAACAGGTGCGCCAGTTGCTGGCCCGACAGGCCGGCGCGCTCGTCGAAGTCGGGCAGGCGGCTGACCTGGGCGAACTTGTTCCAGGGGCAGATGAGCTGGCAGTCATCGCAGCCATAGATGCGGTTGCCCATCAAAGGCCGCAGGTCCAGCGGAATCGGCCCCGCGTGCTCGATCGTCAGGTACGAAATGCACCGCCGCGCATCCACCCGGTGCGGCGCGACGATGGCCTGCGTGGGGCAGATGTCCATGCAGGCACTGCAACTGCCGCAGTGCGCGGTGACGGGCGCGCTTTCCGGCAGGGCCATGTCCACATAGATCTCGCCCAGAAAGAACATCGAGCCCGCCTCGCGGCTGAGCACCAGCGTGTGCTTGCCGCGCCAGCCCTGCCCGCTGCGCGCGGCCAGCTCGGCCTCCAGCACCGGGGCCGAGTCCGTGAAGACGCGGTGGCCAAACGGGCCGATGGCCCCGGCAATGCGGTCGCTGAGCTTTTGCAGCCGCGCGCGCAGCACCTTGTGGTAGTCCCGCCCGCGGGCGTAGACGGACACGATGCCCTCGTGCGGCCGCGCCAGGCGCGCCAGCTCCAGCGCCTGCCAGCCCTCGGGCGCCCGGGCGCCCGTGCCGCGCGGCAGGTAGTCCATGCGCGCGGTGATGACGCTGACGGTGCCCGGCACCAGCTCGGCCGGCCGGGCGCGCTTCATGCCGTGCGCCGCCATGTACTGCATGTCGCCATGGAAGCCCTGGGCCAGCCAGGCCGCCAGTCCGGGCTCTGCGGCGGACAGGTCCACCCCCGCCACGCCAATTTGGGAAAATCCCAGCTCGCGGGCCCACTCCTGCATTTGAGGAACGAGTTGACTGTTGCACCCCATACCGGCCAGATTGTAGAAACCGCCGCCGCGGCCGCGGGCGATCCGACCCGCCAGTACGTCTGGCACAGCGAGGACGACACCGCCGCGTTTGCGCGCCGCCTGGCCGCCCAGCCCGGGCTGGGCCACGCGTTCGTCACGCTGCACGGCGACCTGGGCGCCGGCAAGACCACGCTGGTGCGGCACCTGCTGCGCGCCCTGGGCGTGACCGGACGCATCAAGAGCCCCACCTACGCGGTGGTGGAGCCGCACGAAGCGCCGGGCCTGGCCCCGCACCCGATGGCCTGGCACTTTGACTTCTACCGTTTCGACGACCCGCGCGAATGGGAGGATGCGGGTTTCAGGGACATTTTTGCCGCCCCCGGCCTCAAGATGGCAGAATGGCCGGAAAAGGCTGCGGCGCTTACACCGCCTGCGGACCTTGCTATCCACATTGAAGCAATCAACGACACCGAGAGGCAAGTGACGCTGCGTGCCCACACCCCTGCCGGACGCAGCCTGCTACAAGGTCTTTGAGCGAATGAGTTCCACCCGAACCTGCCCCCCGTCCCGCCGCACGCTGCTGCAGGCCGGTAGCCTGGTCTTGCTGCTGGGCGCACAGCAGATTGCCCGCGGAGCCACCATCCTGGCCGTGCGCGTGTGGCCCGCCCCCGAGTACTCGCGGGTGACCATCGAATCGGACGGCGCGCTGGTGGCCAAGCAGTTTTTCGTGGCCACGCCGCCGCGCCTGGCCGTGGACATCGAGGGCATCGACCTGAGCCCCGAGCTGCGCGAGCTGGTGGCCAAGGTGAAGCCCGACGACCCCAACATCGCGGGCATCCGCGTCGGCCAGAACGCGCCCGGCGTGGTGCGGCTGGTGGTCGACCTGAAGCAGGCGGCCGTGCCCCAGGTGTTCACCCTGCCGCCCGTGGCGGCCTACCGGCACCGCCTGGTCTTCGACCTGTATCCCGCCGTGCCGGTGGACCCGCTGGAAGCCCTGATTGCCGACCGCTTGCGCGAAGCCCCGGCGGACACCAAGACCGCAGCGGCAGCGGCCACCACCGCGCCCGCCGCCCGCAGCGCCGCAGCTCCGCCCGCACCCGCACACGACCCGCTGGGCGACCTGATCGCCCAGCGCGCCCAACGGCCCGGCGTGCCCGACAACGCCCCGCCCCCGCAGGTGGCCGCAGCACCGGCGCCTGCACCCGCTCCGGCCCCGGCGCCGGCCGAGACACCGCGCCCCGGCAACCGCGCCACGTCCACCCAGACCGACCGCATCATCATCGTTGCGCTGGACCCGGGCCACGGCGGCGAAGACCCCGGGGCCACCGGCCCCGCGGGCACGCGCGAGAAAGACGTGGTGCTGCGCGTGGCCCACCTGCTGCGCGACCGCATCAACGCCACCACCGTGGGCGGCAACCCCATGCGCGCCTTCCTCACGCGCGACGGCGACTACTTCGTGCCGCTGGGCGTGCGGGTGCAGAAGGCGCGGCGCGTGCAGGCCGACCTGTTCGTCAGCATCCATGCCGATGCCTTCACCACGCCCGAGGCCCGCGGCGCCAGCGTGTTCGCGCTCAGCCAGAGCGGCGCCTCCAGCACGGCGGCGCGCTGGCTGGCCAACAAGGAAAACCAGGCCGACCTGGTGGGTGGCATCAACGTGCAAAGCAAGGACCAGCACGTGCAGCGCGCCCTGCTGGACATGAGCACCACCGCGCAGATCAACGACAGCCTCAAGCTCGGCTCCGTGCTGCTGGGCGAGATCGGCAATGTGGGCAAGCTGCACAAGCCGCGCGTGGAGCAGGCGGGGTTTGCCGTGCTCAAGGCGCCCGACATTCCCAGCGTGCTGGTGGAAACCGCGTTCATCAGCAACCCCGAAGAAGAACGCCGGCTGCGCAGCAGCGCCTACCAGGAACAGCTGGCCGACGCGCTGATGCGCGGCATCACGCGCTACTTCGCCAGGAACCCGCCGCTGGCGCGCAGCCGTTCGGTCTAGGGATCCTCTTCACGAATCATCGCGCCGCGTGCATCTGCGGCCTCGGGCAGTCTGCTGCGTTGCAAATCCTCGCAATAGCTGCGGCTATTGCTGCGTTTTGCGCCTTGCAGCCCCTCCCGATCCGCAGCGCCCACTTACC
>NZ_JAJTBB010000067.1 GCF_021287135.1 Acidovorax sp.
TGCCTTGCCAGTTCAACGAATTCCTGTCTCAGGTTCATGGTGTTGCAAGCCTTCCATGGCATAGCGACCTCCGGCGAAGTTCGCCGAAAGTGTTAACCATGTCCCCGCACACCTGTTAACCATGTGTCCGATCTGAACAGCGAAGCAAAGAACAAGTACCTCGGCCGCCGGGCCGAGACCCGGCTCCCGTCGTTCAACCGAGCACGCCGCTCAAACCAGCGAACGTGCGCCCAGGTTTCGACAAGCTCAACCCACCGGCCGTGCCACCACCCCCCTGCGCCCCACCCACCACGCCTGCAGCGACCGCCCATACAAGATGAACCCCAGCGCCGCCCCGATCAACGGCAGCGCCGCAAACACCCACCCCGTCAACACCTCGCCCCCCAGCGCCACCCCCACCACCAACGCCACCGCCGGGTTCACAAACGAATAGCTTCCTGCCAGCGCAGGCGACGTGTTCTGCAGCAGCCACAGGTAGGCGTTGAGCGTGAGCAGCGTGCCAAACACCAGCAGATAGCCCCAGGCGGCCCAGGACTTGGCACTCACCTGTGCGAGGGACGAGACCGGCTCGAACCACGGCGCCACCAGCAGGCCCAGGGCGCCGCCCACCAGCCACTGCGCGGCCGAGGCCATGGCGGGTGCGGGCAGCGACAACTTGCGCGAGGCGTACGAGCCCACGCTCCACGCCAGCGGGGCGGCAAAGGCCAGCAGCGCCCCCAGCCAGGTGGCCGAGAAGTCGCCCTCCAGCGCCAGCAGCAGCGCCCCCGCCACGCCCAGCGCCAGGCCGATCCAGCTGGTGAAGGGCACACGTTCACCGCCCAGGCGCGACCACAGCGCGAGCCACATGGGCATGGTGGTCACCACCGTGGCCATCAGGCCCGAACCGATGCCCAGCTTCTGCGCGAAGCCCGTCAGGTTCATGGCCAGGAATACCATGCAGCCCCCCACCACGGCCGCGTTGCGCCACTGCCGGGCCGTGGGCAGTGCCTGCCCCTGCCACAGCGCGATGAGCAGCATGACGCCGCCCGCGCACAGGAAGCGCAGCGCATTCATCAGCAGCGGCGGCATGCTGGTGAGCGCGATGCCGATGGCGAAGTACGTGGTGCCCCACACCACATAGACCAGAGCCAAGGCCGCCGCCACGGCCCAGGGCGCGGGCGTGCGCGCTTGCGCATGGAAAATTGTCGGCATATTCTTCACTTCACCGAAAAATGAATGGAAACCGCGAGGTTTTCGAAATTCTTACCAAAGTCAGGCGACTATGCAAGCAAATATTCAGACAGATGACATGGACGCCAGAATTATTTCGGCACTCGGAGCGGACGGGCGGCGTTCATACGCCGATGTCGGGGCCGAGGTCGGGCTGTCCACCGCGGCTGTGCACGAACGGGTGAAGAAGCTGCTCGACAAGGGCGTGATCCGCCGCTTTTCCATCAGCGTGGACCCGGAGCGCGTGGGCCTGAACTTCACCGCGTTCGTGGCCATCCGCAACGATGGCGGCGTGCACTGCCGCGACGTGGCCCCACGCCTGCGGGCCATGCCGCAGGTGGAAGAGCTGCACAGCGTGGCGGGCGAATACGACTTCCTGGCCAAGATCCGCACCACCCATGCGCGCGGGCTGGAGGACGTGCTCTACCAGATCAAGGCGATTGCCGGCGTGGCGCGCACCACCAGCACCGTGGTGCTGAACACCGAGTTCGAGGACCGGCCGCTGGATCTGGGCTGGATGAATGCCGACAAGAACGACTGAACGCAGCGGCTGCGCGGCCCGCTTCGGCCGCGCCCGCACTGCCCGTTACGCCGGAGACAGCGGCGCCTCGACCGCCAGTGCGCGAACAGCGGACAGGTAGTGGGCCAGCGGCGGCGTGGCCAGCCCGGGCACCTTGGCATGGTCGTCGTAGCGGCGCAAACGAATAGCCTCCTGCGCAAAAGGCAGGCTCGCAAAACGCTCTGCCTCCGGCCCGGAAAACGCCCCGCCTTGCAGCACCAGGCTGTGCTGCGAAGCGGGCGACAAGGCCTCCCAGTAGCCGGGCTCCACCGTGCACAAATACCGCTTGGCATCCACGTGCAGGCGGATGGGCTCCAGCACCGCGTCGGGCAACAGGCTGCGCAAGAACGGCAGCGCCACGTATTGATGCAAATCGTCCTGCTCGTGCGTTCCGCCGCCCGGCGCCAGCAAGTGGCCCAGATCGTGCAGCAGGCACGCCGCCACGGTGGCGGGGCTCTCGCCCGCCTGCTCGGCCAGCTGCGCGCACTGCAGCGCGTGCTCCAGCTGGCTCACCGCCTCGCGGCCGTATTGGAGGGGGCCTTGGGTGACCAGCAGGTGCTCGATCTCTTGCAGGGTGAGTGCCATGGCGGGCCTCCGATCAGATCAGGACTTTGCGGATGCGGGCCGACACCAGGTCGATCGCGCTCACGGTGACGACGATGATGAGCATCACCGCACAGGTCTCGGCGTACTGGAAGCCGCGGATGATCTCCCACAGCACCACGCCAATGCCGCCGGCTCCCACCATGCCCACCACCGACGCGGACCGCACATTGGCCTCGAAGCGGTAGAGCGTGTAGGAGATCCACAGCGGCATCACCTGCGGGATCACGCCGTAGATGATCTCGTGCAGCGCACTCGCGCCGGTGGAGCGGATGCCCTCCACGGGCTGCGGGTCGATGGCTTCCACGGCTTCAGAGAACAGCTTGGCCAGCGTGCCCGAGGTATGGATCCACAGCGCCAGCACGCCGGCGAAAGGGCCCAGGCCCACGGCCACCACAAACAGCATGGCGAACACCATCTCGTTGATGGCGCGGCAGGCGTCCAGCACGCGGCGCACCGGCTGGTACACCCACCAGGGCACGATGTTGGACGACGCGAGCAAGGCCAGCGGCACGGCGGTGACCACCGCCAGGGCCGTGCCCCACAGCGCGATCTGCAGCGTGACGAGTATCTCCTGCACATAGATCTGCCACTGCGCAAAATTGGGCGGAAAGAACTCCGCCGCGTACCGCACCATGTTGCCCGAGTCGTTCCACAGATCGAGCGGGCGCATGTCGGCGCCCTTCCACGAGGCCGCCAGCAGCACCAGCAGGATGCCCCACGACAGGTACCAGGCCAGGCTGCGCTTGGGCGCCGCGGTGCTGGCCAGCGTGGCCAGCGAGGGATTCAAAGCAGAGGACATGGGGTCACCCGGGCCACGACATCCGACCGGCGGATTACTTGAGCGACGCCAGCTGCTGGTCGATCTCGGCCAGGCGGGTCTTCTTGTCGGCCTCGGCCAGGGTGGCATCGGCCTCGATCTTGTTGCGCTTGCCGAACAGGTCCAGCTGGCGGATGGGCGTGAGCTGGGCATTGGTGGAGGGCTTGAAGCCCGACAGCTTGGAGATCTTCATGACGATCTCCTTTTCACGCGCATCGGTCTTGGCGTAGTGGTAGAAGAAGTCGCGGATCTTGGTCTTGGTGGCCTCGGGCAGGTCCTTGCGCATGACCAGCGGGTCCAGCGGGATCAGGGGCGAGGTCCAGATGATCTTGATGTCCTTGAACTTCTCGGGCTGGCGCTCCTTGATCTTTTCCAGGTTCTCGCTGTTGTTGGTCGCCACGTCCACCTGCTTGTTGGCCACGGCCAGGGCGTTGGTCTCGTGGTTGGCGCTGCGCACCACCTTGAAGTGCGTCTTGGCGTCCACCTTGTTCTGCGCAAAGGCGTAGTAGCCGGGCACCAGGAAGCCCGAGGTGGAGTTGGGATCGCCATTGCCAAAGCTCAGCGACTTGCCATTCTTGAGCACGTCGTCCAGGCTGGCCAGGGGGCTGTCCTTGTGCACGATGAGGTGCGAGTAGTAGCCCTGCGTTCCGTCGGCATTCACCATCTGCGCAAAGACTTCGCCATTGGCGCGGTCCACGGCTTCCATGGCCGACTTGTTGCCCAGCCACGCCACCTGCATCTTGTTGAAGCGCATGGCTTCGATCAGGCCCGCGTAGTCCGACGCGAAGAAGGCGTTGATCTTCAGGCCCGTCTGCTTGGCCATGTCGTCCAGCAGCGGCTGCCAGTCGGCCTTGAGGTTTTGCGACGCCTCGGTCGAGATCATGCCGAAGTTGATGTCTTGGGCCAACGCGCCCGTGGTCAGGCCCACCCCGAGGGTCAGGGCGGCAAACAGTTTCTTGAACATGGGGAAAGCTCCAGAGAGGGAAGGGAAGAAAAAGGGAGGGAGAGGGGAAACGCCGATCAGGCGGCCCGCACCATGGCGGGCGACCACTGCGGCACGGACACCGGGGCTGCCGCCGGCACGGCGGGCGCAGCCGCGGCGTCGGGCAGGATCTCGTCGGCCTGCACGCCGTACAGGCTGCGCAGCAGCGCGGGTGTGAGGGCGGCCGAAGGGCCGTCGTACACCACCTGCCCCTGGTGCAGGGCCACCACGCGGGGGCAGTACTTGATGGCCACATCGACCTGGTGCAAGGACACGACCACGGTGCAGCGGTCTTCGCGGTTGATGCGCGCCAGGATCTCCATGACCTTGCGCGACGATTCGGGGTCCAGCGAGGCGATGGGCTCGTCGGCCAGCACCACCTTGGCACCCTGCACCAGGGTGCGCGCAATGGCCGCGCGCTGCTGCTGGCCGCCCGACAGGGTGGACGCGCGCTGCGCGTGGCACTCGGCAATGCCCACGCGGTGCAGGGCCTCCAGCGCCAAGGCCCGCTCCTGCGGCTTGAACATGCGCAGCCAGCCGCGCCACCAGGGCGTGCGGTGCAGCAGGCCCACCAGCACATTCATCAGCACGGGCAAGCGGTCCACCAGGTTGAACTGCTGGAACACAAAGCCCACCTGCGAGCGCACCTTGCGGATGTCGCCGTGGATGCGCCCGCCCTGCTGCACGCAGCGGCCATCGACCTCAATCAGCGAATTGCTGGACGCATCGGCCACGACCAGACCCGCCACATGGCGCAGCAGGGTGGACTTGCCCGAGCCCGAGGCGCCGATCAGTGCCACCATCTCGCCGCGCTGCAGGGTGAGGTTGATGTCGCGCAGGGCATGCTTGCCGTTGGCGAAATGCTTGTTCAGTTGGTGGATGTGCAGTGCGGCGGTCATGGCAGCCTCCTGGGGGGTTAAGTCGTCTAGACAACCGGAGTTTGGTTGCTGGGCGTGACAGCGCTTTGACAGTTGGGAGAAGTTTGGGTGTCAGGGTTGTGCAGGGCGCCTACAGCACCCGCTGCCCTTCACGCCACACGCCGCGCACGACAGCTTGGCGGCCGCCGCCAGGCAACTCGGCCATGTGCACCTGCACCAGGTCGGCGCGCAAGCCCGGCGCCAGCGCGCCCCGGTCCGCCATGCCCGCGGCCCGGGCCGGGTTGCAGGTGACGGTGGCCACGGCCTGGGGCAAGGGCAGGATGTCGTCCTGCACCAGCCGCATCACTGCGCTCAGCAGGCTGCCGGGCACGTAGTCGGACGAGAGGATGTCCAGAAGCCCCCGGCGCGCCAGATCGGCCGCGGCCACGTTGCCCGAATGCGAACCACCGCGCACCACGTTGGGCCCGCCCATCACGGTGAGCAGCCCGCGCTCGTGCGCGGCCTGGGCTGCGGCCAGCGTGGTGGGGAACTCCGACATTGCGGCCCCTTCGGCATGGGCCTGCTCCACATGCGCCACCGTGGTGTCGTCGTGGCTGGCCAGCGAGATGCCGTGCGTGCGGCAGTAGTCCACAAAATACGCACGGTGCGGCTCGGCGTATTGCGCTTGCAGCGTGGCGGCGTGCGACACCTGGCGCTCGAACTTCTCGGCGCTCCAGCCCTTCTTGCCGGTGTAGTAGGTGCGCGCCTGCTCGATGTTCTCCCACTGGCGCTGGCCCGGGGTGTGGTCCATCAGCGAGATCAGCGACAGGCGCGGGTGGCCGTGGAAGGGCTCGAACAGATCAATGGTGTTGGGCGCGGGCAGCTCGCAGCGCACATGCAGGTGGTGGTCGGCGCGCAGCAGGTTGCGCTCGGTGCAGGTGTCGAGGGTGTCGAGCACGCGGTTCCAGGCGCTGCCGCGCAGGCTGTCCGCGTCGGCCTCGCCCACGCCCAGCGCGTCCAGCACCGTCGTGATGCCCGCGGCCGCAATCTCGGCGTCGTGCGCCAGCAGTGCGGGCATCTCGGCCCATTGCACCTTGGGGCGCGGCATGAGGTGGCGCTCGAAGTTGTCAGTGTGGATTTCCACCAGGCCCGGCAGCAGGTAGTCGCCGCCCAGGTCAATGCCTTGCAGGGCCGCGGTGGCCCCGCTGTCCAGCGACGCAATGCACCCGCCCTCCACCTGCAGGCTGCCCTGCACCACTTCGCCCGGCAGCACCATGCGGGCATTCTTGAACACGGTCGCGGTCATGCCGATGCTCCCCGAAAATCACCCACGTTCACGCGGCGTGTGGCCACGGCGGCGCCCACCTGGGCGTCGTGAAAAATGCCCACCAGTGCCGCGCCGCGCGCCACGGCCTCGCGGATCATGGCAATCACCGTCTCGGTGTTGGCCGCATCCAGCGATGCGGTGGGCTCGTCCAGCAGCAGCAGCGGCTTGGGCTTGATCATGTTGCGGGCGATGTTGATGCGTTGCTGCTCTCCGCCCGAGAACGTGGCGGGCGGCAGGTGCCACAGCCGCTCGGGGATGCGCAGGCGGGTCAGCCACTGGCGGGCGGCCTCGCGTGCGGTCTCGATGCCCGCAGGGTCGTCGCCCGCGTCTTCGGCCAGCGGCTCGGCCACCACATCCAGCGCCGACACGCGCGGAATGACCCGCAGGAACTGGCTCACATAGCCCACGGTGTCGCGCCGCAGCTGCACCAGCGCACGCGGCGTGGCCTGCGTCACGTCCACCACCGTGCCATCGGCCGAGCGCACGGTGATGCGGCCGGCATTGGCCCGGTAGTTGGCGTAGATCATCTTGAGCAGCGTGCTCTTGCCCATGCCCGAGGGGCCGTCCAGCACCACGCATTCACCGGGCTGCACGGCCAGGTCCACCTGGGCGAGCACGGGCAGTTCGATGCCGTTCTGGTGGTGCAGGGTGAAGCGCTTGGCCACTCCTTGCATCTGGAGGATGGGCGCAATGGAAGGAGGTGGGTTCATGGCTGCAGTACCGAAGAAACGAGGAGCTGGGTGTAGGGGTGTTGCGGGTCGTCGAGCACCTGGTCGGTCAGGCCGGCTTCGACCACGCGGCCGCGCTGCATGACCACCATGCGGTGGGCCAGCAGGCGCGCCACGGCCAGGTCGTGCGTGACCACAATGGCCGCCAGCTGCATCTGCCGCGTGAGCTGGCGCAGCAGGTCCAGCAAGCGCGCCTGCACCGACACATCCAGGCCGGAGGTGGGCTCGTCCATGAACACCAGGCGCGGCTGGGTGACCAGGTTGCGCGCAATCTGCAGGCGCTGGCGCATGCCGCCCGAGAAGGTGCGCGGTGCATCGTCGATGCGCGCAGCGTCGATCTCCACGCGCTGCAGCCATTCCACCGCCGTGGCGCGCAAGCGGCCGTAGTGGCGCTCGCCCAAGCCCATGAGACGCTCTCCCACGTTAGCGCCGGCCGAGACCTCCATGCGCAGGCCGTCCGCCGCGTTCTGGTGCACAAAGCCCCAGTCGGTGCGGGCCAGCAGGCGCTGCTGCGCTTCGGTCATGGCGTACACGTCCTGCAGCTCGCCGCTGCGCTGGCGAAACTGCACCGTGCCTTCGTCCGGCGCGTTGCGCGCCGCGATGGCGTTGAGCAGCGTGGACTTGCCGGAGCCCGACTCGCCCACCACGGCCAGCACCTCGCCGGGCCACAGGTCAAAGGATGCGCCTTGCAGCGCCACGCGGTCGCCATAGCGCTTGCCGACGTTGCGCACGCTCAGCAGCGGCGCAGAGGGTTCAGGGTGGTTCATGGGAGGTTCTCGACAACAAAGCTCAGGCCGTGCTGTGCAAAGCCCAGGGATTCATAGAAGGCATGCGCGCCCTTGCGGCGGGCGTTGGACGAGAGCGCGAGCTTGTAGCAGCCCGCGTCGCGCGCCTGCTGCATGGCGTGAGCCATCATCTGGCGGCCAATGCCACGGCCCTGCTGGCCCTGGGCCACCACCACGTCCTCGACGATGGCCGAGGGCGCGCCCCGGTGCGCCAGGTTGTGCATGACCAGCAGCGCATAGGTGCCCACCACGGCGTCGTGCTGTGCGGAGTCGCAGGCCACCCACAGGCGGTAACTGGGGTAGCGGGCGAACTGGGCCCACACGGCCTGGGCTTCTTCCATCGTCAACAGGTCGGCAGCGCTGTCTTCAATGGCGGCGTACAGCGCCAGCACGCTCTCCAGGTCGGCCTGCCGGGCCTCGCGGATGTGCACCGTGCTCATGCGGCACCGCCTTGCACCTGCGCCGTTTCGGCCTGCTGCGCCTGGCGTTCCTGGCAGTAGTCCGAGTCGGAACAGACGTGCATGCGGCCGCCCTGGTCGTCGGTGATGACCTCGTCCAGAAAGCTGTCGGTGGCGCCGCACAGCGCGCAGGCAGCGTCCCAGCGCTGCACCTCGAACGGGTGGTCTTCAAAACCCAGGCTCTCCACCGGCGTGTAGGGCGGCACGGCGTAGATGCGCTTTTCGCGGCCTGCGCCAAACAGCTGCAGCGCGGGGTTCATGTGCATCTTGGGGTTGTCGAACTTGGGGATGGGCGACGGCGCCATCACGTACCGGCCGTTGACCAGCACGGGGTAGTCGTAGGTGGTGGCGATGTGGCCGTAGCGCGCGATGTCTTCGTAGAGCTTGACGTGCATGAGCCCGTACTCGGCCAGGCCGTGCAGCGTGCGCGTTTCGGTCTCACGTGGCTCCAGGCGCTGCATGGGCTCGGGCACCGGCACCTGGTAGACGATGACCTGGCCTTCGGCCAGCGGCGTCTCGGGGATGCGGTGGCGCGTCTGGATCAGCGTGGCCTCCCGCGTGCGGGTGGTGGTGGCCACGGCGGTGGTGCGCTCGAAGAAGCGGCGGATGTTGACGGCGTTGACCGTATCGTCCGAGCCCTGGTCGATCACCTTGAGGCAGTCCTCTGGGCCGATGATGGACGCAGTGACCTGGATGCCCCCCGTGCCCCAGCCGTAGGGCAGGGGCATTTCGCGCGAGCCAAAGGGCACCTGGTATCCGGGGATGGCGACGGCCTTGAGGATGGCGCGGCGGATCATGCGCTTGGTGCGCTCGTCCAGGTAGGCGAAGTTGAAGTGGCCGTCCACCGGCGCAGCGTCGGCAGGCAGGCCCATCACGGCGGGTTCCATGGGCGCGTTCATGCGGCGTCCTCCTCGGCGGGGGTGGTGGGGTGGGCGGCGGCGGCGCGCATCTTGCGCACCAGCTCCAGCTCGGACTGGAAGTCCACGTAGTGCGGCAGCTTCAAGTGCTGCACGAAGCCCGAGGCCTCCAGGCTGTCGCTGTGGCCCAGCACGAACTCCTGCATCTGCGCGGGGGACTCGACGGGCTCGCCCAGCTCATCGGCGCGCAGCGCGCGGTCCACCAGGCTCATGGCCATGGCCTTGCGCTCGCTGTGACCAAACGCCAGGCCGTAGCCGCGCGTGAACTGCGGCGGCTGGCTCTTGCTGCCGGCAAACTGGTTCACCATCTCGCACTCGGTGATCTCGATGTCGCCGATGTCGATGGCAAAGCCCAGCTCTTCCGGCACGATCTCCACCGCCACCGTGCCCAGGCGCACCTCGCCCACGAAGGGGTGCGAGTGCGAATAGCCGCGCTGCGTGGAATACGCCATGGCGAGCAGGAAGCCCTCGTCGCCGCGCGCCAGGTTCTGCAGGCGCGTGGCCCGGTTGGCAGGGAAGCGCAGCGGCTCGCGGGTCAGGTCCGTGGGCGCGGGGTCGCCCGGGGGCACGGGCCGGGTTTCGATCAGGCCTTCCTGGTTGAGCAGGTCCACCACGCGCGGCGTGGGGCCGGGTGGCACAGGGTCTGCCGCAGCGGCAGGCGGCGTCACCGGGCCTTCGGCCAGCAGCTTGAAGTCCAGCAGGCGCTGCGTGTAGTCGTAGGTGGGGCCCAGCACCTGGCCACCGGGCAGGTCCTTGAAGGTGGCGGAGATGCGCCGGTCCAGCCCCATGCAACGGGTGTCCAGCGGGCGGGTGGTGCCCAGGCGCGGCAGCGTGGCGCGGTAGGCGCGCAGCAAAAAGATGGCTTCCACCAAGTCGCCCGCCGCCTGCTTGATGGCGAGGGCGGCGAGTTCGGGGTCGTACACCGAGCCCTCGGTCATCACCCGGTCCACGGCCAGCTTGAGCTGCTGGCGGATCTGCGCCACCGAGAGTTCGGGCTGCGACGCATCGCCACGGCGCTGGCGGGCCAGCAGCTGGTAGCTGTTGAGAATGGCGGCTTCTCCGCCCTTGACGGCTACGTACATGCTCAGGCCTCCTGAAGGGCAGCGGCGCTGCGCGCCGCCCGCGTGGTGCGGGGCAGGCCCACGATGTGGCCTGGGGTGGCCAGCAGCAGATCCACACCGCGTGGAAACGCCACGTGGTTGGCGGCCCACCGGGCCTCGAAGTCGTCGGGCAGGCCCTCGACCTGCAAGACAGCGACCTCCTGGATTCCGGGGCCGCGCAAGTGCCATGCACCGCTGGCGTCCGCCGTGGTGGCTTTTGCATGCGACACGTCGACCACACAGGTCGCCGACTGGTCGGGGTAGATATCGGTGCCCTGGGCCAGGCTGCCCAGCGCTGGCCATTCGTCGCCCTGCGCCAGCCACACAAAGCGGGCCTGCGCCGCCTCGCTCACCAGGGCGCAGCCCGTGTGAAAGCGCAGCCAGGCACCCGCATCACTGGCCGCCAGGCGCGGCGAGAGCCACAGCGTGCAATCACTGTCGAGCAGCGCCAGCAGCACGGCGGCCGAGGCGGCGTGCCCCACGGCGGGAGTCTGCGCATCGTGGGCTACCGGCACCGTGCGGCCGGGGTGCGACAGCGCCTGCAGCACGGCGCGGAACACCGCCTGGCTGCCAAAGGCTTCGTTGGAGAATCCGGCACCCAGGGATGCCAACGTGGTCATCGGGGCCATCGGGGTCGTGCTCATTCGGTGTCCTCGTCGTTGTCGGCACCACTCTCGCGCGCCACGGTAAAGAAGTCCACCTTGGTGCTGGCGGCCCGCGCTTGGCGCTCGGCCTGGGCGTTGCGCAAGTGGTTGCGGATGGGTTCGAGCAGTTGTGCGTCCAGCACAGGTTGTTGTGCGGGGTCTTGCAGCAGGGCATCAGCCAGCGCGGCCAGCTGCACCTGGCGGTGCGAACGGCCCAGCACATACGCCACACCCACGGTGGCTTCGGCGGCGTCCGGTGCATCGGCCACGCGCAGCGCGCAGCGGGTGACGGTGACCTCGCCCAGGTTGAAGCGCTCGCCCGTTCCCCCCGCGCGGCCCTGCACCATCATCAGGCCGGTCTCGGGCGCACGCAGCCAGCGCGCGGGGCGCGTGGCATGCTCGTGCAAGGCAGATTCGAGCAGCCCCAGCGGCGCCCGGGCCAGCAGCGCCATCCACTGCGCGCGGCCCAGGGGGCGGTCCGGCCCCGGGTTGTCAAAGGCTTGAAACATGGAAGTGGTACCCTGAAAGTTGTATAGACAAATTGAACAACTGACGCCAGCTTAAAGAGCGCGCATGTAGGTTTCATGACAGCCAACACACTTGCTTCCCGCCCCCTTCCACACACCGCGCCGCCACTGCGCCCGGCACGCGACAGCTTCTGGACGCGCATTGCGGCCGAGCTGGCCGAGGCCATCGGCAGCGGCGTCTACCCGCCCGGCCAGCGCCTGCCCTCGGAGCACGCGCTGGCCGAGCAGTTCGGCGTGAACCGGCATACCATCCGCCGCTCGCTCGCCAGCCTGTGCAGCCAGGGGCTGGTGCGCATCACGCAGGGCAGCGGCACCTATGTCGAGGACTTTGCGGTGGACCTGGTGCTGGGCAAGCGCACGCGCCACCAGCAGGGCCTGGCGCAGGCCGGTCTGCGCGGCAGCCTGGTGGTGCTGCAGGCCCAGACCACGCGCGCCACGGCGGCGCTGGCCCAGGCGCTGCAGGTGCCCACGCGCAGCCCGCTGCTGGCGCTGCGCGTGCGCGGCGATGCCGAAGGCCAGCCGCTGCACGTGAGCGAGCGCTACTTTCCCCTGCCCCGTTTCGAGCGCCTGGCTGACGTGGTGCGCGAGACGGGGTCCATCACCGCCGGCTTTGCCGCCCACGGCGTGGCCGACTACACCCGCCGCGAAAGCCGCATCACCGCCGAGCTGCCCACGGCGGACGTGGCGCAGCAGCTGCGCCAGCCCGCGGCGCGGCCCGTGCTGCAGGTGGAAAGCCTGAACGTGGACACCCGCGGCACCCCCATCGAATGGGCCCGCGCCTGGTTCGCGGGCGACCGCGTGAAACTCACCATCGACCACCATGCCGACTGAACCCAGCACTGCGCCCCGTACCGCACCCACCGCCGCCCACCGCTACGCGGTGTACTACGCGCCCCACCCCGGCACCCTCGGCTGGCTGGCCGGCAGCCACTGGCTGGGCCGCTGCGCCGCCCAGCTGCAACCCTTGCCGCAGCTGGACATCCACGGCGTGGCCGCGGCCGACCTGCAGCGCCTGACCGCCGCACCGCGCCGCTATGGCTGGCATGCCACGCTGAAGGCCCCGTTTGCGCTGGCGCCCGGCGCCGACTGGCTTACGCTGCACCACGCGGTGCAGCAGGTGGCGCGCAGCCTGCGCCCCTTTGCGATGCCACCGCTGGAGGTGCAGCGCATCGACGACTTCCTGGCCCTGGTGCCTGCACAGCACCACCCTGCCAATGCGGCGATCCAGGAAGCCGCCGCCACCTGCGTGACGGCGCTGCAGCCCCTGGCCGCGCCCCTGTCGGACGCCGACCTCGGGCGCCGGCGCGCGGCCGGGCTCACGCCCCGGCAAGACGCGCTGTTGCAACACTGGGGCTACCCGTTCGTGCTGGAGGAGTTCCGGTTTCACCTGTCGCTCACCGGGCCACTCAGCCTGGTGGACGAGGCCACGCAGGCGCTGGTGCTGGACGCCGCGCAGCAGTTCTTTGCCGACCTGCCGCCCCTGAAATTCAACAGCCTCGCGATCTTTGCCGAGCCCACGCCAGGCGCGGACTTTGTGCTGCTGGACCACCTGGAGATGGGCGCATGACCGCGGGCCGGCTGGTCTATTGCATGGGCCCCTCCGGTGCGGGCAAGGACAGCCTGCTGGACTGGCTGCGCGCACACCTGCCCGCGCCCAGCCCCGTGCACTGGGCGCAGCGCACCATCAGCCGTGCCGCTACGCCCGGCGGCGAAGCGCATGAGAGCGTGTCGCCCGAGGCGTTCGCGGCGCTGCGGCAGGCCGAGGCGTTTGCGCTGCACTGGCAGGCCAACGGCCTGGGCTACGGCATCCGGCCTGCACAGCTGGCGCCGCTGGCGCAGGGGCGCTGGGTGCTGCTCAACGGCTCGCGCGCCTACCTGCCCGAGGCCCTGCAGCAGTTTCCCGACCTGGTGGCCGTGCACATCACCGCCAGCCCGCAGGTGCTGCGCGCGCGGCTGCTGTCGCGGGGCCGCGAGACGCCTGAACAAGTGGAGGCGCGGGTGCAGCGCGCGCTGGCCTACACCCCGCCCCCGGGTGCGGCCAGCCTGGAGGTGCACAACGATGGCGCGCTGGGCGATGCGGGCGAGCGGTTGCTGAGCGCGCTGGAAAATTTGCCAGGCTGGCCCCAGCGCAATGGCAAACTTTGGCCCGTCGCCACCGAACTTTCCAGCACGCCATGACCACGATCACGATCACGATCTATCACAACCCCAAGTGCGGCACGTCCCGCAACACGCTCGCCATGATCCGCAACAGCGGTGTGGAGCCCCAGGTCATCGAATACCTCAAGACCCCGCCCGACCGTGCCACGCTGGTGGCGCTGATTGCCGCCACGGGCGAGCCGGTAATCAACGCCGTGCGGACCAAGGAAGCGCTCTTCACCGAGCTACAGCTGGGCGCCCCGGGCGTGACCGACGAGCAGCTCATCGATGCGATGCTGCAGCACCCGATCCTCATCAACCGCCCCATCGTGGCCACACCCCTGGGCACGCGGCTGTGCCGCCCGTCCGAGAAGGTGCTGGACATCCTGCCCGCGCCGCAGCAAGGCGCCTTCACCAAAGAGGATGGCGAAGTCGTCGTCAACGCGCAGGGCCAGCGTGTCTGACGCCACGTCGCACCGCACGCCATGAGCGCCGCGTCCCAGCGGTGGACCGTGGCGCGCCTGGGCACGGCCCAGACGCTGGCCTGGGCGTCGTCCTACTACCTGCCTGCCATGCTGGCCGTGCCCATGGCACGCGACCTGGGGGTGGCCGCACCGACGGTGTTCGCGGCGTTCTCGGCGGCGCTCATCGTGTCGGCCCTGCTGGGCCCGGTGGCGGGCCGCGCCATCGACCGCCATGGCGGGCGGCCGGTGCTGGTGGGCACCAACCTGTTGTTTGCGGTGGCTCTGGCGGGCATGGCCCTGGCGCAAGGCCCGGTGGGCCTGTTTGCCGCGTGGATGCTGATGGGCGTGGCCATGGGGTCGGGCCTGTACGAAGCGGCATTTGCCGCGCTGGTGCGGCTGTACGGCCAGGGCGCGCGCGGTGCCATCACCGGCATCACGCTGATCGCGGGGTTTGCCAGCACCGAGGGCTGGCCCTTGTCGGCCTGGATGGAGGCGCAGTGGGGCTGGCGCGGCGCGTGCGCGGGCTGGGCCGCGCTGCACCTGCTGGCGGGCGTGCCGCTCAATGGCTGGCTGCCGCGCGCCAACGTTGCCGAAAAAGCGCACCCGGCTTCGGCGGAGGAACCCGCAGCGCCGGCCACGGAACCGGCCGCATCCGTATCCGCCGCACCCGCTTCCGCCCACCCGCTGCGCACCACCGTGCTGCTGTCGTTCGTGTTCGCCGTCACCTGGTTCACCAGCACCGCCATGGCCGCGCATTTGCCGCGCCTGCTGCAGGCCAGTGGCACCTCGCTGCAGGCGGCCGTGGCCCTGGCCGCCCTGGTGGGCCCGGCGCAGGTGGCGGCGCGGCTGCTGGAGTTTGGATTGCTGCGCCGCCTGCACCCGCTGCTGTCGGCCCAGCTGGCCGCCGCCGCCCACCCGCTGGGCGCTGCGCTGCTGATGGCGCTGGGCGGGCCTGCGGCGGCGGTGTTCACGCTGCTGCACGGCGCGGGCAACGGCATCCTGACCATTGCCAAGGGCACGCTGCCGCTGGTGCTGTTCGGCCCCGCGGGCTACGGCGCGCGCCAGGGCCTGATGATGGTGCCGGCGCGCGTGGCCCAGGCCTTTGCGCCGGTGCTGTTCGGCATGTTGCTCGACGCTGTGGGCGCGGCCGCCCTGTGGTCCACCGCGCTACTGGGCGTGGCGGCGCTGGGGGCTTTGTGGCTGCTGCGGCCGGTGGCGCGGCAGGGGTGATCGCTTCGGCCGCGCCTCGCTCACCCCAGGCCCACCAACACCAGCCACCAAGCCGCCCATTCGGCCGCCCACCCCGCGCGCTTCGCTGCCCGGGCGGTCTTTCGATCGGTTGGAAACAGCTCGCAGCGCGGCCACAGCGCCAGGTTGCCTACCATGGCGACCAGCACGGCCGCCGCGGCGACGGGCCAGGAGGCAAGCACCACGGCCAGCGTGCATCCCACGATCAGCGTCATCCCGGTGAACACGCCAATGCCGCTGGATGTGCTGGCCAGCACATGCGACAGCCCGCCGCAATAGCTGCATTGCGCCGGGTATTCGCGCGTGGACCAGCGCAGCGCGACGTGGGTGACGCCGGGCTTCTAGCAATGGGGGCAGAGGTGTTTCATCAACGCAGGGGCGAATGAGGTATTCGCCATGACATCAGAACGGCACCGCGCCTGTCAAGGAACCCCAAAGGCGGCGCGGGCTTGCAGCGCCGCGTCGCGCGCATGGCAGCCCTCCAGGTGGTCGTTGACCAGCCCCATGGCCTGCATGAAGGCGTACACCGTGGTGGGGCCGACAAAGCTCCAGCCCCGTTTCTTGAGGTCTTTGGACATCGCGACGGACGCCGCGGACGTGGACAGCGTGCGCGCCACCTCGCGGGTGATGCGTTCGGGCCGGTCGGCCACGGCGGGCTCGTAGCGCCACACGTAATGCGCCAGCGAACCGAATTCGCGCCGCAGCTCCAGCACGCGCTTCGCGTTGTTGATGGTGGACTCGATCTTGCCCCGGTGGCGCACGATGCCCGCGTCCTGCACCAGGCGCTCCACGTCGGCCGCACCGAAGGCGGCCACCTGCTCGGCATCAAAGTGGGCAAACGCGGCGCGAAAGCCTTCGCGCTTGTTCAGGATGGTGAGCCAGCTCAGGCCGGACTGGAAACCTTCAAGGCAGATCTTCTCGAACAGCCGCCGGTCGTCCGCCACCGGAAAGCCCCACTCATGGTCGTGGTAATGGCGGTACAAGGGCGTGGCCTGGCACCAGGTGCATCGCGGGCAGCCCGCCTCGTCGGCGAACAGGCCCGCAGGCAATGCTTCCAGGGAAACCGGCCGTTCAGCGAGGGGTTCGGAGGTCATGCGTTGCATTCTAGGAGCCACGTTGGCCAGGCTGCTGACAGCCCGTCGGCACCCGCGGCGCGCTGCCCATAAACTGCCTGGATGCGCGCGCTTTCCCTTCCTCTGCGGGCCTTGCCGGCCCTTCTGTTGTGCCTTGCGCTGGCGGGGTGCGCCAGCACGACCGCCTCGCTGGGCTACTACTGGCAGTCGCTGCGCGGCCACGTGCAGCTGATGCAGGCGGCCGAGCCCATCGACCAATGGGTGGCGCGGCCCGACATTTCCCCCGCGCTGCGCGAACGGCTGCAGCTGGCACAGCGAGCCCGCGCATTCGCCATTGCCGAGCTGGGCCTGCCCGACAACGCCAGCTACCGCCGCTATGCGGACCTGAAGCGCACGGCGGCCGTGTGGAATGTGGTGGCAGCCCCGCCGTATGCGCTGACGCTGCATACCTGGTGCTTCCCGGTGACGGGCTGCATTGGCTACCGGGGCTACTTTGCCGAGGCCGACGCCCAGGCCGAGGCCGCCGAGCTGGCGGCACAAGGCCTTGAGGTGGAGGTGTACGGCGTGCCGGCGTACTCCACGCTGGGGTACATGAACTGGGCCGGCGGCGACCCGCTGCTGTCCACCTTCATCGGCTGGCCCGAGGGCGACTTCGTGCGGCTGCTGTTCCACGAGCTGGCGCACCAGGTGGCCTATGCCAAGGACGACACGCTGTTCAACGAATCGTTTGCCACGGCCGTCGAACGCATCGGCGTGGCGCGCTGGCTCCAGGCGCACGCCACCCCGGCAGTGCGCGCGGCCTACGCCACCAGCGAGGCGCGGCGCAGCGCGTTCCGCGCCCTCACGCGCGCCACCCGCGGGCGGCTGGCGCAGATTTATGAAGAAAATAAGGCTCCAGCGCTTACTGAGCAAGCGCTGACAGCTATGAAAAGTGAAGCAATGCAGCGCTTTCACAGCGACTACGCCGCGCTGCGCGCGCAGTGGCTGGCGCCGCAGGACGGCGGCCCGCCGCCGGCCACCACGGCCCAGGTGGCGGGGTACGACCGCTGGGTGGCGCGGGCCAACAATGCCAGCTTTGCCGCCCAGGCGGCCTACGACGAGCAGGTGCCGGCCTTCCTGGCCCTGTTCGAGCGCGAGGGCCGCGACTTCGCCCGGTTTTATGATGCCGTGCGGCAGCTGGCCCGGCAGCCGCGCGAAGCGCGCCACGAGGCCCTGCGCTTGCTGCAGTCCCCTGGCACCACGACTACCACCATCACCATCCCCAGCCCCAAGGAGAGCCCCGGTGTCTGACATCCATATCCATCGCGAACACCACCTGGGCCTGCCCGCGGCCCGCAAGATCGCTTTCGCATGGGCCGAGAAGGCCGAGGCAAAGTTCGACATGGAATGCGTGTACGAAGAAGGCGACACCGAAGACCTGCTCACCTTCAGCCGCTCGGGCGTCAAGGGCACGCTGCGGGTGGATGCGCGCCAGTTCGAGATGAAGGCCCAGCTCGGCTTCCTGTTCAGCGCGTTCAAGGACCGCATCGAATCCGAGATCGGCGAGCAGTTGGACGCACTGCTGAGCCCTGCCGCCAGCGCCAAGGCCGCCGCCAAAAAACCCGCGGCCCGCAGCGCGCCCGCCAAGGCCGCCCCGCCCGCCAAGCCCCGCAAGGCCTGAACCGGCGGTTCCAAGCCGCCTACGCGGCAGCGCGCAGCCGCGGCGCGTGCGACTGCAGGGCGCCAAACAGGTCCTTGGGGTCGGGCAGCGCCGGCACCAGCGCGATCCGCTCGCCCAGGCCCAGCTCGGCCGCGGCGTCGTGCAGGAAGCGCAGCGCCGCGTAGTCCTCCAGCGCAAAGCCGACCGAGTCGAACACGGTGATCTGGCTATCCGCCGTGCGGCCGGGGCGGCGGGCCGCGAGCACCTCCCACAGCTCGGTCACCGGGAAGTCGGCCGGCAGCTGCTGGATGTCGCCCTCGATCCGGGTCTGCGGGGCGTATTCGACAAACACCTGCGCCTGGCGCAGCACGTCGGCGTGCAGCTCGGTCTTGCCCGGGCAATCGCCGCCCACCGCATTGATGTGCTGGCCCGGCGCGAGCATGTCGGCGGTCAGCAGGTTGGCGTGCGCCTTGTCGGCCGTGGCCGTGGTCACGATGTCGGCGCCCTGCGCGGCTTCGGCCGTGCTGCGGCAGGCCACGGTGCGCAGGCCGGTGCCTTGCAGGTTCCTGCGCAGCTTGGCGGTGGCTGCGGGGTCGGTGTCGAACAGGCGCAGGGTGTCGATGCCCAGCAGGTGGTGGAACGCCAGCGCCTGGAACTCGGCCTGCGCCCCGTTGCCGATGAGGGCCAGGGTGCGGCTGCCGCGCCGGGCCAGGGCCTGGGCCGCCACGGCCGACATGGCGGCCGTGCGCAAGGCCGTGGTGAATGTCAGCTCGCTGAGCAGCACCGGCAGGCCGGTCGCCACGTCGGCCAGCACGCCGAAGGCCATCACCGTGGGCAGCCCGTGCTGCAGGTTCTTGGGGTGGCCGTTGACGTACTTGAAGGCATAGCGGTGCGCGTCGGCCACGGGCATCAGCTCGATCACGCCGTCGCGCGAATGGCTGGCCACCCGGGCCGACTTGTCGAACGCTTCCCAGCGCAGGAAGTCTGCGCGCAGGTTGTCGGCAATGGCGCGCAGGCAATTTTCCAGGCCCCGGCGGCGGACCAGTTCGGCCACGTCGTGGGTGCTGAGGTACAGGGTGGGGGTAAGGGTGGGGGCGGGGGCATGGGAAGGCATGGCGGGTGTCTCCGGATCGGTTCAGCACAGTGTCGCCAGCCGCCGCAGCAAGGGGAATCGCCCAATGTGCGCACACTGCGCCGCCGCCTGAGCGCTGTGCCAGCGCAAACTGCCACTTTGCTCGGGGCCGGAAAGCCTGCCCAAGAAGCGGCCGGGCCGCAAGGGCGGCGGGGCCGCGCTATTCTTCGCACCTTTCCTTCGCACCTTTCCTTCGCACCTTCCCCCCGCACCTCCTGCCCCGCAGCGCTCCACCCCACCATGCAACCACCGCAAGTTCTCATCAGCGAAGTCGGCCCGCGCGACGGACTGCAGTCCGTGAAGGCCACCATGCCCACGGCGGACAAGCTCCGGTGGATCGACGCCCTGGTGGCGGCGGGGCTGCGCGAGATTGAGGTCGGCTCCTTCGTCCCCGCCCGGCTCCTGCCCCAGATGGCCGATGTGGCCGAGGTGGTGCGCCATGCGCTCACCCACCCCGGCATCACCGTCATGGCGCTGGCCCCCAACCTGCTCGGCGCCGAAGCGGCGCTGGCGGCCGGCGTGCACAAGGTCACGCTGCCGGTGTCGGCCAGCGCCGCCCATTCGCTGGCCAATGTGCGCAAGACGCGGGAAGCCATGGTCGAGGAGGTGCGCGCCGTGGTCCGCCTGCGCGATGAGCGGGCGCCGGATATGCGGGTGGAGGTGGGCCTGTCCACGGCCTTCGGCTGCACGCTGCAGGGCGAGGTGCCCGAGGACGATGTGCTCTGGCTCGCCGGGCTGTGCGCGGAAGCAGGCGCGGACGAGATCGGGTTGTCCGACACCACCGGCATGGCCAACCCGGCGCAGGTGCGCCGCCTCTTCACGCGCCTGCGTGCCGAACTGGGCGCCAAGGCCGGGGCGGCCCACCTGCACAACACGCGCGGCCTGGGCCTGGCCAATTGCCTGGCGGCCTACGACGTGGGGGTGCGCACGTTCGACGCTTCGCTGGGCGGGCTGGGCGGCTGCCCCTATGCACCCGGGGCCTCGGGCAATGTGGTGACGGAGGACCTGGTGTTCATGTTCGAGGCCATGGGCATTGCCACGGGCGTAGACCTGGAGCGCCTCGTGGCCGCGCGTGCGCCGCTGCAGGCCGGGCTGCCGGGCGAGCCGATCTATGGCATGACGCCCGAGGCGGGGTTGCCCAAGGGCTGGACCCAAGGCTGACGCACCGCCAGCGCAAGGAAAAAGGCGACCTCGGTCGCCTTTTTCTTGGGAGAGAACCGCGGTATCAGCTCAGCGAGGTGATCAGGTCCACGTACTGCTGCTTGGCCGCGTCGGCTTCGGTGCCCTTGAGCTTTTCCCATGCGTCCCACTTGGCGCGGCCCACCATGTCGGAGAAGCTGGGCTTCTTCTCGGTGTTGTCGCCCACGGTGGCCTGCTTGTACAGGGCGTAGATCTTGAGCAGCGTGGCGTTGTCGGGGCGCTCGCTGAGGTTCTTGGAATGGGCCACAGCGGCTTCGAAAGTGGCGTTCAGGTCGGCCATGTCGGTTGCTCCTTGGGTTCGGATGGGGGAGGGAAAGAACGGTGTCGGCAAGCGTTTGCTGCGTTGTATCTTACGGGCTGCGCACCGCTCTCAGCGGCGCCGTCCATAGAGGCAAGCCCCCAAAAAAACAACCACAACAGGTGTAGATCCGATGGTGACCCGCATCCCAGCCGCTTCCCAAGGCGCCCACGGCACCCATGCGACCGCCGCCGCGGCCCGCCCACCGCGCACCCCGGGCCTGCCGCCCGGCGCCCGCAAAGCCGCCACCGCCGTGAAAAAGAACGTGCGGCGCGCCGCCACCGGCATGCTCGGCCTGTCGGGCGAGCGCATGAGCAAGGTCGACACGGCCTGGCTGCGCATGGACTCGGACAGCAACCTCATGATGATCAACGGGGTGTGGACCCTGGCGCCGGGCATCACCTGGGCCGCCCTGTGCGAGCGGGTGGAGCAGCGGCTGCTGCAGTACCCGCGCTTTCGCCAGCGCGTACTGGAAGACGCGGCCGGCGCCACCTGGGTGGACGACCGCCACTTCGACCTGAGCGCCCATGTGCTGCGCGAAACCCTGCCCCACCACAAGGGCTGCAGCATGCAGCGCGCGCTGCAGGACCGGGTGGGCGAGCTGGCCATGCAGCCGCTGGACCCGCGCCGCCCGCTGTGGCAGATGCACCTGGTGGAGGACTTCGTGGGTGAGGACGGGCAGCCGGGCAGCGCGCTCATCGTGCGCATCCACCACTGCATTGCCGACGGCATCGCGCTGATCTCGGTCACCCTGTCCCTGGTCGACGGGGGCGCCGAGCCCCCCAAGCGCAGGCCCCGCGCCGGCAAGCTCGCCGCAACGGCCGAGGACTGGATTGCCGATGCCCTGATCAAGCCCTTCACCGGCCTGACGGTGAAGGCGCTCGACCTGGCCGGAGATGGCGCAGCGCGCTCGTTCAAGATGCTGGCCGCCCCGGAAAAGGCCGTGCACCACGGCCTGTCGGGCACGGCGGACATGGCGCGCGTGGCCTACCAGCTGGTCAGCGACGCGGCGGCGCTGGCGCTGATGCCCGACGACTCCACCACCCGCCTGAAGGGCCGGCCCGGCCGCGCCAAGCGCGTGGCCTGGTGCCCGCCCATTCCGCTGGACGAGGTCAAGGCCATTGGCCGGGCGCTGAACTGCTCGGTCAACGATGTGCTGCTGTCCTGCGTGGCGGGGGCCATCGGCGGCTACCTGCGCAGCCAGGGCGACGACCCCACGGGCCAGGAGATCCGCGCGATGATTCCGGTCAACCTGCGCCCCGTGGAAGAAGCCTGGAAGCTGGGCAACCGCTTCGGGCTGGTGCCGCTGGTGCTGCCCATCGGCGTGGCCAACCCCATCGAGCGGGTGTACGCGGTGCGCCAGCGCATGAATGCCCTCAAGGGCAGCACCCAGCCCCTGCTGGCGTTCGCCATGCTGGCGGCGGCGGGGCTGATGATCAAGCCCGCGCAGGACGCGCTGCTGAACCTGTTCGGCCGCAAGACCACGGCCGTGATGACCAACGTGCCCGGCCCCAAGGAGGCGCTCACGCTGTGCGGCGCGCGCGTCACGCAATGCATGTTCTGGGTGCCGCAGTCGGGCGACATCGGCCTGGGGGTGTCCATCCTGAGCTATGGCGGCGGCGTGCAGTTCGGCGTGATCACCGACACCACGCTGTGCCCCGAGCCGCAGCAGATCATCGACGCGTTTGCGCCGGAGTTCGCGCAACTGTCGCTGCTCACGCTAATGCTGCCCTGGGGCGAATGACTGGCGTGGCCCCTCTGCCGCTCCGGGCCTGGGCAGGCCGGGTGGGGTTGATCGTTTTGCTGCTGGGCCCCTGCGGCGCACACGCGGCGGTGGAGGAAGAAAACACCCAGCGGCCCTACGTGGTGCATGCCCAGCCCGGTGAGAGCCTGCGCGCGGCCTTGCATGCCGCCACCCCCATTGCGGTGGGTGGGCAGCGCTTTCACGGCTATACCCGCTGGAACGTGCGCTGGACCTTCCGCTGGTGGCGCGAAGCCTCCGGCCGCTGCGCGATCACCGAGGTCACCACCCGGCTGCACACCGAGGTGCAACTGCCGGAACTGCGGGCCGCGAGCCCCGAGCAACAAGCGGCTTTTGACCGGTACCTGCGGGCCCTGTCCGACCACGAACAAGGCCATGTGCGGATCGGCCGCGATGCCGCGCAGGCCATTGACCAGGGCATCCGCCAGATGCCTGCGGCACCCGACTGCGCCACGCTGGAGCGCGAGGCGAACGCCCTGGGGCGCCGGCTGCTGCAGGACCATGGGGCACGCGAGAAGCAATATGACCAGCGCACCCGCCACGGCGCCACCCAAGGCGCGCGGCTGGACTGATGACGCAGGCGGAGGCCGGAAGCGGTCTTAGCGCGTGCGCTGTGGAGGCTTTGCCGCCAGCCCATCCGTCAGACGGGACACCGCGGCCACCACCTCAGCCACGGGCTCGCCCATCTGCACACGCACGATGGCGCCCTCCACCACCAGGGTGAGCGCCTGCGCATCTTGCGCACTTCGCGCCGACGCTGGCAGCAAGCCCGCCAGCAACGCCGTCATGTCGCGCTTGTGGCGCCGCGCGATCTCCAGCACCTCGGGCACGGTGTCTCCCAGCTCGCTCACGCTGTTGATGAAGGCGCAACCCCGAAAGTGCTCGCTGCCCAACCATTCCGCCAGGGCGGGCGCCAAGGCCCGCGAGCGGTCCGCGCCTGCGGGCAGCGCGTGCGCATGGCGCTGCAGCGCGCCGGCAAACCAGGCCATCCAGCCCGTGTGCCGGTACTCCAGATACGCACAGATCAGGTCGTTCTTGCTCGGGAAATGCCGGTAGAAGGTTACCTTGGTCACGCCGGACTCCGCGATCACGCGGTCGATGCCCGTGGCGCGGATGCCATCCCGGTAGAACAGCGCGTGCGCCGTGTGCAGCAGGCGGTCCCGGGGGGGCAGGTCCTGCCAGCCGGGGGGGAGAGGATCAAAGGTCATTCGCCCATTGTAGACAAGTCTGTCTACATGGCTTTATGATGGCGAGTAGACAGACCTGTCTACATCTACCCTTCACCTTCGAGGTTCCCATGAAAACACGACCGCCCTTGCCCCCCTTTACCCAACACACTGCCGTACAGAAGGTGCGCCTGGCCGAAGACGGCTGGAACTCGCGCGACCCTGCCCGCGTGGCCCTGGCCTACACCGAGGACACACGCTGGCGCAACCGCGCCGAGTTCCCCGTGGGCCGCGAGGCTGCCCGGCAGCTGCTGGAGCGCAAGTGGGCGCGCGAGCTGGACTACCGCCTCATCAAGGAGCTGTGGGCGTTCAGCGGCCACCGCATCGCCGTGCGGTTTGCCTACGAATGGCATGACGACGCAGGCCAGTGGTACCGCAGCTACGGCAACGAGAACTGGGAGTTCAACGACGACGGCCTGATGGCCGTGCGCCACGCCAGCATCAACGACCGCCCCATCCAGGCCGCCGACCGGCTGTTCTTCTGGCCCCTGGGGCGCCGGCCGGACGACCATCCGGGGCTGAGCGACCTGGGGCTGTGAAACCCTTTGGCCGCATGCAGCGGCCAAAGGGAAGCGCCCGGGGGGCGTGCCCTCGCTCTGCCCGCCGCGCTCAGGTCGCAGAACAGGTAAAGCTCTCGGCCTTGGCCGGGTCGCCCGTGCCGTTGTAGCGGGGGAACTTCGGGTACTCGCACACCGGGCGCTGGGCCAAGGGTGTGGTGGTGCCCGGTGCGAACCGGGTGGCCACCAGCTTGTCGGGTGCAGCGCCCTTTTCCACCCAGGCGTCCATGGCGGCCAGCAGGTCGATGGAGCGCGGCTCGGTGCCCGCGCCGTCCAGGTCATGCCCGTTGGAAGGCGAGGTGACCATGCGCGCAAAGGTCTGCACCTTGCTGGCGCCCAGGCGCTGCTTCACCATGTCGAAGTATTCCGCCGTCCGGTACAGCGACACGCAGGTGTCGCCCAGGCCGTACCAGATCAGCAGCTTGCCGCCGTGGTCGGCAAAGGCAGCAATGTCCGGGTCGGTGCCGTCGATCATCTCGGCCAAGCGGCTGTACTGGGCCTGGTACAGGGTGGGGTCGTGGGTGAGGATGTTGGCGTTGGGGTTGCCCTCCACCAGGCGCGCGGCTTCCGTCACGGCCATGTGGTTGAAGGAATCGGGCGCGTCGAAGCTGGTGCCGAACATGTACGACTGCCAGTCCGAGGTAGACGCGCCGCCCCGGCCGTAGCGCGGGTAGCCCACGGCGCCGCGCGACAGGGTCACGGGGGTCTGGTGGTCGCTGTAGATAAGGCGGATGGATTCGATCTGGCCGGCCGTGAGGCAGCTGTCGTTGTCGGCGCCCTGGCACAGCAGCTCGGTGGGCACGTAGTGGCAGGCCTCGATGTTGCCGATGATGCCGTCCTTCAAGCCGTCGAGCTCGTCGCACGCTGCGGTTTCGGCCTTGGCATACAGCGCGATCTTGGCGGGGCTCATCCAGTTGTCGCGGCTCTTGAAGATGTGGCGCAGCACCGTGGGCCCCAGGTTGACCTGGTGCGCCTGCTGGGCGATGGCGGGCTCCATGGCCACCACGCCGTCGTAGTCCTTGGGGTACTTCTGCGTGGAAATGAGGCCGGACCGACCGCCGTTGGAATGGCCCATGTGGTAGCGCCGCGTGGGGCGCTTGCCGTAGAACTCGGTGGCGATGGCCGTGCCCACCTCCAGCACGAAATGGTTGGCATCGAACGCATGGTTGCGCAGCGCCACGTCGCTCTTGCCCCAGGCAAAGCCGCGGATCTGGTGGCCGGAGTCGGAGCTGATCTTCACGAACGGATTGGCGGACGGGCCCACCAGCTGCTGGTACCACGGGTCGTCGGTGGGGATGAAGCCGTCAAAGCCGCCGCCGCCGATGGTCAGCGTCTTGCCGTTCCACTGCGCCAGCGTGGGCAGCTCCACGGCCCAATGGATAGTGGACTCGGGCGAGGACACGATCTGCCCGCGCACGATGCACACGTCGGGCAACGTGCCCTCGGCCTTGCGCAGCTCAGTGGCCGTGACCTTGGCGCCGTGCGGCAGGGCGGTGGAGGTGTAGGCCGCGCAGGCTTCGGCCAGGGGCTTGCTGGCCAGCGGGGGACTGGCGTCGCCACCGCCGCCACAGGCCGCCAGCGCCAGCGCGGCCAGCAGGCTCAGGGTGCCGGTGCGCCGGTATCCGCCACGCGGGGACGGTGGGTTGCCAGGGCGTTGCGCCACGGCGGCGCGGGAAGGGTTCGGGAACATTGCAAAAGTCTCCTGGTATGGTTTTTTCAGGAGCCCGGGCTCGCGGGCTCCGGGGCGGACGATAGGAAAAGGGCGCGCGATTGCAGCCTCTGCAAATGCAGAGGGCCCGGGAAACTACCGAGCCGGCGCGGCTACACGGCGCGCAGCGCGGCGACCAGTTCCAGCTTGTTGCGCACCCCCAGCACCGCGTAGGCCGTGCGCAGGTAGGTGCGCACGGTGGCGGGCGTGAGGCCCAGGGCGCCTGCGATGTCCTTGTGCGAGCGCCCGTGCGCGTACAGCATGGCCGCGCTCAGCTCGCGCGGCGCCAGCGGGGACTTGGCGTGGCGCGAGGCCATGCGGATGGCCACCAGCGGACCGCAGGGCTCCAGCCGCAGCCGGCAGGGCTTGCTGCCGACGGCCAGGTTGCACGGGGCACCGGGCAGCGCCTGCACCAGCGCGGGCGGCAGGCGCGTGCCGCTCCAGCCGGGGTAGGCCTCGCCCAACGCCCGGCTGATGCGCAGGCCGGCAAACAGCAGCTCGCCGGACGGCTCGGCCAGCGCAAAGCTGTCCCACGGACGCCCGGGCGTGCCGCTGTGCAGGCGTTGCAGCAGCAGATGCCAGTGCTGCAGCAGGTGGGCGACAAACTCGCCAAACAGCACCGTCTCTGCCTCCGTGAACTCGGGACGCTGCTGCGGCCGGTACACCGAGACGAAGAACATCAGCCCGCTGTGCGGCAGCTCGGCCGTGAGGGCCATGCAGTGGTGCAGGCCGTGGCGCTGGCTGAACGCCGCCACCTGCGGGTGCTCGGGCACCTCCGGCGGCATGTCGCGCTCGCGGACCACACCACCCAGCCGGTGCATCGACAGCTGCGCAAAAGCGTCCACCGCGGCGAGCTCGTTCCACTCCTGGGCGAAGGTCCGGCTCAGGCCGATGCTGCCGTGCAGCCAGTTGCGGGGGCCGCCTTCCACGCCGCCCGCGGACACTTCGCCCCACCAGGCCGCGTCGAACGGCACCAGCCCGCGCAAGGTCTGCAAAGCCTGCTGCAGCAGTTCCTGCGGCGGGGCCTGCTGGGCAAGTTCCTGCAGCCGCAACAGGCTGCGGCTGAAGGTGCGCAGGCTGCGCAAGCCATCGGCTTCGGCAACGACCATGGTGTCTCCAGATTTTTTCCGGACATGGTAGCGGCCGCAGCTGCCGCCGGCACGGCGCCAGCTGCCCCGCAAAAGCTATCAAATTAATAGCTTCTTGCGCTTGCGGCACAAGCGTTGGAGGCACATTTCCTTAAAAAACCGGAAGCGTCTCCCGGTCGGAGCGCAGGGGCGGCCCCGCTCACCCGGCCAGGCCATCCACGGCCTGGAACAAGGCCTGGCGCGCCTGGCTGATGATCTGGCCCTTCCACTGCGGCGTGTCGGTGTAGAAGGCGGCCAGCATCTGCGCCTTGATCCGGGCGGCCTGTTCGGCAGGGGCTTCGGGGTGCAGGTTCAGCCACTGCTCTGCGCGGATCGCGTCCATCACCTCCAGCACGGGCACGGTGCCGTACTCCATGGCGATGCCGGTGTATTCGGCGTGGGGGCACTCGTCATAGATGGCGCCCCACATCAGCCCGGTGAGAAAGGCCGAGGTGGACGTGCCGTCGTAGATCGACGTGACGGGCGTGGCGCCGTTGCCGCCCCACCAGCGGCGGGTGCGGGCCACGGCCGCATCGTCATCGCGGCCGGCGTAGATGCGCTCGCCATGGCCGCTGGGGCCGAGGCCCGTGTGCAGGTCGATCCAGGCGATGCGCGACGCGATCGCGCCATGGCGGCGCAGCACCTGGCGCAGGGTGCGGTTGCTCCAGGTGGGCTCGGTGCCGCCAAAGAACAGCCCGTCCGGAAACTCGTGCTGCCCGCGCGAAATGGCGGCCTGCCATGCGGCCTCGCCCCGGGTGGCGATGTACTCCTGCACGGCCGCGGCGTTCTCGGGGCCCGGCGGCCAGTGCGGCGGCAGCAGCAGCGGGTGCACCTCGCGGTACGCCTCGTTCACCGGCAGCGGGCGCGAGAAGTCCTGGAAATTGCGGTTCAGGTCCACGTTTTCGTGGGTGAAGCGCCGCAGGTGCGAGAACCCGTAGGGATTGAGCGCATGGATGTACAGCGTGGCGACACCCGCCCCCCGGGCCTTGGCGCGCCACTCGGCATCGCGCAGCGCATAGACCTGCACGCCACTGCCGCAGTAGCCCTCGACGCCATGGCAGGCGCTGCTCACGATCAGCAGCCGGTCGGCCTGCGGCGGCCCGTCCAGGACCACGTCCATGGCCAGGTCTTCGCCGTCGCGCCCCTTGAGCGGGTGCAGGTGCGTCTCGATCGGCAACCCCGCTGTTGCCGCGGCCTCCAGGAACTGGGCGCGTGCGCGGGCGTAGGTGGGCGAAAAGGCTTCGGCGATACCGGTCATGGGCAGGGCTTTCTTCGGGCGGGTTGCGGAGGAAGCAGGGCAGACCGGGGCACGGACACCGTCAGGCGTGCCCTTTGGCGCCCCGGGGCGGCGGCGGCTTACGCCTTGCGGGCCGGCTGGGCCAGCCACGCCTGGGCCAGCTGGACCCAGTAGGTGGCCCCCAGCGGGATCAGGTCGTCGTTGAAGTCGTAGCTCGGGTTGTGCAGCATGCAGGGGCCGCCGCCGTGGCCCATCTCGCGGTGGGTGCCGTCGCCGTTGGCGATGAAGCAGTACGCCCCGGGCTTGGCCTGCAGCATGTAGGCAAAGTCTTCGGCGCCCATGGTGGGCTCCTGCACCAGCACCTTGTCTTCTCCCACGATGCCGGCCATCACCCTGCGCGCAAACTCGGCCTCGGCCGGCGAGTTCACGGTGGGCGGGTAGTTGCGCACGAACTCGAATTCGCAGGTGGCATCGTGCGCGGCGCAGTGGTGCTCGGCGATCTGGCGCATGCGCTTTTCAATGAGGTCCGTCACCTCGGTGGTGAAGGTGCGCACCGTGCCCTGCAGCTCGACGCTGTCGGGCACCACATTGGAGGCCTCGCCCGCATGGATCATGGTGACCGAAATCACGCCGGCGTCCACGGGCTTCTTGTTGCGGCTGATGATGGTCTGGAAGGCCTGCACCATGCCGCAGGCGATCGGCACCGGGTCGATGCCCGTGTGCGGCAGCGCGGCATGGCCGCCCTTGCCGCGCAGGGTGATCTTGAATTCGCTGGTGGAGGCCATCACCGGGCCGGGGCTCACGGCAAAGGTGCCCACCGGCATGCCGGGCCAGTTGTGCATGCCGTACACGGCTTCCATGGGGAACTGCTCGAACAGGCCGTCCTCGATCATCACGCGGGCGCCGCCGCCGCCTTCTTCGGCCGGCTGGAAGATGAGGTACACGGTGCCGTCGAAATCGCGGTGCTTGGCAAAGTGCTGCGCCGCCCCCAGCAGCATGGCCACATGGCCGTCGTGGCCGCAGGCGTGCATCTTGCCCGGGTGCTGGCTGGCGTGGGCGAAGGTGTTGAACTCCTGCATGGGCAAGGCGTCCATGTCGGCGCGCAGGCCGATCGCCCGGCCATTGGCGCCACCGTCCCGCCCCTTCACGATGCCCACCACGCCGGTCTTGCCCAGGCCCCGGTGGATGGGGATGCCCCACTCGGTGAGCTTTTGCGCCACCACGTCGGCCGTGCGCACCTCTTCAAAGCACAGCTCGGGGTGGGCGTGAATGTCCCGGCGCACCGCAGCGATACCTGCGGCTTGCGTGACGATGGAATCGATAACGTTCATGATATGCATCCTTACGATCTCACAGTCTAGCCCGCCGGCCGTGCATTGCGCCACCCCGGGTTTATTTGCACCGCAACATGACGCTTTCCCCGCACGCCCTTGAACTTGCGCAAACCCTGGTGCGCATGAACACCGTCAGCCAGAACTCGAATTTGGAGCTGATCCACTTCCTCCGCGACCATCTCGCGAAGCTTGGTGTGAAGAGCCGCCTCACCTTCAACGAAAGCAAGACCAAGGCCAACCTGTTCGCCACGCTGGGCGAGGGCAAGCCCGCGGGCGTCATCCTCTCGGGCCACACCGACACCGTGCCCTGGGACGGCCAGGACTGGACCCTGGACCCGCTGAGCGCCCTGGTGAAGGACGGCCCGGAGGGCCCCAGCCTTTACGGGCGGGGCAGCGCGGACATGAAGGCCTTCATCGGCATCGCCGTGTCGCAGGCCGAGCAGTTCCTGAACAGCAACGCCCCCTTCGCCGTCCACTACGCCTTCAGCTACGAGGAGGAGATCGGCTGCTTTGGCGTGCGGGAGCTGATTGCCGACCTGCGCGATGCCGGCATCCAGCCGCTGGCCTGCATCGTGGGCGAGCCCACCAGCATGGTGCCCGCCATCGCGCACAAGGGTGTGTACCGCTACAAGTGCTGCGTGCGCGGCAAGGAAGCGCACTCCTCGCTCACGCCGCACTCGGTCAACGCCATTGAGATGGCGGCGCGCGTGGTGGGCCGCCTGCGGGACATGGGGGAAGGCTTCGAGCGCGAAGAGCCGCGGTTCGAGGGCTTTGACGTGCCGTTCTCCACCACCAGCGTGGGCCAGTTCCACGGCGGCATCGCCGACAACGTGGTGCCGCGCGATGCCGAGTTCCGCTACGAATTCCGCGACCTGCCCACGGCCAACGCCGCGCAGATGCAGGCCGAGGTGGTGGCCTACGCGCGATCGCTGGAACCCGCGATGAAGAAGGTGGCGCCCGCAGCGGGCTTCGACTTCGAGACCATCTGCGAGATCCCCAGCTTCCTGGGCCGCCAGGACGACCCGGTGACGCGCCTGGCCCAGAAGCTCTCGGGCGAAAAAGGCACCACGCTGGTGGCCTTCGGCACCGAAGCGGGCCTGTTCAAGAACGCCGGCATCCCCACCGTGGTGTGCGGGCCCGGCAGCATCCGCCAGGCGCACCAGCCCGACGAATACGTGAGCCTGGAGCAGCTTGCGCGCTGCGAGGCGTTCATGCAAGGGCTGGCGCGCACCGCATCCATCGACTGAGAGGCCGCCGCTAGGACGGCGACGGCAGCACAAAAAACACGAAGCCCGCAACGGGCGCGCAGCGCCTCAGCGAGGCCTCAAGTCTTGACGCGCCCGTCGCCGGTCAGCATGGACATTTCCACGAATTTCGATGCCGCGTGGCTGGTGGCGCTGAACGACACCGGAAAGCCCGCAATGACCTGGCTGCCCAGGGCCTCGGTGCCGGTAATGAAGCTCTCGCGCGTGATCTTGCCGCTGGCCTGCGCCTGCCGCAGCCCCTCCGCAAAGATGCGTGCCGCCAAGTAGCCCTCCATGCTGGAGTAGTTGGGCTGCACCTTGTCGCCGCCCTTCTTGATGGCCTCCAGGAATTCCCGCGTGATGGGCCGTGACGGCTGGTAGGGCGAGGGCACCACCTGCGAGACCACCACGCCCGCGCCGTCCTTGCCCAGCGCGTCGGCCAGGGCCTGCGTGCCCACGAACGACACGTTGTAGAAGGTGCCGCCATAGCCCGCCTTGCGCGCCGCCCGCACGAAGGCCGCGGCCGAGGCGTAGGCCGTGATCTGGATGACCGCGTCGGGCGCCGCGGGCGCCAGCTTTTCCACGGCGGCCTTCACGTCGGTGGAATTGCGCTCCACCGTGGCCGTGGCCACGGGGGCCAGCTTGAGTTCGGCCAGCGCGCGCATCACCCCGTCCAGCCCGGCCTTGCCGTAGGCATCGTTCTGGTGGAACACCGCGATTTTGCGCAGGCCCAGGTTGGTGAGCTGGCGCACGATGAGCGCCGTCTCGTCGTAGTACGAAGCGCGCACGTGAAAGATCAGCCGGTTGAAGGGCTGGCGCAGCGACTCGGCCCCCGTGAACGGCCCGAAGAAGGGCACCTTGTCCTTGGTGAACAGAGGCAGCGCCGCCATGCTGGTGGGCGTGCCGATGTAGCCGAACAGCGCAAAAACGTCGTCCGCAATCAGCTTGCGGGTGTTCTCGGCGCAGCGGTCGGGCTCATAGCCATCGTCCAGCGTGCGGATTTCCACCGTGCGCCGGCCCACCCCGCCCTGGGCGTTCAACTGCTCAAAAAACAGCTGGGCCCCCTGATGAAACTGCACCCCCAGCTGCGCGGCGGGGCCGGTGAACGGCGCCGACTGGCCCAGCACGATGCGCCCCTCGCCCTGCGCGCGCACCAGCCCGGCCCCTGCCAGCGCTGCCGCGCCCAGGCCCACGGAAAACTGCCTGCGTCCCCAACCCGCTTGGTTCATGGTGAAATCCCTGCTCTTGTGAATCGAGGGCATCCCTCCGCCCTGCCGGATAGGCAGGCATCCCGGACGGTGCCCACCTATGAACGCCCGTTCCAACCCCGACGGCAGTTTACGATCAAGACACAAAGATGCCCACATCCAGCCCCGCAATAGCCCTGCAAGCCGCCCCGACACCGGTGCGCGGCGCCTGCCCCCACGACTGCCCGGACACCTGCGCCCTGCTTACCACGGTGGACGAGCACGGGGTAGCGACGCGGGTGCAGGGCAACCCCGACCACCGCCACACCGACGGCGCGCTGTGCGCCAAGGTGAGCAAGTACACCGAGCGCACGTACCACCCGGAGCGGGTGCTGACCCCGCTCAAGCGCACCGGCCCCAAGGGCAGCGGCCAGTTCACCCCCGTGGGCTGGGACGAAGCGCTGGCCGACATTGCGCAGCGCCTGCAGGCGATTGCGGCCCGCGCCCCCGAGGCCATCCTGCCCTACAGCTACGCCGGCACCATGGGCATGGTGCAGGGCGAGAGCATGGACCGCCGCTTCTTCCACCAGCTGGGCGCCTCGCAGCTGGACCGCACCATCTGTGCGTCGGCGGGCGCCGAGGCGCTCACGCAGACGCTGGGCGGCAAGGTGGGCATGAAGGTGGAGTTCTTTGCCGAATCGCAGCTCATCCTCATCTGGGGCAGCAACTCCATCGGCAGCAACCTGCACTTCTGGCGCTATGCCCAGCAGGCCAAGCGCAATGGCGCGAAGCTGGTGTGCATCGACCCGCGCAAGAGCGAGACGGCCGACAAGTGCCATGAGCACATTGCCCTGCGGCCCGGCACCGATGCCGCACTGGCCCTGGCGCTGATGCACGAGCTGATCGTGAACGACTGGCTGGACCACGACTACATCGCCCGCCACACGCTGGGCTGGGAGCCCTTGCGCGAACGCGCCCTGCAGTGGCCGCCCGAGCGCGCGGCCGAGGTGTGCGGCATTCCCGCGGAGCAGATTCGCCAGCTCGCCAAGGACTACGGCACCACGAAGCCCGCCGCCATTCGCCTGAACTACGGCATGCAGCGCGTGCGCGGCGGCGGCAATGCGGTGCGCGCCGTGGCCTGCCTGCCGGCGCTGACGGGCGCCTGGCGCCACCGTGCGGGCGGGGTGCTGCTGTCCAGCTCAGGCCAGTTCCCTGCGCAGCGGGGTGTGCTGCAGCGGCCGGACCTGATGCCCGGCGGCAAGACGCCCCGCACCCTCAACATGTCCACCATTGGCAACGACCTGCTGCGCGAGGCCTCGCCAGCGTTTGGCCCCCAGGTGGAGGCCATCGTGGTCTACAACAGCAACCCCATGGCGGTAGCGCCCGAGTCCGGCAAGGTGGTGCAAGGCTTTGCGCGGGAGGATTTGTTCACCGTGGTGCTGGAGCACTTTCGCACCGATACGGCCGACTACGCCGACTACCTCCTGCCCGCCACCACGCAGCTGGAGCACTGGGACGTGCACCTCTCCTACGGCCACACCGACGTGCTGCTCAACCGCCCGGCGATTGCGCCGCTCGGCGAGGCGCGCAGCAACGCACAGATCTTCCGCGACCTGGCCGCGCGCATGGGCTTCACCGAGCCCTGCTTTGCCGACAGCGACGAGGCCCTGTGCCGCCAGGCGTTTGGCGACGCGGTCGATTACGCTTTGCTAGAAAGCCAGGGCTTTGCCACGCTGGCGCTGCCCGATGCGCCCTTTGCCGACGGCAACTTCCCCAGCCCCAGCGGCAAATGCGAGTTCTACAGCGCCCGCCTGGCCGCGCAGGGGCTGGACGGCCTGCCCGACCACCTGCCCAACCACGAACTGCAGGGCACGGACGCCCGCTACCCGCTGGCCATGATCTCGCCGCCCGCGCGCAACTTCTTGAACTCCACCTTCGTGAACGTGCAAAGCCTGCGCACCCTCGAAGGCCGCCCGGTGCTGGAGATCCACCCCGACGACGCCGAGGCCCGCGGCATTGGCAACGACGCCGTGGTGCGCGTGTTCAACGACCGGGGCAGCTACCTGTGCCACGCGGTGGTCTCGCGCCGCGCGCGGCCCGGCGTGGTCAACGGCCTGGGAATCTGGTGGCGCAAGTTCGGGCTGAACGGCACCAACGTGAACGAGCTAACCAGCCAGGCCCTCACCGACCTGGGCCGCGCCCCCACGTTCTACGACTGCCTGGTCGAGGTGCAGGCGCACGCGGGCGCCTAGGGATGCTTACATGGACGTCTCCAGAAGAGCAAGCTTCGGTGGCGTGAAGGTCTGAAGGGTTTGCAGTCTTACATACGGCCTGTCGGTGCAGGGTTTTCGTCCTGCTGGCCCTGATGGCATTCGCGGGTGAGGATCCTGTCTGCATATCGGGCTTTGATGCCCTTGATCCCTATCGGATTAACCCCACCCCGGTTTGACCTGTTGACCCATCACACAAGCTTCTTGTGTGCTCTCCTTCAAACGGTGTCTGGCGCTTGGTGTGTTCAGACCATCGTTGGGTCCTAGGCTGCAGCGCGGTCAACCGGATTCCATCTCACCGGGTCGAAGGCCTTGCCTTTGACCAGGACCGCCCAAGCTGTTCGGGCCAGTTTGTTGGCCAGTGCTGCGACCACCACGCTGTAGGGGCGGCGCAGTAACAGCCGCTCGATCCAGCCGCTTCGCTGACTTCTGGCAATGACGGCGCGAGCGCCGTGCATCAGCAGGGTCCTCACATAGGGGTCGCCGCGTTTGGAGATCCCCAACTGCCGGGTCTTCCCGCCAGTGCCAGTCTGTCGGGGCGTCAGACCCAGCCAGGCGGCAAACTGCCTGCCTGAATCGAAGCTGGACAGGTCGGTCGCTGTGGACACCAAGGCTGTCGCGGTCAACGCACCGATGCCGGGGATGGCTTGCAGTGCCTGCATGTGCTGGTTCTGCTGGACCATCGAAGCCAGGCGTTTGTCCAACTGGTCGATATCGGCCTGCAGGCCGTCAATGCGACGCAGTTGATCCTGAACGCTGACAACCACCACCTCGGGAAGCCTCGCCTGTTCCTGGGCTTTGGCCAGTTCGTCGTGAATGTGCTTGAGCAACACACGATGCCCCTCGGGCAGAACGATACCGAACTCGTAGAGCAAGCCGCGCAACGCGTTGGTTTGCATGATGCGCACCTTCATGAGCTGAGCACGCATGCGGTGCAGGGTCAGACAGGCTTGCTGCTGCTCGTTCTTGACCGGAACGGCCTTGATGTGAGGTTGCTAGGCCGCCACCCAGATGGCCTGGGCATCACGGGCATCGGTCTTGTCGCGCAGGACAAAGGGACGGACATGTCTGGCAGGCAGCAGCTTCACTTCATGCCCCAATGCCTGCAGCGTTCTGGCCCAATGGTGTGCACCGCCACAGGCCTCCAGTGCAACGAGCGACTTCTGACGGTTGGCAAAGAATGTGGTCACCCGGTCACGCCTGAGTTTGTGTCGTGTGACCTCGCCGGTCTCTGCGTGCGTGACGTGCAGCTGGAACACGTTCTTGGCAATATCCATTCCGATGACTGGCAGCGTTGCGGTAGATTGCATGGTGGGGCCTCCGGTTCAGTGGTTGCGACGAACTTCCACTTTGGCACTTTGATGCCGTTACCGCGAGGCCCCACCTTGCAACGTGGTCTGGGGCCTGCGCCATCAACGGCGGTTTAGGTGGAGACGTCCATGCCATCTGCACGAATCCCCGCGCCGTGGGCATCTGCGGACTCGGGCGGTCTGCTGCGTTGCAAATCCTCGCAATAGCTACGGCTATTGCTGCGTTTTACGCCTTGCAGCCCATCCCGATCCGCAGTGCACACTTTCCGCTCGATTCGTGCAGAGCATCCCTAGCGCGCCGGATTGCCCCGGGGCCCTGGGGCGCGGCGCTCATCGGCGTTCATGCCACGGCCGCGCGGGGCGCTGGCCCCGCCAGCAGGCCCAGATCGGCCAACGCCTGGCGCACCGCCTGATCGAACGGGGTGCGCGGCTCCTCGCCCAGCAAGGCGCACAGGCGGGTGTTGTCCAGCCGGTGCGGGGTGCGCCACAGGTAGCGCATCGCCGCGAGAGCCCCCAGGGTGGGCACGACCCACCCCGCCAGGCGCAGCAGCGGCCAGGGCATGCGGCCCACGCGCAGCGCCCCCGACGCCGGCAGCCAGCCCTGCTCGGCAGCGATGGCGGCGAAGCTGTGCAGCCACTGCTGCGCCGAGACGGTGTGGCCGGCAAAGTGCAGGCATTCAAAGGGCGCCAGACGGTCCCGCTCCTGCGTCACCCGCACGAAGGCACGCGCCAGGTCCGGCAGGTAGGCCCAGGGCGTGGCGACATCCAGCGGCCCGGGCCAGGTGACGCGGCCGCGCGGCAGGTCCTTGGCGATGGCCAGGTCGAGCCAGCTGCCGGTGCCGCTGCCAAAAAAATCGCCCGCGCGCAGCACCACCGCGCGCATGCGCCCGTCGCGGGTTGCCTCGGCCAGGCGCTGCTCCAGCGTGACGCGCATGCGGCCCATGAACCCGGTGGCGGCCTGGGGGGTGTCCTCCCGCAGCACGGGCGGCATGGCCTCGCCGAAGTTATAGACATTGCCCGGCAGCATCAGCGTGGCGTGCAGCTCCCGGGCCACGGCGATCGCCGCGTCCATGAGGCCGGGCGCCTGCGCGCGCCAGGCCTTGTGCGTGTAGGCCGGGTTGAGCGCGTGCACCACCACGGTGGCGCCCCGCGCCTGCGCGGCCAGGGCCGCGGTGTCGTGCACCGCGGCCGGCAGCCACCACACGCCGGCAATGGCCGGCAGGGCCTGGCTGCGCGCGCCCGGCCGCACCTGGGCCAGCACCTGCCACCCGGCCTGCGCAAAGGCGCGCGCGGCGGCCAGCCCGAGGCGGCCGCGCGCGCCGAGGATCAGCACGGTCTGGGCGTTGTCGTGCGGGAGCGGGGTGGAAGGCATGGTGGTTTCTCCAGAAATGAGGGACTGCACGCGGCAGCACAGGCGCCATTGTGGAAACCTCCCGGCGGCCACACAATTGCCTAACTTCCCATACCAGGTATTCATATTCATATAACGCAGCTCCGTGCGCATGACCTCTTCCCCTTTCAACTGGAGCCTGGTGCAATCGTTTTTGGCCGCGCTGGACCAAGGCAGCCTGCTGGGGGCGGCGCGCGTGCTGCGCACCAGCCAGCCCACCGTGGGCCGCCATATCGCGGAGCTGGAAACCCAGCTGGGCGTGGTGCTGTTCGAACGCACCGGGCGGGGCCTGCAGCCCACGCCCACAGCCCTGCAGCTGGCCGAGTCCGCCCGGACCATGGAGGCCGGGGCGCACCAGCTGGCGCGCAGCGTGTCGGGCGCCGAGGCGGGCGTGGCGGGCACGGTGCGCATCACGGCCAGCCAGCCGGTGGCCTGCGTGCTGCTGCCACCCGTGCTCGCGCGCATGCGGCAGGCGCTGCCCGACGTGCAGGTGGAGCTGGTGGCCAGCAACGAGGTCACCAACCTGCTGCGCCGCGAGGCCGACATTGCCCTGCGCATGGTGCGGCCCGACCAGGCCAGCCTGGTGGCCCGGCGCATCGGCACCGTGACGCTGGGCGCCTACGCCCACCGCGACTACCTGCGCCGCAAGGGCACGCCCCGGCAGCCGTCGGACCTGCTGCAGCACGAGCTGGTGGGCGCGGACCGCAATGAGGACATCCTGCGCGGCTTCACGGCCCTGGGCACGGCCGTCGAGCGCCAGCACTTTGCGTTCCGCACCGACGACCTCATGGCCTACTGGGAAGGCGTGCGCGCCGGGCTGGGCATTGGTTTCGTGGCCGACTACGTGGCCCGCACCGACCCCGGCGTGGTGCCCGTGCTGCCCCAGCTGCCCCTGCCGGAGCTGCCCATCTGGCTGACCGTGCACCGCGAAATCCGCACCAGCCGCAGGATCCGGGCGGTGTACGATTTTCTGGCGCAGGAGGTGCCGCAGGGGCTGTGAAACCCCGCCCTCGTGCCATCGCCCCACCCACGCCGGCGTGCGGCCCGGCGGCTGCTAGCATGCCGGTTGCATCTTTCCACCCTTTTCCACGCTGTGTCCGCCGCGCCCAAGGAAGCCCCGTGACCCTTCTGTCATCCCCCCTGCCGCGCCTGCTCCCGGGCGCCCCGCTGCGGCCCCTGGTCCTTGCCGGCCTGGCCGTACTGTGCAATGCCGCCGTGCCGGTGCTGGCCCAGGACAGCTCGCGCATTGCCCGCGTCACCGTGTACCCCGGCAGCGCCACCGTGGAGCGGGTGGCCCGGGTGCCGGCGGGGGCGCGCAGCCTTACCCTGGCCTGCCTGCCGGCCTCGCTGGACGCGCAAAGCCTGCAGATCAACGCGGACCCGGCCGTGCGGGTGGGCGAATTCAACGTGCTGACGGAAGACCGCGACGTGGTGAGCGCCTGCGCCAGCCCGCTGGACGGCCGCATCCGCGAGCTGGAGGACCAGATTGCCGGCGTGAAGGCCGAGGTCTCCGCCCTGCAGCTGGTGGACAGCTACCTGCGCAGCGTGGCCGGCAGCCATGTGCCGGACGACGCCGCCCCGGCCCGCAACGCGCCGGCGCCGGGGGCCGCGCAGATCACCGCCACGGCCGAGGTGCTGCGCAAGTCGGGGCAGGACGCCTTCGCCCGCACCCACCAGCTGCAGCGCAAGCAGCAGGCGCTGGAGCTGGCCCTGAAGCCCCTGGTGGCCGAGCGCGACCGCGTGGCTAGCCAGCGGGCGCGGGTGGTGTCGGTCACCATCAACCTCGCCACCGAGCGCGAGGCCGAGCTGCGCCTGTCCTACCAGGTGCGCGGCCCCGGGTGGCAGCCCACCTACCGCGCCACGCTGGACGCCGCCAAGTCCACGGTGCTGATCGAGCGCCAGGCGCTGGTGGCCCAGAACAGCGGCGAAGACTGGAGCCAGGTGCAGCTGACCCTGTCCACCGGCCAGCCGGGCCGCGCCACGCAGGGCCGGCTGCCCCGCCCCTGGACGCTGGACGTGGAAGCCCCCGTGCCGCAGGCCATGCCGGCCGCGCCCGCCATGGCACTGGAGGCGGTGCCGGCGCCCGCCCCGCTGGCGCGGGCGCGCAATGCGGCCGACGAGCCCCTGCCCACCTTTGACGTGAGCACCTTCGACAAGGGTTTTGCCACGGAGTTTGCCGTGCCGCAGCGCATCACGGTGCCCTCCAGCGGCCAGCGCGTGACGCTGGCCCTGGGCAGCCTCACGGCCCCCGCCACGCTGCTCACGCGCGCAGCACCCGCGGTGGAAGAGGCGGCGTATCTGGTGGCCTACCTGGCGCAGCCGCCCGGGGTGTGGCCTGCCGGGCCGGCGGGTCTGTACCGCGACGGGGCCTTTGTCGGCAACGGGCGCGTGGACTTTGGCACGCCCAGCGCCGGGGCGCCGCAGGGCAGCACCAGCCTGTCGTTCGGGCGGGACGAGCTGGTGACCGTGCGCGCCGAGGCGCCGCAGGATCTCACCGGCAGCGCCGGATTCACCGGCGCGCGCACCGAGCGCAAGACGCGCCGGACCTACAGCGTGGAAAACCACCACAAGAGCGCCATCACGCTGCAGGTGCTGCACGCCGCCCCGGTGTCGCGCCATGAGAAGATTGAGGTCGAATCCCGCTACCAGCCCGAGCCGACCGACACGGCCTGGAACCGCACGCCCGGCATGGTGGCCTGGCAGCAGCCCCTGGCGGCGGGCGCCACGGCGCAGTTCACGGCCGAGCACACCCTGCGCTACCCCAAGGACATCGCGCTGCGGGAACGCCAGTGACGGCGCCGCGCCACACCGCCCTCTTTCCTCTCTTTCCACCACCACGTTCACTGCCATGAGCTACCAACACATCCTTGTCGCCGTCGACGGCAGCCCCACCGCCGACCAGGCCGTTGCGCAGGCCGCCGACCTCGCGCAGGCCACGGGCGGGCGCATCCGGCTGCTGAACGTGATGGACCCGATCGCCCACATCAGCGGCTTTGAACAGCCGCAGGTCTACCAGCAGGAGGTGCTGCCCCGGCTGCGCCGCGCCGGCGAAGCCCTGCTGGACGCCGCCCGCACCCAGGTGGCGCGCCGCGGCGTGCCGGTGGACACCGTGCTGCTCGAAAACCTGGATGCGCGGGTGGCCGAGCTGGTGGTGGACCACGCCCGCAGCTGGGGCGCGGACCTGATCGTGCTGGGCACGCACGGCCGCCGCGGCCTGGCGCGCGTGCTGATGGGCAGTGACGCCGAGCAGATCGCGCGCACCGCGCCGGTGCCGGTGCTGCTGGTGCGCCAGCAGGCCCCGCAGGGCGGGCAGGCCTGACGCCCCTGGCCCACGCACGCCCCCGCTCCCGCAGCGCTGCCCGTCTGCACGGCCCTTTCGGTTGCTTTTTCTTCCGCGCACGCTACCGCCCCGATTCCCTCTGCTTCCGCTGCCATGTCCGCCTCTCCCGCCCTGCGCCCCAGCGTGCGCTTCCTGCTCGCCCACCCGGCCCATTTCATCGCGCTGGGGTTCGGCGCCGGCCTGGCGCCCAAGGCGCCGGGCACGGTGGGCACGCTGTGGGCCTGGCTCAGCTACCTGGTGCTGCACCAGTGGCTGTCCCCCCTGCAGATGGGCGCGGTGATCGCCGCCAGCACCCTGGTGGGGTGGTGGGCCTGCACCACCACCGCGCGCCACCTGGGCGTGGCCGACCCCGGTGCCGTGGTGTGGGACGAGGTGGTGGCCTTCTGGGCGGTGCTGTGGCTGGCCATGCCCATGGGCTTCTGGGGCCAGGGGGTGGCCTTCGCGCTGTTTCGCTTCTTTGACGCGGCCAAGCCCGGCCCGGTGGGCTGGGCCGACGGCCTCTTCAAGGGCTTTGGTTGGCGCGGCGGCTGGGGTATCTTGTGGGACGACTTTGTGGCAGCCTTCTGCACCTTGCTGGTCATCGCGCTGTGGAGGTTTTTTTGATGGCAACCGTTCCACTATCAAAAAGTGAGCTGTCCGCGCTTGATGCACAAGCGCTAGAGGCCAATTTGACCCAAATCTCCCTGCGGCTGCTGCAGCAGCGCCGCATGCTGGCCACCGCCGAAAGCTGCACGGGCGGCATGATCGCCGCCGCCTGCACCGACCTGCCGGGCTCCAGCGAGTGGTTCGAGCGCGGCTTCGTCACCTATTCCAACGCCGCCAAGACCCAGATGCTGGGCGTGCCTGCCGCACTCATCGAGCAGGAAGGCGCCGTGAGCGAAGCCGTGGCCCGCGCCATGGCCGATGGCGCCCTGGCCCGCTCGCAGGCCCAGGTGAGCCTGGCCGTGACGGGCGTGGCCGGCCCCACGGGGGGCAGCGAGGCCAAGCCCGTGGGGACCGTGTGGTTTGCCTGGTGCGTGGGCGGCGCCACCCACAGCGAGGTGCAGCACTTCGCCGGCGACCGCGCCGCCATCCGCGCGGCCACGGTGCGCTACGCGCTGCAGCGGCTGCTGGGCTGGCTGCCGGCCTGAGCCGCACCCGGCCACCGCCCCCGGCCCTCTGGCTCCCTGGCCCCTTCTCCCAAGCCGTCAACCGGCTCCAGGCGCCGTGCATTTGTTCACGCGCACGGCCGCTCCACGCCGGCCGCGGCGCGCCACGGCCGGGCAGCGTTCCTAGAATCCGCCGCTTCGCACGCCGTGCAGCGCGCGCCGCCCGCTGCCGGGCAGGCGCCGTGCCGGCGGCTGAAACCTGCCTGCCGCTTCGCTCCTGCAACCCTCCTGCCGACTGCCGATCCCGCACCCCGACCATGCACGCCTTCACCGCCAGCCAGAACCAACTGCTCACCGAACACCTGCGCAGCTTTTTGCAAGGCATCGAGCCCGACGCGCTCGAGCTGCTGCGCACCCACCTGGAATGGGTGGAAGTGCCCGGCGGCAGCACGCTGATGGCCCAGGGCGAGCCGGGCGAGTCGATGTACCTCACCGTGAGCGGCCGGCTGCGCGCCTACGTGCGCGGCGACGACGGCCAGCAGCGCCGCGTGGCCGACATGGGGCGCGGCCAGGTGATCGGCGAAATCAGCCTGTTCACCGACGCGCCCCGCTCCGCCACCGTCGTGGCAGTGCGCGACTCGGTGCTGGTGCGGCTGACCAAGAGCGTGTTCAAGACCCTGCTGGCCAGCAGCGCCCAGGTGTCGATTGCCCTGACGCGCCAGATCATCCAGCGCCTGCAGTCGGGCACCGCCCGCACCGTGGCCGCGCAGGAGCGGCCGGTGGCCATGGGCCTGCTGCCCATCACCGGCGGTGTGGACCTGCAGGGCTTCGGCCAGAGCCTGGCCCGGCAGCTGGGCACCATCGGCCGGGTGCGCGTGGTGGACTCCGCCACCGTGGACGCCGAGCTGCACGAGCCCGGCATCGCCCAGCGCGAGGGGGCCGACGCCACGGCCAACCGGCGCATCGCCATGCTGCTCGACGAGATCGAGGCCCGCAACGATTTCGTGCTGCTGCTGGCCGACCCCGAACCCAGCCCCTGGACGCGGCGCGTGAGCCGGCACTGCGACGAGCTGCTGCTGCTGGCCGACGCGCAGGCCGAGCCGGCCATTCACCCCATCGAGGAACACTGCCTGATGCGCCGCGCCCCGCTGGCCGAGGCCGCCGAGATCCTGGTGCTGCTGCACCCCGAAGACACCCTGTGCCCGCGCGGCACGCAGCAGTGGCTGGAGCGCCGCCCGGTGGCCGACCACGTGCACGTGCGCCCCGCGCTGGACCGCGACATGGCGCGGCTGGCCCGCATCCAGAGCCGCACCGCCGTGGGCCTGGTGCTGGCCGGCGGCGGCGCGCGCGGCTTTGCGCACCTGGGCATCTACCGCGCGCTGCAGGAGGAGGGCGTGGAGATCGACTGCGTGGGGGGCACCAGCATCGGCTCCGTCATGGCGGCGTACGTGGCGTCGGACCGGCCGCTGGACGTGGTCATGGCCAACGCGCGCGAGGCGTTCCGCACCAACCCCACGGGCGACTGGAGCCTGCTGCCCCTGCTGTCGCTCATCAAGGGCCGCCGGCTGCGCCACATCCTGCAGCAGGCCGTGGGCCAGCTGGTGGGCTTTCCCGCCCAGGTCGAGGACCTGTGGAAGAACTACTACTGCGTGGCCACCAACTACTCCAAGGCCAGCGAGCAGGTGGTGCGCCGCGGCAGCCTGGTGAAGTCGCTGCTGGCCAGCATCTCCATTCCCGGCGCGCTGCCGCCCGTAGTGCACGAGGGCGACCTGCTGTGCGACGGCGGCACGTTCAACAATTTTCCGGTGGACGTGATGCGCGGCCTGCGCGGCGTGGGCACGGTGATCGGCGTGGACCTGAACTTCAGGAAGCCCCGCCGCATCGAGCTGGACGACGTGCCCAGCAGCTGGGCGCTGCTGCGCGACAAGCTGCGCCCGCGCGCCCAGCGTCGCTACAAGCTGCCCTCGCTGGCCAGCTACCTGATGCAGGTCACCATCCTGTACAGCATGTCGCGCCAGCGCCAGTCGCAGCAGCTCACCGACCTGTACTTCAACCCGCCGATGGACCGCGTGGGCATGCTGCAGTGGAACCGCTTCGAGCAGATCGTGCAGCAGGGCTATGCGCACGGCATCCAGGTGCTGGACGGACTGGACGCGCAGGGCCGCCGGCGCATCGGCGGCCTGCAGCCCGGGTAGGCGCCCCGGCCCCGGCGCGTGTAGCATGGCCCCCAGAGGAGACGACCCATGCACCCCAACGCCCAGACCCTGCAGCGCTTCTATACCGCCTTTGCGCAGCTGGACCACGCCACGATGGCGGCCTGCTACGCCCCCGATGCCACGTTTGACGACGAAGCCTTTTCGCTGAAAGGCCGCGATCAGATCGGCGGCATGTGGCGCATGCTGTGCACCGCATCCCAAAAGCCCGAAGCCCGGCCGCACTGGAAGCTGGCGTTCAGCGGCATCGAGGCCGACGCACAAGGCGGCCGCGCGCACTGGGAGGCCGACTACTTGTTCAGCGCCACCGGGCGCACCGTGCACAACACCGTGGACGGCACCTTCACCTTTACGCCCGACGGGCTGATCGCCACCCACCGCGATCGCTTCAATTTCTGGGCCTGGGCCCGTCAGGCACTGGGCACGCCCGGCCTGCTGCTGGGCTGGTCGCCGTCGCTCAAGCGCAAGGTGCGCAGCACGGCGGCGGGCAATCTGAAAAAGTTCCTGGCGCAGGGGTGATGCCACGCCAGCAGGCAGAGACACAGAGACAGCACACGGACAAGGAGACGCCATGCAGGTGCAAGGCCAATGCTATTGCGGCGCAATAGCCTACGAAGCGCAGGTGGAGCCCGGCACGGCGACGGTCTGCCATTGCACGGACTGCCAGGCGCACTCCGGCTCCGCCTTCCGGACCAACATCCAGGCGCCGGCGGCGGGCTTTCGGCTCATCCGCGGCACGCCCCGCACCTACATCAAGACGGCCGCCAGCGGCAACCGCCGCGTGCTGGCCTTCTGCGAGGTCTGCGGCAGCTCGCTGTATGCCTGCGCGGCCGAAAATCCGCAGACCTATTCCCTGCGGCTCGGAACGATCACGCAACGGCGCGAGCTGGGCACGCCGCAGCGCCAGATCTGGACCCAGCGGCGCTTGGCGTGGGTCACTCTGCCCGAAGGCATCGACGCGTTCGACGAACAGCCGTAGCGGCCTCCGGCCGCGGTAGGCCGCTGCAAAATTCAGGCGTTATCGGCCTCTGGCCCTTTTGCAGCAAGCGCAAGCAGCTACCAAATTAGTAGCAATCAAGATGGCACCTACTCGCCGTGGCACTTCTTGTACTTCTTGCCGCTGCCGCAGGGGCACGGGTCATTGCGCCCCGGCTCGGGGGCCTTGCGCACGGTTTCCACGCGCGGGCCCAGGCTCTTCCAGAGCTGGCGCAGGTCGTACACCGCCCAGATGGCTTCGCCAAACGCCTCCACGCGCGCCTGGCTGGTGCTGGGCGGGCCGTCCTCGCTGTACATGCAGACTTCGGGCTTGCCCGTGTCGTCCTCGGTCAGCGCCACGATGCGGTCCAGGGCGTCATCCAGCCACTCGGCGGCCTCCTTGTCGCGCGGGGCAGCCCAGTCCTCGGGCCAGTTCTCCACCGCAAACATGAAGCCCAGCGCCCACACCTGGCCGAAGGACGGAACCTCCTGGCCCGCCATCTCGGCGCGCTCTTCCTCGGGCAGGCTGGCCACCGCGCCGCGCATGTCCATGGCCTCGGGCTGGTAGGTGCGGTCGTCCTCCAGGGTCTTCACATCCGCGTCGAGCTGGGCCACGACCTCGTTCCACCGGCGGTCCCACAGCTCCAGGAAGCGCGCCTGCTGCGCGGCGTCGGCAAATGCGGGCAGCAGCGGCAGCGGCTCGCCCTCGGCCACCTCCAGCTCGGCACCATCGCCCAACAGCATGGGCAGGTACTCGGCGGGCGGAATGGGGCGGCGGCTGCAGACCACGGCGGCCATGAAGCCGTCGCAGAACTCCCACTGCGGGATCTCTTCGCCGCGCGTGCGCAGGTCGTCCAGGAGGTTGTCGATCTCTTCCAGCTCGTCCGGGCCCAGCGCGGGCGCGAACGCCGCCGGCGCGTCGTCGGCCGCTGCGTCCGAAAGGGGTGTGGAGGGGGTGGGGGTCATGCGGTGCTCCTGTCGTCAGGCCGGAAAGAGAAGAGAAGAGAAAAGGGTGCGGGGCGGGCGCGGGACTGCGACCTTTTATGATGCGCGGGCCGCCAACGGCCGCTCGCACGCAGGGGCAGACACCCGGCAACACCCAAAGGCGGCAGTGTAGCCCCGCCCGCCGCCCGCATTTTCCAAGCCCTTCGCCCCGCGCCATGCACCTTTCGAACGACGCGCCCCACGCACCGCCAAAGGCGCGGCCGGCGGGGCCGCAAGCCCGCTACGACGCCTTTTTGCAGGCGCGGCTGGTGGACCAGCCGCACAGCGTGATGCCCCACCGGCTGGGGGACGAGCAGCTCTGGATCAAGCGCGCGGGCGCACCCCACGGCCCGGGCCGCTACCGCGCCATGGCGCTGCTGGCCCGCCTGCTGCGCCTGGAGGTGCTGCGCCCCGTGCCCAACCCGGGCGGCGAGGCCGCCATCGCCACCGAAGTGCGCCGCCTGCGCGACCTGGCCGCGCGCGGCATCCGCGTGCCGGTGGTGCTGGCCGCCCTGCCCCAGGGCTTTGCCATGCGCCACCTGGGCCGCGTCGGCGAGGAAACGCACTCGCTGGGCAACGAGATCGACCACGCCGTGCAGGCCCGCGACCCGGCCGCCGTGCTGGCCCTGTGGCAGCAGGGGCTGGACACCCTGGCACGGGTGCACCGCCAGGGCGCCTGCCTGAGCCAGGCCTTCGCCCGCAACCTGGTGCGCTGCCCCGACGGCGAAGTGGCCTGCATCGACTTTGAAGACGACCCTGCCGCCGTGCTGCCGCTGCCGGTGTGCCACGCGCGCGACGCGCTGTGCTACGCGCATTCCACGGCGATTTACCTGCATGCCAGCGGCACCCTGGACGAGGGCCGCGCGCGCTGGGCAGCCTGGGCAGCACAGGGCAGCGCCGAGATGCGCGCCGTGCTGGCCACCAGCACCCGGCGCCTGGCATGGATGCGGCATTTGCCCGCCAGCCGCAAGCTGGGGCGGGACCTGCAGCGGGTGCGGGCCGCGTATGACTTGCTGGCGTGAGGCTCGATCAGCCCGCCGCCCGTAGGTCGGGTTAGCCGAAGGCGTAACCCGACAGACAGGGCCTCTACCAGCAAGCGTCGGGTTACGCTGCGCTAACCCGACCTACGAAACTGCGCGACCACCAGACTGTTGGCGATGACCGATTTTGAGATCTACACCCCCACTGCAGAAGAAGTCCACTCCGGCGTTCTGGGCCGCCGAATGCGGCAGTTCAACTACGGGTTTGTGGGCGAGTACGGCCAGACCCAGCCCGTGTGGGTGAGCGCGCGTGACGTGCAAGGTGAACTGGTGGGCGGGCTGCGCGGATTTGTATTTCTGCAATGGCTGAATGTGGACTTGCTGTTTGTCGACGAGACGGCAAGGCGACAAGGGTTGGGCCGAGATCTGCTTGCGACCGCAGAACAGAAGGCCCGTGAACTCGGCGCACACAGCGCGACGCTGAACACCTTTGAATGGCAGGCCCGCGGCTTTTACCTCAAGCAGGGTTATGAGGAATTCGGCCATATCGACAACTACATCCAGGGCTTTCAGCTGGTGTACATGAAGAAGGCGTTAGTGCCCTGACAGCCCGGGCTTTGTTGCTGCCGCCGCAACGGCTGCAGCAGAGGGTCCGGCTGCGCATCGAATGGGTTGGTGACCAGATCGGCATGCGCGTGCAGATTGGTCACCGGCGTCTTCAAGGACGTCCAGCAAAAAGGGCGTGGAGGCACACTGCGCCGCGTAGGGATGGCGGTAGGCATCAAAACGCGCCATCGGTCAGAAACTGCGGTACTGGGCCAGCGGCAGGTCTTCGCTGTCGACGCGCGCGTTGTAGGCGGCGATGGCCGCTTGGTTGGCGCTGTTCCAGCGCTCCCAGTAGCGGTGCTGGACTTCGGCAACCAGCAACTCGTCCACGGTTTGGGAAATGTTCATGTCCAGGTCTCGCGCGGCTTCCGGCACCTTGCTGTTGAGCGAGAGGTCGGTTGATCTTTTTGGGGCGTTGTCAAAACCAAGCATGGCGGTATCTCCGGCACAAACTGTGCGCATTCTTCACCCAAGCACCTCGCCCATCTCCAGCACCACCTCCGTCGCCACATCCGCCCCCAGGTTCGCCAGCCGCTTGCGCATGCAGAGCACGGCCTTGTCCTTGCTGAGCAAAACCGCCCGGTGCGCAGCCGCCAGGTCGATGAACTTCTGGTCGTCCGCGTCCTTGCACACGTAGGCGACCTTGGGGGCCGTGTCCACCCGGCGCGCCTGCGCGTCGAAAGCGGCCAGCACCTGCGCGGCACTCACGCGGTAGTAGTCCATGCGCTCTGCGATGTGCGGGTAGGCCAGCACGCGCTCCAGCTCGTCGCGCATGACCTGCGTGGCAATCCACGCCAGCCGCCCCGCGGCCAGCAGGGTGCGCAGCGGGGCGGTGCGCGGGTCGCTGAAGATCAGCAGGTCCAGCGCGACGTTGGTGTCCACCACCACGGGGCGCGGGGGCGCGCCCGCCGGGGCCTCGGCGGGCAGGTGCAGTGCCACCTTCATGGGGCGCCGTGGCCGGGGTGTTCCGCGGCGGGGGGCTTGGCCGTGCGCTCGCGCACGGCGCCCTTGACCATGTCGAAGCGGAACAGGCGGCATTCGATGGGACCGTTCCACATCGGCACGCGGCGGGATTCCTTCAGGCGCATCTTGCCGGGCAGCTTGAGGTCGGGCGTGAGCATCCAGGCCGTCCAGCCGCTGTAGTTTTTCTTCCAGTGCGCGGCCAGCTGGCTGAAGAATTCACCGCCGTCCTCGGTTTGCGCAGACTCTCGCCCTACGGCTTCGCCGCGGGCGCGGTCGGCGGCGCGTTCGCTGGCGTTGCGGCCGGCGCTGCCGGCGGCTGCAATGCGCTCGCCGTAGGGCGGGTTCAGCAGCATCACGCCGGGCTGCTCGCAGGGGGGCATGCGCTGCAGGGCGTCACCGCCGCGCAGCTGCACGGCCCCGGCCACGCCGGCGCGCTCGGCGTTGCGCTGGGCAAAATCGACCATGCGGAAGGCCACATCACTGCCAAAAATGGGGATTGGGCTTGTCTGCACTGCGCTAGCAGCTTCGTTTTTGATAGCAGTCCAGACATGGGCCTGGAACGGCAGCAGCTTCTCGAACGCGAAGCGGCGCTGCAGGCCCGCCGGGATGCGGCAGGCGATCTGCGCGGCCTCCACGACGATGGTGCCGCTGCCGCAGCAGGGGTCGTACAGGGGCTGGGGGTTGTCGCCGTGCGGGTCCCAGCCGCTGGCGGCGATCATGGCGGCGGCCAGGGTTTCCTTGAGCGGGGCGTCGCCCTTGTCCTCGCGCCAGCCGCGCTTGAACAGCGGCTCGCCGCTGGTGTCGATGTACAGCGTGGCCTCGTCGGTGGTGAGGTGCAGGTGGATGCGCACGTCGGGCCACTGGGTGTTCACGTCGGGGCGCACGCCGCTCTTGTGGCGGAAGCGGTCGGCCACCGCGTCTTTCACGCGCAGGCCGGCAAAGTTCAGGCTGGTCAGCGGGCTGTGCTGGGCGGTCACTTCCACCTTGAAGGTCTGGCGCGTGGTGAACCAGATTTCCCAGGCCACGTCGCTGGCCAGGGCGTACAGGTCGTTCTCGGAGCGGTACATGCGGTGCGCCAGCTGCACCAGCACGCGCTGCGCCAGGCGGCTGTGCAGGTTCAGCAGCAGCGCGTCGCGCCAGGAGGCACGCAGCAGCACGCCGCCGCGGCCCACCAGCAGGTCCTGGCCCGTGAGCCCGGTGATGCCGTGCACCTCGTCGGCCAGAAAGCCTTCCACGCCGGCAGCGCAAGGCAGAAAAAGTTGGAGTTGGTTCATGGGAAGGGCGAGGATACGCGCTCGGCAGGCGCGGGGGATCAGGCTGCCGCGCGCGCCAGCAGGAGCTGGCGGATGGATTCGGGGATGGACGCCACCTTGCGGTCGGCCTGGCCGATGAACACGATCCCGATCTTGCCGCGCGCCACTTCGCGGCCGGTGGTCTTTTCAGCCATGCGGAACACCAGGTCGAATCCATAGCGGTTGAAATCTGCCGGCGCCATGTCCACCCGCAGGGTTTCGCCGTGGAACGCCTCGGACTTGTACTGGGCCACGATATCGCCCACCACGATGGACAGGCCGCCCACGTCGGCCTCGGGGTAGCCCAGCGACTGGAAGAAGCGCACCCGTGCCTCGGACACCAGGCTGAGCAGCTGGGCGTTGTCCAGGTGCCCGCCCTGGTTCACATGGCTGATGTAGATCTGCAGCTCGGTGGCAAAGCCGAAGTGGGCGGGAAGGTCGAAAACGATGCGGGCCATGGAGACGTACGGTCGGTGAGATCAAAGAAGTCCGGCTGCGGCGCGCGAAGCCATTCCGTCGGCACGCACAGGCCGCAAAGGCCGGCTACAGCGCCTTGCGCAGGTTGGCCGGCGCAATCTTGAGCGCCTCGCGGTACTTGGCCACGGTGCGGCGCGCGCACTCGATGCCTTGCTCCTTGAGCATCTCGGCGATCTGGCTGTCCGACAGGGGCTTGGCGGTGTTCTCGGCCGCCACGAACTGCTTGATGAGCGCGCGCACGGCCGTGCTCGACGCGTTGCCGCCCGTCTCGGTGCCCAGGCCCGAGCCGAAGAAGTACTTCAGCTCGTAGGTGCCCACGGGCGTGGCCATGTACTTGGCGGTGGTCACGCGGCTGATGGTGGACTCGTGCAGGCCCAGCTCGTCGGCGATGTCGCGCAGCACCAGCGGCCGCATGGCCAGCTCGCCGTGGGTGAAGAAGTTCTTCTGCCGCTCCACGATGGCGCGCGAGACGCGCAGGATGGTGTCAAAGCGCTGCTGGATGTTCTTGATGAACCAGCGCGCCTCCTGCAGCCGCTGCTGCAGCCCCTGGTGGCCCTCGCCGCCCTTGTGGCCACGCAAGGCGCCGGCATAGATGTCGTGCACGCGCAGGCGCGGCATCACGTCGGGGTTGAGCGTGACGATGAAGTTCTGCTGCCCGCTGCTGCCGTTGGCCCGCCCGGCTTTGCGCACGATGACGTCGGGCACGATGATGTTGCGCTCCACATCGGCGAAGCGGCGGCCCGGGCGCGGCTCCAGGCGCGCGATCAGGGCCATGGCGGCGCGCGTGCGCTCCTCGGTGTCGCCGCACAGCTGGGTCAGGCGGCGGATGTCGCGGCGGGCCAGCATCTCCAGCGGCTGCTGGCAGATGCGCAGGGCGGTCTGCACGGTGGCGGGATCGGCATCGCTGTCCTCGTCGGCGGCCAGCGCGGTGAGCTGCAGCGTGAGGCATTCGGCCAGGTTGCGCGCGCCCACGCCCACGGGCTCCAGGCTTTGCAGCAGGCGCAGCGCCACGGTGAAGCGGTGCACCAGCTCCTCGATCTGCTCCAGGTCGTCCGGGCCGGCCAGGCTGGTGGCCAGCTCTTCCAGCGGGTCTTCCAGGTAGCCATCGTCGTTCAGCGATTCGATCAGGAAGCGCAACGCCGCCGTGTCCACCTCCGACAGCCGCAGGGACAGCGCCTGGCGGTGCAGGAAGGCCGTGAGCGACTCATGGCTGCGGGCCAGTTCGGTGGCGTCGGCCTCGTCGCCCTCGGCATCATTGCGCGTGCGCGGCGGTGCGTCGCCGCCCCACTCCGCATCGTTAGGCGCCATGTCCACCGTGCCGTCGCCGCTCCAGTCCGGCTCTTCGGCGGAAGCGGCGGGGGATTCGGACTCCGATGGGGCTTCCGCGCTGGTGCTGCTTGCGCTGGCAGCTCCTGAATAGATAGCATCGTCGGCGCTGTAGTCGTCCGGCTGCGCAGGGGTGTTCTCGGCGTCCAGCCCGAACTCCTCGCGCGGCGCCTCGTCGGCGGTGCGCTCGAGGAACGGATTGTCGTCGAGCATCTGCTCGACTTCCTGCGACAGCTCCAGGGTGGACAACTGCAGCAGCCGGATGGATTGCTGCAGCTGCGGCGTGAGTGCGAGATGCTGCGAGACGCGCAGCGAAAGACCGGGTTTCATCGACACAAAAGGACCAGCGTGGGGGCCATGCCTACATCCTGAAATGTTCGCCGAGGTAGACGCGGCGCACCTCGGCGTTGTCCACGATCTCGGAAGGCGTGCCCTGCGCCAGCACGCGGCCGTCGCTGATGATGAATGCGTGGTCGCAAATGCCCAGGGTCTCGCGCACGTTGTGGTCGGTAATGAGCACGCCGATGCCCCGCGCCTTGAGAAAGCCGATGATGCGCTGGATCTCGATCACCGCGATCGGATCGATGCCGGCAAAGGGCTCGTCCAGCAAAATGAAGCGCGGCTGCGTGGCCAGCGCGCGGGCGATCTCCACGCGGCGGCGCTCGCCCCCTGACAGCGCCAGGGCTGGCGACGCGCGCAGGTGGTCCACCCGCAGCTCCTGCAACAGGGCCGTGAGCCGCTCTTCGATGGCGCCGCGCGAGAGCGGCTGGCCGTCGTCGCCGCGCTGCAGTTCCAGCACGGCGCGCACGTTTTCTTCCACGCTGAGCTTGCGGAAGATCGATGCTTCCTGCGGCAGGTACGACAGCCCCAGCCGCGAGCGGCGGTGGATGGGCATGTGCGCCACCGACTGCCCGTCGATGCGGATGTCGCCCGCGTCGCTGCGCACCAGGCCCACGATCATGTAGAACGAGGTGGTCTTGCCGGCGCCGTTGGGACCCAGCAGGCCCACGACCTCGCCCTTTTGCACGACCAGCGAGACATCCTGCACCACCTTGCGGCTGCCGTAGGACTTGGCCAGGTGCTGCACCTCCAGGCGGCTGCCCGCCGCAGCGTCCGGCCCGGACCGGCTCCCCGCGGATGCGCCGGGGATGGTGTGGACGGCGGCCTCGCTCACTGGGAGCCGCCACCAAGGCTGTTGCTGGGCCGCAGCGCCGGCGCCGAAGCGGGCGCCGTGGCGGCTGGCGGCGTCTTGGCCGCGGGCGGATCCTTGGGCGCCAGCACCGCTCGCACGCGGCTGCCCGGAGCCGGGGTCTCGCCGGATGCGCCGGCGACGCTGTTGCGCTTGCCGTCCACCGTGAAGACGTCGGTCAGGTTGTTGTAGACGATGACCGCGCCCGTGATCTCGTCGCTCAGCTCGGCCCCGCGGTAGCGGCGCAGTTCCGCGCGGGTGACGAAGCGCACGTTGTCAGAGCGGCCGTCGTACTCGATGACCTCGCTTTCGCCTTCGATGAACTCGTCGGGTGCGCCGGGCAGGGTGTCGCGCTTTTGCCGGAAGAACGCGCGCTTGCCAGGCTCGGCGGTGACCACGCCGTGCTGATAGCCCTCGGCATCCTGGCGCACGTCCAGCCGCGCGCCGCGCAGCACGATGGAGCCTTTGGTCATGACCACGCGGCCGGTGAACACGCTGGTCTGCTTGAGCTCGTCATGCCGCAGGGCATCGGCCTCGATGTTCATGGGCTTGGCGCGGTCGGCCTTTTCAGCATGGGCCGCACCGAAGGCGCCGGCCAGGGCCGCGAGCAGGAGGATCGGAAAAAGGCGGTGGTTCATAGGGCACGAATCTTGCAAACGATTGTAGCCACGCCTTGGCGTTCCTCCATGAAAAAAGCCCGCACGTGCGGGCTTTTGGTCAGGGGATTGCGCGCGGGGCGGAAAAGCGTCAGGCTTTGCGCGCCGTGGCAGCCAGGTGCTCCACCACCTGCAGCACGTTTGGCATGCTGCCGGCCATGGTGCCGTCGGTGTAGTACTTGCCGGCCACGCCCATCGAAGGCACGCCTTCCACGCCGTAGGCGTCCTGCAGCTGCGAGGCACGGCGCACCTGGTTCGACACGGTGAACGAGGTGTAGACCTCCTTGAACTTCGCGGCGTCCACGCCCTGCTGGGCCACCCAGGCAAAGATCTCGTCGTCCTTGGCAAGCTTTTGCTTTTCCGCGTGGATGGCGCGGAAGACCTTGGCGTGCAAGGCGTCGAGCTTGCCCATGCCTTCGAGCGTGTAGTACAGCTTTTGCTGCGGAACGAAGCTGGCGTTGAACGCCACCGGCACGCGGCGGATGGACAGGTCCTTGGGCGCAGCCTTCACCCAGGCGTCCAGCGTGGGCTCAAAGGCATTGCAGTGGGGGCAGCTGTACCAGAAGAACTCGATCACATCGACCTTGCCGGCCGGCGCATCGGGCGCCACGGGCTTGTCCAGCCGCTTGTAGTCCTTGCCTTCCTTGAACTGCCGGGGCTGGGCCAGCGCAGGGGTGGCCACGGGCAGCGCCAGGGCGGAAGCGGCAACCGCCGAGGCGGCGGACAAAGAAAACTCACGGCGTTTCATCACAAAGACTCTCCTGTTCAGGTGTTGGGGGGATGGAGCCATGCCCCAGCAAAAAGTTCAGCCGCCGCCCGCGGCGCCACGGCAGCCGTGGCAGCCGCCGTCAGCGCTGCACACGCACCAGGGCCGATTCGACGCCGGCGCCGTCCAGCTTCTCCTTGAGATGCTCGGCATCATCGCGCTTGGTAAAAGGCCCCACGCGAACGCGGAAGACGGGGCGGCCGTTCTGCTCGCGCTCGCTGACCCGCGCCTCCCAGCCCAGCATGGCCAGCTTGGCACGCTGCGCATCGGCGTCGGCCTGGGTGCGGAACGCGCCAGCCTGCACGAAGTAATCGAACGGGTCCACATTGCCCTTGGCCGCGGCCTTGGCCACCGCCAAGTCGCCGAGCGGATCCGAACCGGGCTTGGTCTCGGCCTTGGCCGGCTCGGGCTTGCTGGCGCCGGGCTTGGCCGCGGGGGCGGGGCTGCTGG
>NZ_JAJTBB010000001.1 GCF_021287135.1 Acidovorax sp.
AAGACCGCCGGCGTGATCGTCATCACGACGGACAAGGGCCTGTGCGGCGGCATGAACACCAACGTGTTGCGTGCCGTCACCGCCAAGCTGCGGGAGCTGCAGGGTGCCGGCGTGGCGACCGAAGCCGTGGCCATTGGCAACCAGGGCCTGGGTTTCCTGAACCGCGTGGGTGCCAAGGTGGTTTCGCACGTGACGGGCCTGGGCGACACGCCCCATCTGGACAAGCTGATCGGCCCCGTCAAGGTGCTGCTCGATGCGTACGCGGAAGGCAAGATCAACGCGGTGTACCTGAGCTACACCAAGTTCATCAACACCATGAAGCAGGAGTCGGTGGTGGAGCAACTGCTTCCCCTGTCCTCCACGCAGATGCAGGCCGACAAGACGGAGCACGGCTGGGATTACATCTACGAGCCCGATGCGCAAAGCGTGATCGACGAGCTGCTGGTCCGCTACGTGGAATCGCTGATCTACCAGGCGGTTGCGGAAAACATGGCGTCCGAGCAATCGGCGCGCATGGTGGCCATGAAGGCCGCCACCGACAACGCGGGCAGCGTCATTGGCGAGTTGAAGTTGGTCTACAACAAGACGCGTCAGGCAGCGATCACGAAGGAACTGTCCGAAATCGTGGCAGGCGCCGCTGCGGTTTAAGCAGCCCGACAGACAACATTATTGGAGCAAAAAATGGCTCAAGTGCAAGGCAAGATTGTTCAATGTATTGGCGCCGTGGTGGACGTTGAGTTCCCGCGCGACCAGATGCCCAAGGTCTACGACGCTCTGAAGCTCGAAGGCTCGGCCCTGACGCTGGAAGTGCAACAGCAGTTGGGCGACGGCGTGGTGCGTACCATTGCCCTGGGTTCGTCCGACGGCCTGCGCCGCGGCATCATGGTGACCAACACCGGCAACCCCATCACCGTGCCCGTGGGCAAGGCGACGCTGGGCCGCATCATGGACGTGCTGGGCAACCCCATCGACGAACGTGGTCCCGTGGGCCAGGAACTGACGGCTTCCATCCACCGCAAGGCGCCTGCGTACGACGAACTGTCGCCTTCGCAAGAGCTGCTGGAAACCGGCATCAAGGTGATCGACCTGGTCTGCCCGTTCGCCAAGGGCGGCAAGGTGGGCCTGTTCGGTGGCGCCGGCGTGGGCAAGACCGTGAACATGATGGAACTCATCAACAACATCGCCAAGGCCCACAGCGGTCTGTCGGTGTTTGCGGGTGTGGGCGAGCGTACCCGTGAAGGGAACGACTTCTACCACGAAATGGCCGATTCCGGCGTGGTGAACCTGGAGAGCCTGGGCGAGTCCAAGGTCGCCATGGTGTACGGCCAGATGAACGAGCCCCCAGGCAACCGTCTGCGCGTGGCGCTGACCGGCCTGACCATCGCCGAGTCGTTCCGCGACGAAGGCCGTGACGTGCTGTTCTTCGTGGACAACATCTACCGCTACACGCTGGCCGGTACCGAAGTGTCCGCTCTGCTGGGCCGCATGCCCTCCGCCGTGGGCTACCAGCCGACGCTGGCCGAAGAAATGGGCCGTCTGCAAGAGCGTATTACCTCGACCAAGGTCGGCTCGATCACGTCCATCCAGGCCGTGTACGTGCCAGCGGACGACTTGACCGACCCTTCGCCTGCCACGACCTTCGCCCACTTGGATTCCACCGTGGTGCTGTCGCGTGACATCGCTTCGCTGGGTATCTACCCCGCCGTGGACCCGCTGGACTCCACCAGCCGCCAGCTGGACCCGAACGTGGTGGGTGAAGACCACTACAGCACGGCCCGCGCCGTGCAGGGCACGCTGCAGCGCTACAAGGAACTGCGCGACATCATCGCCATTCTGGGCATGGACGAACTGGCCCCCGAGGACAAGCTGGCTGTGGCCCGCGCCCGGAAGATCCAGCGTTTCCTGTCGCAGCCCTTCCACGTGGCCGAAGTGTTCACAGGCTCGCCCGGCAAGTATGTGCCGCTGTCCGAAACCATCCGCGGGTTCAAGATGATCGTGAACGGTGAGTGCGATCACCTGCCCGAGCAGGCCTTCTACATGGTGGGCACCATCGACGAAGCCATCGAAAAGGCCAAGAAGGTGGCCTGATTGCGCCCGGCGGCTGAGCCTGCCGCTGGCGGCTCAGCGTCCTGCATGCAATCGAGCAACCCACCTTGTCTGAGGAGCAATGATGAACACCATCCACGTTGATGTGGTCAGTGCCGAAGAGTCGATCTTTTCCGGTGAAGCACGCTTTGTCGCGCTGCCGGGCGAGGCCGGCGAACTGGGTATCTACCCCCGCCACACCCCGCTGATCACCCGCATCAAGCCGGGCTCGGTGCGCATCGAGATGGCCGACGGTGGCGAAGAGTTTGTTTTCGTGGCCGGTGGCATTTTGGAAGTGCAGCCCAACCGCGTGACCGTTCTGTCGGACACCGCCATCCGTGGCAAGGACCTGGACGACGAAAAGGCCAACGCTGCCAAGGCAGCCGCCGAAGAAGCGCTCAAGAACGCCAAGAGCGAGATCGATCTGGCCAAGGCGCAGTCGGAGCTGGCAGTGATGGCCGCGCAGATTGCCGCGTTGCGCAAGTTCCGCCAGAAGAAGTGAGCACCAGGGCAGCAGCGCCCCAGAAGCGCTGGCCCGCAAGCAAGCACCCGCTCACCCTGGCGGATCTGCAAAAACCCGGCACTGCCGGGTTTTTTTTCGCCCGTACGTGGCTGCGGCTGGGAGCCGTGATGACGGCACGGGCCGAGAGATAGAGGGGAGGGGGTGCGGGCGGGATGCGCCCATGAAAAAGGGTCCTGAAGGGACCCTCGGTGGCCGCACTGGCCCGTGCGGCGGTGGTACGTGCAGGTGGAGACTTTGCCGGAGACGTCGCCTTTGCGGCGTATCCTGCCCCGCCATCCGGCGGCATTACATGCCGGTTTCGCCGGCCGACAGCAGGCCCAGGCGCAGCGCTTCGGCAGCCTGTGCACGCACGACGGCGCGGTCGGCCGTGCTCTTGTAGGTGGCGATGCGGGAGCCTTCGGGTTCCATGTTGTGGGTGCGTGCTTCCACCACGGCTTCGGCGTTCACTTCGGCGCGGGTGCGGTTGGTTTGAAACTGGGTTGCAAATTGCGAGGCATCGGCTTCGTCGGCGTGGGCGCCAAAGGAAGCAAAGGCGGCAACAGCGGCGATCGACAGGATGCGAGCGGTGGTATTCATGGTGAAAATCCTTCCAATAAAAAGTGAGCGGTACAAACGTCCGGTTCCGGGTGAAGCCGCCTGGCACCAGCGGGGCGGCTCCGGTCCGGTTAGTCGTCTTGCACATTCGGCTCATCGATGGGATGAACTGTACGCCGATGGCGTCCGCGGAAAAACCCGCCAGTCGCCAACTAACTGTTCCAGTAATGGCAATAATTGGAACGGAACTTTGGGGGACTCGACGAGAAAAGCGCCCGCAAGGCCGCTCTGAGGCGATGTTCAAGGGTAAACCCAGGGCGTCACGCAGAACAATCACCATCCTCCGCCGGGCCGAACCCAGAATCGCGCGGGGACCGTGCCGTGCGTCCAGGGCCCACTCGCGCGCCGGAGGGAGCGCGGCGCTTCTTTCTAACGCACCACCGGTCGGTCCGGCAATTCGTTGGGCACGTCCGTCCCTTCGGCCCGGGGAAACCATTGGGCCAGCTGCAGGGACACCGCGTCCACAGCGTCGGCCAAGCCGTCCTCGAACGCACCCGCCTGGAAACGGGCGGCCATGCCTGCGACCACCGCCTTCCATTCGGTGGCGCCGATGTGGCGGGCAAGACCGCGGTCGGCCACGATCTCGATGGCCCGTTCAGGCATCAGCAGGTAGATCAGCACCCCGTTGTTGTGCTCGGTGTCCCACACCCGGTACTTGCCAAACAGCGTCAGCGCGCGCTCGCGCACCGGCGCGTGGCGCCGCACGTAGCTCCAGGGAAGGGATGTTTCCACCACCACGCGGATCTGCCCGGTGTGGCGCCGCTCGCTGGCAGCGATTCGCCCTTCCAGGCGTTCCAGTGCGGCGCTGGAGAGCGCGCGCCGGGCTGCCGGCTCGCGCCAACGCAGTTGCGCCATGCGCCACAGCGCGCTCGCGAGCCCGCGCCGGGCTGTAACGGACGGACCATTTCTGGAGAGGTCGGGCTGCATGTCACCAGTCTCCCGAGGCACCGCCGCCCCCAAAATCTCCGCCGCCGCCCGAACTGAATCCGCCCGAGCCCCCGCTGCTTCCGCCACCCCATCCGCCGCCGCCCGACCCCCAACCCCCGAAAGGCGGCCCCCCACGGCCGGAGCGCAAGCCGGAGCCGGTGCCCGCGAAAATCCAGGTGTAGAGCAGGGCTAGCAGACCGGCCACCCCGGCGGCGAGCAGGCTGGCCGTGAAGACAAACGCCAGGAAGCCGACGCCGCCGCCCATGAGGAGACCGCCCAGCCTTCCGCCAAACACGGCACGTGCCAGCGGGCCGGCCACCATCACGCCGAAGAAAAGGAAAATAGCCAGGTCCTTCCAGTCCAGCCCCGCTCGATCCGGAGGACCGCCTTCGCCCCCGGCGGCGTTGCTGCCGTCGGGCACGGGCAGAGCCTCGCCCGCGATGCGGGCGTCCAGCTGGGTGATCGCGGCCTTCAGGCCCCCCGCATAGTCGTTTTGCCGGAAGCGGGGCTTCATGGCGTTGTCGATGATGCGCGCTGCTGCAATGTCGGGGACCGCGCCCTCCAACGCCTTGGCGACCTCGATCCGCATGCGGCGGTCGTCCTTGGCCACGACCACCAGGATGCCGTCCCCCACCTCCCGCCGCCCGATCTTCCAGGCGTTGCCCACGCGGTTGGCGAAGGCCGCGATGTCCTCCGGCGCGGTGCTGGGCACCATCAGCACCACCACCTGCGCTCCCCGGGACTGCTCCAAGGCGTGCAACTGCGCCTCCAAGGCGCTCTGGTCTGCGGGGCTGAGCGTACCCGTCTCGTCGATCACGGCACGCACCAGCGGGGGCACGGGCCGCAGCCCGGCCTGCGCCTGGGCCGGTGGCACGCAGAAAGCTATAAAAAATATAGCTGCCAGCGCTTGATAGATAAGCGCTAGAGGCATATTTGAGTGGTATTTTTGGACAACGGCGGCCCCGTTCAGGGCTTGGCGCGGGATGCGGAGAAGTCCACCTTCGGCGGCGTGGAAATCTGGGCTTCATTGGCCACCGTGAACGTGGGCTTGGGCGCGTAGCTGAAGGCCATGGCCGTGAGGTTGGTGGGGAAGCTGCGTGCCAGCACGTTGTACTCCTGCACCGTCTGGATGTAGCGGTTGCGCGCCACGGTGATGCGGTTCTCGGTGCCTTCCAGCGTCACCCGCAGGTCCCGGAAGCCCTGGTTGGCCTGCAGGGTCGGGTAGCGCTCGGACACCACCATCAGCCGCGACAATGCGCCCGACAGCTCCCCTTGCGCCTGCTGGAACTTGGCAAAGGCTTCGGGGTTGTTCAGGGTCTCGGGGGTGACCTGCAGCGACGTGGCCTTGGCACGGGCCTCGACCACGCGGGTGAGCGTGTCCTGCTCGAAGTTGGCCTCGCCCTGCACGGTGGCGACGATGTTGGGCACCAGGTCGGCCCGGCGCTGGTACTGGTTGAGCACTTCGCTCCACGCGGCCTTGGACTCCTCGTCCAGGCGCTGGAAGTTGTTGTAGCCGCAGCCGGTCAATGCCAGCACGGTCGTCAGCAGAAGAAAAATGCGTGAAATCATGGTCATGCGTGCCCAGGAGGGTCAAGAAAAACAGGGCCGGGGTGGCAAGGGCAGCCCGCCCCGGACGATTTTGCAGCAACTGTACGCCTGTCGCGGCCGGGCCGGCGCAGCGCGCGTCGGCTGCGATCGTCGCACAATAGAAGGCTGCCGCCTTCGCGCGCTGGCGCCCGCCCCTGCGGCGCCGCCAGCGCCTGTCTCTGCCCTCGACCGAGCCAACAACCTGCCACCGCCATGCCCCGCCGCCCTTCCAGCGCCGTCCTTTTCGGAGGCTCTCCTGACGAGACCGAAGCCGCGTTCTACGAGGCCTTGCAGCGTGGCGACATCGAGCTGCTGATGTCCTGCTGGGCCGAGGATGACGACATCGTCTGCGTCCACCCGGGCGGCCCCCGCCTGCTGGGCGCCGGCGCCATTCGTGCCGCGTTCGAAGCGTTCTTTGCCCAGGCCAGCGTGCGGGCGCGGCCGGTGCAGGTGCACCGGGTGGTGGCCCTGACCAGCGCCGTGCACAGCGTGGCCGAGCAGATCGAGGTCATGCTGCCCGATGGCCTGCACCAGGCCACGGTGCTGGCCACCAACGTTTACCACAAGACCCCGGAAGGCTGGCGGATGGTGGCCCACCACGCAAGCCCCGGCGCAGCGCCCCAGACGCAGGTAGATCCGGACCGCCGGCCCGTGCTCCACTGATCCAGCGGCCACGGCATGTCTCAGCAAAATATTGCTCTAGCGCCCGATGCAAAAGCGCAAGCAGCTATGAATTATGTAGCGCCCCGCTGGCTGCCTGGCGGACAACTGCAGACCATCTGGCCGGCCCTGGCGTCCCGCCGCGTCCTGGGCCCGCGGCCTGCGTACCGCCGTGAGCGCTGGGAGACGCCGGACGGAGATTTCGTGGACGTGGACTTCCTGCAGGAAGGACGGGAGGGCGGCGCACCCGCTGACGCCCGGCCGCTGCTGGTGGTGTTTCACGGGCTGGAGGGCTCGTCGCGCAGCCACTACAGCGAGGCCTTCGCCGACCTGGCGCGCGAGCGCGGATGGGCCTGCGCGCTGCCCCACTTTCGCGGCTGCAGCGGCGAGATCAACCGGGCGCCCCGCGCCTACCACTCGGGCGACCATGCCGAGATCGGCTGGATGCTGGCGCGGTTTCGCGCCTCCCACCGCGGCCCGCTGATGGCCGTGGGCGTGTCCCTGGGCGGCAATGCACTGCTGCGCTGGGCGGGCGAAGTGGGCGAGAGCGCCCGCCGCAGCGCCGACGCCGTGGCCGCCGTGTGTTCGCCGCTGGACCTGGCTGCCGGCGGGCATGCCATCGGGCGCGGGTTCAACCGGCAGATCTACACGCGCATGTTCATGCGCACCCTGGTGCCCAAGGCACTGCAGAAGCTGGCCCAGCATCCGGGGCTGTTCGACCGGCAGGCGCTCCTGGCGGCGCGGGACCTGTACGCCTTCGACAACGTGTTCACGGCCCCGCTGCACGGTTTTCGCAACACCGACGACTACTGGCAGCGCGCCTCCGCCAAGCCGCTGCTGGGCTGCATTCGGCTGCCCGCGCTGGTGGTCAACGCCCGCAATGACCCGTTCGTGCCGGCCGCCAGCCTGCCCCATGCCGCGGAGGTGGGCAACCCGTGGGTGCAGCTGTGGCAGCCCGCGCACGGGGGCCACGTCGGCTTTGCCCAGGGCCGCTTGCCCGGCCACGTGCGGGCCATGCCTGATGCCGTGGCCGGCTGGCTGGCCGCACACGCCGGTGTGGTTTCGCAGGCCGGGGCACAATCCGCCCATGGATGACATCGTCAAGCAGGCCCTGGCCAAGTGGCCGCATGTGCCTTACTGCTACGGCTGGCTGGGCCTGGATGCGCGCGGCCACTGGTACCTGCGGGACGAGGTGGCGCAGGCCGCCGGCCCCTTTGTGCAGAGCAAGGGTTCGCTGCTGCGCCACGAAAAGCTCCTGGAGTTCATTGGCCGCAACTACGAGCCCGACAGCCAGGGGCAGTGGTTTTTCCAGAACGGCCCCCAGCGCGTGTACGTGGAGCTGGAGAACACGCCGTGGGTGTGGCGCATCCAGCCCGATTTCTCCATCGTGTCCCAGACGGGCCGCAGCACGGCGGTGACGGATTGCCTGCTGGATGGGGAAGGGCGGGTCTACCTGGTTTCGCCGCTCGGTGTCGGCCTGGTCCACACGCTGGATGTCCCCTGGGCCGCCGAGGCGGTGGAAGCCGGCCGGTGGTTGCCGCAAGCGGTGGACGCGGCGCAACTGCCGGCCCGCTACGGTTTTGTGCGGAGTCCGCACACGCTGTGGGACGCCGCCGGCCGGCCGCAGCACCGCCATCCTTCGATGCCTTAAAACGGGCGAACAACAACAAAAAAGCCGGCTCCAGTAGCCGGCTCGGGACCACCGCCCGTCCGGGCGGTGGACAGCATTGCTTTACTTGGCGGCGGCGGCCATGAACTCGACGGCAGCGCGCAGGTCGGCATCCGATGCATTGGCTGCGCCGCCACGGGGCGGCATGGCGTTCTTGCCATTGATGGCGCTCTTGTACAGCGCTTCGATACCGGCGGGCAGACGGCTGGCCCAGGCTGCCTTGTCCCCAAACTTGGGCGCCCCTGCAACGCCCGCAGCGTGGCAGGCTTGGCAGGTCTGGTTGTACAGCGCTTCGCCGGCGTTGGCCGTTGCCGCAGCAGCGGGGGCCGCTTGCGCAGGGGCGGCGGCCGCTGCAGGAGCCGGGGCTGCTGCCGCGGGAGCGGCGGCGGGTGCTGCATCGGCAGCGGCCGGGGCGGCACCGGCAGGCGCTGCAGGCTCGGCAAACTTGGCCCCGCCAGCGTTGGCCATGAAGGCCACTGCGCGCGCAATCTCGGTATCGTTGAAGTCGCCGCCACCTTGGGGCGCCATGGCATTCTTGCCCTTCAGGGCGGACTGCACCAGGGTCTCGAAGCCGGTGGCAATGCGGGGGGCCCAGGCTGCGGCGTCGCCGAACTTGGGCGAGCCCGCGGCGCCTGTGGCGTGGCAGGCGGAGCACTGGGCCTTGAACACTTCCTCACCGGTCCGCAGCGGCCGGTTGGCGTCACGGATCTCCACCATGCCCACCTTCTGGATCCGCTCGGCAATGGCCTTCTCAGGGTTCACGGCGCCTGCCGCCGGCTTGTCGGCCGAGGTGACGTACAGGACCAGGCCGATGATGGCAAAGACCGGGATCACAAACGAGAAAAGTACCGCGACCAGCAGCTGCTTGGGGCTCTTGATCGGTCCGGTATGGGCTTCTTCGTGGTTGGCGCTCATGACGTCCTCAGGGTGTATCGGGGGCAGGGTGAGAAATCAACCTTAAATTATATCCGGGGGGCTTGACTGCCCCGCCCATCCCCAGGGCTGCAGCGCGCAGGCACGCATCGCCCGCCGCACGCGGTGCGGGAGCGGCCTGCGGCGGCGCAGGAGCGCGTCTGGTTCACGAAGGGGTGTCGGCCGCCGCGGCGGGGTTGCCCGCGCCGCCCCCCAGGGCCTTGTACAACGCCACCTGGTTTTGCAGCCGCGCGAGCTGGACCTGCACCACGGCCTGCTGTGCCGCGAAGAGCGAGCGCTGGGCGTCCAGCAGGTCCAGGTAGCTGGCCACGCCGTTGCGGTAGCGCAGATCGGCCAGCTGCAGACGCGCAGACTCTGCCTGCGCTTGCTGCTGCTGCGCCTGGGCTTGTTCACCCAGCGTTGCCTGGCCGGCCAGCGCATCCGACACCTCGCGGAAGGCGGTCTGGATGGCCTTCTCATACTGGGCGACGGCGATGCTGCGGCCGGCCTGCGCGCTCTCCAGGTTGGCCTGGTTGCGGCCGGCATCAAAGATGGGCAGCAGCAGCGACGGCGCAATGGTGAAGCCCCAGGAACCGTTCTTGAACAGCCCCGACAGCTCCCCGCTGGCCGTGCCGGCCTGGGCCGTGAGCGAGATGCGCGGGAAGAACGCGGCCCGCGCCGCGCCGATGTTGGCATTGGACGCGATCAGCTGCTGCTCCGCCTGGCGGATATCCGGCCGGCGCGTGAGCAACTGCGAAGGCAACCCGGCGGGCAAGGGCGCCATCACCGGGGCGGCCCCCAGGCGGCTGCCTGCGAGGCTGCCGCGGATGTCCTCGGGCAGCGGCTGCCCCAGCAGCAGCGCGAGGGCGTTTTCGTCCAGGGCCCGCTGGCGCTGCTGCTGCGCCAGCGTCGCGCGCGCCGCATGGGCCAGCGATTCGGCCTGGCGGAAATCCAGTTCAGACGCCACGCCCGAGTCCAGCCGCATCTTGGTCAGGCGCACGGACTCTTCGCGCGAGGCCAGCGTCTGGCGCGACAGCTCCAGCAGTTCTTCGTCCGCCAGCAGGTTCAGCCAACCGTTGGCCACCGCCGCCACCAGGCTGACCTGCGCGGCATTGCGGCCTTCCTCGGTCGCGAGGTACTGGGCCAGGGCCTGTTCCTTGAGGCTCGCAATGCGGCCGAAAAAGTCGATTTCCCAGGCCGACACGGCCAGCCCGACACTGAAGGAGTTGGTCAGGTCCCCCGAGCCCGCGGCCGGGGCCCGGCTGGCGTTGGCGGCAAGACCGACGCCCGGGTACAGGTCCGCACGGCGCACCTGGAAGGTGGCGCGCGCCTGGTCGATATTGAGTGCGGCAATGCGCAAGTCGCGGTTGTTGGCCAGGGCGGTCTCGATCAGCTGCCGCAGCCGGGGCTCGGCAAAGTAGTCCTGCCAAGGCGCGGCGGAGGCTGCCGGCTCTGCCGCGCCAGCATTTACGCCGGCGCCCGCAAAAGTGGCGGGAACGGGCGCCGCGGGGCGTTCGTACGTAGGGATGAACGAGCAGCCGCCCAGCAGCAGGGCTGCCGCCAACGCAGTGGCCGTGGTGGCGCGCGAGGTATCAATCATGGGTTCCAACTCCTGCTTCTTCTGCGTGGCGGCGGTTCATTTCTTGTTGGCGGGCGCTTCCCTTGAACAGGCTGCGCACCACCACGAAGAACACGGGCACGAAGAACACGGCCAGCGCCGTGCCCGTGACCATGCCGCCCAGCACGCCGGTACCGATGGCCCGCTGGCTGGCCGACCCGGCGCCGGAGGCGATGGCCAGCGGCAGCACCCCCAGGCCGAAGGCCATCGAAGTCATCACGATCGGCCGGAACCGCAGGTGGGCGGCCGCCAGCGCGGATTCGATCACTCCCTTGCCCTGCGCCTGCAGGTCCTTGGCGAACTCGATGATCAGGATGGCGTTCTTCGCGGACAGCCCAATGATGGTGATCAGCCCCACCTGGAAGTACACGTCGTTCGCATAGCCGCGCAACAGCGTGGCCAGCAGCACCCCCAGCACGCCCAGGGGCACCACCAGGATCACGGCCAGCGGGATCGACCAGCTCTCGTACAGCGCTGCCAGGCACAGGAACACGGCCAGGATGGCGAAGCTGTACAGGATCAGCGATTGCGAGCCTGCCAGCTTCTCCTCGCGCGATTGCCCGGTCCATTCAAAGCCGAAGCCTGGGGGCAGCTGCGCCGCCAGCTTTTCCATCTCGGCCATGGCAGCGCCGGTGCTGAAGCCCGGTGCGGGCGAGCCCGAAATGCGCATGGCCGGATAGCCGTTGTAGCGCACTGTTTGCTGCGCGCCATTCACCCAGCGGGTCGTGGCAAAGGCCGACAGGGGCACCGGCTTGCCTTGGCTGTTGGTTGCGTTGATCTGCAGCAGGTCGTCGGGCTGCATGCGCGCGGGCGCATCGGCCTGCACCACCACACGCTGCAAACGTCCCTGGTTGGGGAAGTCGTTCACATAGCTGGAGCCCAGGGCCGTCGACAGGGCCGAGTTGATCGCATCGAACGGAATTCCGAGGGCGTTGGCCTTGTCGCGGTCGATGTCGATCTGCAGCTGCGGCGCGTCTTCCAAGCCATCGGGCCGCACCTGCGTGAGCACCTTGCTTTGCGATGCCATGCCCAGCAGCTGGTTGCGGGCCTTCACCAGGGCCTCGTGCCCTGCGCCGCCGCGGTCTTGCAGGCGGAACGTGAAGCCGCTGGCGTTGCCCAGCTCGGGGATGGGCGGCGGGCTCAGGGGGAAGATGAACGCATCGCGGATTCCCATCAGGCCGCCGAACGCCCGGTTGGCCACGTCCTGCGCCGACTGGCCAGGGCCGTGGCGTTCGCTCCAGTCCTTGAGCGTGACGAACGCGAGCGCCGCATTCTGCCCCTGGCCCGAGAAGCTGAAGCCCAGCACACCCACCATGCTCTGCACTTCGGGCTGCTTGAGGATGAAGGACTCCACCTGCTCCATCACGGCCAGCGTGCGCTCCTGCGTCGCGCCCGGGGGAAGCTGCACGTTGACGATGATGTTGCCCTGGTCTTCGCTGGGCAGGAATGAGGTGGGCAGGCGCAGGTACACGACAGCCACCGCAGCCACGATGGCGGCGTAGATCACGAGGTAGCGCGCAGCACGCTTGAGGATGCGGGCCACCAGCCCTTCGTACCCCTTGGCGGTGCGCGAAAAGCCCCGGTTGAACCAGCCGAAGAAGCCTTGCTTGTCATGGTGGTGGCCGGCTTCCACGGGCTTGAGCAACGTAGCGCACAGCGCCGGAGTCAGCGACAGCGCCATGAAGGCCGAAAAGCCGATTGACGCCACCATCACCGCGGAGAACTGGCGGTAGATGTTGCCTGTCGAGCCTGCGAAGAAGGCCAACGGCACGAACACCGAGATCAGCACCACCGTCACGCCGATGATGGCGCCCGAGATCTGGCGCATGGCCTTGCGGGTGGCCTCCAGCGGCGACAGGCCTTCCTCGCTCATGATGCGCTCGACGTTTTCCACGACCACAATGGCATCGTCCACCACGATCCCGATCACGAGCACCATGCCGAACATCGTGAGCACGTTGATCGAGAAGCCCAGCGCCATCAGGGTGGCGAACGTGCCCAGTAGCGCGATGGGCACCACGATGGTCGGGATGATGGTGTAGCGCCAGTTCTGCAGGAACAGGAACATCACAAGGAACACCAGGGCCACGGCCTCCAGCAGCGTTTCGGCCACCTGGGTGATGGAGATGTCCACAAACCGCGAACTGTCATACGGAATGCTCCAGCTCATGCCTTCGGGGAAGTAGCGCGAGAGCTCGTCCATCTTGGCGCGAACGGCCTTGGCGGCCTCCAGGGCATTGCCGGTGGGCGACAGCTGCACCCCAATGCCCACGGCGGGCTTTCCGTTCAGGCGGGCGGCGGTGGCATAGCCCTGGCCGCCCAGCTCCACGCGCGCCACATCCTTGATGCGCACGGTGGAGCCATCGGTATTGGCGCGCAGCACCACATTGCCGAACTGCTCTACAGTGGAGAGCTGGCCGTTCACGACGACCGTCGCGGCAATGCTCTGTCCGGCCACATTGGGCAGGTCGCCGATGGTGCCGCTGGCGACCTGCGCGTTCTGCGCCCGGATGGCGGCCGTGATCTCGGCGGCAGAGAGGTTGAAGCTCACCATCTTGGCCGGGTCGATCCAGATGCGCATGGCGCGCTCCGTGCCGAACAGCTGGGCCTGGCCGATGCCCTGGAGGCGTTGCAGCTCAGGCACCACGTTGCGCGAAGCGTAGTCCCCCAGCGCCACGGTGTCGGTGGCGGGGTTGGTGGACGAGAGCATGGTGAACAGCAGGAAGTTCGAGCGCGACTTGTCCACGCGCACGCCTTGTTGCGTCACGGCAGAGGGAAGCCGTGGCGTGGCCCGCGACAGGCGGTTTTGCACGTCGACCTGTGCCAGGTCGGCGTTGGTGCCCGGCTGGAAGCTCAGGGTGATGCTGCCGGAACCGTCGGCTTGTGCCACCGATTCCATGTAGATCAGGCCGGGAGAGCCGTTCATCTCGCGTTCGATGACCGACAGCACGCTGTCTTCCAGCGTTTGGGCGGAGGCGCCCGGGTAGGCGGCGTTGATGACGATGGACGGGGGCGCCACCGGAGGGTATTGCGCGATGGGCAATTGCGTGATCGCCACGCCGCCCACCACCATGATGAACAGCGCAATCACCCACGCAAAGATCGGGCGGTCAATGAAGAACTTGGCCATGCTGGAGCTTTCTCAGGGCTTGGCTGCGGAGGCGGCGGATGCCGGCGCTTGTGGCGCCGACGCTGGCGAGGCAGTGGCCGGGGCCGCGGAGGCCTGCCACGGGACTGGTTTGACGGGCGTGCCCGGGGGCAGCATCTGCACCTTCTGGAAGCCGTCGACCATGACCTTCTCGCCCGCCTTCAGGCCTTCCAGGACCACCCACCGGTTGTTCTGTGCGGCACTTACCTTGATGGAGCGCTGGGACACCTTGCCGTCCTCGCCCACGACGCTGACGGTGTCGCCCTGCTGCGTGCGCGTGACCGCCTGCTGGGGCAGGGTGATGGCGTTGCTGGCCTGGGCCTGCTCGATGCGCACCCGCACATACAGACCGGGCAGCAGGTCGCCCTTGGGGTTGGGCACTTCCGCGCGCAGCGTGACCTGGCCGGTGGTGGAGTCCACGGACAGGTCGGTGAACAGCAGCTTGCCGGGCTGGGTGTATTCGGAGCCGTCCCCCAGCACCAGCTTGACGCTGGCGGCCTCCGCGCTGCCGGCGCGCTTGAACTGCCCGCTTTCCATCGCGCGACGCAGCTGGAACACGTCGCTGGCCGACTGGGTGAAGTTCACGTACACCGGATTGATCTGCTGCACCACGGCCAGCGGCGTGGCTTCGCCCTGTCCCACCAGCGCACCCTCGGTCACCAGGGCGCGGCCGATGCGGCCCGAGATGGGCGAGGTCACGCTGGCGTAACCCAGGTTGATGTCCGCGGTGCGCACGGCAGCCTTGCCGGCGGCCACGTCCGCCTGCGCCTGCTTCTCGGCCGCCTCGGCATTGACGAAGTCCTGGCGGCTGATGGCGTTGGCGGTCACCAGCGGTCGGTACCGTTCCACCAGGGCCGACGCCTGGGCCAGATTGGCCTGGGCCTTTGCAAGGCTCGCACGGGCACTCTCGGCGGCCGCCGCGTACGGCGCGGGGTCGATGCGGAACAGCGGCTGCCCGGCCTTCACATCGCTGCCTTCCTTGAACAGCCGCTGCTGGAGGATGCCGGCCGCGCGGGCGCGAACCTGCGCCACCCGCGAGGCTTCCACGCGTCCTGGCAGTTCAGTGATCAGGCCGACATCTCCGGGCGTCGCGGTGACGACGCCGACTTCCACCGGCGGCATCTTGGACCCACCGCCACCGCCGGGGGGTGCATCGGTCTTGCCGCAGGAGACCAGCACCAGGGCGGCCGCTGCCGTTGCGAGCACGACCGCAGAAGGGTGGCCAAAACGGGGCCGCAGGGGGAGGGGGGCAGATGCGTCACGCGAGGCGGGCATGGGAGTCCTTTTGATTGACGTCAAGGAATGGGGGTTGTAGGGGATGCCTTGCCGGCGCAGAGGCTTGGCAGAGGAGATCCCGACAAAACAGGTGTGCGATTATACATACAAACATGAATGTATAATTAGAGCCATCGGGTGCCGTGCACGGCTTGTGCATTGAGCCCCAGCGAAATGAACACAAGGAGACCGTCGCCATGGCGCGCCGAACGAAAGAGGATGCGATTGCCACCCGCAACAGCCTGATCGATGCAGCCGAGCAGGTCTTTCGGGAAAAGGGTGTGTCGCGCGCGTCCCTGTGCGATATCGCCCAGGCTGCGGGTGCCACCCGGGGTGCGATCTACTGGCACTTCAAAGACAAAGTGGATCTCTTCAATGCCATGATGGACCGGGTCACGTTGCCGCTGGAGCAGGGGTGTGGTGAATTTGAAACCAGCACCTGCCTGGATCCGGTGCAGCGGCTGCGTGCGGTCATGGAGCTGGTGCTGCGGAGTGTTGCGCAGGAGGATCGTACGCGCAGAGTCTTTGAAATTGCGCTCTACAAGGTGGAGTACGTCAGCGAGCTTGCGGGGGTCCGCGATCGGCACGTAGCCGCCTCCGACGCTTTTGCGCAGCGATTGGCTCGAGACTTTGATCTGGCGGCGCAGGGGCTGGGGGTGCTGCTGCCCATGACGCCGTCCGAGGCGGCGGTGAGTTTGCTTGCCTTGTTTGACGGCTTGATCAGAAGCTGGATTCTGGGCGATGGCGCCTTTGATCTGGTGCGTGTCGGCGTGGTGGGTGTTGATGCGTTCCTGCGGGGATTGGGGTTGCCGGTGTCCGCGCCGGCGGGCCTGGATTGAAGCTTCGGAGTGCCCGGGTGGCCTGCCCGTGCCGGGTCTTGGTTGCCAGTGCGTGTTGCATGCGATAATGCAGTGCTGTGCCAGTTTTTGGAAGTGCGGCTGTAGCTCAGTGGATAGAGTATTGGCCTCCGAAGCCAAGGGTCGTGGGTTCGATCCCCGCCAGCCGCACCAACCAACAACAGTGCTCGCGCGGAGAGGTGAATTTGCAACTTTCTTCGTTCGGCCAAAAACTGGTGCTATAATTCGAAATTCTCCGGAGGGGTGCCCGAGTGGCTAAAGGGGGCAGACTGTAAATCTGTTGGCTTACGCCTACACTGGTTCGAATCCAGTCCCCTCCACCAGTGAGTGAGTTGAGAGCAAGAGGCTTGGTCCCGGTATGTTGTGGGGCTGGCGCGCAAAGGCTGGTGCCGATGCGGGAGTAGTTCAATGGTAGAACCCTAGCCTTCCAAGCTAATGACGCGGGTTCGATTCCCGTCTCCCGCTCCAAGGCTCAGTGCTGGTTGTGGAAAGTTATAAATGTTGGTGCTGTGCAAGTGGCATCAATTTGCCCATGTGGCTCAGTGGTAGAGCACTCCCTTGGTAAGGGAGAGGTCGCGGGTCCGATTCCCGCCATGGGCACCACTTTATAGGGTGCGTCCGATTCTGGTTGCGCCAAGATCCTGTTGTGTTGGTATAGATTTTTTTCGGAGTCGGAAAAATGGCAAAAGGTAAGTTCGAACGTACCAAGCCCCACGTGAACGTGGGCACGATCGGCCACGTGGACCATGGCAAGACGACGCTGACGGCAGCGATCGCCACGGTGCTGTCCGCCAAGTTCGGCGGCGAAGCCAAGAAGT
>NZ_JAJTBB010000023.1 GCF_021287135.1 Acidovorax sp.
CCAGCTGGGTGCTGCTGGCGCCCCAGCGCCGGCCGCCTGACAGCGACCAGAACCGGCCTTTGTGACATGACGCACCGTGTGAGCTGCTTCGCGTCGTTTTGCTGGGCTGCGCCTGTGGCGCGGTCTTCTGCGTCCGTGTGGCGCCCGGGAGTTCACGCATGACCGAGGTGCGCAGCAGCGAAGCCGACGCCTCGCGATTCCGGGTCCGCGCCGTGGTGGTGGGCTTGGTGGTGATGGCAGCGTTCTGCCTGGTGGCGGCACGCCTGGTGTACCTGCAGGTGGTGCGCCATGAGGACCTGGCTGCCCAGGCCGAAAGCAACCGCACGGCCGTGGTGCCCATCGTGCCCAACCGGGGGCTCATCCTGGACCGCAACGGGGTGGTGCTGGCCACCAACTACTCGGCCTACACGCTGGAGATCACGCCGTCGCGGGCCGGCACGCTGGACGAGACGATCGATGAACTGTCCAAGGTGGTCGAGATCCAGGCCCGCGACCGCCGCCGCTTCAAGCGGCTCATGGAGGAATCGCGCAATTTTGAGTCGCTGCCCATCCGCACGCGCCTGACCGACCAGGAGGTGGCGCGCTTTACGGCCCAGCGCTACCGCTTCCCGGGCGTGGACATCAAGGCGCGGCTCTTTCGCAACTACCCGCTGGGCGAGGTGGCCAGCCATGCCATCGGCTACATCGGCCGCATCAACCAGACCGAGAAGGCCCGCATCCAGGACTCGGAGGACGAGGCCAACTACCGGGGCACGGAGTACATCGGCAAGCTGGGCGTCGAGCAGAGCTTCGAGAGCGCCCTGCACGGCACCACGGGCGTGGAGCAGATGGAGACCTCGGCAGGCGGCCGCGCGGTGCGCAAGCTCTCCAGCCACGCGGCCACGCCGGGCGACAGCGTGATGCTGTCCATCGACATCAAGCTGCAAAAGCTCATCGAGGACATGTACGGCAACCGCCGCGGCGCGCTGGTGGCCATCGACCCGCGCAACGGCGAAATCCTGGCCCTGGTGAGCAAGCCCACCTTCGATCCCAACCTGTTCGTGGAAGGCATCGACGTGGAGAACTGGACGGCGCTCAACGAGTCCATCGACAAGCCGCTGCTCAACCGCGCGCTGCGCGGCACCTACCCCCCGGGTTCCACCTACAAGCCGTTCATGGCGCTGGCGGCGCTGCAGCTGGGCAAGCGCTCGCCCAGTCTGGTGATGAACGACCCCGGCTTCTACACCTTTGGCGGACACACCTTCCGCAGCCACGAAGGGGGCCTGGGAGCGGTGGACATGCACCGCGCGATCCAGTTTTCGAGCAACACGTATTTCTATTCGCTGGCGGTGGACATGGGCGTGGACACCATCCACGACTTCATGAAGCCGCTGGGCTTCGGCCAGTCCACGGGCATCGACCTCAACGGCGAGGTGCGCGGCGTGCTGCCCAGCACCGAATGGAAGCGCAACACCTACAAGCGCGCCGACATGAAGCGGTGGTTTCCGGGCGAAACCGTGTCGCTGGGCATTGGCCAGGGCTACAACAACTTCACCATGCTGCAGCTCGCGCTGGCCGAAGCCACGCTGGCCAACGGCGGCACCCGCTACCGCCCGCACCTGGCCAAGGCCGTGCGAAATGCCGTGACCGGGGTGGTGACCGACATCGAGCAGCCGCCGGGCGAGAACCTGGGCTACCTGGCACGCAATGTCGAGATCGTGCGCAACGCGCTCGTGGCGGTGAACAAGGGCGGAACGGGCACGCGCGTGTTTGCCGGCGCGCCCTACACCTCGGCGGGCAAGACCGGCACCGCCCAGGCGGTGAGCCTGGGGCAGAACGTCAAGTACAACGCCAAGGCGCTGGAAGAACACCAGCGCGACCACTCGCTGTTCGCGGCGTTCGCCCCGGCCGAGAACCCCACCATCGCCCTGGCCGCCATCGTCGAGAACGCCGGCTTTGGCGCCGCCCACGCCGCGCCCATCGCCCGCCGGGTGTTCGACTACTGGCTGCTGGGCGAGTACCCCAGCGAGGAAGACCTGGCGGCCGTGCAGAAAGGCCAGGCCTCAGCCCCCATCGGCAAGCCCCGCAAGGTCAGCGAGGTGCCGCTGGCGGCGCCGTGAGTTTGCTATATAAATAATAGCTGCTTGCGCTTGCTGGATAAGCGCCAGGGCCGTATTTGATTCAAACCGGTTTGCCGGTGCTTGGTGCCGGCTGGATCTGGCTGAACACCAGGGCCCCGACGATCAACGATGCGCCACCGATCCCCGCCCAGCCCAGCCGCTCGCCCAGCAGCACCCAGGCCGTGAGCGCGGCGAACACCGGCTCCAGGCCGAACACGATGGCGCTGCGCAGCGCGTCCACCCGCTGCTGGCCCCAGGCCTGCAGCGTCACCACCACCACGCTGGCCAGCAGGCCCAGGTAGAGCAGTGCCAGCAGCGCGTCCGCGGGCAGTTCGCCCGCCGTGCGCAGCCAGCCCATGCCGCCGTCGCGCGCCAGCAGCAGGGCGGTGGACGCCAGCGCCATCACGGTGGCCTGCGCGGCGGCCATGCGCGTGGCCCGCAGCGGCTGCGCTGCCGTGCGGCGCGCGCATTCTTCCAGCGCCAGGATGTACAGGGCGTAGAACACCGTGCTGGCCAGTGTCAGCGTATCGCCCAGGTTCCAGGGCTCGTTCTCGTGGAACATCAGCGCCATGCCGGCGCAGGCCATGGCGCAGGCCGCCCACAGCCGCCAGCCGTAGCGCCGGCCCAGCGCGGCCATGGCGATCAGCGGCACCACCAGCACGTTCAGCCCGGTGACGAAGGCATTGCGGTTGCTGCTGGTGCGCGCCAGCCCCTCGATCTGCAGCCAGAACGCCAGGAACAGCAGCAGGCCCAGCGCGCAGCCCCAGCGGCGCTCGTGCGGCAGCATGCCGCGCCACAGCGGCGCCAGCACCACCAGCGCGATCGCGAAGCGCAGCCAGATGATCTGCAGCGCATCGAGGTGGGCCGACAGCAGTTTCATGGCCGGGAAGGTGGTGCCCCACACCACGGTCACGGCCAGCAGGGCTGCCAGGCCCCAGCGTTCAGTACGCATCGGAAAAATTCCCCAAACCCATAAGAACCTGTTCAAAGAAAAAGGGCCGCCGGTTGCCCGGCGGCCTCTGCGCTGCGGCGCTTCGCACCGCGTCAGTGGCTCACCTGCCCCAGGAACGCCCGGATGCGGTCGCTGGCCGGGTTGCCGAAGAACTCCTGCGGCGCCGCATCGTGCGCGATGCGGCCCTGGTCGAAGAACATCACCCGGTCGGCCACCTCGCGCGCAAAGCCCATTTCGTGGGTGACCACGATCATGGTCATGCCGCCGCGCGCCAGGCTGCGCATCACGTCCAGCACTTCCTTGACCATCTCCGGGTCCAGCGCCGAGGTGGGCTCGTCAAACAGCATGACCTTGGGCTGCATGGCCAGCGCCCGCGCAATGGCCACCCGCTGCTGCTGCCCGCCCGAGAGCTGCCAGGGGTACTTGTGCGCGTGGTCCTGCATGCCCACGCGCCGCAGCAGCTGCAGGGCCTCGTCGTTGGCTTGCGGGCGCGGCGTGTGGCGGATGCGGCGCGGCGCCAGCGTCACGTTGTCCAGCACGCTCATGTGGCCGAACAGGTTGAACTGCTGGAACACCATGCCCACCTCGCAGCGCTGGCGCTGCAGTGTGGCGTGGTCGTCGCTCACCTCCACGCCGTCGATGGTGATGCGCCCGCTGTCGTGCGGCTCCAGGCGGTTGATGGCGCGCAGCAGGGTGCTCTTGCCCGAGCCGGATGCGCCGATGATCACGGTGACCTCGCCCGTGTGGAACACGGTGGAGACATCCTTGAGCACCTGGTGCGTGCCGAACGACTTGCACACATGCTCGGCCACGATGTAGGGCTTGGGGGGAACCTGGGGGTTCATCGGTTGCGGCCCTCCACGTCGAAGCGGTACTCGACCGCGTTGGAGATCTGCGTCACCAGGGTCGTCAGCAGCAGATAGGTGATGGCCACGGTGGTCAGCGTGGCAATGGGCTGGAAGGTGGCCGACTGGATGCGGTTGCCCACATTGGTCAGCTCCACCACGCCGATGGCGTAGGCCAGCGAGGAGTCCTTGAGCAGCGCCACGAAGTTGCTCACCAGCGGTGGCAGCGAGATCTTGAACGCCTGCGGGAACACCACGTCCAGGAACACATGCATGCGGCCCAGGCCCAGCGCCTTGGCGGCCTCGGTCTGCCCGCGGGGCACGGCCAGCAGGCCGGCGCGCAGCGCCTCGGCGTTGTAGGCGCCCACGTTCAGCCCCAGGGCCACCACGGCGGCGGCGAAGTCGGGCAGGTTCAGCCCTGGCACCAGCACGGGCAGGGCAAAGTACACAAACAGGATCTGCACCAGGAGCGGCGTACCGCGGATGGCCCAGATGTACACGCCGGCCACCCAGCGCAGGGGCACCCAGCGGGCCGTGCGCGCCAGGGCGGCGGCGGTGCCCAGCACCAGCCCCACGGCGCCGCTGACCAGCGTGAGCCACAGCGTGGTGCGCGCCCCTTCCGAGAACGCCTGGGCGTTGGGGCCGATGGGGTCGGGGAGGTACGACAGCAGGTGGCCCAGCAGCGCCAGGGCCAGCACCATCAGCACCAGGGCCGCCACCAGCGTGGCATTGCTGCGCTGCTGCCGGGACCAGCTTTGTGGCCAAAGAGCGAGAAGCATGGATCAGACGACCCGGAGGTCTTGGTTGGAAATCGGACCGGTGGCCGGGCGATCATGCGCTCGCCACCAGAAACGGCAAGGGTGCGCAGCAGGCCTGAGCCGTCTGCGCACCCCAGGGGCCATCACATCAGTTGCAGCGCACGTCCTCGTTGAAGTACTTCTTGGAAACGGCGGTGTAGCTGCCATCTGCCAGCACTTCTGCAAAGGCCTTGTTCCAGGCGTCGGCCAGGCCAGTGTTGCCCTTGGCCATGGCCGGCGCGATGCGCTCGATGAACAGCATGTCGCCCAGCTTGAAGCCCGCCTTCGCGTTCTTGGCGGCGGCCTCCTTGGCCACGAACTTGTCGCTCACCCAGGCGTCCACGCGCTTGGAGATCAGGGCGCGCTGGGCGTCGGTGTCCTGCGGGAAGTTCTTCACTTCCTTCACGCCGCTGACCTTTTTCACCTGCTCCAGGTAGCTGGTGCCCGTCTGCACGGCCACCACCTTGCCGGCCAGGTCCTTGGCGTTGCGGATCTTGTCGTCCATGGCCACGATGATGCCGCCCGAGCAGTAGTGGGGCGCGGCAAAGGTGACGGCCTTGGCACGCTCTTCCGTCACGCCGTGCGAGGCGATCACGGCATCCCAGCGGTTCTGGCCCAGGCCGGTGAGCAGGGCGTCGAAGCCCAGTGTCTTCCACTCCAGCTTCAGGCCCATCTTCTTGACCACCAGCTCGGCCACTTCCACCTCGAAACCGGTGAGCTTGGTGCCCTCGAAGAAGTTGAACGGGGCAAACTGGCCTTCGGTGGCCACGATGATCTTGCCGTCCTTCTTGATCTCATCCAGCGTGCGGGCCTGGACGGCAAGGGCGGCGCACAGCGCCACGGCGGTAACAACGGCGGACTTGAAAAACTTCATGGCAGGTTCCTGCGGGGGTGGTTCAGGTACAAAAAAACCGGCATGCAGGGTAGGCAAGCCGGAGCGGTGATTCAGGCATCGCCATCAGCGATGGGTCTCGTCATCAAACGGAAATGCGCAGAAATTATAGGGTGCGCGTTCGCCGGGGGGCCATGCAGGGCAACCCCGATGACCTCGCCCTGTGCCGGTGGTAGGCCCTTGCCCCGGGTTGCAAGGACAGTGCCACCGCGCGCGGCGGTTCCGGTCAGCGCAGGAAGGCGTCATAGCCTGTCTTGAGAATCAGCGTGCCCACTACGGCGATGAAGATGGCCCGCACGAAGCCCGTGCCGTGCTTGAGCGCCAGGTGCGTGCCCAGCAGGCTGCCCACCACGTTCGCCACCGCCAGCGTCACCGCGAAATGCCACCACACATGGCCCTTGGCCGCAAACAGCACGATGGCCGCCACGTTGGTGGCGCAGTTGAGCAGCTTCGCGGACGCCGAGGCATTGAGAAAGTCGTAGCCCAGCAGCCGCACGAACAGAAACACGAAGAAGCTGCCCGTGCCGGGCCCGAAGAACCCGTCGTAGAAGCCGATCAGCACCCCGATGAGGCTGGCCGCCAGCACCTCGGCCCGGCCCGCAAAGCGCGGGGTGTGGTGGCGCCCCAGGTCCTTCTTGGCCAGGGTGTAGAGCAGCACGGCCAGCAGCACCAGCGGCAGCAGCTTGCGCAGGAACTCCCCCGACATCACCGTGACCGCCCACGCCCCGGCGAACGCGCCGGCAAACCCGGCCAGCGCGGCCGGCAGCAGGGCCGGCCAGCGGATCTGCACCCTGCGGCTGTACTGCCAGGTGGCCATGGCCGTGCCCCACACCGACGCCGCCTTGTTCGTGCCCAGCAGGGTGGCCGGCGGGGCACTGGGAAACGCCGCGAACAGGGCCGGCACCATCACGAGGCCGCCGCCACCGACGATGGCGTCCACAAAGCCCGCCAGCAGCGACGCAAGGGTCATCAAAATCCATTCCATCGCAGCATTTTCGCACCCTGGGTGCTATCGATTCAGGAACTGGCGGCAGCGGGGCAGGCCGCTGGCGCGGCCCCCCAAAAGAAAAAGGCGCTGGGATCGCCAGCGCCTGAAAAATGTGCATCTCGTTGGATGCTTGGAATATTGGGTTATTGGTAGAAAGGTTGTCTCCTCGGCCCCTCGCTTGGCACACCGAAGCGCGCTTTCGAGTGGCATCACTGTAACGGTTGCACTGCGGTGGTGCATTGGGGGTTTCCCGCCCCCGTGTGGGGCGCCGCTGGGGGCTGCCAAGGTGCCCAGGCCGGGTTTGGGGCTGGCACGTCTCGTGCAAAGCGCAGCCTATTTCGCCGAGGGGAGACTTCATGCGGGCAACAAGCCGGTGGATGGCGGCCGTCTGGCTGTGGGGGTGCGTTGGCGCCAGCGCGTTGGCGCAGGCGGTGCCCGAAGGGGCGTTGGCGGTGGCGGCTCCGAGCCGCCCGGCCGTGGTGGAGCAGGCGGCGCTCAATGCCGCCGACACGGCGTGGATGATGACCTCCACGGCGCTGGTGCTGCTCATGACGCTGCCGGGCATCGCCCTGTTCTATGCGGGCATGGTGCGCCGCAAGAACGTGCTCAACACCATGGCCAGCGTGGTCGCCATTGCCGCGCTGGTCAGCCTGCTGTGGTTCGGCGCGGGCTACTCGCTGGCGTTCACGCCGGGCAGCGCCTGGCTGGGCGGGTGGGAGCGGGCGGGCTTTTCCGGGCTGGACTTCGACCTGGCGGGCGGCAAGGTGGCGGTGAGCCACGTGGCGCCGCGCATTCCAGAGTCGGTGTACGCCATGTTCCAGCTCAGCTTCGCGGTGATCACGGCCGCGCTGCTGGTGGGCGCGCTGGTCGAGCGCATGCGCTTTTCCGCCATGCTGGTGTTCATCGGCCTGTGGACGCTGCTGGTGTATGCGCCCGTGGCGCACTGGGTGTGGGAGCCGGGCGGCTGGCTCGCGCGTCTGGGTGCGCTGGACTTTGCCGGGGGCTCGGTGGTGCACGTGAACGCCGGGGTGGCGGGGCTGGTGTGCGCGGCGTTCCTGGGCCGGCGCACGGGCTACGGGCGCGAGGCTTTCGAGCCCTACAGCCTGGGCCTCACCATGGCGGGTGCCGGCATGCTCTGGGTGGGGTGGTTCGGGTTCAACGCGGGCTCGGCCGTGGCGGCCGACGGACGTGCCGGCCTGGCCATGGCCGTCACGCACGTGGCGGCGGCGGCCGGGGCGCTGTCCTGGATGATGGGCGAATGGATTGTCCGCGGCCGCCCTTCGCTGCTCGGGCTGTGCTCCGGCCTCGTGGCGGGGCTGGTCGCCATCACGCCCGCGGCGGGGTTTGTCACGCTGCGCTCGGCGGTGGTGATCGGCGTGGCGGCCGGGCTGGCGTGCTACTGGGGCGCCACGGGGCTCAAGCGGCTGCTGCGCGTGGACGACTCCCTGGACGTCTTTGGCGTGCACGGCATCGGCGGCATCGTGGGCTCGCTGCTCACGGGTGTGCTGGCCAGCCGCACTGTGGGCGGCGTGCAGGGCGACCTGCTGACCCAGGCGCTGGGCACCGGCGCCGTGGCCCTGTACAGCCTGGCGGTCACGGCGGTGCTGCTGTGGGCGGTCAACTTTGCCATGGGCCTGCGCGTGGACGAGCAGAGCGAGCAGACCGGCCTCGATATCGCGCAGCACCGGGAGCGCCTGGGCGGATAGGGTCCGCCCCCACGTTTGTTTTGCCAGATGCGTCTGTCCCCTAGCGACAAGGAGTCCGCCCCATGTCCGACCCCGACAAGCTCGCCATTGCGGCCCACCTGCACGTGCTGCTGCGCCGCAAGACCGGGCGCGTGACCGACACCGAATGGATGGCGGCCAACGCCGAATATGCGCAGGAGGTGGTGCGCTTTGCGCGCCAGCGTGCGCGCGAGGACAACGCGCCCGAGCTGGCGGAATGGGCCGACCGGCTGGAGCACGCGCTACTGGCCACGCCCGCCGCCGCGCCCCGCCGGCCTTTGCTGGACGCCGCCGCGCAGGCCGTGCGCCAGCGCGCAACACCTGCGCCTCCGTCCCCGCCAGCGCCCGAAGCACCGCGCTACGTGGGCGGCATCCGCTGACGGGTCTGGCCGGGCGAAAGGCCCGCAATCACCGCGCGCGCCGCGCGGCCAGGATCCACTCCGCCGCCTTCTCCGCAATCATCAGCGTGGGCGAGTTGGTGTTGCCGCTGGTGATGCGGGGCATGGCGCCCGCATCCACCACGCGCAGGCCCGCCACCACACCGCCGCGCCCGTCGCGCACGCGCAGCTGCGCATCGAGCACGGCCATCGGGTCGCTGTCGCGCCCCATCTGGGTGGTGCCCACGGGATGGAAGATGGTGGTGGCAATGTCGCCGGCCAGGCGCGCCAGGTCCTCGTCGCTTTCAAACTGCACGCCGGGCTTCCACTCCTGCGGCTGGTACCGGGCCAGCGCGGGCTGGGCCACGATGCGGCGCGTCACGCGCAGGCTGTCGGCGGCCACCTGGCGGTCTTCGGGGGTGGAAAGGTAGTTGGGCGCGATGGCCGGGGCGGCACGGAAGTCCGGGCTCTTGATGGTCACCGTGCCGCGGCTGGTGGGGTTGAGGTTGCACACGCTGGCCGTGAACGCGGGAAAGCTGTGCAGCGGGTCGCCGAAGGCGTCGAGCGACAGCGGCTGCACGTGGTACTCGATGTTCGGGTACGGCTGGCCGGGGCTGCTGCGGGTGAAGGCGCCCAGCTGCGACGGCGCCATGCTCATGGGGCCGCTGCGCTTCATCGCGTATTCGAGCCCGATCTTGGCCTTGCCCCAGAGCGAGCTGGCCAGTGCGTTGAGCGTGGGCACGCCGTTCACCTTGAACACCGCCCGGATCTGCAGGTGGTCTTGCAGGTTGGCCCCCACGCCCGGCAGGTCCACCGCCACGTCGATGCCGTGCTGGCGCAGCAGCGCGGCGGGGCCGATGCCCGAGAGCTGCAGCAGCTGCGGCGAGTTGATGGCGCCCGCGCTCAGGACGACCTCGCCCATGGCGTGCGCCGTGACCATCTCCCGGCCGTCCCACACCTGCACGCCGGTGCAGCGCGTGCTGCCGTCGGCCTGCTTTTCGAGCACCAGCTTGGCGGCGTGCGCGCTGGTCCACAGCTCGAAGTTGGGGCGACCGTAGCAGGTGGGCCGCAGGAAGGCCTTGGCCGTGTTCCAGCGCCAGCCGCTTTTCTGGTTCACCTCGAAGTAGCCCACGCCCTCGTTGCTGCCGCTGTTGAAGTCGTCGGTGGCGGGGATGCCGGCCTGCTGCGCCGCCTGGGCGAAGGCGTCCAGCACGTCCCAGCGCAGGCGCTGCTTTTCCACGCGCCACTCGCCGGTGCTGCCGGTGGCCTTGTTGCCGTGCAGGCGCTTGAAGTGTTCGCTGGCGCCCTCGGGCCGGTCCAGGCGCCAGTGGTCCTCGTGGCGGCGGAAGTAGGGCAGCGCGTTGTCCCAGCGCCAGGTGGCGTCGCCGGTCAGCTCGGCCCACTGGTCGTAGTCGCGGGCCTGGCCGCGCATGTAGATCATGCCGTTGATGCTGCTGCAGCCGCCCAGCGTCTTGCCGCGCGGGTAGCGCAGCTGGCGGCCGTTCAGGCCCGCGTCGGGCTCGGTCTGGTAGAGCCAGTCGGTGCGCGGGTTGCCGATGCAGTACAGGTAGCCGACGGGGATGTGGATCCAGTGGTAGTCGTCCTTGCGCCCGGCCTCGATGAGCAGCACGCGGTGGCCGCTGTCGGCGCTCAGGCGGTTGGCCAGCAGGGCGCCTGCCGTGCCGCCGCCGATGATGATGGTGTCAAACGTGGTGTCGCTCATGGGCCGGGGAAGAAAGGGAAAAAAGGGACGAACAGCTGTGCCAGGGTCGCGGGCCATTGTGCGGGTTGGGCCGACCCTGTCGAGAGGGAGAGCCCTGCTTGCTATATTTTCAATAGCTGTTTGCGCTTGCCAGTGTTGCGCCAGCGGCCATTTTGATAATAATTGCACGCGGCGGCGTTGCGGCTGTGCTTGGCGGGCTGCTGTCTGACGGGCCCGAGCCGTTGCGCTCCGTTACCATGCACGCTCGCATTGCCTGCGTGCCTTGCTTGGCGGCGCGCCCGCACTGCCCACCCCCATGACCGACCTCGCTCCGCACCTTGTTGTCCGCACCGACACGCCCCAGGGGCCGTGTGCGCAGCTGCGTGGGCGCTGGGGCGCGGCCGAGCTGGGGACCGAGGCCCAGTGGAAGGCCGTGGCCGGCCAGCTGCGCAGCCACCCGGCCAGCCCCACGCTGGCGTGGGACCTGCGCGAGCTGCAGTGGCTGGACCATGTGGGCGCGCAGCTGCTGTGGAACCACTGGCAGCATGCCTGGCCCGCCCAGCTGGCCTGCACCGAGGCCCAGCGCACGATGCTGGAGCGGGTGGCCCACTTCACCTGCGCGGCACCGCCCACCGAACCCTGGCGGCTGGGCGAGCAGGCGGACCACCTGGGGGTGCTGGTGCTGCACGGCCTGGACCACGCGCGCCACGTGCTCGAAATGGTGGGCCAGCTGGTGCTGGACCTGGGCCGCCTGGCGCGCAAGCCGCGGCGGGGGCCGTGGCGCGACGTGTCGGGCCACCTGTACCGCATGGGCGCCACGGCGCTGCCCATCACGGCGCTGGTGGGGTTCCTCATCGGCGTGGTGCTGGCCTACCTGATGAGCCTGCAGCTGCGCCAGTTCGGGGCCGAATCGTTCATCGTCAACATCCTGGGCATCTCGCTCATCCGCGAGCTGGGCCCTATGCTCGCGGCCATCCTGGTGGCGGGGCGCTCGGGCTCGGCCATCACGGCGCAGATCGGCGTGATGCGCGTGACGGAAGAGCTGGACGCCATGCGCGTGATGGGCATTCCGCACAGCTTCCGCCTGGTGCTGCCGCGCACGCTGGCGCTGGCGCTGGCCATGCCGCTCATCAGCGTGTGGACCACGCTGGCCGCGCTGGCCGGCGGCATGCTGGCGGCCGACCTCACCATGGACATCTCGCCCGCGTACTTCGTGCAGGCCTTGCCGGCGGCCGTCAAGGTGGGCAACCTGGGCCTGGCCATGGCCAAGTCGGTGGTGTTCGGCGCGTTCATTGCGCTCATCGGCTGCCACTGGGGGCTGCGGGTCAAGCCCAATACGCAAAGCCTGGGCGAGGGCACCACGGCGTCGGTGGTCACGTCCATCACCATGGTCATCATCGTGGACGCGCTGTTTGCGATCGCGTTCAAGAATATAGGGATATGAAGAGGCATCCCCCTGTGGCGCTGCGCGCCTTCCCCCTTCTCTCGAATCACTGCGTGATTCGGGAAGGGGGACGCCGCCAGCGCGGCGGGGCGGCCCTTGCGCGGCGGCCGCTGGGCTGGGCCGTGCCGGTATCGGCCGCCGTGGCCATAGTTGCGCAACAAGGGGGCCGGCCATGACGGAGCGCATCGCCAAGCCCGAGCACATCGCCGTTGCGCCCGGCGAGCCGCCCATCGTGGATGTACAGGGCCTCTGGACGCAGTTCGGCAAGGGCGACGAGGTCTTCACCGTGCACCAGGACCTGAACTTCAGCGTGCAGCGGGGCGAGATGCTGTCGCTGGTGGGGGGCTCGGGCACGGGCAAGACGGTGCTGCTGCGGCAGATCCTGGGGCTGGCCAAGCCGGCGCGCGGCACGGTGACGGTGCTGGGGCGCCCGGCGTCCGAGATGGGGCGCGAGGGCGCGGCCAGCCGCGTGGGCATGCTGTTCCAGCACGGCGCGCTGTTCTCGGCCTTCAACGTGCTGGACAACGTGGCGTTTGCGCTGCGCGAGCAGGGCACCCTGCCACCCGACCTGGTGCGCGATGCGGCCCTGGTCAAGCTGCAAATGGTGGGGCTCAAGCCCGAGCACGCCACCCGCATGCCCGCCGACCTGTCGGGCGGCATGGTCAAGCGCGTGGCCCTGGCGCGGGCGCTCATCATGGACCCGCCCCTGCTGCTGCTGGACGAGCCCACCGCCGGGCTGGACCCGAGCAGCTCCGACGACTTCTGCGCCCTGCTGCGCGAGCTGCGCGCATCGCTGGGCCTCACCGTGGTCATGGTCACGCACGACCTGGACACCCTGTTCGCGCTGAGCACGCGCGTGGCCGTGCTGGCCGACAAGAAGGTCATCGTCACCGGCGCGCCGCACGAGGTGGCGCATTTCCAGCATCCGTTCATCGAACACTTCTTCCTGGGCGAACGCGGCCAGCGGGCCATGGCGCCCGCACCGGCGGCGCCGCCTGACAAGGAAACCCCCTGATGGAAAACAAATCCCACGCGCTGGCTGCAGGCATCTTCGTGCTGGTGGTGGCCGCCATGCTGGCCGGGCTGGCCATCTGGCTCACGCGCGACGACGCCAACTACGAGCTGTACGAGCTGTCCACCAAGGACGGCGTGGGCGGCCTGCAGCCCCAGGCCGCCGTGCGCTACAAGGGCGTGGCCGTGGGCAAGGTCACGCGCATCGGCTTCGACCCCCAGGTCAACGGCAATGTGCTCATCCGCATCGCCGTCAACGAGCAGGCGCCCATCAGCGCCACCACCTTTGCCGTGCTGGGCTACCAGGGCGTCACCGGGCTCGCCCACATCCTGCTGGACGATGCCGAGAAGCCCTACCCCGAGCTGCCCCCCGGCCCCAGCGGCCTGCCGCGCCTGCCGCTCAAGCCCTCGCCCTTTGGCAAGCTGGCCGAGCAGGCGCCGGCCATCCTCACGCAGGTGGAGGAGGCCACGCGGCGCATCAACCAGGTGCTGGGCGACGGCAACCAGCAAAAGCTGTCCGAAGCGCTCGGCAACATCGCCCAGGCCGCCGGCAGCGTGAACGCGCTGACGCAGCGCCTGGACGCCACCGTGGCCCAGCGGCTGGACCCTGCCCTGGCCGCGCTGCCGCCGCTGGCCGGCGATGCGCGCAAGACCCTGCAGACGCTGCAGCAGGCGGGCACCAACGTGTCCACCCTGGCGGCCGACCTGGGCAAGACCACGCAGCGCCTGAACGCCGAGGGCGGCGCCATCGACCAGATCACGCTGGGCACGCAGTCGCTGGCGCGCGCGGCCGACCAGTTCAGCACCACCACGCTGCCGCGCATGAACCGTGCGGCCGACGACACCTCGCGCGCGGCCCGGCAGCTCAGCCGCACCGCCGGCGGCGTGTCCGACAACCCGCAGCTGTTCATCTACGGCTCGGGCCGCATTCCCCCCGGCCCGGGCGAACCCGGCTTTGCGCCTTGAGGAGTTGTATGAAAACTATCAAAAGAATAGCTGCTTGCGCCCGCCCATCAAGCGCTGCAGCCCTTTTGGGTGCATTGCTGCTGCTGGCGGGCTGCTCGGCCCTGCCCAGCCCGCCCACGCGGCCGGTGCTGTACGACTTCGGCCCCGGCGTGGTGGCCCCCGCGCCCACCGACCGCCGCGCTCCCTTGCCGCCGCTGGCGCTGGCCGACGTGGACGCCCCCGGCCTGCCCGAGGGCAGCAACGCCGTGCTGTACCGGCTGGCGTATTCCGACGCCCAGCAGCTGCGCCCCTACAGCCAGGCCCGCTGGAGCCAGCCGCCCGCACAGCTGGTGCAGCAGCGCCTGCGCGAGCACCTGGGCCAGCGCCGGGCCGTGCTCAAGGCCGACGACGGCGCGGCGCAGGCGCGCGACCCGGCCCAGGGCGGCAAGCTGCCGCTGGTGCTGCGCGTGGAGCTGGAGGAGTTCAGCCACCTGTTCACCAGCGCCACCGAGAGCGCGGGCGTGGTGCGCCTGCGCGCCACCGTGGTGGACCTGACCCCGGCCGGCGAGGCCCTGCGCGGCCAGCGCGTCTTTACCGTACGCACCCCGGCGCGCACGGCGGACGCGGCCGGCGGCGTGGCCGCGCTGGCCGATGCCACCGGCCAGGTGGCGCAAGAGCTGGCGGCCTGGCTGGAGCAGCTGGGCGGGTAGCAGCCCTGCCCAGGCCAGCCCGGCACGGGCCCGTCAGGAGCGCTGCGGCCCTGTGCTGGTGCCGGTGGCAGTGCTAGCCGTGGCCGGCGCGTCCATGCCCGCCACCACCCGGGCCGAGCGCGCAAAGCTCCAGTACGCCCAGGCCCAGTCCATCAGCACCACCAGCCGGTTGCGAAAGCCGATCAAAAAGTACACGTGCGCGAACAGCCAGAACAGCCAGGCAAAGTAGCCTGAGAACCGCACCGGCCCGGCGGGCGAGGTGAGGTCCACCACCGCCGAATTGCGGCCGATGGTGGCCAGGTTGCCGTAGTCGCGGTAGCGCAGCGGCTGCGTGGGCTGGCCCTGCAGGCGCCGCAGAAGGTTGGCCGCCGCCGCGCGGCCCATCTGCTTGGCGCCCGGTGACACGCCGGGCACGGGCCGGGGCGGCTGGCCGGGCACGTGGCTTTGCGCGGCGGCCAGGTCGCCGATGACGCTGATCTCCGGGTGACCGGGCAGTGCCAGGTCGGGCTCGACCACGACGCGGCCGGCACGGTCGGTGGTGCAGCCTGTGGCCTCGGCCAACTGGCGGCCCAGCGGCGAGGCCGCCACGCCCGCCGCCCAGATGATGCATTTGCTCTTGATTTGATAGCTGGTCGCGCCCGACCCATCTGCGCCAGAGGGCGGTTGGACCATCAAACCCTCTGCGTCGATGGCGGTGACGCGGGCCTGCACCCGCACGTCCACGCCCAGCTTTTCCAGCTGTTCGCGGGCGCGCTGGCTCAGCGTTTCGGGCATGGACTGCAGCACGCGCGGGCTGCCCTCCAGCAGGATGATCTTGGCGCTGGCCGGGTCGATGTGGCGGAACTCGCCCGGCAGGGTGTGGCGCGCGATCTCGGCCAGCGTGCCCGCCATCTCGACCCCGGTCGGCCCGCCGCCCACCACCACGAAGTTCAGCCAGTCCGCGCGCCGCTGGGGGTCGGACTCCTTCTCGGCGGCCTCGAACGCCAGCAGGATGCGGCGGCGGATCTCGAACGCGTCCTCCAGCGTTTTGAGGCCGGGCGCGTAGGGCGCCCACCGGTCGTTGCCGAAATAGCTGTGCGTCGCGCCCGCCGCCACGATGAGGTGGTCGTACGGCAGGGCGAGCCCGTCCCGCAGGTGCACCATGCGTGCGGCCACGTCCACGCGCGCGACCTCCCCGAGCAGTGCGGTGGCGTTGGGCTGGTGGCGGAACAGGTGGCGGATGGGGGCCGCGATGGCGGGTGCGGACAGGCCGGCCGTGGCCACCTGGTACAGCAGCGGCTGGAACAGGTGGTGGTTGGCCTTGTCGACCACCGTCACGTCCACCGCCGCATGGCGCAGGGCCCGTGCGGCCTCCAGGCCGCCGAAGCCGCAGCCGACGATGACCACCCGGGGGCGGCGCCCCGTGGGGGCTGGGGATGTGCTCATGCGCCGATTATTGGGCGCCCGGCGGGCGGCGGCTTGTCAGGTTTTACAGAAACCCCAGGTCGGTCGGGTAGTCCGGCCGGCCGGCGGCGGCGCCGAAGTGCCCGATGTTGGGCAGCACGCCGGCCATTTCGCCGTCGGCCACGCCGAACCACTTGGCCAGGGTGGCGGCGTACTGGTCCACCGAAGTGGACGGCAGCAGCCGGCCCTGGCCCACGTGCCACTGGTCTTCCGGCGCGGCGGTGTTGCCCACGCTGACCGGCGGCGCACTGCCGTAGAAGGCCTTGCCCTTGACGGCGCCGCCCACCACGAAGTGGTGGCTGCCCCAGCCGTGGTCGGAGCCGTCGCCGTTGGAGCTGAGCGTGCGGCCGAAGTCCGACGCGGTGAAGGCCGTCACCTTGTCCGCCACGCCCAGTTCCACCGTGGCGCTGTAGAAGGCGGTCAGCGCGTCGCTCAGGCGCTGCAGCAGGCCCGGCTGCTGGGCAATCAGGTTGTCGTGCAGGTCGAACCCGCCCAGCGACACCATGAACACCTGGCGCTTGCTGCCCAGGCCGTTGCGCGCTCCGATGAGGCGGGCCACCATCTTGAGCTGGTCCGCCAGCGGGTTGTTGGCCGGGAAGGCGGTGGTCAGGGTGGTGCTGGCCAGTGCGCTGGTGATCTGCCCTTCGGACGCCACGGCCCGCGCGGTCACGCGGGTGTATTCGTTTTCCAGCAGGTGGCTGCTGGGCTGCTGGATCAGCGCCGTCAGGGCCCCCCGCACGGCGCTAGAGCCGTACACGTTGTTCTTCACCCCGTTGATCGCCACGGCGCCCGAGGGGCTCACCTGGTACTGCAGGGCCGAGTCGCCCGACAGGAACACCGCGTTGCCCGTGACGGAGATGCAGGTGAACAGCGAATTGCCGTTGGAGGACAGCGCCAGGTCGCCGATGTTGCCGCCCCAGCCCACGGTGGAGCCTTCGGGCGAGGACGATTGCCACACCGACTGCTGGTCGTTGTGCGAGAACAGCTTGGGCGGCAGCGGAAAGGCCTTGCGGTCGGGGCTGTTGTACTGCGCGCGCGTGAGCGGCACCACCAGCGGCCCCACGTTGAGCTGCACGGCGGCCTTGCCGCTGTTGAAGAGGCCGGCCATTCCCGTCATGGCCGGGTGCAGCGCGTACTGGCGGCCGTCGGGCAGGGGGGTGGCAGGCGTGAGCAGCGTGGGCGTGAGCGACGCCTTGGGCAGCGCGATGCTGCCGCGGATGGCGCTGTAGCGGCTCCAGCTGGCGTCGTCATAGGTGACCACGGTGTTGGCGTAGTCGTTGCCGCCGTAGAGGAACACGCAGACCAGGGCTTTGTAGTCGTCCGCGGCAAAGGCCGCGGCTTCGCCCATGGCGGCCAGGTTCAGGGCAAAGGGCAGGGCGGTGCCTGCCAGCCCCAGCTGCGCGGAGCGCCGCAGGAAGGCGCGGCGGGAATGGAGTTCGGGTTGAAGCAAGTGCATGGCGGGGCTTCTCGGGGGCGGTCGGGCCGGCGGGGCTGCCGGCCGGGTTCATTTCTGGACGAGGTACTCGGCGCTGGCCATGACCAGGAACACGGCGGCGGCCACCCGGTCGCGCTTGGCGTTGTCGGTGCTGGCCGCGGTGATGTTGATGGTCTTGAGCGCGTCGGCGATGAGCTTGACGGTGGCGGCCGAGAGCTGGCCGGCGCACATCAGCAGGTTGATGCGGGCCACCAGTGCGTCCGCATCGGCCACCAGGGCCAGCTCCTGCGTGTAGGCGGCCTTGATGTCGAAGCCGTTGTTGGGCGTGCTGGCGTTGTGGGGCACCTCGGGGCCGTTCACCCAGAGGCCGTTGCGGATGGCGCCCTGCATGAAGTTCAGGTAGCCGCCCACGCTGCTTTCGTTGACCAGCTGGAATTCCGGCGCCACGGCGCCGGTGGCCGCCAGCGCGGTGGACGGCGGCACATAGCCGGGCCGGAAGAAGTTGAACACCGAGGGCGAGCGCAGCGGGCTCTGGCCCAGGCGCGATCCCGGGTCGCTGAGGTTGCCGATCTTCCAGGTGCCGAAGGTCGAGTTCAGCCCGAAGGTGCGGCCCCATTGCACGAAGCGCAGCATGGGCTCGCGCAGCTTGCCGAAGCCCGGCTGCGTGAGGCCCGCCGGCGAGCGGGCCTCATCGTCGAGCAGGATGGCGCGGATCACGGCCCGCAGGTCGCCGCGCACGCCCGCGCCATTGTTGGCAAAGGCGGCCGACACCCGCGCCACGTAGCCGGGCGACGGGTTGCTGGTGACCAGGCGCTGGATGAGCTGCTTGCCGATGAACGGCCCCACGTTGGGGTGGTTGAACAGTGTGTCCAGGGCCATGCGCAGCGCCTGCGCGCCCGGCGTGCCCGCCGGGATGGTGGTGCCCAGGAAGCTGGCAGCCAGCGCGGAGTGGCGCGACTCGGTCAGCGCCATGGGCAGCCGGGTGAACGTGGTGCTGGAGACGGTGCGGTTCGTGCCCGGCACGGTGGTGGGCGTGTTCTGCGACTGGTCGTAGTCGTAGCCGGTGAACACCCGCGCGAGGTTGGTCACGTCGCTCTGGCTGTAGCTGTCGATGGGCTTGCCCGCCCCGTCGCGCTGGGGCGTGCCGTCGGGGTTGAGCAGCACCAGCCCGATGGACATGAGCTGCATGATCTCCCGCGCGTAGTTCTCGTCGGGCTGGCGCCCGGTGGCGGGGTTTTCCTTCTGGTTGCCGCGGGTGTTCAGGTAGAACCCCATGGCCGCGTTCAGCGTCACGTCCTGCAGCAGGCTGCGGTAGTTGCCGAAGGCCTGGAACACGAGCTGGTCCCAGTACCAGGCGATGGCGTGGCTGCGCCAGTTGAAGTCCAGCCCCGAGAGCGACACCACGCAGATCTCCGACAGCGCCAGCGCCACCCGCTTGCGCAGGCCGTCCGGCGACTGCAGCAGCTGGTGCCAGATCATGTAGTCGCCGGGATAGCTGTTGTCGTAGAACCCGGTGTCCTTGTTGACGTCGGCATAGCCCCGCTCGTTGAGCCACTGCCATCCGCTCTGGGACAGGGGCGCATTGAACTGGGCTTCCAGCCAATCGGCATACGTGGTGGAGCGCAGTGCCGCAATCTCGGCGGGCGTGGCGGAGAACTGCGCCTGCAGCAGGAAGCGGGCGGCCTCCTGGTCCGTCTGCGGGGCGGGGTAGGTGCCCACCGCGCCCGCCTGCGGAACCCCGGTGCCCAGGCCGGTGGAAGGTCCGTCGCCGCCCCCGCCGCCGCAGGCGGCCAGCGAGACGGCGGCGGCCACCCCGGCGGCCACCGGGCGCAGGACGGCCGGGGCCGGGTGCACGGTCCCCGCCCGGGGCTGGGGTAGGGAAGAAGAAGCAGGGGCGGGGGACTCCGCGGCTGCCGCAGGCGCGGCGAGCGGTTCCTCGTGGGTAGTTTGCATGGCTCGTGGGAATCGAAAAAAGGCGCCGTCGGGGGGCGCGTTTCGCACTTCACCACAGCGAATTCCCCTACGGATGCACAAACGTTACCAAATGAAACGCTTCTCTCGAAGAGGGCAGGTGTAACGCTGGCGGGATGATGGGGAATTGCAACATTTTGTGGACTGGGCCGGGCGGTCGAGGGGCGCCCCGGTCTGTCTGGCACGCACCGTAGGCTTGTGCTGACGCACGCAACGCAGGCCGGACTACGGGCCGCGCCGCCCGCCTTTTCTAGAGTTCATCCCATCGCATCACGCACCTGTTCCACGCATTCCGGGTGGATGGCTGACGCGAAATCTTTTCGAGGATGCACGCCATGAATGAAGACACCGTCCAAGGCAACTGGAAGCAGTTCAAAGGAAAAATGGTCGAGCAGTGGGGCAAGCTCACCAACGACGACCTTGATGTCATCGACGGCAAGCGCGAACAGTTCCTGGGCAAGCTGCAAGAGCGCCAGGGCATTGCGCGCGACGAAGCGGAAAAGCAGCTCCGCGACTGGCAGGCCCGCCACCCCGACTTCCGTTTCAACGACTGAGACGTGGCCCCGCCGGGCGCCGCGACCCCGCCGCCCGGCCGGACCCTGATGGATTCCCAATTTCGTTCACCGAGGAGAACACCATGCAATTCACACGCACCCTGATGGCTTCTGTCGTCGCCGGCCTGCTGGCCACCTCTGCACTGGCCATGACCGACGCCGACTACAAGGCGGGCAAGGACCGCATTTCCGCTGACTACAAGGCCGCCAAGCAAAAGTGCGATGGCCTGAAGGACAACGCCAAGGACGTCTGCATGAAGGAGGCCAAGGGCGCCGAAGACGTGGCCAAGGCCGAGCTGGACGCCCAGCACAAGCCCAGCGCCAAGGCCACCCGCAAGGTGGCAGACGCCAAGGCCGATGCCGCCTATGACGTGGCCAAGGAAAAGTGCGACGACCTCAAGGGCAATGACAAGGACGTCTGCGTGAAGGACGCCAAGGCCGCCCGCGTGAAGGCCAAGGAAGACGCCAAGGTGGCCGAGGCCCAGGCCAAGCCCGCCGACAGCGCCGCCGCCAAGAACGCCGATGTGGCAGAGGCCCGCAAGGACGCCAATGCCGAGAAGAACGACGCCGCCTACAAGGCCGCCAAGGAGCGCTGCGACGCCATGTCGGGCGACGCCAAGTCCAAGTGCGTGGACGACATGAAGCGCATGTACGGCAAGAGCTGATCCCCGGCTCCCTGAAAACGCCAGCCCCGCCCCGAGCGGGGCTTTTTTGTGCCCGCCCCTGGAGGCGCCGCCGCGGCGGGAGCTGACCTGGGTCAAAACGCCCGGGCGGCGTCCGCCCTAAGCTCGCCCCCTGTTTTTGTCTCGCTGTCGCGAAGGGATGCCCATGGCTCAACTCGAATGGTCGGATGCACTGGCCCTGGACCTGCCGGTGATGGATGACATCCACCAGGAATTCGTGGGCCTGCTGGCCGCGGTGGACCGTGCCGATGACGCCGCCCTGCTGCCCGCCTGGCGCGCCCTGGTGGACCACACGGACCACCACTTCGCGCAGGAGGATGCCTGGATGGCATCCACCCGCTTTGCCTCGGGCAACTGCCACAGCATGCAGCACAAGGTGGTGCTGCAGGTGATGCGCGAAGGCACGGCCCGCGCCGAGCAGGGCGACCTGAAGCCGCTGCGCATCATGGCCAGCGAGTTGGCCCTGTGGTTCCCCCAGCACGCCCAGAGCATGGACGCCGCCCTCGCCCTGCATGTGCGCCGCGTGGGGTTTGATCCCGCCACCGGCATCGTGCATGCGCCCGACGCGCTGCCCGGCGAGCTGATCCACGGCTGCGGCGGCGCCAGCTGCTCCGACGAGGACCGCCCCGCCAGCGTGGCCCGCGAGGAAGCCGCGGCGGCCTGAGCTGGCCCGCGCGGCCGGGGCACTGCCACCGGCTTGCCTGCCGGGGCAGCATTCCGGATTTGCTAGATTATTGATAGCGCCCTGCGCTTGCTCAGCAAGCGCAGGGCGCTATTTTTACCTGATTAGCAACCTACCTCAGACGCTTCGTCTTCCCCACCCGTCCGGGCTGAGCCTGTCGAAGCCTTGCACGCGCGCTGCAAGCCCTGGCTTCGACGGGCTCAGCCCGAACGGATGGAGTGGTATCTGACACAAGTAACTAATCAGGTATTTTTATGGCCGTTGTCTGTGGCCGTCAGTCGCCCAGCGGGCGGCGCGGCAGCAGCAGGGCCGCCATGCGCCAGCACAGGTCGCGCAGCGCACGGCGCAGGGCGGGGGAGTCGGGGCCGGGCTCGGCGTGCGGATCACAGGGGCGGAATGCCGCGTCCAGCACCTGCTGCTTGGCGCCCCGCAGCGCGCCCCGGTCGCGCCGCTGCAGGGCGGCCGCCAGCTGGTCGCGGTAGCGTTGCACCCGCGCGGCTTCCGCGGCCGTCAGGCCTGCCGTGGACGGCTGCGGGGCGGGGCCGGCGAGGTGCCGGGCCCAGGCCTGCGGCCCCAGGGATGGCGCCTCGGCGCTCATGCGGCCTCCGGGCGGGGCGTGGTGGGCGGCGCGGGGCGGCGGGGCGTGCCCGCCGGGGACGACAAGCTGTACCAGTTCACCTTGCGCGTGAGCACCATCACCGCGGCCAGCACCAGGAAGAGCGCGATGGAGCCCACCACCAGCGCCGTCTGTTCCAGCTGCAGCAGCAGGTACAGCAGGCCGTACAGCACCGCGATGCCCGCGCCCAGCGGAATGCCGCGCGCCAGGCCGCCCAGCATGTGGCTGGCGTAATAGCCCAGCAGCAGCACGCAGGCGCCCGCTGCCACGGCATACGACACGCCAAATGGCAGGTGTTCCGACAGGCTCACCAGCAGCAGGAAGAAGCTGCACAGCGCGCTGCCCACCAGCAGGTACTGCACGGGGTGCACGCGCAGTTTCTTCATCAACTCGAACAAGCCCACGGCCACGAAGGTGAGGGCGATGAACAGCACGCCGTACTTGGTGGCCCGGTCGCTGAGCGAATACGGGTTCACCGGGTCCACAAACGCCACGCTGAAGCTGTCGGCACAGGTGCTGCCTTGCGAGGCGCTGCCCGTGCCGTATTCGGGGCTTCGCGGATCGTTGTCCAGCCCGCCCGCGCACACGGGCTTGCCCTCGGCAATGTCGGCCTGCGCCGTGGTGGCCAGCGACGACAGGCGCCAGGTGGCCGCAAAGCCGGTCTTCTTGACCTCGCGCTCGGACGGCAAAAAGCGCCCCGCAAACGACGGGTGGGGCCAGCCGCTGGTCATCAGCACCTCGGTGTTGCCGCCCAGCGGCACGATGGCCAGGCGCTCGGTGCCCACCAGCTCCAGGTCCAGCGTGGCGGCCAGCCCCTCGGCCTTGCCGCGCACCGACTCGGGCAGCACGGCGTGCAGGCCCCGGCTGTAGGCGGGGTGGAAGGTGCCGGGCTTGAGTGCCAGCGCCTGGTGGTCCAGTGTGAACTGCGCGGTGCGGATGCCGCGTGCGTCGCCCACGGCCATCATCACGATGGGGGCGCCGCAGTGCATGCGCGAGTTCTTCATGGTGCTTTGCGGCACCAGCCCGGCCATCGAGCCCCACTGCGCCGCCACCTGGGCCTTCAGGGTGTAGGTATTCACCTTGTGCAGGCCGCGGGCGCGCTCCTCCATGGCGGCGCCGGTGCTGATCTTGAGCTGCTCGGGCATGGCCGTCAGGCGGAACTCGCGGCGGCGCTCCACCATGCGGCGCTCGTCGCCCTTGCCGGTTTCCTCGTCCCAGCTTTCCACGCAGGCGCTGTGGATCAGCGGGCCCATCAGGGTCTGCGGGCCGGCCAGGCTGTCGGCCACGCTCTGGGCCGTGAGGCTGCGGTAGCGCTGCCGGTCGCGCACCACGCCCTCGATCATCGACAGGCCGATCATCAGCAGCACGACGACCGCGCCCAGCGCGGCCAGTTTGGTGAACAGGGGGTGTTTGAACAAGAGATCCTCCACAAGTGCATGTTGTGGAGCGAGTGTTGGCGCCGGGTGTGAGGGGGCGATGAAGTTTGTGAGGCGAGGGTGAAGTGGCGCAGGTCCCTTCAGCCAGGCTCGGGCCAGGCTTTTCCGGGCGCCGCGCAAGGCTTTGACAAGCTCAGCCCGGGCGGTTGTTGGTGCTTAAGGGCGGCCGTTCCGTTCAAGGGTGGGCAGCAAACACCAGCTCCACCCGCAGCCCCGGCGCCGTGTTGCGCACCACCATGTGGCCGCCGTGCAGCGCCATCACGCGCCGCACAATGGCCAGCCCCAGGCCCGATCCGCTGCGCTCGCCGCCGGGGCGCGCCGTGGTGAAGAAGCGCTCGCCCAGGCGCGGCAGCGCGTAGTCGGGCACGCCGGGCCCGGCGTCCTGCACGGCCACGGTGGTGCCGGCCAGCTCCACCCGCACGGTGCTGCCTTCGGGGGCGAAGTCGATGGCGTTGTCCAGCAGGTTGGTCAGGGCCAGGGTCACCAGCTCGGCCTCCCACGGGCCGCTGGCTCCCGCGCCGGCCAGCGCCAGCGTGATGCCGCGCTGCGCGGCGCGGGCGCGCGTCTGGGCGATGGCGGCTTCCGCGCAGTCCTGCAGCGCCACGGGGGCGCGGCCCTCGGCGTGGTGGCGCTGCTCCAGCTTGGACAGCTCCAGCAGCCGGTCGATGATGCGCTGCAGGCGCTCGCTTTGCTGCACCACTTGGTGGGCGAACTCGGTGCGGTCGGCGGCGGGCAGCTCGTCCTGCAGCAGCTCGCCCGCGCCGCGGATGGCGGCCACCGGGCTTTTCAGCTCGTGCGTGAGGGCGCGCACATAGCCTTCGATGTAGTCGCGCCCCTCCAGCCGCGCCCGCATGCGGTCCATGGCGCGGGCCAGGTCGCCCAGCTCCCCGGGCACCTCGGGCACAGCCAGCGCGGCCGGCTGTGGCACGGCGGGGTCGTGCACCTCGCCGTCGGCCGGGCCCTGCACGCTCAGGGCGTAGTCGCGCAGGCGCCGCACGTTCCACACCATCCACAGCGTCACGGCCACGCCCACGGCGGCCGAGAGTGCCAGTAGCAGCAGCCCGCCCATGAACACCTTGCGCTCGGCGCGGTCGATGAAGCGCTGCACCGTGCGCGTGGGCTTGGCCACGGTGAGCACGCCCGCGATCCGGTTCTGCACGTAGATGGGCGCAGCCACATGCATCACGCCGCTGGTGTCGTCCTCCTGCACGTCGCGGGTGGAGCGCGCGCCGTATTCGCCCCGCAGCGTGCGTGCCACGTCGCGCCAGCGCGAATAGTCGGCGCCCACGGCGCGGTTTTCCGAGTCGAACAGCACGCGCCCGGTGGTGTCGGTCACGTAGATCCGGTAGTCGAGCGACTGCTTGGAAAACCCCCAGATGGCGGCGTCGATGGGCCGCGTGGCGTAGCGGCGCACATGCTGCGCAAACGGGCTGGCGCGGCTGTTGCCGGCGTCCGCTGCCAGCCGCCCGGCGGCCAGGTCTTCGCTGGCCAGCTCGGCCAGGATGTTGGCGGTGTCCACCATCATGTCTTCCATCACCTCCCGCACGCTGGGCTTGATCTCGGCCATGAACACGCGCAGCACAAAGAACGCGGCGATGCCGTTGATGAGGAAGAAGGCGAACAGCAGGCGGATGCCGAGGCGCATGGCGTGGCGGGATTATTCAAAAATGATAGCTGCCAGCGCTTGCTGGATAAGCGCTGGAGGCTATTTTTACGTCAAATATCAACACAGTACCCCATGCCCCGGTGCGTGCTGATGTACTCGCGCCCCGGGTCCACCTCGCGCAGCTTGGCGCGCAGGGTCTTGATGTGGGTGTCCACAGTGCGGTCGGTGCTCTCGCTGTCGTCGCCCCAGGCGGCGGCCAGCAGGGCCTCGCGCGAATGGATGCGGCCTGCGCCGCGCAGCAGGTGGGACAGCAGGCGGTATTCGCGCCGCGTCAGCGGCAGGGCCTGGCCGCGCAGGCTGATGCGCTGGCCGGGCTCGTCGTCATGGAACAGCGGCACGGCGGCGGGCGCCGGGCTCGCGTGGCCGTTGCCGTGGCCTGCGCGGCGCAGCAGGGCCTTCACGCGCGCGGCCAGCTCGCGCGGGCTGAAGGGCTTGGTCAGATAGTCGTCGGCGCCCAGCTCCAGGCCCAGCACGCGGTCGATCTCTTCGCCCTGGGCGCTGAGCATCAGCACCGGCACGGCCGAGGTCTGCGCCGCGCCGCGCAGATCGCGCAGCAGGTCGAGCCCGCTGCCGTCGGGCAGGCCCACGTCCAGCACCAGCAGGTCAAAGCGCGTGCACTGCAGCTGCTGGCGCGCATCGTGCACCAGCAGGCTGTGCGTCACGGCCAGGCCGTCGCGCTCCAGCGCATAGGCCACGGTGCGGGCGATGGCGGGGTCGTCTTCGAGCAGCAACAGGCGGGCGGACATGGGCGGTCAGCGCGCGACAAGGATGGGGAACAGCTTGCCCAGCCCATCGGCCATCACCTCCACCGCCAGCGCGGCCAGGATCAGGCCCATGAGCCGGGTCATCACGTTGATGCCGGTCTTGCCCAGCACGCGCGCAATCGGGTCGGCCAGGGCAAAGCACACGGCCGTGGCCAGCGCGATGACCACGCCGTAGCCCACCAGCGCGGCGTGCTGCATAAAGGTCTGCGCACGGTCGGCATAGATCACCACGGTGGACATGCTGGCCGGCCCGGTGAGCAGCGGGATGGTGAGCGGCACCACGGCAATGCTGCTGCCGGCGGCCGCCTTCTCGGCACCTTCTTCGTACTCGTTGGTGGTGGGCTTGGCCTCGGCGGGCTGGGCGTTGAGCATGTTCATCGCGCTGATGAGCAGCAGCATGCCGCCACCCACCTGGAAGCTCTGCAGCGAGATGTTGAAGAAGTCCAGGATCTGCAGGCCCAGCAGCGCGCAGGCCGCAATCACGCAGAACACGCTGAAGCTGGCCACCTGGATGGTGCGCCGCCGCTGCGCATACGAGAAGCCCTGGGTGTAATGGATGAAAAACGGGACGATGGCCAGCGGGTTCACGATGGCCAGCAGGGTGATGAGGGGTTTTAGATCCATATCAATTCTCGATGGCGTTGACCACGACCCCCAGACTTTGAAACCGGCGCTGCCAGAAGCCAGGGACGCCGAGCAAGGGCCGCCCCGCAGGGAGGGCGTCGTTCCCCTCCCGCGAAGCGAGAGAGAGGGAACGCGCGAAGCGACTCAGAGGGTGTTTCATTACCTTCCTCCGGAGACTTCGAGCAGGGACATGGTGGTGTACGGCGACGCGTCCGACATCAGCCACACGATGGCTGCGGCCACCTCTTCGGACGTGCCGCCGCGCTGCATGGGCACCTGGTGGGCCAGGTCGCGCACGCGGTCGGGCAGGCCGCCGCTGGCGTGGATGTCGGTCTCGATCAGGCCCGGGCGCACGGCGTTCACGCGGATGCCCTCGGCCGCCACCTCGCGCGCCAGGCCCACGGTGAAGGTGTCGATGGCCCCCTTGGCCGCGGCGTAGTCCACGTACTGGCCCGCCGCGCCCAGGCGCGCCGCGGCGCTGGAGACGTTGACGATGGCGCCGCCCTGGCCACCGTGCCGGGTGCTCATGCGGCGCACGGCCTCGCGGGCGCAGACGATGCTGCCGATCACGTTGATGTCGAACATGCGGCGCAGCCGTGCGGCGCTCATGGCGTCCACGCGGGCGGGCACGTCCACCACGCCCGCGTTGTTCACCAGTGCGGTCAGGCGGCCCAGCTGGGCGTCCACGGTGGCAAACATCGCCAGCACCTGGGCCTCGTCGGCCACGTCGGCCTGCACGGCCAGGGCGGTGCCGCCGGCGGCGCGGATCTGCTGCACCACCGCGTCGGCGGCGGCCTGGTTGCCCTGGTAGTTCACGGCCACCGCCCAGCCCTGGCGCGCGGCCAGCACGGCGGTGGCGGCGCCAATGCCACGGCTGGCGCCGGTGATTAACGCGATCTTGTTCTTCATGGAATGCGGTCTCCTGCAAGAATGCCGCATTGGAACAGGTTATGGCAACCGCCAGCCCGTCCGTTTTTCCATCTCACCAAGGAGCTGCACCATGGGTCAGTTTGTCGATCTGCAATCTCGCGACGGTTTCACCTTTCCGGCCTGGGTGGCCCGGCCCGACACGACCCCCCGCGGTGCTGTGGTGGTGCTGCAGGAGATCTTCGGTGTGAACTCGCACATCCGTGCGGTGGCCGACCGCTTTGCCGCGCGCGGCTACCTGGCCGTGGCGCCGTCCACGTTCCACCGCGTGCAGCCGGGGGTGGACAACGGCTACTCGCCCGACGACATGAAGGCCGGCATGGCGCTGAAGGCCGCTGTGGAGGCGCTACCGGCGCCGGGCGTCATGCAGGATATCCAGACCGCCATCGACTACGCCGCCCGGGAGGGCGGCGGCCGCAAGGTGGGCCTGGTGGGCTTTTGCTGGGGCGGGCTGCTGACCTGGCGCGCGGCCTGCACGCTCACGGGCCTGTCCGCCGCGGTGCCGTACTACGGCGGCGGCATGACCACGCCCGAGGAAGCCGCGCGCCACCCCACCGTGCCGGTGCTGGCCCACTTCGGCCAGCGCGACCACTTCATCCCCGTGGACGGCGTGCAGGCCTTTGCCCGCGCCCATCCCGAGGTGGAAGTCCATCTCTACGACGCCGACCACGGCTTCAACTGCGACCAGCGGGGCAGCTACGACGAGCCGGCCGCCATGGCAGCGCGGGACCGCACGCTGGCGTTCTTCGACAAGCACCTGGCGGGCTGAACCCTGCGCGGCATCCCTGGCGCGACGGCACGGTAGCGCGTACTTCGGGGCGCGGCGACGGCGCTGGTTTCGGCCGGGGCGCCTGCGTCAGAGCTCGAAGGTTTGCACGTTGCAGCTGGCCCCGGGCGGCAGCACCGTGTTGGCCTGGCAGGTGGTGGCGGGGTCGTCGCGGGAACTGTCGGGGGTGACCGACAGGACGCGCAGCGGCACGCCCGACGTGTTGGTCACGGGCCGCACACCGTAGCCGATGGGCAGCTGCACGGTGCCGCCGGCGGGGTTGTCCATCACAAACGCGATGGATGCGACGGCGTTGCCCACCAGCCCGCTGCCTTGCGTCGCCGCGAACAGGCCTGCGGCGGCCAGCGCCAGGCCCATCACCACGCGGCTGCCTTGCTTGTTGCGCAGGGCGCGCAGGGCCGCGAAGGCCACCAGGGCGGACAGGCCCAGGGCGCCCCATTCGCCCAGGGTGGGCACGCTGGTGGCCAGGGGCGCATAGCTCACGACGATGTCCGCGGGCTGGGCGGCGGCCAGCAGGGGAGCGCCAGCCAGGGTGGCGAGCGCACCGGCCCGCAGAAAGCGCTGAAAAGAGGTCATGGTTCCTGGTCCTTGCAGGGATGAAAGTTACAAATTGTAGCGACAACACCCGGGGTGCCACAACTGCGGGGGCGGCGCTCAGGAGGCGGTGAGCAAGGCGCGCGCTGGCGCAGCACCGGCGGGGCGCCGCAGCAGCCCGTCGCGCACCTTGAAGCTGGAAGCCGCCTGGGCCAGCCGATGGGCCTGCTCGCGCAGGCTCTGGGCAGCGGCCGCGGATTCCTCCACCAGAGCGGCGTTTTGCTGGGTGGCCTGGTCCAGCTGGGCGATGGCGCCGTTGACCATGGCAATGCCGTCGGACTGCTCGCGGGCGCTCGCTGCGATCTGGGCGACCACTTCGGTCACGCGCTCCACCGAGGTCACGATGTTCTGCATGGCGGCGCCGGCATCCTGCACCAGCTGCGTGCCCGCACCTACCTTCTCGACGCTGGTGGAGATCAGGCCCTTGATCTCCTTAGCCGCTTCGGCGCTGCGCTGCGCCAGGCTGCGCACTTCGCCCGCCACCACGGCAAAGCCCCGACCCTGCTCGCCGGCGCGGGCGGCTTCCACGGCCGCATTCAGCGCCAGGATGTTGGTCTGGAACGCAATGCCGTCAATGGTGCCGATGATGTCCGCAATGCGGCGGGAGCTGGTGTGGATGTCTTCCATGGTGTCCACCACCTGCGCCACCAGGTGGCCGCCCTGCGACGCCACCTGTGCCGCAGACGATGCCAACGAGCTGGCCGTGCGTGCGGCCTCGGCCGACTGCTGCACCGTGGCCGTGAACTGCTCCATGGACGATGCCGTCTGCTGCAGGTTGGCGGCGGTGTGCTCGGTGCGGGACGACAGGTCCTGCGTGCCGCCGGCAATCTGGTCGCTGGCGCTGGCAATCTCGTCGCCCGCGTCGCGGATCTGGCCGATCACCGTGCCCAGGGCGTGCTGCATGTCCCCCAGCGCGCGCAGCAGCTGGCCGGTTTCGTCATTGCTGGTGCTGGCCACGGTGGCCGTGAGGTCGCCCTGGGCGATGGTGCCGGCCACGGCTACTGAGGTGCCCAGCGGCCGGGTGATGCTGCGCGTGATGGCCACCGCCAGCACCATGCCCAGGCCGCAGGTGATGGCGCCCAGCGCAATCAGCCAGTAGCGGGCCTTGTCGTTGGCGGCCTTGATGGGTGTGGCGGACTCGTCCAGCGCCTTGCGCTGCATCTCCATCAGGGCTTCCACGCGGGACATGTACTGCTTGGCGGCGGGAACAAAGCGGGACTCCAGCAGCGCGTCCGCCTGCTCGGGCTGGCCGTCGCGGCGCAGGCGGATCACCTCGTCGCGCGCCTGGGTGTAGTCGCGGCGCAGACCGCTGATCTCCTTGAACAGCGCATGCTCGGCGTCGGTCTGCATCAGGCCTTCCACCTTTTTCTGGATCTCCGTCGTGGCGCCGGCCGATTGCTTCTGCTCATCGGCGAAGTAGGTGGCCAGCGCGGCATCGCTGCTCTTGGCAATGGCCGTGGTGCGGCGAACGGCCGTGTGGATCAGGCGGTACCAGTCGGTGATGAGCCGCTCCTTGGCGAGCGGTTGTTCGATGACGGCCTGGGTGGAGGCGGAAGCCGTCTGCAGCTGCCAGACCCCCAGCAAGGTACCCAGCAGCGACAGCGCCAAGAGCAATCCAAAGCCCAGGGACAGGCGTTTTCCAATGGCAAGTTGATTCATAACAGGTGAACTTTTGAGGGTGCGGCCGGTGCCGCAGCCGCCGCTTGCAGCGGTCGGCGGGGTTCATGTTACGAATTGCAACTTTTGACACATTGACATGCCTCAAGCCTTGCCCAGCCGCGCCGGGGCGCAGGGGCCACGGGGGTTTGGGTAGCAGGATGGGTTCGCCAGACCCCTGCATTGGATTAAGTGCACAAGTAAATACCCCCTGATTTTCATTTGTTTGCAAACTCCTTGCGAATATCCTGTCAATATTTATATGTATTTATAAAAATAGACAAGGAAATGAGATTCAATTTGCGTCTATCGAAATGTGCCATTTCGGTGAGTTTGGTGATGCCGGCAATGCAAGCGGCCACGGCAGCCCAGCAGTGCCTGGCGCTTCCTGGTATTTACGGTGCGGTCACGGTGTCGGGCTGTGATAATGACCCAGTTCAGGGTATTAAAAACCCGACGGGCTCTACGACATTCCCGGGTCTGTTCCCGGATGGCTTTGACGGTGTTGGGCTGGGAGACATGCCCGACATTTCGATGAGTTCCTGCACCTATACCTTCAACCACCCCGTTCTGGCGAGTTCAATCACGGTGGACTTGACTTCGATGGAGCCAGCGTGGAGTTACCCGGTTCGGGATACTTTCTCGGTGGCGTTAGACGGCAATCCGTATCCCTTCACAAATGCCGATATCGTGCAAACGCCCTTGCTGCCAGCGAGTACTGCATTTGGTCCGGGCCTCCTGGATCAGCAAGGCGGTGCCATCATCTCCGCACCGGACAGCAGTAGCTCTGGCAAAGTGAAAATATCGGCCAGCGACTGGATCAGCTCGGTGAAACTGACCATGCAGGGCAGTGCGATCGTCAGGGTTTGCCTTGATGACGCAGCTCCAGTGTCGCCGCCGCCTCCGCCGCCTCCGCCGCCGCCTCCTCCTCCCCCGCCGCCGCCTCCCCCGCCGGCTCCGGCTCCGGCTCCGGCTCCGGCTCCGGCTCCGGCTCCGGCTCCAGCTCCAGCTCCAGCTCCAGCTCCAGCTCCTGTGGCAAAACCGGTGGCAGTGCCGGTGGGGCTGGGGGGTGTCGGCGCTGCCGCCGCAGGCATTCTGGCCTCCGGGGCCTTTTTGGCCCGCAGGCGCAGGAGTGGAAAGCGATCCTGAGCGACCAACGTGCTGCAGCGCCGCCCACCCCGGACCAGCGCTGACGACCTCAGCGGCCGGTGCGCGCCAGGTAGCGCTTGCGCCAGAACAGCAGCACCAGGGCCAGCGCAATCAGGGCCATGGCGGCCATGGCCCACCAGAAGCCGTCGGACTTGTGGATGAGCGGGATGAACTCGAAATTCATGCCGAAGATGCCGGCGATGAGGTTCAGCGGCAGGAACACGGCGGTAAGCGCGGTGAGCGTGCGCATGATGTCGTTGGTGCGGTTGCTTTGCACGCTGAAGTGCATCTGCACCGCGGTTTCCGTGCTTTGTTCCAGCCGGCGCACGTGGTGCACCACGCGTTCGATGTGTTCGAGCACGTCGCGGCTGCGCACCTTGAGCAGGTCCAGCTCGCGCAGCGCGGCCGGGGTGTCGGGGGTGTCCCAGGTTTCCAGCGCGTCGATCCAGTCCTGCACCGCGCTGCGCTGGTCTTCGCAGGTTTCGTCCAGGCCGTGCAGGGACAGGCGGGCTTCCAGCAGCGACGTCCAGTTCACATAGCGGGCGCGGGGCTTGAGCAGCTCCGTCTGCCAGTGGTCGAGCTGGCGGGTGAGTTCGCGGCGCAGGTCCAGGTAGCCGTCCACCATCAGGTTGACCATGCGCAGCATCAGGTCCGCCGGGCTGGTGGGGATCCGGCTGCCCGCCACCGGGCTTGCGCGGCCCTCGCGCACGTCGCCCTGCGCGGCCGGCAGGGCGGCGAGCAGCCGCGCTGCGTAGGCGTCGCGCACCAGGCAGTCGGTGGGGTGCACGGTGAGCAGCACCTTGTCGAACACGGCGAAGCCGACCGGGCTGGTGTCGATGCGGCGCAGCACCGGCGGGCCGCTGCGCCGCGCGGGCCCTTCGGGGGCGGGAGCGCCCTCCGCCGGGCTGGCCGCGCCCCCGCCGTCACCTGGGCCGCCCCCGCCGCCGGCGCCCAGCCTGCGGAAGACCAGCAGGTCGTACTGCGAGGTGTAGTCGTAGTGCGACGGCAGGTGGGCGTTGAGCAGGTCGGACACATGCAGATCCACCAGCTGCAGCCCCAGCCACGCCTGCAGGTGCTGCTGGATCTCGGGCAGCCGCAACTGAAAGGCCGGCCGCGCACACGCCAGCCACAGGAAGCCCTGCGCCGGCAGCGGATGGGGCAGGGCGTGGAGTTCCTGGACGCCGCCGCTGTGGATGTGGAAGATGCGCATGCCGCTCAGTTTTGCATGAAAAGTGCCTCTAGCGCTTACGGGGTATGCGCTGGCAGCTATCGTTTCAGGAGCAACCGGGCAGCGTCGCGGGCGAAGTAGGTCAGCACGCCGTCGGCGCCCGCGCGCTTGAAGGCCAGCAGGGCTTCCATCATCACGGCATCGTGGTCGAGCCAGCCGTTGGCGGCAGCGGCCTTCAGCATGGCGTACTCGCCGCTCACCTGGTAGGCGAAGGTCGGCACCTTGAACTCGTCCTTCACGCGCCGCACGATGTCCAGGTAGGGCATGCCGGGCTTGACCATGACCATGTCCGCGCCTTCGGCGATGTCGATGGCCACCTCGCGCAGGGCTTCGTCGCTGTTGCCCGGGTCCATCTGGTAGACGTTCTTGTCGGCCTTGCCCAGGGCGCCGCGCGTGCCCACCGCGTCGCGGAAGGGGCCGTAGAAGGCGCTGGCGTACTTGGCGCTGTAGGCCATGATGCGGGTGTGGATGTGGCCCTGCACCTCCAGCGCTTCGCGGATGGCGCCGATGCGGCCGTCCATCATGTCGCTGGGCGCGACGATGTCCACGCCCGCCTCGGCGTGCGTCATCGCCTGGCCCGTGAGGATTTCCACGGTCTCGTCGTTGAGGATGTAGCCCGTGGCGTCCAGCACGCCATCCTGGCCGTGGCTGGTGTAGGGGTCCAGCGCCACGTCGGTCAGCACGCCCAGGTCGGGGAATTCCTTCTTGAGCGCGCGCACCACGCGCGGAATCAGGCCGTCGGGGTTCAGCGCTTCCTTGCCGTCGGGCGTCTTGAGTTCGGTCTCGATCGAGGGGAACAGTGCCAGCACCGGAATGCCCAGCTGCACGCAGTCCTCGGCCACGGGCAGCAGCAGGTCCAGGCTCAGGCGGTCCACGCCGGGCATAGACGGCACGGCCTCGCGCCGACCCGTGCCTTCGTGCACGAACACGGGGTAGATCAGGTCGTGCGGCGACAGGGCGTGCTCGCGCACCAGGTTGCGAGTGAAGGCATCGCGGCGCAGGCGGCGCGGGCGGTTCTGGGGGAAAGGAGCGGGGCTTTGGAGATGCATGGTGCCAAAGATTATCCCCCTGCGCGCCACTGGCCGCGCGGGCGCGCCGCCCTGGGGCGGAACGTGCCGGAGGGGCGCTGGACAGGGGCCGGACGCACTGCGCGGCCCCCCGGGCAATGCCGCTTGTAACACTTTGGCGCCGGTGCTAAATTGGCAGCGGGCGGTCTGCCGCCCCCCGCTTTCCCTCCCTGAGCGGGGCCTCGGGTTGCAGCGATGCAAAACAGGCTTTCCCGGCCCGGCGGTCTTGCCGGGCTTTTTTTTGGGCGCGGCCGTAGCGTGCGGCAGGGACACTTAAACTGCGCCCCATGCTCTGGGTAAAAGCCTTTCACATTGTTTTCGTGGCCAGTTGGTTTGCCGGCCTGTTCTATTTGCCGCGCATCTTTGTCAACCTGGCGATGGTGGCGCCCGGCTCGGCCGCGGAACGCGACCGGCTGCTGCTGATGGCGCGCAAGCTCCTGCGGTTCTCCACGCTGCTGGCCGTGCCCGCCGTGGCGCTGGGCCTGTGGCTGTGGCTGGGCTATGGCATCGGCCGCGGCCCGGGCAACGGCTGGCTGCACGCCAAGCTGGCGGTGGTGGTGCTGGTGATCGGCTACCACCATGCGTGCAGCGTGATGCTGCGCAAGCTGGCCGACGGCACCAGCCGCCGCACCCATGGCTGGTTCCGCTGGTTCAACGAGGTGCCGGTGCTGCTGCTGCTGGCGGCCGTGGTCCTGGTGGTGGTCAAGCCGTTCTGAACGAAAAGGGGGCCTGTGGTGTCGCAGCGTCCGGTGATCTGGCGGCGCAGCCCGCGGGGCCGCCGCTGCGGGGGCAGGTGACCCAGCCATGCACCGCACCTCCGCCTGGCCCCTCGCGCTGATCTACGCGGCGCTCATTGTCTTTGCCAGCCTGTTTCCCTTTGACGGGTGGCGGGCGCAGGGCATCGATCCGCTGGTGTTTCTGCTGGCACCGCTGCCGCCCCCGTACTGGACGGGGTTCGATATCACCGTCAACGTGGCGGGCTATGCCCCCCTGGGTTTCCTGCTGGTGCTGGCCGTGCTGCGCTCCGGCGGCGGGCGGGGCGTGGTGCTGCTGGCCACGCTGGCGGGCATGCTGCTGTCGCTGTCCATGGAGTTTCTGCAGATCTACCTGCCCCGGCGCGTGCCGTCCAACCTCGATCTGCTGCTGAACACCGCGGGCACCCTGCTGGGCGCCCTGGCGGCGGCCCTGCTGGAACGCCTGGGCGCCATCGACCGCTGGAGCGATTTCCGCGGGCGGTGGTTCGTGCAGGACGCCAGCGGCGCCATCGTGCTGCTGGCGCTGTGGCCGCTGGCGCTGCTGTTTCCGGCGGCGGTGCCGTTCGGCCTGGGGCAGGTGCTGGAGCGGCTGGAGGCCGCGCTTACCGAGGTGCTGGCCGACACCCCGTTCCTGGAGTGGCTGCCCCTGCAGGACACGGCCTTCGATCCCCTGTCGCCCAGCGGCGAGCTGCTGTGCGTCCTGCTGGGTCTGCTGGCCCCTTGCCTGCTCGGGTACTGCGTGATCCGGTCGGTAGGGCGCCGGGCCCTGTTTGCCGTGGCGGTGGTGGCCGTGGGGGTCACGCTCACGGCGCTGTCGGCGGCGCTGAGCTGGGGGCCGGTGCACGCGTGGGAGTGGATGGGCCCTGCCACCCGCGTGGGCGTGTGGGCGGCGCTGGGCCTGGCGCTGCTGCTGCTGCCGCTGCCCCGGCGGGCCAGCGCGGCGGTGCTGCTGCTCACGCTGGCGTGGCACCTGGCGCTGCTCAACCAGGCGCCGACCAGTGCCTACTTTGCCCAGACCCTGCAGATCTGGGAGCAGGGCCGCTTTATTCGCTTCTACGGGCTGGGCCAGTGGCTGGGCTGGCTGTGGCCGTATGCGGCGCTGCTCTACGTGCTGCTGCGGGTGTCCCGGCGCGACCGCGCGGGCTGAAATCCGCCGCCAGCACTGCAGCGCCCGCCTGCGACCACGGGGCAGGACCGGGCCAGGGTTCGTAGAATGCCGGCATGAGCGATACCCCCCAAGCGCCGGGTTACTACCAGCGCCACATTTTCTTCTGCCTGAACGAACGCACCAACGGCGAGGACAGCTGCGCCCACCACAACGCCCAGGCCGGCTTCGAGCGCTGCAAGGCCCAGGTCAAGGCCGCCGGCCTGGCCGGGCCGGGCAAGGTCCGCGTGAACAAGGCCGGCTGCCTGGACCGCTGCGCCGGCGGGCCGGTGGCCGTGGTGTACCCGGAGGCGGTCTGGTACACCTACGTGGACAGCGCCGACATCGACGAGATCGTCGAATCCCACCTGAAAAACGGCCAGGTGGTGGAGCGCCTGCTCACGCCGCCGGAACTTGGGCGCTGAAAGCGGCTCCACCTTCTTCTTTCGCTTTTTGCGTTTTTCGTGTTTTTGGCCTTGAGGGATCCTCTGCACAAATCACCGCGCCGTGTGCATCCGCGGGCTCGGGCGGTCTGCCGCGTTGCAAATCCTCGCAATAGCACCCGCTATTGCTGCGTTTTGCGCCTTGCAGCCCCCCCGATCCGCAGCGCACACTTTCCGCTCGATTCGTGCAGAGCACCCCTGGCGCTTGCCTATCAAGCGCTGGCAGCTATTGATTTGGTAGTACATCCGTGAACGCCCAGACCGAACGCCTGACCCTGTCCGGCCCTGCAGGCGCCATCGAGGCCGTGCGTGACGCCGCCGCGCTGGCCGAGGGCGCTGCCCCGCGGGGCGTGGCTGTCATTGCCCATCCCCATCCGCTGTTTGGCGGCACCCTGGACAACAAGGTCGTGCAGACCCTGGCGCGCGCCTTTGTGCAGTGCGGCTGGACGGCCGTGCGCTTCAACTTCCGGGGCGTGGGCGGCACGGCGGGCACCCACGATGAGGGCCGGGGGGAACTGCAGGATCTGCTGGCCGTCGTGGACCAGGTGGCCCCGGGCGGTGCTGCCGGTCCGCGCATTGCGCTGGCCGGCTTTTCCTTCGGCGCCTTTGTCACCAGCCATGCGCTGGCGGCGCTCTGGCCCCAGGGCCGTGTAGAGCGCGCCGTCCTGGTCGGCACCGCGGCCAGCCGCTTCACCGTGGCGCCCGTGCCGGCAGAGGCCCACCTGCGTACGCTGGTGATCCATGGCGAGCAGGACGACACCGTGCCGCTGGCCGCCGTCATGGACTGGGCCCGTCCCCAGATACTGCCTGTCACCGTTATCCCCGCAGGGGGGCATTTCTTTCACGGACAATTGCCGCTCCTGAAAAACTTGGTGGTCCGCCACCTGCAGCCCGGCGGCTGATCGGGACCGCGCCAGCGGGCGAGTCCCGGCGCTGCGCCGGCCCGCCTGCAGCCTTTGCGGGTTCCTTTTTGCCCTCGTCGCCCTCCTCCTTTTTTTCTTTCTCTACGGCTCCCCGCTGCCTTCACCTGCCCATGAAACGAATCCTGTCCGTGCTGCGAACCCTGGCCGTCTTTGCTGCCGTGGCCCCCGCGGCCTTTGGCGCCCATGCCCAGGCGCCCCAGCCCCCCGAAATCGCCGCGCGCACCTACATGCTGGTGGATGTGACCGCTGGCCAGGTGCTGGCCGCCAAGGACATTGACGCGCCGGTGGAGCCGGCCTCGCTGACCAAGCTCATGACGGGCTATCTGGTGTTCGACGCGCTGCGCGCCAAGAAGATCTCGCTGGAGCAGAAGCTGCCGGTGAGCGTGCGCGCCTGGAAGATGCCCGGCTCGCGCATGTTCATCGACCCCAAGATGCAGGTGCCGGTGGAAGACCTCATCAAGGGCATGATCATCCAGTCCGGCAACGACGCCACCATGGCGCTGGCCGAGGGCGTGGGCGGCACGGCCGAGAACTTCGTCAAGCTCATGAACGACCAGGCCAAGGCCCTGGGCATGAACGGCACGAGCTACAAGAATCCCGAAGGCCTGACCGAAGCCGGCCACACCACCACGGCGCGTGACCTGAGCGTGCTGGCCACGCGGCTGATGAAGGACTTCCCGGAGTACATGCACTACTACGCCACCAAGCAGTACAGCTACCCCGGCACGCCCGCCTCCAACGGCAGCAACCGCAACACTCTGCTGTTCCGCGACCCCACGGTGGACGGCCTGAAGACCGGCCACACCGCCGCCGCCGGCTATTGCCTGGTGGCCACGGCCAAGCGCGAGTTCCCGGGCGTGGGTCCGCGCCGCCTGCTGTCCATCGTGCTGGGCGCCGCCAGCGAGAATGCCCGCGCCAACGAAAGCCAGAAGCTGCTGAACTGGGGCTACACCGCGTTCGAGGCCGTCAAGCTTTTCGACGCCGGCAAGCCCGTGGCCACCCCCGCCGTCTGGAAGGGCACGGAAAGCGTGCTCAAGATTGGCCGCGACGATGCCATCGTGGTGGCGGTTCCTTCCGGCAGCGCGGGCAAGATCAGCACGCAGATCGTGCGCCCGGATCCCCTGGTTGCGCCCTTCACCAAGGGCCAGTCCGTGGGTTCGCTGAAAGTGGTGCTGGGCGACCAAGCGCTGGCCGAAGTGCCCCTGGTGGCGCTGGAAGAAGTGCCGCAGGCCGGCATCCTGGGCCGCGCCTGGGACGCGATCCGGCTGTGGATTAAGTAGCGGAACCATCCCCCTGAGCGGCTTCGCCGCTTCCCCCTTCTCTCGAATCACTGCGTGATTCGGGAAGGGTGACGCCGCCAGCGCGGCGGGGCGGCCCTTGCGCGGCGGCCCTGGCCTGGGCCGTGCGCTTTCGATGGCCGTGGCGGAGCGGATCTTCTATCCGGGCGGGGCCAAAAACATCGCCCCGCTTGCCCGTTTTGGGTCTTGCTGCTACATTAGAAGGCTTTTCGGAATTTCCGAAGGGTTTCACGTTTTCGCTTTCACGAAGCATATTCACGTTTAGGGACGTATTCATGCCAACCATCAATCAACTGGTCCGTCAGGGGCGCGAGGTCGAAAAGACCAAGTCGAAGAGCCCCGCGATGGAAAACTCTCCCCAGCGCCGTGGCGTGTGCACCCGTGTGTACACCACGACGCCCAAGAAGCCGAACTCCGCTCTGCGTAAGGTTGCCAAGGTGCGCCTGACCAACGGTTTCGAAGTCATCTCCTACATCGGCGGTGAAGGCCACAACCTGCAGGAACACAGCGTGGTGCTGGTTCGCGGCGGTCGTGTGAAGGACTTGCCCGGTGTGCGTTACCACATCGTGCGCGGTTCGCTGGACCTGCAAGGCGTGAAGGATCGCAAGCAGGCCCGCTCCAAGTACGGCGCGAAGAAGCCCAAGGCCAAGTAAGCCCTGGATCTTCTGCCGGTCTGAGAATTTTTCGGTGCTGTTCCCCGCGTGGCGCGGTGTTCAGCGTAGTGACCCCAAACGCAGGTGTTCTGCGCGGGTCGAGTAAGTGGGAGTCCTGGATTGGCTCTCGCGGTTCCGGAAACGGTGCCAACTGAAGCAAAGATAGAGGTAAAAAATGCCACGTCGTCGCGAAGTCCCCAAACGTGAAATCCTGCCGGATCCCAAGTTCGGCAATGTAGAGCTGTCCAAATTCATGAACGTGATCATGGAAGGCGGCAAGAAGGCAGTTGCCGAGCGCATCATTTACGGCGCTCTGGAACTGATCGAGAAGAAGCACCCTGACAAGGATCCCCTGGAAGCCTTCACCGTTGCCATCAACAACGTGAAGCCCATGGTGGAAGTGAAGTCCCGCCGCGTCGGCGGTGCCAACTACCAGGTGCCCGTGGAAGTGCGTCCCGTGCGCCGCCTGGCCCTGTCGATGCGCTGGATCAAGGAAGCCGCCCGCAAGCGCGGCGAGAAGTCCATGGCCCAGCGCCTGGCCAACGAGCTGCTGGAAGCCACCGAAGGCCGTGGCGGCGCCATGAAGAAGCGTGACGAAGTGCACCGCATGGCCGAAGCCAACAAGGCGTTCAGCCACTTCCGCTTCTAAGCACAGCAAATCGACGATCGTTTTCGTCGCCAAGCGCAAGGCTGCCGGCCCCATGTGCCTGCAGCCTTGTGGCGATTGAGGCGGTCACAAAATTGACGGACGGCAGCCCCACAATGGCCGCCCCGTCCCCCGAATCACACGACCCATCAAGGACTCACCATGGCTCGCAAGACCCCCATCGAGCGCTACCGCAACATCGGTATCTCGGCCCACATTGACGCTGGCAAGACCACGACGACCGAGCGTATCCTGTTCTACACCGGTGTGAACCACAAGATCGGTGAAGTGCACGATGGCGCCGCCACCATGGACTGGATGGAGCAAGAGCAAGAGCGCGGCATCACGATCACGTCGGCTGCCACGACCTGCTTCTGGAAGGGCATGGACATGTCCTACCCCGAGCACCGCTTCAACATCATCGACACCCCCGGCCACGTGGACTTCACCATTGAAGTGGAGCGTTCCATGCGCGTGCTGGACGGTGCCTGCATGGTGTACTGCGCCGTGGGTGGCGTGCAGCCCCAGTCGGAAACCGTCTGGCGCCAAGCCAACAAGTACAAGGTGCCCCGCCTGGCCTTCGTGAACAAGATGGACCGTACCGGTGCCAACTTCTTCAAGGTCTACGACCAGATGCGCCTGCGCCTGAAGGCCAACCCCGTGCCCGTCGTGATCCCGATCGGCGCGGAAGACAACTTCAAGGGCGTGGTCGATCTGCTCAAGATGAAGGCCATCATCTGGGACGAAGCCTCGCAAGGCATGAAGTTCGACTACCAGGATATCCCCGCGGATCTGGTGGAGTCGGCCAAGGAATGGCGCGAAAAGATGGTGGAAGCTGCGGCCGAAGCCTCTGAAGAGCTGATGAACAAGTACCTGGAAGAGGGTGACCTCTCCGAGGAAGACATCAAGCTCGGCCTGCGCACGCGCACCATCGCCACCGAAATCCAGCCCATGCTGTGCGGCACGGCGTTCAAGAACAAGGGTGTGCAGCGCATGCTGGACGCCGTGATCGACTACCTGCCTTCGCCCGTGGACATTCCTCCCGTGGCCGGCACGGATGAAGACGAGAAAGAAACCAGCCGCAAGGCCGACGACGGCGAGAAGTTCTCCGCCCTGGCGTTCAAGCTGATGACCGACCCGTTCGTGGGCCAGCTGACCTTCGTGCGTGTGTACTCCGGCGTGCTCTCCAAGGGCGACACCGTGTACAACCCTGTGAAGGGCAAGAAGGAGCGTATCGGCCGTATCGTGCAGATGCACGCCAACGAGCGCCAGGAAGTGGACGAAATCCGCGCCGGCGACATCGCCGCCTGCGTGGGCCTGAAGGAAGTGACCACGGGTGAAACCCTGTGCGATCCCGATGCCATCGTGACGCTGGAGCGTATGGTGTTCCCCGAGCCCGTGATCTCGCAGGCCGTGGAACCCAAGACCAAGGCTGACCAGGAAAAGATGGGCCTGGCGCTGCAACGCCTGGCTTCGGAAGATCCGTCGTTCCGCGTGCGCACCGACGAAGAGTCCGGCCAGACCATCATCTCCGGCATGGGCGAGCTGCACCTGGAAATCATCGTGGACCGCATGAAGCGCGAATTCGGCGTGGAAGCCAACGTGGGCAAGCCCCAGGTGGCCTACCGCGAAACCGTGCGCAAGTCGGTCGCCGATGTGGACGGCAAGTTCGTGCGCCAGTCTGGTGGTAAGGGCCAGTACGGCCACGTGGTGTTCCGCCTGGAGCCCAACGAAGCCGGCAAGGGCTTCGAGTTCATCGACGAAATCAAGGGTGGCGTGGTGCCCCGCGAGTACATCCCGGCTGTCGAGAAGGGTGTGATCGAGGCGCTGAACACCGGCGTGCTGGCAGGCTTCCCCGTGGTGGACGTGAAGGTCGCGCTGACCTTCGGTTCGTACCACGACGTGGACTCGTCCGAGCAGGCGTTCAAGATGGCCGCCATCTTCGGTTTCAAGGAAGCAGCCCGCAAGGCCAACCCCGTGATCCTGGAGCCCATGATGGCCGTGGAAGTGGAAACGCCTGAAGACTACGCCGGCAACGTGATGGGCGACCTGTCCAGCCGTCGCGGCATGGTGCAGGGCATGGACGACATGGTCGGTGGCGGTAAGGTCATCAAGGCCGAAGTTCCGCTGTCGGAAATGTTCGGCTACTCGACCACCCTGCGCTCCATGTCGCAAGGCCGCGCCACGTACACGATGGAATTCAAGCACTACAGCGAAGCTCCTCGCAACGTGTCCGAAGCCATCGTGGCGGCCCGCGCCAAGTAATTGGCTCCCGGCCCGGGCGTTGCGCCCGGGCTTTGTTTTGTCTGCGATCCGGTGCCATCCTGTTTCCTGTGCGGGATGAATCAGCAATCGGATGCAGACGTAAAACCACTACACAGGCATTGCTCTTTGGAGAGATTGAAATGGCAAAAGGTAAGTTCGAACGTACCAAGCCCCACGTGAACGTGGGCACGATCGGCCACGTGGACCATGGCAAGACGACGCTGACGGCAGCGATCGCCACGGTGCTGTCCGCCAAGTTCGGCGGCGAAGCCAAGAAGT
>NZ_JAJTBB010000073.1 GCF_021287135.1 Acidovorax sp.
CGGGGCGGATGCCGCACCCAGCGCTGCAGGCGCGCCGCAGGCACCACGCCGCGCGCACCCGGTGCTGGAACAGCTGGCCGGCCTGTACCCGCACCTGTTCGGCGCGGTGTTCCGCCCGCTCAAGCGCGGCATCTTCCAGGACTTGCTGGCCGCGCATCCCGAGGCTTTTGACCGCGAGGCGCTCAAGGTCGCCCTGGGCCTGCACACCCGCTCCACGCGCTATTTGCAGAGCGTGGCCGCCGGCGAGAAGCGGCATGACCTTGCCGGCCAGCCCGTGGAGGCCATGGCGCCCGAGCACGTGCACCACGCGCTGCTGGAGGTCTACCGCCGCAAGAAGAACAGCAAGACGCGCACCGTGCCCGACGACGAGCTGCTGCCCAAGCTGCGCAACCGCATGATCGCCGCGTTCGAGGCCTCGGGCCTCACGCGCGAGGCCTATGCCGAGCGGGTGGCAAGCCGCGACGAGGCCGCCAATGCCATCCTGGAGGAAGCCTTTGCCGAGTGGGCGGCCCGCAACGCCAAGGACGAGGCCCTGCTGCGCGCCTTCGAAGCCAGCGGCCAGACGCTGGAGGCCTTTGCCGACATGTACGGCCTGGCGCCGCGCGCGGTGGGCCAGCAGATCGAGCGGGCGCGCCGCCTGGCCGCTGCGCGGACGGCCCCGCAGCCGGGCTGACCGGGTGCCAGGCTGCTGACATGGCGTTGTCAGCAGCCGAGCGGCACCATCCTTTCCTCGCACACGTTCGGCCGGCCGGCAAGCCGGCGTCCACCACCGTCCAGAGAGAGGAGCCGCCCTTGACCCCGCCGTCCCCCGTCCTCGTCCAGATTCCCGCGTTCAGCGTGGCCGGCATTGCCGTGCGCACGCGCAACAGCGACGAGCGCAACCCCGCCATCGCCCGCCTGGGCGGCCTGTGGAACCGGTTTTTCAGCCAGAGCTGGGAACGCCAGCTGCCCGCGCGCGGCGGCGACGGCCGGATCTTCGGCGTGTACAGCGCCTATGAGTCCGACGAACAGGGCGCCTTCGACGTCACCGCCGGCGTGGCCGTGGCCGAGCCCGGCGGCACCCTGGCGGTGCCGGATGCACGCCGGGTCGACATCCAGCCCGGCGGCTACCTGGTGTTCCACGGCGAAGGCGACATGCCGCAGATGGTCATCGACACCTGGCTGCGCGTGTGGCGCTACTTTGCCGAAAATCCCCAGTGCCGGCGCCGCTTTGCCACCGACTTCGAGGCCTACGAAGGCCCGGACCAGGTGGCCATTCATGTGGGTGTAATGCTATAAATTTAATAGCTGTTCGCGCTTGCTGAACAAGCGCTAGCGGCCAAAAACACCACGATCAACCGCATGCGCCGCGCCGACCGCCTGTTCCAGATTGTCCAGCTCATCCGCGGGCGGCGCCTGTCCACCGCGGCCTTTTTGGCCGAACGGCTCGAAGTCTCGCAGCGCACCATCTACCGCGACGTGGCGGACCTGCAGCACCAGGGCGTGCCCATTGAGGGCGAAGCCGGTGTGGGCTACCGCCTGGGCGCGGGCTTCGAGCTGCCGCCGCTGATGTTCAGCCAGGGCGAGGCCAACGCCCTGGTGGCGGCCGCGCGGCTGGCGCAGGCCTGGCTCGACGCCGGGCTGGCGCGCGAAGTGGAGGGGGCGCTGGGCAAGATCCTGTCCGTGCTCCCGCCCGCCGCGCGCGTGGCGGCCGAGGCGCAGGCGCTGTACGCGCCGTCCGTCGGGCTGGAGCCGCGCGTGCAGGCCACGCTGCAGTCCCTGCGCGAGGCCGTGCACAGCCGCCACGTCGTGCAGATCCGCTATGCCGACGTGCAGGGCCGCCCCAGCGAACGCCGCCTGCGCCCGCTGGGCTGCTTCTACTGGGGCAAGGTCTGGACGCTGTCGGCCTGGTGCGAACTGCGCGGCGACTTCCGGGGCTTTCGCATCGACCGCATCGTGGACCTGGTGGTGCTGGACGAGCAGTTCCGCCAGGAGCCCGGCAAGACCCTGGCCGACATGCTGCGCAAGGTGGAGGCGGAGATGGGATCGTGCCCGCCGGAGTGGGGGCCGGCGCAGACGCCGGGGCTCAATGCCTGAGCGCGTCCGGTGCCGCTGGCTGCTGCCGTCAGGGCTGCGCTAGCGCAGCCTCGATATCCCCCGCCAGCTTGGCGGGCGCGTCCTGGGGCGCATAGCGGCGGATCACGCGGCCGTCCTTGCCCACCAGGAACTTGGTGAAGTTCCACTTGATGGCCTTGCTGCCCAGCAGGCCCGGGGCCTCGGCGGTGAGCCACCGGTACAGCGGCGTGGCCTCGGGGCCGTTCACGTCGATCTTGGCCATCATCGGAAAGCTCACGCCGTAGTTCAGCTGGCAGAAGCTCGCGATCTCTTCATTGCTGCCGGGGTCCTGCGCGCCGAACTGGTTGCAGGGAAAGCCCAGCACCACCAGGCCCTGGCCGGCGTACTGCTGGTGCAGCGCTTCCAGGCCGCCGAACTGGGGCGTGAAGCCGCAGGCGCTGGCGGTGTTCACGATCAGCAGCACCTTGCCGCGGTACTGCGACAAGGGCACGGTCTGGCCGTTCATCTGCTGGGCGTCAAAGTCGTAGAGGCTGCCGGGCATGGTGCGGGCTCCTGGTGGGGCAATGAGGGTGCATGGTAGCGCTGGCGGCGCCGCGGCGCAGCCGCCCCAGCCTTTCAGGAGGCGCTCGCCCGGCTCCGGAACTGCAGCGCGGCCAGCAGCGAGGCCAGCAGGATGAGCGCGCCGCCCAGCACCGTGCGCGGGGTGAGCGTGGCCGCGCCCAGCAGGGCCGACGAGGCGCTGGCGAACACCACCTCCGACAGCATGACCAGGGCCGTGGTCCCTGCCGCCAGGCGCGCGGCCCCGTACTGCAGGGCCCAGTTGCCCAGCAGCAGCAGCCCCGCCAGCAGCAGGCCGGTGATGGCCCAGGTGGCGTTGAACGCCGGGAACGCATCGACCACGCCCGCCCGTCCCCCGGCCAGGGCCACGGCCAGCGCCATGAGCATGCAGCCGCCGAACATGGCGACCATGCGCGCCGGCCCGGGCACGGCGTGCAGGCGGCGCAGCGTGACGTTGGTCACCGCGAACATGAAGCCGCCCAGCAGGGCCAGGCCGTCGGCCAGCGAGAGGTTCTGCAGCAGCCGCGATGCGCGGGCATCCCCCGGCCACAGCACCAGCACCACCCCGGCGAAGGCAAGGGCCAGCCGCAGCAGGGCCGGCGCGGTGGGGCGCTCGCCCAGCACCTTCCAGGCCAGCAGCACGGCCCAGGCGGGCATCAGGTAGAACAGCAGGACCACGCGCACCACGTCGCCAATGGTCACCGCCCAGTTGAACGCCACGTTGTTCAGCCCCGAGGCCAGCGCCAGCAGCCACAGCTGCGGGTGCGCGCGCAGCTGCCGCACGATGCCCGGGCGCCAGGCCAGCAGCACCAGCAGCACCACGGCATACATGCCGGCCGTGGCCCACAGCGGGTGCAGCCCTGCGCGGTGCATGTGCTGGAACGGCCACCACGCGAGGCCCCAGACGAAGGCGTTGAACAGCAGGGCGGCGAAGGGTAGGGCGGATTGCATTACAACGAAAATGCGCTCCAGCGCTTGATGGGCAAGCGCTGGCAGCTATTGAAAAGGTAGCAAAAGATGCTCGGCGGCGCACCCGGCGCACGAGATGGGCACGTCCCAGACCCGTGCCACCGGGGAACCGGCCTTGCCGGGCCGCCGGTGGCGTCCCCCTGCGGGGGAAGGTGCCGAAGGCGACGCAGGGGGCGTCAGTGGTGCTGGTCGTGCCGCGCGATGTCCAGCAGGTGGTTCACTTCCTCGCGGTAGTTCACGCAGTTGCGCTGGTGCCAGCGGCGGATGACCCACATGATGCCGGCCACCACCAGCCCGAAGGTGACGATGGCGCCGAACACCGACAGCCCCAGCTTGAGCGACAGGCTGTAGAACGCGCCCAGGCCCAGGATGCAGGCCTGTTCGTTGAAGTTCTGCACGGCGATGGAGCGGCCCGCGCCCATCAGGTTGTGGCCGCGGTGCTGCAGCAGCGCGTTCATGGGCACCACCAGGTAGCCGCCCAGGCCGCCCAGCACGATCAGGAACGGAATGGCCACCCAGATGTTGCGGATGAACACCATCAGGATCAGCAATAGCCCCATGGCGATGCCCAGCGGAATCACCCGGGTGGCCATGTCCAGGCGCATGCGCATCGAGGCCACCACGGCGCCCACGGCCGTGCCGATGGCCACCACGCCGGTGAGCGCGGAAGCCTGGGTGGTGTTGTAGCCCAGGGCCACGGCAGCCCAGGCCAGCACGATGAACTTGAGGTTGCCGCCCGCGCCCCAGAAGAGCGTGGTGGTGGCCAGCGAGATCTGGCCGAGCTTGTCGCGCCACAGGCGGCTGTTGCAGGCCCAGAAGTCCGGCAGCAGGCCCAGGGCATTGGCCACGGCACTGCGGTTCGGGTCCGAACCCAGCGGGCGCATCTCCACGCCGGTGTGCGGGATGCGGGTGTTGAACCAGGCGGCCAGGGCGTACACCGCGATCAGCGCGGCAATGGCGGCCTCTGCCGGCGTGTCCACGCCGGTGTCGATCATGGGAAAGTCAAAGCTCAGCAGCATGCCCGACAGGTGGTGGCCCACCAGCTGGCCGCCAAACAGCACGCCCAAAATGATGGAGGCGATGGTCAGCCCCTCGATCCAGCCATTGGCCTTGACCAGTTGCGACGCGGGCAGCAATTCGGTGAGGATGCCGTACTTGGCCGGCGAGTAGGCCGCGGCGCCCAGGCCCACCACGGCGTACGCCATCAGCGGGTGCGAGCCGAACAGCATCATCAGGCAGCCCACCACCTTGATGGCATTGCTGATGAACATGACCTTGCCCTTGGGCAGCGCATCGGCAAAGGCGCCCACGAACGGCGCCAGCACCACATAGAACAGCGCGAACATCGGCACCAGCGCGGCGCGTTGCCATTCGGGGGCGCCCTCGGTGCGCAGGAGTTCCACGGCGGCGACGAAAAGTGCGTTGTCGGCCAGCGAGCTGAAAAACTGCGCCGACATGATGGTGTAGAAACCGCGCTTCATCGAATGGCTGGTAGGAGCATCAGTTCGGCTGATGCCCTGTTAAATGTGGGGACCGTGGGCAGAGGACGGACGGTTATATCACGCGGATAAACGGCGGCAGTGCCAGAATCCTGCGCGTATTCCCCGGTAAATCCTTCGCATTTTTCCTCTGGCCCCCTCCATGCCCCGTCCCATCCACGCCACCATCCACACTGCTGCACTGCACCACAACTTGGAGCGCGTGCGCCGCGCCGCGCCCGACGCCAAGGTCTGGGCTGTCGTCAAGGCCAACGCCTACGGCCACGGCATCGAGCGCGTGTACGAAGGCTTGCGTGGCGCGGACGGCTTCGCGCTGCTGGACCTGGCCGAGGCCGAGCGGGTGCGCCACCTGGGCTGGCGCGGCCCCATCCTGCTGCTCGAAGGCGTGTTCGAGCCGCGCGACCTGGAGCTGTGCTCGCGCCTGTCGCTGTGGCACGCGGTGCACTGCGACGAGCAGATCGACATGCTGGCCGCGCACAAGACCCAGGTGCCGCACCGCGTGTTCCTCAAGATGAATTCGGGCATGAACCGGCTGGGCTTCACGCCCCAGCGCTACCGCGCCGCCTGGGCGCGCCTGAACGCGCTGCCGCAGGTGGACGAGATCTCGTTCATGACCCACTTCAGCGACGCCGACGGCCCCCGCGGCATCGCCCACCAGATCGCGGTGTTCAACGAAGTCACGCAGGACCTGCCCGGCGAGCGCAGCGTGGCCAACAGCGCCGCCACCCTGCGCCACCTGGGCGATGCCCGGCTGCGCTCGGACTGGGTGCGCGCCGGCATCGTGCTCTACGGCAGCGCGCCGGATTTCCCCGAGCACAATGCCGCCCACTGGCAGGTGCAGCCCACCATGACGCTGTCCACCAAGCTGCTGGGCGTGCAGCACCTGCAGGCGGGCGACACGGTGGGCTACGGCTCGCGCTTCACGGCCGACGGGCCGCTGCTCATCGGCGTGGCCGCCTGCGGCTACGCCGACGGCTACCCGCGCCACTGCGACACCGGCACGCCCGTGCTGGTGAACGGCGTGCGCACCCGCCTGGTGGGCCGCGTGAGCATGGACATGGTCACCGTGGACCTCACCCCGCTGCTGGACCGCGGCCTGCAGCTGGGCACCGACTTCGGCTTTGGCAGCGAAGTGACGCTGTGGGGCCGCTCCAGCCACGGCGCGGTGCTGCCCATCGACGAGGTGGCCCAGGCCGCGGGCACCGTGGGGTACGAGCTCATGTGCGCCGTGGCGCCGCGGGTGGCGGTGGCGGTGCAGGGGTGACGGCGGCGCGCAGTTTTTCACGCCCGGGCTTCTGAAGCGCGCCGCAGCGGCGCCGGCGGCCGCAAACTGGTGTGAAATGCGCGCCTGGGCCCGCGGCCCGCAACTCCGTGTCCGACCCCATGGCTTCCAACCCCTCCCGCCGCAAGCCGGCCAAAACCTCCACCTGGCGCTCGGTGCGCATGCCGCACCACGGCACCGTGGCCCGCACCCTGCAGCAGCGTTACAGCCTGCGCTGGCACGGCCTGCTGATCGGCAGCTTCACCCTGCTGCTGATGTGGGCCACCTCACACCTGCAGATGGTGCTGGGTGTGGATTCGCTGGCATTGCGCTACCTGATCACCCTGTCGGTGGGCTACGCGGGCTATCTGCTGGTGCTGCGCGCCTGGGCGGCGCGGCTGGTGCGGCAAGAGCGCGCCAGTGACGAGGGCAGCCTGGACGCCGCCGACCTGACTGACGTGGTCGACCTGCCCTGGCCCAGCCGGGGAGCGCCGGGCGGCGGCAATGGCCAGGTGCCGCTGCCCCGCACCGGCGGCGGCAATTTCGGGGGCGGCGGGGCCTCGGGCGAGTTTGGGCCCGGCAGTTCGCCGAACCTGTCGGTGGGAGGCTCCGCCAGTGATTCCAGCGTGCTGGGCGACCTGGCGGGCGGCGCGGCCGATGCGCTGGGCAGCGCCGACGAGGGCGCCGTGGTGGTGGTGCCGGTGGTCGCCATCTTCCTCATCGGCGCCGCCGTCATCCTGGGCGCCGGCTCGCTGGCCATGCTGTTCTTCGGCTGGGATGTGCTGCTCACCGTGGCGGTGGAGCTGGCGTTCTCGGTAGCCACCGCCCGCGCGGCCGTGGGCGTGGAGCGCGAAGGATGGCTGGGCGCCGCCGTGCGGCTGACCTGGAAGCCGCTGCTGGGGGCGCTGCTGTGTGCTGTGCTGCTCGGCGTCACCATCGACCACTTCCTGCCCCAGGCGCATTCGCTGCCCCAGGCGGTGCGGGTGATCCAGCGCGCGCTCTGAGTCGTGGGCGGCGGGGTGCACGTTCCGCCGCAGAAATGCTAGTGTTTTGATAGCTGCTTGCGCTGACTGCATAAGCGCTAGGGAGCCTCTGCGCGATCCCCGCGCCGTGGGCATCTGCGGACTCGGGCGGGCGATCCGCAGTGCCCACTTGCCGCTCGATTCGTGCAGAGCATCCCTTGGGGCCAAATTGGCTTAAATGCTAAGCGGTGCGCTCATTCCACATTGCCCGCCGCATCCACCTGGCGGCGCACCTGCGCCAGCAGGGCGAGCAGTTGGCCCCGCGTGGCCTTGTCGCAGCCTGCCAGCAGCGAGGCGGCCACATCCCGGCGGGCATTTCGCAATGCAGCGTGCAAGGCTGTCCCCTGGGCGCTCAGGCGCAGGCAGCGGCTGCGTTTGTCCTCGGTATTCGGCGCACTTTCCAACCAACCTTTGTCCTGCAGCACCGCCACCATGCGCGCCACCTGCGCCTTGTCGGCGCCGCTGTGGGCCACCAGTTCCCGTTGCGTGGTGCCGGGGTGGCGGCCGACAAACATCAGCGCCCGCACTTCGTTGTGCGTCAGGTCGGGGTGGATGGCGGCCATGGTGCGCACCATGTGCGCCCGGTAGACATGCAGCAGGTCGTGCATGGCTTCAAAGACATCGGCGGGTGCGTGGGTGGTCATGGCGGATTATGGTTGACAATATCAACCAATGCGCGGATGATTGGTTGATTAAATCAACATTTTAGATCATGACCGCACCTCTGCCTGCCGCATCCCCTCGCACCGACGCTGCGCACCTTTCCGTCGAACGCATACGCCACACGTTGCAAGCCCGCCACCTCCAGGTGGTGCGGCGCACCACCGTCAGCCCAGGCTTTGTGCGGCTCACCCTGGCCGGCCCTGAGCTGGCGGGGTTTGTGAGCGCGGGCTTTGACGACCACCTCAAGCTCATCCTCCCCCAGCCGGGCCAGGAGCGCCCCTCGCTGCCGTCGCTGCAGGACGGCCGACCCGTCTTTCCCGATCCCCGCCCCGTGCTGCGGGACTACACCCCAGCGCGTTACGACGCCGCCACCGGCGAGCTGGACATCGAAGTGGCCCTGCACGACGCAGGCCCCGCCACCGACTGGGCTGCCAGCGCCGCCGTCGGCCAGTGGGTGGGCATTGCCGGGCCGCGCGGGAGCATGGTGGTGCCCACCGGGTTTGACTGGCACTGGCTGCTGGGAGATGAAACCGCTCTGCCCGCCATCGCTCGCCGCCTGGCCGAACTGCCCGCGCATACCCAGGCCACCGTGCGCATCCAGGTGCGCAACCCGGCCGACCAGCGCGTGCTGGTCAGTGCGGCACAGCTCGACCTGCAATGGGTGAGCGCGCTGCCTGCCGCCGTGGAAGCCCTGGCGCTGCCGCCCGGTGCGGGTTTTGTCTGGGCCGCAGGCGAGCACAGCGAGATGGCCGCCGTGCGCCGCGCCATCCTCGCCAAGCCGGGTGTGGACGCCAAGCGCATGCGCATCTCCGCCTACTGGAAGCGAGGCGCCGCTGACCACCACGAAGACTTAGTCCAGTGAACCTGAGAAATCGGCGGTACGTGAGTACCTAGGGATCCTCTGCACAAATCGAGCGGCAAGTGTGCGCTGCGGATCGGGAGGGGCTGCAAGGCGCAAAACGCAGCAATAGCCGCAGCTATTGCGAGGATTTGCAACGCAGCAGACTGCCCGAGACCGCAGATGCACACGGC
>NZ_JAJTBB010000079.1 GCF_021287135.1 Acidovorax sp.
CGGCGAAGGTGCCCTTGTCGGACCAGCGCAGCGCCAGCCCGAACCGCATCTCCGTGGTGCTGGCCGAGCAGGCCGGCGCGGCCCATGGCGACGGCCCCGACACGCGCACCGGCTACCGCGCCGAGCTGCTGGTGCTCGGCACGTGGCCGCCCGCGGCGGCTGCGGGCGGCGCGGTCTCGCCCGCGCTGGAAGCCGCGCTCAAGGTCAACGCCGCGCAGGCCGCCGGCGGCGCGGGCACGGCCGGCGGGGCCTCCGCGCTCACGTTGTCGGCCGCGCTGCTCGGGGCCCTGCTGGGCGGGCTGATCCTGAACCTGATGCCCTGCGTGTTTCCGGTGCTGGCCATCAAGGTCGTGGGCTTCACCCGGCACGCGCAGGACCGCCGCGCCCACCGCCTGAGCGGCATGGCCTATACGGCCGGCGTGGTGCTGTCCTTCCTGCTGCTGGGCGCGCTCATGCTGGGCCTGCGCGCGGCGGGCGAGGCCATCGGCTGGGGGTTCCAGCTGCAGTCGCCTGCGGTGGTGGCGTCGCTGGCCGCGCTGTTCACGCTGATCGGGCTGAACCTGGCGGGCGTGTTCGAGTTCGGGCGCTTCCTGCCATCCTCCGTGGCCAGCCTGCAGGCCCGCCACCCGGTGGCCGACAGCTTCCTCACGGGCGTGCTGGCGGTGGCCGTGGCGTCGCCCTGCACCGCGCCGTTCATGGGCGCGTCCGTGGGCCTGACGGCCACGCTGCCCGCCGCGCAGGCGCTGGCCGTGTTCGCCATGCTGGGCCTGGGGCTGGCGCTGCCCTACCTGGCAGCGAGCCTGGTCCCCGCGGTGGCGCGCGCCCTGCCGCGCCCGGGCGCGTGGATGGACACCTTCCGCAAGTTCATGGCCTTCCCCATGTTTGCCACCGTGGTGTGGCTGGTGTGGGTGCTGGGCCAGCAAAGCGGCATCGACGGCGCAGGGGCACTGCTGATCCTGCTGGTGGGCCTGGGCTGGCTGGCCTGGGCGCTGTCGCTGGCCGGCCGCGCACGGCTGTGGATGGGCAGTGTGGCCGTGGCGGCGCTGGCCCTGCTGGCCTGGGCCTTTGCACCCCACATCACCCGCGTCGCGGCGGAACCGGCGGCTGCAACCGCATCCACGGCGTCCGCCGCCGGCTGGCAACCCTGGAGCCCGGGCGCTGCCGAGCAGATCGTGGCCGGTGGGCGCCCGGTGTTCGTGGACTTCACCGCCGCCTGGTGCGTGACCTGCCAGTACAACAAGAAAACCACGCTGGCGAACGCCGAGGTGCTGGCCGACCTGCAGGCCCGGAACGTTGCCCTGCTGCGCGCCGACTGGACGCGCCGCGACCCCGCGATCACCGCCGCGCTGGCCTCGCTGGGGCGCAACGGCGTGCCGGTGTACGTGTTCTACCGCCCCGGCAAGCCCCCGGTGGTGCTGACCGAGGTGCTGAGCGTGGACGAGGTGCGCAGCACCCTCGCCCAGCTGTAGGAACCTGTTCTCAGAACGTGTTCTGAAGCGCCGACCTCAACGCGCCACGCAGTTCACGCGCAGGGCGCGCGGCGCCTGGAAGAACATCGTGTTGCCCTTGCCGCGGATGTAGGTGCCGCCGTCGCCATAGCCGAAGCCCGAGGCCACGCGCTCGGGCTGCAGCGCCACGGTGCGGCCATTCATTTCCAGCAGGGCCGGGCCCTCGGGGGTGGCCGGCCAATGCACCACCAGCATGGGGCCGCGGTCGCAGGCGTAGGTGGTCACGCGCTGCACCTGGGGCGCATCGGGCGCGCGGGGCGGGGTGCAGGCGCTGAGCACGGCCGCCGACAGGGCGGCGGCGGCCAGGGCCGGCAGGCGGCGGGCCAGGAAAGGGGTGTTCTTCTGCATGGGATCTCCTCGAATCGGGGGTGGGCGCGGCCGTGGCGGCCGGTGGCGGCACGCTGCGGGTCCCTCGGCACGGCCCGCGCCGTGGCCGGTATTCTGACGCACGCACACCGCCTTTGCGGCGGCGGCATCCTGGTGTCTGCGGGGAACAACGCTCTGTTCTCGCTGCGCCGGCCGCCCGGCGCGCCATGCTGCCGGCACCGGAAATGCTATCAAAAAAGTAGCTTCTTGCGCTTGATACACAAGCGCCAGAGGCCTTTTTGATGCAAATTTCCGCAGGGCCCGCCGGTCAAGCGGCTGCCGCCGGCGCCCCCAGGCGCCGCGACAGGTGGCCGGCAGCGTCGCGCAGCTGCTGCGCGGCGGGGCTGCGCGGGCCGGCCTGCAGCGTGGCGCTGGGGCCGATCACGGCCAGGCACAGCACCAGCTGCCCGAACCCGTCGAACACCGGCGTGGCCAGCGCGCTGATGCCGGGCAGCAGCTGGTCCGTCACCTGCGCCACCTGGTGGGTGCGCACGGTCTCCAGCTCGGCGGCGAACGCGGGTTCGTCCAGCGCGCCCGCGAAGCCTTCGGCCGCCAGCGCGGCAGCGGCGCGCTCGCGCGGGCCGAACGCCGCGAACACCTTGCCCGTGGCCGTGTGCCGCACCGAGGCCGTGGTGCCATGGCGCATGGCCACGTACACGGCCGTGGGGCCTTCCTCCACCCGGATGATGGTGGGGCCGTTGTCGCCCCAGACCGAGGCCGACACGGTGTAGCCGATGCGCTGCGCCAGCGCGGGCAGCTCGGCAATCGCCAGGCGCACCGGGTCCACCTGCTGCAGGCTGATCAGCCCCAGCTGCATGGCGAGAGGCCCCAGGCCGTAGTGGGCGCTCACGGCGTCCTGCTCGATCAGGCCCAGCTTGCCAAAGCTGACCAGGTAGGGGTGCGCCTTGGCGGCCGTCATGCCCGCGGCGCCGGCCAGGTCCTTGAGCGCCATGCGCCGGCCCGTGCGGGCCAGCACCTTCAGCAGCTGTCCGCCCACCTCCACGCTCTGGATGCCGCGCGGGCTGCGGGGGGCGTCTTCGTCGTCGGCGGAGGGCAGGTCAGGTGGCGTTGCGGTCATGCGCCGATTGTCCATGCGCGGAGGCGCGCCCGCGGGCTTCGGGTTTTCACTTAAACAAATGCATTAGACATGGATGAATTTCTTGCCTAACATCAAAGCATTCCGTTTAGATAAACGAATTCATCATTAACAAACACTGCCCATGAGCACCGTCAAAACCTTTGCCTCCGCCGCCGACCTCGAAGTGAAGAAGGTGAGCTTCGACAAGCTCTCCGACCACGCCTATGCCTACACGGCCGAGGGCGACCCCAACACCGGCATCATCATTGGCGACAACGCCGTGATGGTCATCGACACCCAGGCCACGCCCGTCATGGCGCAGGACGTGATCCGCCGCATCCGCGAAGTGACGGACAAGCCCATCCAATACGTGCTGCTGAGCCACTACCACGCGGTGCGCGTGCTGGGCGCCAGCGCCTACGGGGCCGAGCACATCATCGCCAGCGAGGACACGCGCGACCTGATCGTCGAGCGCGGGCAGTTCGACAAGGACAGCGAGATCGGCCGCTTCCCGCGCCTGTTCCAGAACGTGGAGAGCGTGCCGGACGGCCTGACCTGGCCCACGATGACCTTCAACCAGAAGATGACGCTGTGGCTGGGCAGCGTGGAAGTGCAGATCCTGCAGCTGGGCCGGGGCCACACCAAGGGCGACACGGTGGCTTGGCTGCCGCAGGAAAAGATCCTCTTCAGCGGCGACCTGGTGGAGTTCGACGCCACGCCGTATGCGGGCGACGCGTACTTCCAGGACTGGCCGCAGACCCTGGACAACATCGCGGCCCTGAAGCCCGAAAAGCTCGTGCCCGGCCGCGGCGCCGCGCTGCAGACGCCTGAGCAGGTGCAGGCCGGCCTGGCGGGCACACGTGCCTTCATCAGCGACCTGTATGCGAGCGTGAAGGAAGGCGCCGCGAAGGGCGAAGACCTGCGCAAGGTGTACGAAGCCACGTTTGCCAAGTTGCAGCCCAAGTACGGGCACTGGGTGATCTTCAACCACTGCATGCCGTTTGACGTGACCCGCGCGTACGACGAGGCCACCACGTTCCCGGACCCGCGCATCTGGACGGCCGAGCGCGACGTTGCCATGTGGAAAGCGCTGGAAGGCTAGGCAGAGAACAACCCCCTGAGGCGCTGCGCGCCTTCCCCCTTCTCTCGAACCGCTGCGCGATTCGGAAAGGGGGACGACGCCCTCGCTGCGGGGCGGCCCTTGCTTGGCGTCCCTCGCTCGGGGCGCGTCAGTTGCAACGGTCAGCTCTCGACAACAGGCAATCGATCAAACACGAAGGTCGTAGAACATGAACCCCAGAGACATTCCCGCCGAAGCCTTCCACGCCAGTGGCGCCGAGGTGCAGGCCATCGACTTCGGCTATGTGCGCTCGCCCGACCAGGACCGCGCCACGCCTGCGCAGCATCCCATCGTGGTCATCGGCGCGGGCCCCGTGGGCCTGTCGCTCGCCATCGACCTGGCGCAGCGCGGCCAGCCTGTGGTGGTGCTGGACAACGACCACAAGCTCTCCATCGGCTCGCGCGCCATCTGTTTTGCCAAGCGCACCCTCGAAATCTGGGACCGCCTGGGCGTGGGCCAGCCCATGGTGGACAAGGGCGTGTCGTGGAAGCTGGGCAAGGTGTTCCTGAAGGACGAACAGGTCTACGAATTCAACCTGCTGCCCGAGGAGGGCCACGAGCGCCCGGCCTTCATCAACCTGCAGCAGTACTACGCCGAGGCCTACCTGGTGGAGCGTGCGCTGCAGCTGCCCGGCATCGACATCCGCTGGCACAACAAGGTGACCGCCGTGCACAGCCGCACGGACGGCGCGCTGCTCACCATCGACACGCCCGACGGCACCTACCAGATCGACGCGCAGTGGCTGGTGGCCTGCGACGGCGCGCGCTCGCCCACGCGGCAGATGCTGGGGCTGGAGAGCAAGGGCCGCATCTTCCAGGACCGCTTTCTCATTGCCGATGTGAAGCTGGCGGATGAGGCCAACTTCCCCACCGAGCGCTGGTTCTGGTTTGACCCGCCCTTCCACCCCGGCCAGAGCGTGCTGCTGCACCGCCAGCCCGACAACGTGTGGCGCATCGACTTCCAGCTGGGCTGGGACGCCGACCCCGAGGAAGAAAAGAAGCCCGAGAACATCCTTCCGCGCGTGAAGGCGCTGCTGGGTGCGAATGCGCAGTTTGAATTGGACTGGGCCAGCGTCTACACCTTCGCCTGCCTGCGCATGGACCAGTTCGTGCACGGCCGCGTCATCTTTGCGGGCGACAGCGCCCACGGCGTCTCACCCTTTGGCGCCCGCGGCGCCAACAGCGGCGTGCAGGACGCCGAGAACCTGGCCTGGAAGCTAGACTGGGTGCTCAAGGGCCGCGCCGGCCCCGACCTGGTGGCTACCTATGGCCCCGAGCGCGAATACGCGGCCGACGAGAACCTGTGCAACTCCACCCGCGCCACCGACTTCATCACGCCCAAGAGCGAGGTGAGCCGCCTGTTCCGCGACGCCGCCCTGCACCTGGCGCGCGAGCACGCGTTTGCGCGGCGCATCGTCAACAGCGGGCGCCTGTCGGTGCCGGCCACGCTGCACGCTTCGCCGCTGAACACGCCGGACAGCGATGCGTTCGCGGGCACGCAAATGCCCGGCGCCGTGCTGCTGGACGCGCCGTTGACCCGGCAAGGCCGGCCCACCTGGCTGCTGCGCGAGCTGGGGCCGGACTTCACGCTGCTGGCCTTTGGCCCGGCCCCCGCCTGGGCGCACGGCCTGCCCCACGTGAAGCTGCTGCAGATCGGCGTCGACGTGGCCGACCCCGAGGCACTGGCGGCCCAGCGGCTGGACGCACAGCCGCACACCCTGTACCTGGTGCGGCCCGACCAGCACGTGTGCGCACGCTGGCGCACCCCCACCGAGGCCGCCGTGCGCAGCGCGCTGGCCCGGGCCACCGCCACAGCCCTCTGACCAGGAACACGCCCATGCTGAACACCCAACCGAACCTGCAGGCCTGCGACGACTTTTATGAAGCGCTGATCGCGGCGCACCAGGGCCTGTCCACGCCCGAAAGCCACGCCATGAACGCGCGGCTGGTACTGCTGCTGGCCAACCACATCGGCGAGCAGGCCACGCTGCAGCACGCGCTGCAACTGGCGCGCGGCGCAGCCGTGCCAGTGGCAGACCGGCGCACCCACCAGGCCATCACGCCGGTGGTGCCCAGCCACGCCGTAGCGGCCTGATCACCGCCTTTTTTCCACCCCAGGCTTCAGCGCCGCGCAGACGGTGCGGGGCCCGGCTTTGCCCACGCTTTTTTTAACAACACCGGAGACACCACCATGCAGCGCAAACACTTTCTGGCCACCCTCGCGGGCCTGGCCCTCGCCACCGCCGTTCCGCTGGCACACGCCCAGGATTCCAAGCCCCTCGAATGGGTGGTGGGCTACGCCGCCGGCGGCGGCTCGGACGTGGTGGCGCGCACGATTGCGGAGTCGATGTCCGCCTCGCTGGGCCGGCCCATCATCATCAACAACAAGCCCGGCGCGGGCACCAACATCGCCGCCGAGTACAGCGCGCGCAACAAGGACTACGGCAACCTGATGTTCTCGGCCGACTTCGCCACGCTGGCGGCCAACCCCACGCTGTTCAGCAAGCTCAGCTACAACGCCGAGAAGGACTTCCAGCCCGTGGGCCTGCTGGTGCGCTTTCCGATGTTTCTGGTGGTGTCCCACAGCGTACCGGCCAAGAACCTCAAGGAATTCATGGCCTGGGCCAAGGGCCAGCCCGACGGCGTGAACTGGGCCTCCGCCGGCCCGGGCAGCCCGCACCACCTGGTGGGCGAACTCTTCCGCGAGCAAAGCGGGCTCAAGCTGACGCACGTGCCCTACCGCGGCGCGGCCCCGGCCATCCAGGACGTGATCGGCGGCCAGGTGCCCGCCATGTGGATCGACAGTGCCACCGTGTACCCCTTCCTTGCGGGCAACAAGGTGCGCGCCATCGGCGTGGCCAGCCCGCAGCGGGTGGCCACCATGCCGGATGTGCCCACGATTTCCGAACAGGGCCTGCAAGGGTTTGAAGGCTTTGCGTGGCAGGGCCTGGTGGTGCCCACGGGTGCGCCGGCCGATGTGGTGGCGAACTTCAGCAAGGCGCTGCAGACCGCGCTGGCCGACACGCGCACCAAGGCCCGCCTGCAGGCCCTGGGCGTGGAGCCCATGCCCGGCACCTCCGCCCAGATGGGCAGCTTTGCCCGCGCCGAGCGCGAAAAGTGGGGCCGCGTCATCACCAAGGTGGGCGTGAAGCTGGACTGAAGCGGGCGCGCACGCGCCGGTCAACGTTTGTCCGGAAGCGGTGGTGTCGATGGGGACGCCCCCGCGCCCGAGCTGCGCAGCGACAGGAAGATGGACCCGGCGATCAGCGTGGCTGTGACCAGCAACGCGTAGCCGATCGGAATCTTGTAGAAGTCGATGAGCAGCATCTTGCCGCCGATGAACACCAGCACCAGCGCCAGGCCATAGGCCAGCAGGTGAAAACGGTTGGCCAGGTCGGCCAGCAGGAAGTACAGCGCCCGCAGTCCCAGGATGGCAAAGATGTTGGCCGTAAGCACGATGAACGGGTCGCTGGTGATGGCAAAGATCGCCGGGATGCTGTCCACCGCAAAGATGATGTCCGTGGTGCCGATGAGTACCAGCACCACGAACAGGGGCGTGAAGTGCTTGGCACCATTGACCATGGTCGAGAGCTTCTCGCCATCGAAGCGGTCGGTGATGCGGATGCGCTGCTTCAGGAACTTGAGCACCGGGTTGGTGGCAATGTCCGGCTCCTGCCCCGCGGCGAACCACATCTTGATGCCGGTGACCACCAGGAAGGCGCCGAACACGTACAGCAGCCAATGGAAGGTGGCCAGCAGCCAGGCGCCCGCCAGGATCAGCAGCGTGCGCAGCACGATGGCACCGATGATGCCGATGATGAGCGCGCGCTTCTGGTATTGCGGCGGCACGGCAAAGTAGCTGAAGAGCATCAGGAACACGAAGATGTTGTCCACCGACAGGCTCTTTTCCACCAGGTAGCCGGTGATGAACTGCATGGACACCGTGTTGGCCACCTCGCGGCCCTGGCTGCCGTCCAGGTACCACCACAGGATGGCCACGAACACGAAGGCCAGCGAAAACCACAGCAGACTCCAGCGCACGGCCTCTTTCATGGTGACCTTGTGGGCGCCCTGGCGCTCCATCACCAGCAGGTCGATGGCAATGGCCACGACCACAAAGACGGCGAATCCCGTCCACATCCACCAGGTGCCTATGGTTTCCATCGTGCAGCGCCTCCACAGCAAGTCATTCAACGAAGGCCCGACTGTAGAAGTGCGTCAAGTTCCTTAAAACCTGCAATATCGGTACGATGACTTCGGTTTTTACGAACCTTTAACCCAGCATCGCACCATGAGCCAAAGCTTCAACTACCGGCATCTGTTCTATTTCTGGGTGGTGGCCAAGGAAGGCGGCATCGCCCGGGCCGCCGAACGCCTGGACATGGCGGTGCAGACCATCAGCGCCCAGGTGCGAGAGCTGGAGAAGTCGCTGGGCGTTGCCCTGCTGCGCAACGAGGGGCGCAGCCTGGTGCTCACGGACGCGGGCGTGGCCGCGCTGCACGAGGCGGACCACATCTTTGCGCTGGGCGAGCAATTGCCGCACCGCGTGCGCGAGGCTGCCAGCGGCCAGACGGTGCGGCTGAACCTGGGCATCTCGGACGGCATCGCCAAGCTGGCGGTGCACCGCCTGCTGACCCCGGTGCTGGACGAGCCGCACCTGCGGCTGCTATGCCATGAAGGAGAGTTTCAGCCGCTGCTGGCCGAATTGGCGCTGCACAAGCTGGACGCCGTGCTGGCCGACAGCCCCGCGCCGCCGAACCCGGCGCTCAAGACCACCAGCCAGCTGCTGGGCACCAGCCCCGTGGCCTGGTACGCGCCGCCGGAGTGGGCCGAGGCGGCGGCGCACGCATTTCCGCGCAGCCTGGCAGTGGTGCCGGTGCTGCTGCCCACCGGGCATGCGGCCATGCGTGCGCGCATCGACCACTGGCTGGAACGCGAGCGCATCCGCCCGCGGGTTGCGGGCGAATTTGAAGACAGCGCGCTGCTGAGCACCTTTGCGGCCACCGGCATGGGCGTCATGCCCGCGCCGGTGTCCCTGGGCGGGCACCTGGGCCGCACGCACGGCCTGGTTCAGGTGGGTACCAGCCCTGACGTGCAGGAGCAGTTCCACCTGATCTACAACGCCCGCAAGGTGATGCACCCGCTGCTCACCCGGCTGCTGGCCGCAGGCCAGGGCGGGACGCTACTGAATCAGTAGCGCGCTCGACGGGCCACTGGACCGCCGGGCCCGCCGCGTCACTGGGCCGCGCCCGACTGCCGCTGCAGGTACTGGTCCAGCACAGCGCGCGCAGCGCCGGTCGGGTCGAGCACCTCGCCGGTGCGGGCCGACCGGATGCCGGCGGCCGTAATGGCGGCAGTGCGGTCCGTGATGGAGATCACCGCCTGGTACAGGCCATCGTCGCCGGCGCGCTCGTTGGTGTACACGCACAGCGGCTCGCCCGGCTGGGCAAAGTAGATCACGCCCGAATCGGTAGGCCGGTTGGGTGCGCGCAGGAACTGCGTGTACAGGATCGTGGGCAGCGGGTCCTGCACCGCGCCGTTGATGTAGTACGGCTGCTGCCAGTCATCGTTGGACACCACCAGGTTGTAGGCCAGCGAGCGCACCTGGAGCGTGGGGTTGCGGCCGTTGCCCACCGATTCGGCCAGCACGTACAGGATCTTGGTGCCCCGGTACAGCGGACCGTCGGTCCCGACCACCGTGCAGGCCACGCCTTGCAGGCTGGACGCCGAGTGCACGGCCGCCGTGCTGATGTTCAGCAGATCGGCGTGGGCCATGCCCGCCGCCAGAACCATCCCCATCGAAATTGCAATCTTTTTCATATCCCTCTTCTCCATTGGCTGATGAGGCAGGCATGCTCCAAGGCGTAGACCTCCAGGCCATGCCGCCGCAGCCAGTCTACCCCCGCTTCCCCGCAAAGGCGCCCGCCAGCGCAGGCGTAGCGGAGCGTCTACCATGCAGCCGGTCTCTCCTGGTCAACCACTTTACTTTTTATTGCACCGCACCCCCATGGCCGCACCGTCCCCCACCTCGTTATGGAGCCCCTTGCGCCAGCCGGCCTTCCGGGGGCTGTGGCTCTGCGGCGGGGTGTTCTTCATCGGCAACGGCATGCAGTCCATGGCGGCGGCCTGGCTGATGGTGGAACTGTCGGGCTCGTCCTTTCTGGCGGCCCTGGTGCAGACGGCCGTGTTCATGCCGATGTTCCTGCTGGCGCTGCCTGCGGGGGTGCTGGCGGACACCACCGACCGGCGGCGCCTGATTTCCGGCGCCTTGCTGGCCCAGGCGGGGGCCTGCGCGCTGCTGACGCTGCTGGTGCTGCTGGGTTGGGGCGGGCCTGCATCGGTGCTGCTGCTGGTGTTCGTGTGCGGCTGCTGCACGGCCGTGCTCACGCCGGCGTGGAACTCCTCGGTCATCGACCCGGTGCCGCGCGACGAATGGCCCCAGGCCATCACGGCCGTGAGCATTGCCTACAACGCGGCGCGGGCCGTGGGGCCGACGCTGGCTGGGCTGGTCTTTGCCCAGTTGGGGGCCGGCTGGGTGTTTGCCGTCACAGTGGCCACCACGCTGGTGATGTGGGACGCCATCCGCCGCTGGCCGCCCCGGGCGCACCCGCCGTCCAAGCTGCCGGCCGAACGCCTATGGGGCGGCACGCTCAGCGGGCTGCGCTTTGCCTGGCATTCGCGCCTGATCCTTGCGCAGCTGGTGCGGGTGATGGCCTTCAGCGCAGCCGGATCGGCCCTGTGGGCGCTGCTGCCGGTGATCGCGCAGCGGCAACTGGGCACAGGCGCGCAAGGGTTTGGCCTGCTGATGGGCTGCCTGGGCACGGGCGCCGTGGGGGTGGGGCTGATCCTGGGCCGCCTGCGGGCGCGCTTCGGCCTGGAAAAAATCGTGGGCATGGCCGGGGTGGTGTTTGCCGCGGCCATGCTGGTGGCGGCGCTCACCCATGTGGCGGGCGTGGTCTATGGGGTCATGCTGTTTGCGGGCGCGGCGTGGATGTCCGCAATGTCCACCTTCAACACCGCCACGCAGGCCAGTGCGCCGCAATGGGTGCGCTCGCGCGCCGTCGCGATGCACATGGTGGCGGCCCTGGGGGCGTTCGCGCTGGGCTCGGCCTTCTGGGGTGCGGCGTCCGACATCCTGGGCCTCGCACCCACGCTGATCGCAGCGGCGGCGCTCATGGGCGCAGGCCTGCTGCTGGCACGGCCCATGCCCCTGCGCATGGGTGCGCTGCACGAGGTGACCCAGGCCACACCGTGGGACGAGCTGTTCATCGAGGCCGAGCCCTTGCCCGAGGCCGGCCCGGTCGCTGTGGAAGTGGGCTACCGCATCGCCCCCGGCACGGACGCCGCCTTCCTGGACACCATCAGCCGCATGAAGGCCCCGCGCCGGCGCGACGGCGCCACCTTCTGGCGCGTGTACAAGGACCTGGGCGAGCCGTCGCGCTATGTGGAGCGCTTCATCGTGGAGTCCTGGGCCGACTACCTGCACCAGCGGGCCCGCGCCACCATGGCCGACCAGGCGCTGGAGACCGAGGTGCGGGCCTTCCTCGCGCCCGGCGAAGTGGCGCGCATGTCGCACTACATTGCCGAGCGATAGCCCCCCCTGAGCCGCATCGCGTGCGCCCGGAAGGCGGGCGCCCCCTGCGGCTTGGCAAAGTCCGTATTCGGCGGGCGCACTGTCTTGACGCGGGTCAAATTTTCACCGCCAGATCAGGTGCAGAGGCCGGGGGCCGGCCTGCGACAATCGCGGGATGACCTTCGCGCCCCTCTCCAACGACACCTTCCTGCGCGCCTGCCGCCGCCAGGCCACCGACTACACACCCTTGTGGCTCATGCGCCAGGCGGGCCGCTACCTGCCCGAGTACAAGGCCACGCGCGCCCAGGCGGGCAGCTTCATGGGCCTGGCCACCAACGTGGACTACGCCACCGAGGTCACGCTGCAGCCGCTGGAGCGCTTCCCGCTGGATGCCGCCATCCTGTTCAGCGACATCCTCACGGTGCCGGACGCCATGGGCCTGGGCCTGTCGTTCGCCGAGGGCGAAGGCCCGCGCTTTGCCAAAGCGGTGCGGGACGAGGCCGCCGTGGCCGCGCTGGCCGTGCCCGACCTGGACAAGCTGCGCTACGTGTTCGACGCCGTCACCAGCATCCGCAAGGCCCTGAATGGGCGCGTGCCGCTGATCGGCTTCTCGGGCAGCCCCTGGACGCTGGCCTGCTACATGGTCGAGGGCAAGGGCAGCGACGACTACCGCCTCGTCAAGACGCTGATGTACAGCCGCCCCGACCTGATGCACCGCATCCTGGCCGTGAACGCCGACGCCGTGGCCGCGTACCTCAACGCCCAGATCGACGCGGGCGCCCAGGCGGTGATGATTTTCGACAGCTGGGGCGGCGTGTTGGCCGACGGCTGTTTCCAGGAGTTCAGCCTGGCCTATACCCAGCGGGTGCTTGCGCAACTGAAGCGCACGGGCGCGGACGGCCAGGACGTGCCGCGCATCGTCTTCACCAAGGGCGGCGGGATCTGGCTCGACGACATGAAGGCCATCGACTGCGAAGTGCTGGGCCTGGACTGGACGGCCAACCTCGGCAAGGCGCGCGCCATCGTCGGCGGCCGGGCCGGCGGCCCCGGCAAGGCGCTGCAGGGCAACATCGACCCCAATGTGCTGTTCGCCCCGCCCGCGCAGATCGTGACCCAGGTGCACGCCGTGCTCGACAGCTTCGGCACGCCGCACACCGACAAGTCCACCACCGGCCCCACGCACATCTTCAACCTGGGCCACGGCATCAGCCAGTTCACGCCGCCCGAGCATGTGGCGGCGCTGGTCGAGGCCGTGCACAGCCACTCCCGCGCGCTGCGCGCGAAGGCCGCCTGAGCGGCGCGGCCGTCGGCCCAGGGCGCAGGCCGCCATGCCGGCAGACACGATCCACAGCGCTTCGGCCGTGCAGGCGCCCGCACCGGCCCTGTCCGGCTGCGTGCGCGCCTACATCTGGCGCGACCTGGCGGCGCTGCCCGCCGGTACGCCGCGCGACACCCGCGTGCCGGCCAGCCCCTATCCCGGCCTCCTGTGGCTCGTGCGCGGGGCCGTGCTCCTGCACGAATGCGCCGGGCAGCCCGCCGACCAGTGGCTGCCCCGCACCGCCCTCTCGGGGGCACACCGGCATGCCTACCATTCCACCTCCGAGCCCGGCGGCGACTTCTTTTGCCTGGCCTTCCAGCCCGGCGCGCTCGCCCTGCTGACCGGGCGCGACCTGCAGCCGCTGACCGACCGCGTGGAGGACGCGCACGACTGGCTGCCCGCCGGCCCTGAGCGCGCGCCCTGGCAGGCCTGGCTGCACGCCATGCACGGGGCACCCGACCACGGGGCCCGCGTGGCACTGTGCGAAGCCTTCCTGGCGCCGCGCTGGGCCGCCGCCGCGCACGAGCACGCGCCCTGGCTTCGCGTGCACGCCGCCCGCTGGGAACGCCCCGCCCGCCAGGCCCTGGCCCAGGCGCTGGGCTGGACGCCCCGCCACCTGCAGCGGCGCGTGCACCAGCTCACCGGCCTGCGCCCCGGCGAGGTGGAGCGCATGCTGCGCGCCGAAACCGCCCTGCTGGCCATGCGCGACGCCAACGCCAGCGCCCTTGACGCCGCCCTGCACCACGGCTACGCGGACCAGGCCCATTTCAGCCGTGAAACGCGGGCGCTGTACGAGCGCCCGCCCGCCGCGCTCAAGGTGCACACCCTGCTGCCTGCCACCGACGCCGACTGGATGCTGCGGCGCGGCTGAGCGTCCGCTACCGGGCGATCACCCGCGGCCGCCGGATCTTGGCCTGCAACTGCAGGATGCCGTAGAGCAGCGCCTCGGCCGTGGGCGGACAGCCGGGCACATAGACGTCCACCGGCACGATGCGGTCGCAGCCGCGCACCACCGAGTAGCTGTAGTGGTAGTAGCCCCCGCCGTTGGCGCACGACCCCATGGAGATCACATACCGCGGCTCGGGCATCTGGTCGTAGACCTTGCGGATGGCGGGCGCCATCTTGTTGGTCAGCGTGCCCGCCACGATCATCAGGTCGCTGTGCCGGGGGCTGGAGCGGGGAATGATGCCGAAGCGGTCCAGGTCGTACCGTGCCATCGCGGCGTGCATCATCTCCACGGCGCAGCAGGCCAGCCCGAAGGTCATGAACCACAGGCTGTCGGTGCGCGCCGCCTGCACCACGTCGTCCAGCCGGGCCAGCATGAACCCGTCGCGCTCCAGGGACGGCACCAGCGCGGGAGAGGGAGAAGGAGAAGGAGAGGTGTCTTGAGAACTTGCCATGGCCGGCGTCTTGGGCAGAGGGCGCTGGCATGTCTTGAAGCAAAGCGACATGGCCGGGGCGCGGCAGGCTCACCCCGGAAGTGCGCCGCAGGCCCTGCGACAATGCAGCGGGCGGGCCGTTACCGTGCAGCCGCCCGCACTACTTATGCACAAAACTGGAGCATGGACCCCACTTCGATCAAAAAAGCCCACTTGCCGTAAGAAGACGTTACAAAGAACCTAAGTGCTTGATTTGCAAGGAAATTAAAACCCTGCCGTTTTGACAGGCAAGCCACTCGGAGCACGGATTTTCAAGCACTTGCGAGCCAAACCCCATGGATATCAACAAAGTTATCCACAGAAATTCTGGATTTCTCCGATTTGCCCTTCCAAATCAAGCACTTGCAGCACAAACCTAACAATTGGATGAACACGCGGCCCCTCGGCTAGCACAAAAACCGGCCTCCACAGGCTCTTGACGCGACCCTGTTGTCTGACTTATGCACACCAGACATCGTGCACTGCAGCATGCGCCAGCGCCTCCGGCCTAGCACAAAAAAAAGCTTGCAAAACCGTCAGAGGGTTGATTTATAACGATTTTTCAAGACTGCCGCATTTCCAGGCAATCTGTTCGGGCCCAGTCTTCATGCGGCTTGCGCGGCGGTCGGGGCAGGATGTCAACAAAGTTATCCACAGAAATCCGGGATTACCCATCCGCACCAGCCAAATCAAGCACTTGGCGATGACATCTCCACGCCACCTGCACAACCTGCTCCAACTGCCGTTCAGCCGCTTTCCCTGCCGTGTCCGCCCCTGCTTCGTTCCTTGTCCACGTCGCCTTGCACACGCCCGCGCACAGCGGCGTCGGGGACCTGCTCAGCTATGCCTGCGACCGGCCGCTGCCTGCCGGCACGCTGGTGCGCGTGCCCCTGGGCCGCCGCGACGTGCTGGGCGTGGTGTGGGACGCCGAGGACGCCCCGGGCGAGCTGCCGGAGGGCGCAACCCTGCGCGCCATTGCGGGCGTGCTGGACGGCGTGGCCCCGCTGGACCGGTCCTGGCGCCGCCTGGTGGCCTTTGCCGCCCGCTACTACCAGCGCGCCCTGGGCGAGGTGGCCCTGGCCGCGCTGCCGCCCCAGCTGCGCGACCTGCAACCCGAGCAGCTCGCCCGCCGCCTGCGGCGCCCGGCCAAGGCACTCGCCGCCGAAGGAGGCACGGACGCTATAAAAAACATAGCGCTTAGCGCAGAACAGGAAAGCGCCAGGGCCCGAATTGCCTCAGAACCTGGCCCCTTCCTGCTGTTTGGGAGCACCGGCAGCGGCAAGACGGAGGTGTACCTGCGCTGCGTGCAGGAGGCGCTGGAAGCCGACCCGGCCGCCCAGGCGTTGGTGATGGTGCCCGAGATCAACCTCACGCCCCAGCTGGAAGAGCGCTTCACCGCCCGCTTTGCGCCACGCTTCGGCAGCCAGGCCGTGGTGTCGCTGCACAGCGGCATGACGCCCCCGCAGCGCCTCAAGAGCTGGCTGGCGGCGCACAGCGGCGTCGCCCGCATCGTGCTGGGCACGCGCATGGCCGTGTTTGCCAGCCTGCCGGGGCTCCAGCTCATCGTGGTCGACGAGGAGCACGACCCCAGCTACAAGCAGCAGGAGGGGGCGCGCTACTCGGCCCGTGACCTGGCCGTCTGGCGCGGGCGCGAGCAGGGCGCCAAGGTGCTGCTGGGTTCGGCCACGCCCTCGCTGGAGAGCTGGCACGCCAGCCGCCCGCCCACGCCCGAAGATCCGGAGGGCGGGCGCTACCTGCGCCTGCACATGCCCAGCCGCATTGGCGCGGGCGCCCTGGCCCGCGTGCGCCGGGTGGACATGAACCAGCAGCCCCGCCGCACCGTGTTCAGTGCGCCGCTGCTGCAGGCCATTACCGAACGGGTGGCGCGCGGCGAGCAGAGCATGGTCCTGCTCAACCGCCGCGGCTACGCCCCGGTGCTGCACTGCACGGACTGCGGCTGGAAGAGCGACTGCCCGCACTGCAGCGCCCACCAGGTCTTCCACAAGACCGACCGCACCCTGCGCTGCCACCATTGCGGCTACACCGTGCGCGTGCCGCTGCACTGCCCCGCCTGCGGCAGCCCCGACATCCATTCCATGGGCCGGGGCACGGAACAGCTGGAGGAACAGCTGGCCGCCCTGCTGCGCAACGTGCAGCGCCCGGACGGAAATCCCGCCCGCATCGCCCGCATCGACGCCGACACCACCAAGGCCAAGGGCGCCCTGGAGGCCCAGCTGGCCCAGGTGCATTCGGGCGAAGTCGATGTCCTGGTGGGCACGCAGATGATCGCCAAGGGCCATGACTTCCGCCGCATCACCCTGGTGGCCGCCGTGCAGCCCGATGGCGCGCTGTTCAGCAGCGACTTCCGTGCGCCCGAGCGGCTGTTTGCGCTGCTGATGCAGGCGGCCGGGCGTGCCGGGCGCGACGCCGCCTACGTGGCCGCGCAAGGCACGCAAAGCGAGATGTGGGTGCAGACGTACCACCCGCAGCATGCCGTCTATGAGGCGCTGCGCAAGCACGACTACGAGGCGTTTGCGGCCCAGCAGCTGCGGGAGCGTGCCGAGGCGGCCATGCCCCCGTTTGCCTACCAGGCCCTGGTGCGGGCCGACGCCCGCACGCAGGAGGTGGCCCAGGGTTTTCTGTCCGCCGCCACCGCCGCGGCGCATGCGGCCGGCTTGCCCGGCCTGGACGTGGTGACGCTGTTCCCGCCCGTGCCGCTCACCGTCCAGCGCGTGGCCAATATGGAGCGGGCGCAGATGCTGATGGAAAGCCCCAGCCGCGCCGCGCTGCAGCGTTTTCTGGCCGCGTGGCAGCCCGTGCTGCAGGCCACCCGCGCCCAGCCCGCGCACAAGGGGCTGGTGCGGTGGCTGGTGGATGTGGATCCGTTGACGATCTGACCCGGGCGCAGGGCCCGTCCGGAGGGGAAATGCCCCACCGGGTGGCAGCCCGCGCCAGGGTGGCGACGGCGCCTTCCTCAGCCCGGTCAGCCCGGCATGTTCATGCCGTTGGCCTTGAGATAGCACATGTCATTGGGCTGCAGCACCAGCCCCACCGTGCACTCCGGCGTGAAGCCCGTGGGCGTCTCCAAAAGAAGGTCGGGCCGCGTGCTCACCTCAGTGATCCGCTGCGCGTGCGCCGTCTGGTTCTGCACGGTGTACACATGGGTGAACGGGGGGGAGAACAGCTCGGGGTTGTGCGGGATGATGGCGGCGCCGCCTGCAGCTTGGTCCAGCACGATTTCCACCGCGGGCGGGGGCGGGGCCGCGACGGCGTTGCGGTTCCACAGCGCGGTCGACAGGCTCGCACATGCCAGGAGGCCGGCGGCCCACACCTTCAGCGTGCGCCCGCCGTTCGAGCGCAGAGCATGGTAGGCCACCACGGCGAGCAGGCCGGCCATGCCGATCAGCGCCCATTCCGACGCCGTCGGCACGTTCGAGGCCGCCAGCGGGGCATAGGCCACGGTGCCCATGGACTGTGCGGCCGCGCCCTGCGCCACCAGAAGCCCCACCATCGCGGTGGCAGACCACCGTGCGCGACGCGACATCAATTGCTTCATTCGAGAATCCTCCGAGTAAAGCCGAAATTGTTACAAGGGATTGCAGACCGCAGCAAGCAAAGAATTGCCGCGGCAGCGACAGTGCAGGGCCGCCCCCAGCGCGCCCCGCTCACCCCGCCGCCCAGGACGCCCGAACCGTTCGCCCAAACCCTGGCCCGGGAAGGCTTTGCCGCGCCGGCCCGCGCCCGGCGGCTGAGGGCCAGCCTACGATGTCCCAGGGTCCGGCACGCCGTGCGGGAGCCTGTGGATCTCGATGGTGGAATGGACCACTTCTTCATGCACGCCCAGCCGCTGGCGCAGCAGGTCGGGGGTGATGCCCGTGTCGCGCGTGACCACCGTGAGGGCGCAGGCGTACAGGCCCTTGCCCACCCGCCAGACATGCAGGTCGGTGACCCGGGTCCACCCCGGCGCGTCCGGCTGCTCGATCACCTCGCGAATCTCCTCGACCACAGGATGGTCCATTTCCCGGTCCAGCAGCACCTTGGCCGTGTCCACCACCAGGCCCTTGGCCCACCAGCCCACCAGCACGGCGCCCACGATGCCCATCACGGGGTCCAGCCAGGACCAGCCGTAGGCCCAGCCCCCGGCCAGGGCCACGATGGCCAGCACCGAGGTGGCGGCGTCCGCCAGCACGTGGAGGTAGGCGGACTTGAGGTTGAGGTCCTCGCCGTGCCCGTGGCCATGGTCGTGCCCGTGGCCGTGCCCATGGCCGTGGTCATGGCCCGGGTGCTCTCCGTGGTGGTGCGCGTGCCCCAGGATCCAGGCGCACACCGCATTCACCAGCAGGCCCGCTACGGCCACCGCGATCGCCTGACGGTACTGGATGGGTTGCGGCGAAAGCAGCCGCTCGACCGAGCCCACCACCATCAGCACCGCCACCCCCAGCAGGAAAATGGCGCTCGCAAAGCCCGCGAGCACCTCGATCTTCCAGGTGCCAAAGGCAAAGCGGGGGTCGCTGGCGTAGCGGCGCGCGGCCGCATACGCGGCGGCCGACAGCCCGATGGCCACGGCGTGCGAACTCATGTGCCAGCCGTCGGCCATGAGCGCCATGGAGTTGAATCCCCACCCGGCGGCGATCTCGACGCCCATGGCCGCCAGGGTGATCCACATCACCACGCGGGTGCTGCGTTCGGCATGGTGCGTTCCGTGCTCGGAAGCAAAACGGTGGTCGTGCGCCCAGGGGGCGGCAAAGTCATCGGCGTGCATGGCGCCACTGTACGCCACGCCCCACGGCGCAGGCGACGGGCTGCGGCGCCGCCAGCGGTCAGGTCAGCAGCGCCACGGCGGCCGAGAAGCTGAGGAACGCCAGCGCCGTGGAGACCAGGATGATGCGCGCCACGCGCCCGTTGTTGGCACCGAACTTCTCGGCCAGCAGCGAGACGTTGCTGGCGCTGGGCAAGGCTGCCAGCAGCACCATCACGGTCAGCGCGAACGGCGCGAGCGGCACGCCCAGCGCGATGGCGGCCGTGCCGGCGGCCCACACCAGCAGCGGGTGCACCAGCAGCTTGGCCAGCGCCACGGGCACGTACAGGCGTGCGGGCACCTGCTCGTGCTGGTTCATCTGCGAGCGGGCCAGCACCGCGCCGATGGTGAACAGCGCCACCGGCGAGGCCGCGTCGGCCAGCATGGCGATGGTCTTGTCCACCGGGCCGGGCAGGCGCAACTGCAGCGCGGACGCCAGGGCGCCCAGCGCAATCGACCAGGGCATGGGATTGGTGGCCATGCCGCGGAAAGCGTTGCGCAGCGCCACGCCCACGCCGTGGGTGCCCGCGCCGTCCAGCCGGGACAGGGCGATGCACAGCGAGCTGGTGACGACCATGTCCACCACGATGGTGACGATGGCCGGGCCGGCGCTGTGCGCGCCCAGCAGCGCCACCAGCAGCGGCACGCCCATGAAGCCCGTGTTGGGGAAGGCTGCGACCAGGGCGCCAAAAGCGGCGTCGTTCCAGCCGATGTGCGCGTTGCGCGTCAGGGCCACCGTGCCGCCCACCATGGCCAGGGCGCACAGCAGGTACACGCCGGCCACGGCCGGGTCCAGCAGCTGGGCAATGGGCGTGCTGGCGCCAAAGCGGTACAGCATGCACGGCAGCGCGAAATAAAGCACGAAGGCGTTGAGCCCCGGGATGGCGGGCTGCGGCAGCACGCCGCGCCGCGCGGCCAGGTAGCCGCACAGCACGAGGGCAAAGAACGGAAAGGTGATGAGCAGGACGGACAGCACGGGCCTATTGTCCCGTGGCGGGCCGCCGCGCCGGGGCCCTGCGGCCCGCGGTGGTCAGCGCAAAGTCAGGCGGCTGCCGTCGCCAACGGCGGGTGCTGCGGGTACGGCGTGCGGCGGCGCTCACTGCTTGCGCTGCACGATCAGGTTGCGCTTGGCATCCTCGGGGTAGGCAAAGGTGATGGCGCCGTTCTTGACCTGGCCGATGACCAGCATGTTGCGTGTGATGGCGTCCTTGTCCTGCGGGCTGAACGGCTTGTCGTAGGTGGAGACCACGCCGTAGTAGGTCTTCATGCGGCCTTCCAGCGATTCCTTGATGGCGCGTCCCGTCAGGTTGCCGTCGCGCACCCCCAGGAAGGCGTACATCAGCAGGTAGGTGGCGTCGTAGGCGTTGGCCGCAGCCATGGGCACGGCGACCTTGCCGTGGTATTTGCGGGTGTAGCTCGACAGGAACGCGGCCCGGCGCTCGTTGCTGGGCTCGGCGATGAAGGTCTGCACCATGAGCGCGCCTTCCGCCGCGTCCTTGGCGCCGTCCAGGAAGAACGGGAACGACAGCGGCCATGCGCCCACCTGCGGCACCTTCCAGCCCAGGGCCTTGCGGCCGTTGGCGATGACGGCGTTCTCGGGGCCGACGGTGTAGCTGTAGACCACGTTGGCGCCGGCGGCCCGCGCAGCCGCCAGCTCGGCGGAGAGGTCCTTCACCCCCAGGTCGAAGCGCGCCACGTGCACCGGCTTGAGGTTCTTGGCCGCCAGCGCAGCCACCACGTCGTTGTAGCCGCCTTCGCCATAGCCGGTCTTGTCGGCAAAGAGGGCCACCTTGTCCCAGCCGCGCTTGAGGATGTCGTCCACCATGAAGGGCGCCTGCAGCGCGTCCCGGGCCTGCACGCGGAAGATGTAGCTCTCGGCCGCGGGATAGGTGCTGGTGAGGGCCGTGCCGGTGGCGCAAGGGATGATGAGCGGACTGCCGCTGCCCTGGAACAGGTCGATGGCCTTGAGCGCCACCCCCGTGTTGCAAAAACCGAGGGTGGCGACCACTTTCTCGGCCAGCAATTCCTGCGAGGCCTTGCGGCCCTGCTCCGGGCTGGCGCCGTCGTCCTTCACCACCAGTTCCAGGGGGCGGCCCAGGTAGCCGCCCACGGCATTGATCTCGTCCACTGCCAGCTTGATGCCATTGAGCATGGGCACGCCAAAGTCCGCCGACGCGCCGGTGAACGGCCCCACCACGCCGATGCGCACCGGCCCGGCACTGCTGGCCTGCGCCTGGGCTGGCGCCTGCAACGCGCAAGCGGCCAGCAGGGCGGAGGCCGCCGCGAGGCGGGACCAGAAACGGGTGCGGAAAGAGCAGGCAGCGGGCATGGTTCGGCCATCGTCGGGAAGACGGGGCCCGGATCGAGCCCCACGGCAGAAGTATCAGATTGTGACAACCGGCCCCGCCAGCGGGGTTACCCGCAGCGCAAAGGGCCGGCGCGGGCGGGGAGCCGTTCCAGCGCCCGGTATCATTGCGCGCTCTCCGCCCTGCCGCCTTCGGCCGGAGCGCCGGCCCCACGGCCTCGTCCTGCAGTTTCTTCCCGCTCCCACCGCTTCCCATGTCCGCCGGCCTCAACCTCGCCCAGCTTCAGGCTGTCCACTACACCGACGGCGCCTGCCTGGTGCTGGCCGGCGCGGGCTCGGGCAAGACACGGGTGATCACCATGAAGATCGCCCACATGATCGAAAAGGGCCTGGCGCCCAAGCGCATCGCGGCCATCACCTTCACCAACAAGGCGGCGGCGGAAATGCGCGAGCGGGCGCAGGGGCTCATCGGCAAGCGGGCCAAGGACGTGCTGGTGTGCACCTTCCACGCCCTGGGCGTGCGCATGGTGCGCGAGGACGGCCATGTGCTGGGCCTCAAGCCGCAGTTCAGCATCCTGGACGCCGACGACGTGACCGGCATCCTGAAGGACGCGGCCGGCGGCACCGTGGACATGGCCACCGCCCGCCAGTGGCAGTGGGTGATCAGCAAGTGGAAGAACATGGGCCTGAACGCCGAGCAGGCCCTGGCCCAGGCGGCGGACGACAACGAGCGCAGCATCGCCGTGCTGATGGCGCGCTACGAGGAGCGGCTGACGGCCTACCAGAGCGTGGACTTCGACGACCTGATCGGCATGCCGCTGCGGCTGCTGCGCGACTTCCCGGAAGTGCGCGCCAAGTGGCAGGCGTCGCTGGGCCATGTGCTGGTGGATGAGTACCAGGACACCAACGCCACGCAGTACGAGCTGCTCAAGCTGCTGGTGGGCGAAAACGGCCACTTCACCGCCGTGGGCGACGACGACCAGAGCATCTATGGCTGGCGCGGCGCCACGCTGGACAACCTCAAGAAGCTGCCGGTGGACTTCCCCCACCTCAAGGTCATCAAGCTGGAGCAGAACTACCGCTCCACCAGCGCCATCCTGCGCGCGGCCAACAACGTGATCGGCCCCAACCCCAAGCTGTTCCCCAAGACGCTGTTCAGCGAACTGGGCGAGGGCGAGCCCGTGCGCGTGGTGGACGCCGACAACGAGGAGCACGAGGCCGAGCGCGCCGTGGCGCGCATCCAGAGCCTGCGCGCGGCCAGCAACCCGCCGCCGGACTGGAAAAGCTTTGCCATCCTGTACCGCGCCAACCACCAGGCCAAGCCGTTTGAGAAAGCGCTGCGCAAGGCCAACATCCCCTACAAAGTCTCGGGCGGCACCAGCTTTTTTGACCGGGCGGAAATCAAGGACCTGTGCGCGTGGTTCCGTCTGTGGATCAACAACGACGACGATCCGGCGTTTTTGCGCTGCATCACGAGCCCCAAGCGCGGCATCGGCCACACCACGCTGGCGGCGCTGGGCGCGTTTGCCACGCAGCACAAGCAGAGCATGTTCGGCGCGCTGTTCAACGGCATGCTGCCCGCGGCGATTCCGAAGCGTGCCATGGACGGGCTGCATGAGTTTGGCCGCTACATCAACTACCTGGAGTACAGCGCGCGCCGCACGCACGGCGCCGAAGACGCCCGCGCCTTTCTGAACGAGTGGCTCAAGGAAATCGGCTACGAGCAACACCTGTACGACAACGAAGACAGCGAGAAGGTGGCCGCCGCCCGCTGGAGCAACGTGATGGAGTTCTGCGACTGGATGGCCCAGCGCGCGGGCGGGCAGATCGACGACACCGCCGGTGCGGTGGTAGCCAAGGAGACCAAGAGCCTGCTGGAGGTGTCGCAGACCATCGCGCTGCTCTCCACCATCAGCGAGCGCGAACAGGAGCAGGACATGGTCACCCTCTCCACCCTGCACGCCAGCAAGGGGCTGGAGTGGCCGCACGTGGTGCTGGTGGGCGTGACCGAAGGCATGCTGCCCTTCAAGCTGGACGACGACGAAGGCCGCCAGCAGAAGGTGACCGACGATGTGCTGCAGCGCCTGCAGGAAGAGCGCCGCCTGATGTACGTGGGTATCACCCGCGCCCAGCGCACCCTGGCCGTGAGCTGGACCAAGAAGCGCAAGAAGGGCCGCGAGATGGTGGCGGCCCAGCCCAGCCGCTTCATCGCCGAAATGGGCCTGGACAAGACCACGGCCCGCGAAGACCCGCGCGAAAAGCTCAAGGCCCTGCGCGCCGAATTTGCCGCCCGCAAGGCCCAGGCGGGCGCGCCCCAAGCCACCTTGTGAAGCCCGTGCCGTCCTCTGTAATGTTCTCTTTCTGGATTTGCCCGGCGCCAGCGGAGCGCATTTTTCGCGCACTGCCGGTCTTGTGCGCTTTTATTTTCATAGCGGCCAGCGCTTGTCCTACAAGCGCCAGAGCCCAAAACGATCCACAATCCACGGCGGCGTGCCCGGCCGCCGAGGCAATGGACCACCAGCACCTGCAGGGCCGCTGGCAGGCCGAACTGCTGGCGCCGGGGGCAGACCGCCCCGTCGCCGCCACGCTGCAGCTGGGCCCCCACCCGGAGCTGGCCGAGAGCGTGCGCGGCACCGTGCAGCGCGAGGGTGCCGAAGCACTGGTCAGCGGCGACGTGGATGCCGGCGAGCTCACCCTGGAAGAATCAAGCAACGGCACCAACATCAGCGCCACCTGGATCGGCCAGGTGGTGGATGGCAGTTGCGGCAAGGAAATACGCGGAACATGGAACAACGCCCACCCCACCCCCTCCGCCCCGTCCGCGGACTTCGTGCTGCGCAAGCAGGCAGCATGGCAGTGACCCACGGCCCGCACGGGCTGGCCGCCGTGGCGCTGGCCGCCCTGGCCGTCCTGGCACCGGGGGGCGCGGCGCTGGCCCAGGCCTCTGCGGCGGCACCGGCCAGCCCGCCCCGGGCCGACGCCGGCGACGCGTGGCGCCGCTGCACCCAGCTCGCCAGCGACCCGCAGGCCCGGCTGGCTTGCTTTGACCAGTGGGCGGCCGGCCAGAAATGGGTGGCGCCCGCGGCGTCTGCCGCGGCTTCCGGGGTTGCAGGCAGCGCCGGGGCCCCTGCGGAGGCCGCCGCCGCGTCTTCCGAGGTGCCTCCGCCCGTGGACACCACGCTGCCCGCCACCCGCATCATTGACGTGGCCCGGGTGGAGGGATGCCGCGACGCGCAGTACAGCGACCTCTCGCGCTTCTGGGAGCTGGAGGCGGGCAGCGACTGCGGCACGTTCAGCTTCCGCGGGTACCGCCCCATCACGGTGTCGGTGGTGGCCTCCGACTCGGTCAACCGCCAGCCCACGTCGCCCTCGCCCAACCACTCCGCCACGGAAAGCACGCCCTACCGCACGACGGAGAACCGCATCCAGCTGTCGGTGCGCACCAAGCTGGCCCAGGGCCTGCTGACCCAGGGGCACCCCACGCTCAAGGACTCAGTGTGGTTCGGCTACACGCAGCAGTCGTACTGGCAGCTGTTCTCGCCCGCGATTTCGCGCCCCTTCCGCGCCACCGACCACGAGCCCGAGGTGATGTACGTCTACCCCACCACTGCCCAGCTGCCTTTCGGCTGGAAGTGGCGCTACAGCGGCGTGGGCCTGGTGCACCAGTCCAACGGCCAGAGCGAGCCGCTCTCGCGCAGCTGGAACCGCGTGTACCTGATGACCGGCATGGAGCTGGACAACCGCTGGACCGTCAACGCCAAGGTGTGGAAGCGCCTGTCGGAAAGCTCCGGCAGCGACGACAACCCCGGCATCAGCGACTACGTCGGCCGCGGCGAGCTGTCGGTGTTCTGGAACATGAACAAGGACAACACCCTGGGCGCCACCTTGCGCCACTCGCTGTCCAGCAGCGACCGGGGCTCCGTGCGGCTCGAATGGATGCAGACCCTGGGCAGCGGCCTGTGGGGCGGCAAGAGCAACCTGCGCCTGCACACGGCCCTGTTCAGCGGCTACGGCGACAGCATGATCGACTACAACCGCAAGCGCACCGTCTTCAGCCTGGGGCTGAGCCTGGTGGATTTCTAACAGGTAGTGCACACCTCCCAAGGCGCTGCGGCGCCCGCTGCCGGCCGGGGGGCGCAGCCCTCGTGCGGGATGGGCCGTGCTTCGCGGGCTCGCACGGGGCTGCGCACGCGCCTGCGCTGCGACCCACGGGCTGACGTCGCGGTTGACGCCGCGCAAAAGACAAACAACTCGTAACGACATCGTCCTCAAGTTTTGCGCCAGGGTGCCGACGCGCCGCCACAATGGCACGCGCACTCCACTGCGCGTGGCTGGGAATAAGGCCGGTTTTCCTGCCGTTTTACATGCCATCGTCCTCCGGGTGCAACCTCCAAAATGCGCCCCAGGAGAGGAACACCATGGACATGCAATACCAGCTCAAGGCCGGCAGCTATTACCTGTACGACATGCGCGAGGCGCCCAGCGCCGTGACGGGAGAGCGGCGCTTCAAGCTCAAGACCGACACCGTCGCCATTGCATTTGACCTGCACACGGGCGAAGTGCACCAGCACGGCAGCCCCACACGCATCCAGTCCTGGGCCAACAACACCCGTCGGCGCCTGCGTGCGGCAGGTGCACAGGATGCGGCCAACGACATCGTGGTGGTGTCCGGCCCCCTGCCCGTGGATGAGCTCAACAAATGCCTGTGGGTGCGCGGCTACGTGCGCCGCATGTTCTCTCGCCTGGCAACCTTGCCGCACGGCAAGCTGCAGCGGCCCGCAGAGCCGTTCCGCAAGGCGGCCTGACCCCCCGCCGCGGGCCGCCTACCCGCCGGCCGCGCCCGCGAACAGTGCCAGCCCCAGCCCCAGAGCCCCCAGGATTCCCAGCAGCACCACCGCCCCGATCTTGTGCTGCAAGTGGTCGGCCCGTTCAAACGCCGGCCAGTCGCCCCGCAGCGCATGGCGGTGGCGCCGGAACACCAGATAGACACAGTAGACATTGGCCGCGATGGCCAGCAGCGCCAGCCCCACCTTGGCATGCAGCAGCGCACTGGGCGGCGCTCCCGCCAGCAGCAGCGCCCCCGTGGCCAGCACCAGGGCAAAGGCGGGGATCTCGACGAAGGTGTCCACGCGCTTGTGCAGCACCGCCAGGATGAGTTCCTTGTCGCGCCCCTGGCCCAGCAAGGCCCGCTCGAACAGCGCCTCCGTCAGAACACAGCCCAGCCACAGGCCGACAAAAGTGAGATGCAGGGGTAGCAGCAGTGCGCGCATAAGAACCTCGGTGAAAAAGCCCATGTCCGGCAGCGCGGCGCGGCCAGTGCCGCAACCTCACTCCCGGGAGGGTTATACACCGCCTACAACGCCAGCACGATGCGCTGCCCCGCCGCCCGCGAGCAGCACGCCAGCATGCGCTGGCCCGTCGCGCGCTCGCTGTGCGTCAACACCTTGTCGCGGTGGTCCACGGCGCCTTCCAGCACGGCCACCTCGCAGGTGCCGCACAGGCCTTCATTGCAGTCGCAGGGCACGTCCACGCCGGCGGCCTGCAGGGCCTGCAGCAGGGTGCGGTCGGGCGGCACCTGCACCTGCAACTGCGAGTCGCGCAGCTCGGCCACAAAGGCGTGCTCGCGGGCCGGGTCCAGCGCCGCGCCTTCGCCGCTGAAGTGCTCGAAGTGCAGCACGCCCTCGGGCCAGTCGGCGCCCAGGGTTTCCAGTTCGTCGATCAGCCGGTCCGGCCCGCAGGCGTAGACACGGTCTTGCGCACCGACCCCGGCCAGCAGCGCAGGCAGATCCATGCGCTGGCCTTCGGCCTTGACGTACAGCCGCAGGTGCGCAGCGTGGTCGCGCTCGGCACGAGAGAGCAATGCCATCTGGGCGCGCGAGCGGCCCGCGTAGTGCAGGGTGTAGGGCTTGCCCAGGCGCTTCAGGCGGTCGGCCATGGCGAGCATGGGCGTGATGCCGATGCCGGCCGCAATCAGCACGTAGCGCGCGGCGTCCTCCTGGAGGCGGAACAGGTTCTTGGGGCCGGCCAGCTGCAGGCGCTCGCCCACCTGCAGCGCGTCGCAGAAGTGGCGCGAGCCGCCGCGGCCGCCGGCCTCGCGCTGCACCACCACCTGCAGGTGGTGGCGGTGGTCGGGGTCGCCACACAGCGAGTATTTGCGGCGGAATCCGCCGGCCACCAGGTCCACATGCGCGCCGGCCGACCAGGCGGGCAGCGGGCCGCCGTCCGGGCTGGCGAACACCAGGCGCCACAGGCCATCGCCCTCGGGCTCCTTGGCGTGCAGCACCACCGTGCGGGTAATGCTCTCCTTGGGCGGCGGGCCGATGGTGAAGGCGGCGGGCGCCGCTGCCGCATGGGCCGCCAGGCGCTCGGGGTTGCGCGCCGGATCCCATTCCACCCACAGCGTGGACGGGCCACGGAACGAGGTGTTGGAGAGGTAGTCGATTGTCTGGCCCTCCACCAGCCGCATGTGCGGCAGGCGGCGCACGAACTCTTCGATGAACACGCGCATCTGCAGGCGGCCGATGTTCTTGCCCATGCACTGGTGCGCGCCGTAGCCGAAGGTGAGGTGCTCCACCGCGCTTTCGCGGTACACGTCCACCTCGTCGGGGTTCTCGAAATGGCGCGGGTCGAAGTTGGCCGAGGCCTGCACCAGCAGCAGCTTGCCGCCCTTGGGGATCGGCACGCCGCCCACCACGGCGTCGGCCGTGGCCACGCGGCGCCACGCGATGATGGAGCCGGCCACGCGCAGGCACTCCTCCACGGCGTTGGGGATGAGCGCGGGGTTGGCGCACAGGTCGTCCCAGGCCTTGCGGTGCGACAGCAGGGTGAGGAAGGCATTGGCCGTGGCATTGGACGTGGTCTCGTGCGCGGCGGCCAGGATGGCCATCATCATCGAGCGCAGGTACGACTCGGGCACCACGTCGGGGTGCGCGATGTGCTGGCGGATGGTTTCGTACATCCAGCCTTCGCCGTCGGGCTGGGCGCGCATGGCGTCCAGAATGCGCTGCGCGGTCTGCCAGAAGCGGCCCACGTTGTGCGCGATCTCCACCTGCTCCTCGGGCGTGGGCCGGCCCCAGGTGTTGAGCGTGTGGGCCACCGCAAACTGCCGCAGCTGCTCGGCCCCGTCGTCGGGCACGCCCAGGAACTTGAGCGCAATGGTCAGCGGGATCTCGTAGAACATCTCGCCCACCAGGTCGGCGCGGCCCTGGTCGATGAAGCGGTCCATGGTCTGGCGCGCCAGCTGGCGCACCATGGGCTCCAGCGTGATCAGCCGCTCGGGCAGAAAGGCGTCCATCAGCAGGCGGCGGCGCGCCATGTGGTCGGGCTCGTCCTCGTTGACCATGGTGCGGTTCATGGCAAAGCCGTAGCCCTGCAGGATCTGCAGCACCTCGGGCGAGGCGGGCGTGATCTTCTCCAGCGCCACCGCGGGCGAGAACAGCAGGTTGTCGCGGAACACGGCCTTCACGTCGTCATACCGCGTGACCACCCAGTAGCCCAGTTGCGGGCTGAAAAACACCGGCTCTTCCTCGCGCGCCCAGCGCAGGTAGTCACCCGGGGCCTGCATGTAAGCGGGCTCGAAGGGGTTGAACGCGGCGGCGCGGGCGCTCACCGGGCAGCCCGAGGGCGCGGCGGCGCCCGCCAACGCGGAGTGGTCGATGGGGCAGCGCCCGGCGGGGGTGGCGGTGGAAGGGTTCATGTCTCGGCGTCGTGAATTTTGCGCAATGCTATTACGCATTGCGTAAATCGACAAACGCCGACCAAAACCTGTCTGCCTTGAGGTGAATCAAGCGGCAGGCGCCGCAAACCCCATGGCGGCGCTGATCCCCTGCGCCTCGTGCACGACGCTGGGGCAGACCTTGCCGCCCGGCCGCGTGTCGAACCCGTTGCTGGCCCCCAGCGCCGTGAGCACCGCCACCACATGCCCCCGGGCGTCGTGGATGGGCGCCGCAATGGCGCTGATGCCTGCCAGCAGGGTGTCGCGCACGATGGCGCAGCCCTGCGCGCGCACCTGCTGGCAGAGCACGGCCAGCGGGTCCGGCCCGGCCATCAGCGAGCGCTGCTCGGCGCTGGCGGCCGCGAATTCGGCCTCGGCCTGGGCGTGCAGCTGGGCATCGTCCGAGAACGCCAGGAACGCCTGCCCGCTGGCCGACCAGACCACGGGCAGCACCGAGCCGGGGCGGATGTTGACGGTGACGGGCAGCGAAGGCTCCTCCATGCGCATCACTGTGGGGCCCATGTTGCCCATCACGGCAATGAAGCAGGTGACCTGTAGCGATTCGCGCAGGCGCAGCAGCGCCGCCTCGCCCAGGCGCACCGGGTCGCACTGGCGCAGGGCCGCCAGGCCGATGCGCACGGCCTCGGGCCCCAGGTGGTAGTGCTGGGTGGCGGGGTGCTGCGCCACCAGGCCCTCGCTGGCCAGGCTGGACAGGTAGCGGTGGACCTTGGCAGCGCTCTCGGCCGACTCGGCGGCAATGGCGGTGAGGCTGGCCGCGCCGCCCAGGCGCGCCAGCGCCTTGAGGATGGTCATGCCGGTTTCGGCCGACTGCACGCGCTGGCGCCGCTTGGCGGAGAGGTCGGGGGAGGATTCGGAGACAGGCATGGCGGCAGTGTCGGACATAAAAGGCAGGGTAAGTGCGGTGAATTTATTACGCATTGCGTAATATCATTGCAAAATATAAAACGCTTGATCTATTTCTCAGGAGACACCATGTTGAATCGACGCTCTGCCACCGGCCTGCTGGCCGCCCTTGCGGTGCTGGCCGCTCCGGTGGCGTTCGCCCAGGGCTATCCCGCCAAGGCCATCCGCTGGGTCGTGCCCTACCCGGCCGGCGGCGGCTCGGACTTTCTGGCGCGCACCATCGGCCAGCAGCTGTCCACCCAGGTGGGCCAGCCCGTGATGGTGGACAACAAGCCGGGCGCCAACACGGCTATCGCGGCTGCAGAGGTGGCACGCTCGCCCGCCGACGGCTACACCATTCTCTCGGCCGACAACGGCACCATGGTGTTCAACTCGGCGCTGTACAGCAAGCTCTCCTACAACCCGGACAAGGACCTCGTGCCCGTCACGCTCATGGGCCGCTTCCCCATGATCCTGGTGGTCGGCCCCAACTCGGACATCCGCGACGCCAAGGATTTCGTGGCCAAGGCCAAGGCAGCCCCCGGCAAGCTCAGCTACGGCTCGGCCGGCGCGGGCAGCCCGCACCACTTGGCGATGGAGCTGCTCAAGGTGAACAGCGGCCTGCACATGGTCCACATCCCCTACCGCGGCGCCGCCCCGGCGCTCACCGACCTGGCTGGCGGCCAGGTGAACGCGATGATGGTGGACCTGGCCGCAGGCGCCGGCTTCATCAAGGGCGGCAAGCTGCGCCCGCTGGCGGTGGCCCACCCCACGCGCCTGCCCCAGCTGCCCGATGTGCCCACGTTCGCTGAACTGGGCTTCAAGGGCGTGGAAGCCTCGGCGCAAGTGGGCATCGTGGCCCCGGCCGGCACGCCGCCCGACGTGGTGGCTGCGCTGCAAAAGCAGGTGGCTGCCGCCATCAACCAGCCCGCCATCCGGCAAAAGCTGGTGGACTTTGGCATCGAGCCCGTGGGCAACACGCCCCAGCAGTACGGCGACCTAATCCGCAGCGAAGTGCAGCGCTGGCACAAGCTGATCCGCGACCAGAAGATCTCGCTGGACTGACCGCGAACCACCTCCCACCCTGTACTGCCGCCCCTTGCCGGGGCGGTTTTTTTTGGGCGCGGTGCCGTCAGCCGCCGCGGGGCGCCTCGTCCGCCAGATCGTCGCCTTCGGCCTCCAACGGCTCGGCATGCTTGACCACCGTGACCGGCACGCGGCTGGCGCGCACCACCTCCTGGGACACCGAACCCATCAGCACGCTGGAGAGCGCGCCGTGCCCCTGCGCGCCCAGCACGGCCAGGTCGCAGCCCGAGCGCTCGATCAGCTCCAGCAGCGTGTGGGCCGGGTCGCCCACCCCCACATCGGTCTCGTACGGCACGCCTGCGGCGTCCAGCAGCGCGCAGGCCGACGCCATGAGGTGCTGGCCCGCCTCCAGGCTGGCGGCGGCAATCAGCGCGGGGTCGCGCGCGGTGACCAGCTCATACAGCGTGGCGGGCTCCTGCACATGGCCCAGCACCACCGTGGCCTGCAGGCCTTGGCGCACCAGGTTCAGCACATGGTGCACGCCATCGAGCGAGAGTTCCGAGCCATCGACTGCGATCAGGATCTTGAGCATGGGGGCCTCCTTGTAGGGTTGTTCAGGCCAGTTTAGGGCCTGTTCACCCTATTTTTGCCAGTGCGAAGGTTTCCCCCACCGCGCCAATCTAGGCGCGTGACGACGCCAAGGCCGGGGCCTTGGCTAGGAACGCAACGACGAGTGGCGTGGCGGGGGAAGCCTTCCCTTCGGGTTGCGATGCCCTTGAGCCAGGTCAGGGTAGTGCGTCTGGGACAATGCCGCCCATGCTGCAGTTCGACCTCCTGAAAACCGACCCCACCAGCCACGCGCGCCGTGGCACGCTCACGCTCAACCACGGCGTGGTGCAGACCCCCATCTTCATGCCCGTGGGCACCTATGGCACCGTCAAGGGCGTGATGCCGCAAAGCCTGCACGACATGGGCGCGCAGATCATCCTGGGCAACACCTTCCACCTGTGGATGCGCCCGGGCCTCGATGTGATGCAAAGCTTTGGGGGGCTGCACGGCTTCGAGCAGTGGAACAAGCCCATCCTCACCGACTCCGGCGGCTTCCAGGTGTGGAGCCTGGGCGCCATGCGCAAGATCACCGAGGAAGGCGTGCACTTTGCCAGCCCCGTCAACGGCGACAAGCTGTTCATGTCGCCCGAGGTCAGCATGCAGATCCAGACGATCCTGAACTCCGACATCGTCATGCAACTGGACGAATGCACGCCCTACGAGACCAAGGGCCACCTCACCACCGAGGCCGAGGCGCGCAAATCCATGGAGATGAGCCGCCGCTGGGCCGTGCGTTCCAAGGCCGAGTTCGAGCGCCTGGGTAACCCCAACGCGCTCTTCGGCATCGTGCAGGGCGGCATGTACAAGAACCTGCGGCAGGAGTCGCTCGAAGCGCTGGTGGAGATGGACTTCCCCGGCTACGCCATCGGCGGCGTGAGCGTGGGCGAGCCCAAGGACGAGATGCTGGACATCATGGCCCACACCCCCCACCGCCTGCCCGCCCACAAGCCGCGCTACCTGATGGGCGTGGGCACGCCCGAGGACCTCGTGGAAGGCGTGGCCCAGGGCGTGGACATGTTCGACTGCGTGATGCCCACGCGCAACGCGCGCAACGGCACGATCTTCACCCGCTTTGGCGACCTGAAGATCCGCAACGCGCGCCACAAGGCCGACCACCAGCCGCTGGACACCACCTGCACCTGCACCGCCTGCGCGGGCAGCACCGGCGTGTCGTGGGACGACGGCGGGCGCGGCGGCTTCAGCCGCGCCTACCTGCACCACCTGGACCGCTGCGGCGAGATGCTGGGCCCCATGCTGACCACCGTGCACAACCTGCACTACTACCTGAACCTGATGCGCGAAGTGCGCGAGGCGCTGGACGCCGGCAGCTTCGCGCAGTTCCGGGCGCGCTTCCGCACGGAGCGGGCGCGCGGCGTGTGACGGCGTTGGGCCAGCGATCAATTGCTATTTTTTATATAGCTGCTTGCGCTTGATGGACGCGCGCTAGAGGCCAAAATCATTCAAAACTTTCTGCACCAACTGCTGCGCTGGCCCGCCCGCGCCCTGTCGGGCCTGGCGAGCGGTGTGCTGGCCCTGCTCATCCTGTTCGAGGAATGGGGCTGGGTGCCGCTGCAGCAGCTGCTGGCGCGCATCGGCCGCTGGCCCGGGCTGCGGTGGATCGAGGGCTGGGTGCGCTCGCTGCCCCCGTGGGGCGCGGTGGGCCTGTTCGCCCTGCCCACCGCGCTGCTGCTGCCCGTGAAGCTGCTGGCCCTGTGGGCCATGGGCCACGGCCACGTGGTGCTGGGCCTGGCGGTGATCGCCCTGGCCAAGGTGGGCGGCACGGCCGTGGTGGCCCGGCTGTTCACCCTCACGCAACCGGCGCTGATGCAGTTGCGCTGGTTCGCCTGGACCATGGCGCACTGGATGCGCTTCAAGAATGCCGTGCTGGAGCGCGCCCACGCCACCTGGGCCTGGCGCATGGCGCGCGTGCTGCGCCGCCACTGGGTGCAGCGCTGGCGGCGGCGGTGAGCACGCTTGCGCCCCGCCTTGCCACGGCCTCCCTTTCCCACCGCACCCTCCCACCGCACCCTCCCACTGCACCCTCTCACGGCACCATGGACCTTCAGCTGGACCTGCCCACGGTTCTCGTTCTCTACAAGACGGCCCTGATCGCGGGGGCGCTGAGCATTTTTCACATCAGCCGGCACGCCTGCCAGCCGCGGGGCATGCGGGCCATGGCGGCGGCCTACGTGCTGCTGGCGGCCGGGGCCGAGCTGGCCGGACAGGGGGAGCATTCCGCGCTGCCAGCGTGGTTCTGGACCCATGCAAGCCTGCTGCTGGGCACCGTGGGCTACCCGCTTTTCTGGGCGGGCACGCGGGGGCTGAGCAGCCGCCGCCGGGTGGCCTGGGGCTGGCTGCTCCTGGTGCCCCTGGGCTGGCTGGCGCTGGGGCTGGCCACGCAATTCCCGCTGAACAACCTGCTGCGGGCCGGGGCCTTTCACATCACCGCCACGGTGGCCGTGGCTGCGTCGGCCTGGGAGGTGTGGAGGGACCGCCACGTCGAGCCCCTGCCGTCGCGCCCCGTGCTGGCCGCGCTGATGTTCACCAGCGCCGCCCTGTTTGCGGTGCGGCTGGTCTACATCGCCACCGAGACCGTGAGTTCCACCGGCTTCGCGGGCGCCTTCTACGTGCAGATGTTCTGCCACTTCGGCATTGCGCTCATGGTGTCTGAGGTGTCCAGCGAGCGCGCGGAAGCCCGGCTGGAGCGCATGGCGCAGACCGACCCGCTGACCGGCGCGGGCAACCGGCGCTGGCTCCTGGCCAAGCTGCCGGCCCAGCTGCCCGCCGGCAGCGCCGTGCTGCAGATGGACCTGGACCGCTTCAAGCAGATCAACGACCGGTTCGGCCACGCGGCGGGCGACCGCGTGCTGGAGGCGTTTGCCGAATGCGCGCGCCGGCAGCTGCGCGGCACCGATCTGCTCGCCCGCATGGGCGGCGAGGAGTTCGCTGTCTACCTCCCCGGCGTGGACCCCGCGGGGGCCGAATCCATCGCGCAGCGCCTGTGCCAGGGGGCCGCCGCGCTGCGGCTGCAAGCCGACGGGCAGGATGTGCCGGTGAGCGTCAGCATCGGCCTCGCCTGCGTCACGTCGCCGGGCACGCCCTGGTCCGCGTGGCTGGCGCGCGCCGACGAGGCGCTCTACGAGGCCAAGCGCACGGGCCGCAACCGCGTGGCCGTGTACCAGCCTTAGAACGCGGACGTCCCGGCCAGGCCACGGGCGGCCTGCCCGTACCGGAGCGAAGGCCGGCACCCACTGTTACTTATTGTTGGAAGACGTCAACAAAAGTTTCTCGCGCTGCCGCATTGGAAGCCACTGCAGAGGACAATCGGGGGCCTACAAGACCCGCCACACCCGCAGCCCCCACCCCATGCCCCGCCTCCCCGCACTTCACCGGCTGCCGCCGGTGTCCGTCTGGATCGGCCTGGGGCTGGTGGTTTTTGCTGCGTGCCTGGTGGGCATCTTTGCGCGGCCCATCGGCTTTCTGTCGGCGTTCTGGCCGGCCAATGCGCTGCTGCTGGGTTTGCTGGCGCGCTACCCCGTGCTGGCCCGCCCGCCCGCCTGGGCCGCCGCCGCCGTGGGGTATGTGGCGGCCGATCTGGTCACGGGCAGCCCCTGGGGCCTGGCCCTGTGGCTGAACGCTGCCAACCTGCTGGGTGTCACGGCCGGGTGGCTGGTGCTGCGCCGGCTGGACGATTCCGTGCTGCGCCTGCGGCGCCTCTCGTCCGCGCTGGACGTGCTGCTGGCCGCCCTGGCCGCGAGCGCGATCGGTGCGCTGGCCGCGTGCGGCGCAGCGCCCGTGTACTTTGGCACCCCGTGGACGGACCTCCTGTCGCTGTGGTTCAGCACCGAGCTCATGAACAGCGTGCTGATCGTGCCCGTGGTGCTGGCGGCTCCGCACGCGGACGATCCGGCGCCCCTGCCGAGCGGGGATGCGCGGCTGTGGCGCGTGGCGCCGCTCAGTTCGCTGCTGCTGGCCGAGGGCGTGCGAATGCTGGTCGGCGGCCCGGGCATGCTTGCCCTGGCGGTGCCGGGATTGCTGTGGTGCGCGCTGAGCTACAGCCCTTTCACGGCCTGCCTGCTGACCCTGCTGGTGTGCCTGTGGACCATGGCGGACGTGGCCACGGGGGTGCTCAACTTCACCCCCGCCCACGCGGGCGAGGTGTTCTCGCTGCGCGTGGGCGTGACGCTGCTGGCGCTGGGGCCGCTGGCCGTGACCTGTGCCAGCGCCGCCCGGGCCGAGGCCCTGCGGCGCCTGGGCGACGCACATCGTGTTCCCGATCTGCCCGGCGTGCTGGCGCGCACGGCCCTGCTGGAGCAGGGCGGCCAGCTGCTGGCACAGCACGAGCGGGAGTCCGCCGGGCTCGCGGTGCTGATGCTGCATGTGGACCATTTCAAGCGCCTGCAGGCCGAGCACGGCCACGCAGCCAGCGGCGACCTGCTGGTGGGCATCGTCCGCACGCTGCGGCAACTCCTGCCCACGCAGGGCCTGCTGGGCCGCACCGGCACGGTGAAGTTCGCCGTGGTGCTGCCCGGCCTGTCGCCGGCCGACGCCCAGGCCCTGGCCGAACGCCTGCGCAGTGCCGTGCAGGCGTACGCGGCGTCGCCCCAGGGCGCGCCCGGCCTGCGCGCCACGGTCAGCATCGGCATGGTGCACAGCTCAGCCCTTGGCGGCGAGGTGGACATGGACGTGCTGCTGCTGGCGGCCGACGCGGCCCTGTACCGCGCCAAGGCCCAGGGGCGCAACTGCGTGGCCACCTGACAGCCGCCGCCCCCGCGGCCGGCAGCCCGGGGCGTCATTCGCGCGCCAGCTTCACCCCGACGCTCGCGCCACAGGCGTGGCAGAACCGGGCAAAGGCACTCTTGCGGGTGTTGCACTGGCCGCAATGGTCGAACAGGCCAATGCCGCAGTGGGGGCAAAAGTCGATGGATTCGTTCTTCAGGTCCACCGGCCGCTCGCATCCGGGGCACACGTTCTTGGCCAGCCGCGCCAGGGCCACGTCGTAGCCCAGCTCCTTGCGGCGCTGCTGGTCGGGCAGCGCCTCGGCCTGCTTCTGGCGCTCCAGGTAGCGGTGGAGCGCCAGGATGGCGTAGCGGCCCACCAGCGCCGTCACGGCAAGGCCCACCACGTAGCGCACATAGCCGCCGTAGCTGGGCAGGTAGGGCACCAGCTCCACGAAGAAGGCAAACAGCGCGAAGAAGATGAAGCCCCACACGAAGGGCCAGTACGTGCCCTTGCGCTTCTTGGCAAACAGCCAGCCGGCCACCACCAGCAGCGGCAGCGTGAGCGCCAGGCGGTACAGGAACACGCGCAGTTCGACCTTGCGCCGCTCGGCCGCCATCTTTTCGTAGCCCTGGGCCTCCATCTCGCTCAGGCGGGCCTGCGTGGCTGCAGCCGCCTGGCGGGCGTCCAGCGCGGCTTGCTGCTGCGCCTCCACGGCCTGCTGGGCGCGGCGCTCGGCCTGCTTGAGCTGGTCCAGCGCCTGGGTGCGCGCCAGCACTTCGGGGTCGTGCTCGGCGCGCTGCGTCACGCTGCGCGCGGCCAGCCAGTTGTTGAAGGTCTCGCGCTCGGCCTGGCTTTCGCTGCGGGCCTTGCTGCGCTGCAACTGGGCCTGCTCCAGCGCCGTTTGCGCGTCCTGCTCGGCCTGGCGCAAATCCTTGGCCTGGGCGCGCAGCTGGGTGGAGGCGGCCTTGTCCAGGAAGTCGTCCAGGCGCAGCGGCGTCTCCACCTTGGGCAGGTCGCCCACGATGGTGCCGCCGAGCCCGATCAGGAAGCTGGCAAACACCACCGCCACCAGCCACAGACCGCGGCGGAACCACTTTTCCGAAAGTCGCAGGGATTTGCTCATGGCACCAGCCTTGCAGAAATGCTATATTTTTGATAGCTTCCAGCGCTTATCCATCAAGCGCTAGAGGCCATTTTGCTCAATTTTTTGGCACCACCACGGGGGCCGCCGCCAACTGCACGCGCTGCATCCACGCCAGCACGGAGTCCACGGTCACGGTCTCGATGCGGTCCGAAAAGCGCTTCTCGTTGGGATGGTCGTCAAACGCGATGTTGGCCGCGGTCACCCGCCCGCCCATGCGCGTGAGCGGCCCGAGCTTGAGCGGGGTCGGCTCGTACCCCTTGAACTGCAGCCACGCCTGGGCCTGCTCGCGCGTGCGCACGGTGGCGGGCTCCATGGCCAGGGCCAGGGTTTCCAGCGCCCACTGGTTGGACTGCTGGTACTTGCGCCCCCAGGCATAGCTGACCATGCTGTACGGCGCGTGCTGCAGCGCACGGGTGCGGTCCCTGTCCTGCAGCACGGCCAGCAGGCGCTGCTGCACCTCGGGCGCGGGCACGGCGTACACAGCCTCGTAGCGCCACAGGTCGTCCAGAAAGAACTCGCCCAGCCCCTGCCGGTACAGGGAACCCACGGCGGTGCCGCATTCGTTGAGCTTGTGCGCCACGCGCCACGGGCCCTCGGGCGTCTTGTAGGCCCAGCCGAAGTGCGAGTAGCGCAGGCCGTACTTGGAGAGGTCTTGCCCCGCGCGGGCCAGCGCCACCACTTGCGCGCCCGATTTCGCGTGCTCCGCATCCAGCGCCGCCGAGGTCTGCGCGGCCAACGCCATGCCGCGCTCGATGACCTGGGGCGTGGGCTTTTTCGCCTCGCACGATCGGCCCGCATGGGCTGGGGCCGATGCCAACGCTGCGGCGACCGCCAGCGTCGCAAACCCGCAGCCCATCCAAGGGGCGCGAACCCAGTGAGGGATGCCAAGCAAGGGCTGCCCCGCAGCGAGGGCATCTTCGCCCTTGCCGCAGCGCGCAGCGCGTGGAGAAAAGGGGAAAGCCGCGCAGCGGCGCAAAGGGTTGTATTGCATATTTACAGACGTTCGTTGTGCAGCAGCGCGCGGCCGATGGCGTTGGGGATGAAGGCAATCGCCTCGCCCGCCACGGACAGCACCACGCCCGTGCCGATCACACTGCAGGTCACGACCGTCCCCACGGCGTAGGCCGAAGCGCCCACCCCGCGGCCGACCACCTCCACGCTGGCCTGGGCGCCGTCGGACGCGCGCTCCAGCAGGTACACCGTGCCCACGGCCGAGGCTTCGACGGCCTTGACCGTCAGCGCCGCGCCGCCCACCGACAGCGCCACCGGCACGGTCGCCACGGCACCAGCGGCGGCCCCCGCCACCGACGCCGCGCCCACCACCGAGGCCACGGGCAGCATGGACACCGCGGCCGAGGCCTCGCTCTGCGCCCGGGCAGGCAAGGCAGCCACGCCGCACAGCAGGCCGGCGGCGAGCGCCAGACCCAGGATCCTGGGGATTTGGATGAGGTTCTTCATGGTTCACTCCTTTGGGTGGTGCCGCGCGCGGGGCACGGCATCGTTCTCTTTTTTTCAAGGCAACCTGCGAGCATCCCCCATTCGCACGGGGCCGCAGACCGGAATCTCACAGGCTGTTGTTACCAGACGTAGCACCGGCGCTGGCCACGGCCTCGCGCCGCCCCTGCAGGCGGGCTTGCAACAGGTCGGCCTCGTGGCGGTCGCGCAGCATCTTGGCCAGCGTGAACGCGGTGGTGATCAGGTACAGCCAGCTCACGCCCAGAAAGGCCTTGTAGGTCACGTTGATCTCCATGCCCATCAGCCCCCAGCCCGTCAGGCCCATGGCCACGGCGAAGCCGCCCCACACCACCAGCTTCCACAGGGGCGTGTCGCCACCTCCGCGGCGCGCCGCACTTTCGCTGTCGCGCACGAACTTTGCCAGCACGAAGGCGGCCGAGAGGCAGAACACATAGCCCATCACCATGAACGCCTGCTCCAGCTGCGCACCCGGCAGCCAGGCCAAACCTGTGGCGCACAGAAACACGGCCATGCCGAACGAAATCCAGACCTGCCATTGCCAGGCGCGGGTATCACGCTGCACGAGAAAGGGAGCGGGGTGGGACATGCCAGTGGGGGCCGCAAGGCCGTTGTTGAACACGGAGCGCATGGTGCCGGCCAGCCCGCCGCGGCAAGCCATCCGGCAGCACCAGTGGCTGCTGCCCGGCTCCTTGGTATCGTCGGGCGATACTTTTGAGCCGCCGGACCTGCTGCGCGTTGGTGACACGCCGGTCCCCGGTTGTCTTTCACAATCCACCGCTTTCCCCCTTGCGTTTTGCCCGGAGACCGCCCGCCATGAACCCGTCCAAACCCTTTGACCTCGTCGTCCACGGCGCCACCGGCTTCACCGGCCGGCTGGTGGTGGAATACCTGCTGCAGCGCTACCCCGCCGGCAGCGGCGTGCACTGGGCCATGGGCGGGCGCAACGCCGACAAGCTGGCCGCCGTGCGCGACGAACTGGGCGCACCGGCAGACACCCCGCTGGTGGTGACCGACACCAGCAACCCCGCCAGCCTGCAGGCGCTGATGGACGCCACCCGCCTGGTGCTCACCACCGTGGGCCCGTACCAGCTCTACGGCAACGAACTGGTGGCCGCCTGCGCCCAGAACGGCGTGGACTATGTGGACCTGTGCGGCGAACCCGCCTGGATGCGCCAGATGATCGACGCGCACGAAGCCGCGGCCCAGGCCAGCGGCGCGCGCATCGTGTTCTCGTGCGGCTTCGACTCCATCCCCTTCGACCTGGGCGTGTTCCTGCTGCAAAAGGAGTTCCGCCACCGCTTCGGCCACCCTGCCCCGCGCGTGCGCGGCCGGGTGCGCAAGATGAAGGGCACCTTCTCCGGCGGCACCGCTGCCAGCCTGAAGGCCACCATGGCGGCCGCTGCCAGCCAGCCCGGCGTGCTGGACCTGCTCAAGAACCCGTTCTCGCTCACGCCCGGCTTCGAGGGGCCGCGCCAGCCCTCGGGCAACAAGCCCATGGTGGACGAGGCGCTGGGCGATGGAATCTGGGTGGCCCCGTTTGTCATGGCCGCCATCAACACGCGCAACGTGCACCGCTCCAACTTCTTGCTGCAGCACGCCTACGGCGCGGACTTCGTCTACGACGAGATGCTGGTCACCGGCACCGGCGAAAAAGGCGAGGCGATGGCCAACGCCGTAGCGGGCGACAAATCCCTGGGCTCCGACAAGGGCCCCAAGCCCGGCGAAGGCCCCTCCCGCGCAGAGCGCGAAGCGGGTTTCTACGACGTGCTCTTTCTCGGCACGGACGCGGACGGCCACACGCTGCGCGTGGGCGTGAAGGGCGACCGCGACCCTGGCTATGGCTCCACCTCCAAGATGATCACCGAGGCCGCCCTGTGCCTGCTGCAGGAAGCCACGGACACGCCCGGCGGCATCTGGACCACGGCGCCTGCGATGGGCGACCGCTTGATCGCGCGGCTGCAGGCGAATGCGGGCCTGGACTTCGCGGTGGAGACGCCGTGAAGGCCCCGTAGCGCCGGCGGACAGGATCGGCGGGTGTGAACGTCTGGCGCGTCATGGGCGCGCTGCAACGCACGGCGCCGCCCACCAGTCCGGCACCCGCCCCGCAGCGCGCCCCATGGCGCGCTCTTTTTTGTCTCCCCTACTTCACACCGCCACCACCGCCCTGCAGCCCGCCCAGCACGCGTGCGGTCAGGGCCTGCAGTGAGCCGTCGTTCTGAAATCCCGCAGCCTCCGCGCGCGGCGTGCTCAGGGCCGGCAGGCGGCCGAACAGCGCTTCAACCCGCGCATCGGGCGCATACCGGATCCATTCGGCGGCATCGGCATCCGCCGCACGGGCCATGGCCTGCACCACCGCCTCCACCGAAGAGTGCAAGACCGGGAGCTGCCAGCACCGGGCAGCCGGCAGGCCGTGCGCGGGCAGGCGCGCCGCGTGCAGCAGGTTGTCCAGACAGCACTCCAGCGACATCCACCACGCCGTGGCCTGCGGCGACACGGTGCAGGTGTACGCCTGCCGCGCATGCAGCGCATGGAAGATCTGGCTCATGAATGCGGAACCATGGCCCGTCTCCGCCGGAGGCCGCGCCACGACGCCGGGCAGCCGCAGGCTGCGGCCATCGATGTCACCGCGCCGGGCGTAGTCGGCCACCAGCAGCTCCGCCATCCATTTGTGCGCCCCATAGCTGAGTGTGGGCTGCGGCCACTGGTCCTCATCGACAGGCTGGGTTCCGAGCGCGCCGTATACCGCCACGGAGCTGGCAAAGACCAGCCGCGGGACCGGCGCCCGGCCTGCGCGCACCGGGCGCGCCAGCCCCTCGCACAAAGCCACGGTATCCAGCAAATTCGCCTGCACACCCAGGACAGGCTCGCGCTCGGCCAACGATCCCGGGACACTGGCCAGGTGGAATACGCAGTCGGGCGGATGGTCTTCCAGCGCTTCGAACAAGGCGCGGTCGGCAAAGCTACCAACGTGCCAGTGCACGCCGGGTGCGCAAGCTGCACGGGGCCCGACGCGATCCACCAGCGTCAGGCGCAAGGGCGCGCCGGGCACCAGCGGGGCAGACTGCAACCGCTCGGCCAAGGCGGCACCAATGAATCCGCCGGCACCGGTGACGAGCACGTGCATCAGCGCACCCCCTGCCCTGCAGCCACCACACGCTGGTGCACCACCCCAAAAGGTCCATCACGGCCATCGGGCCAGCGCGCCTGCATGCGCACGGTGTCGCCGTAGCGCATGAAGGGCGTCTTGGCGGCGCCCTCGTCCAGGATTTCGATCACACGCCGCTCGGCCAGGCAGGCGGAGCCCGCATCGCGCGCCTGGTTGGACACCGTGCCCGAACCGATGATGGTGCCCGCCGTGAGCCGCCGTGTGCGGGCGGCGTGGGCCATGAGCTGGCCAAAGCTGAAATTCATTTCGCCGCCATGGGGGTGGCCAAACCACTGGCCGTTGGAGTCCACATGCAACCGCAGATGCACCCGCCCGCCCTGCCAGGCATCGCCCAGCTCGTCGGGAGTCACCGCCAAGGGAGCAAAGCTGGTGGAGGGCTTGGCCTGCAGGAACCCGAAGCCGGTCTTCATTTCGTGGGGTCCCAGCGCACGCAGGCTCCAGTCATTGATCTGCACAACCAGCCGCACGCAGCCCAACGCGGCCTCGGGCGTGACCCCCATGGGCACCGGGCCGCAGACCACGCCGAACTCGCCTTCGAAGTCGATGCCGTCGGCCTCGCTGGGCAGCGGCACGTCGTCCTGCGGGCCCAGAAAATCGTCGCTGGCGCCCTGGTACATGACCGGAATGGTGTCGAAGTGCGGGATGGGCGGCGTGTTGAACGCTCGCTCCATCAAGCGCCCGTGGTTGAGGAAGGCCGATGCATCCAGCCACTGCGGGCTGCGTGGCAACGGCGCGCTGCAGGCGGCGGGGTCGAACGCGAAGATACCGGTTGCCGTGCCTGCCTCCAGCGCCGCGGCGCGCTCGCGCAGGGCGGGCTCCACCGCGTCCCAGTTCTGCACAGCGGCCAGCAGGCTGGCCGCTAGGGGAGCGGCATCGACGGCCAGCAAGCCGTTGGAAGAAACCAGCACCAGGCGGCCGTCCAGGCTGCCGTCTTTCAAAGTTGCAAATCGCATCGTCAGTCCGTTCAGGAAGAAGGTGTTTCAAGTCGCAGCCCCGCCGCCCGGATGACGCGGGCGTAGCGGTCTGTCTCTGCCGCCAGAAATGCGCCGAATTCGCGCGCACTCCGGGTGGGGGCTTCGGCACTGCCCAGCAAGGCCAGCTTCTCGCGCAGCTCGGGCAGGGCCAGGATGCGCACGCATTCGGCATGGAGCCGGCCCACCGGGTCAGCAGGCATGGCCGAAGGCGCCAGCAGACCAAACCAGCCGGTGACCTGAAAGCCGGCCAGGCCCGGCGTTTCGGCCACCGTGGGCAGATCTGCGGGCAAGGCGGGCGAGCGCCGTGCGCCGGTCTGCGCCAGCAGGCGGACACGCCCGTCCTTGACCATCGGGGCCACGGCCAGGGCGCTGTTGAACATCAGGTTCACCTGCCCGGCCGCCAGATCGTTGAGGGCGGGCGCAGCGCCTTTGTAGGGGACGTGCAGCAGTTGCACCCCGGCCTGCTGCGCCAGCATCTCGCCGGCCAGGTGCAGCACGTTGCCGATCCCGGCCGATGCGTAGCTGACCTGCCCGGGCTGCCGCCGTGCCAGGGCAATCAGCTCAGCCAAGCTGCGCACTGGCAGGGCCGCAGGCACCGCAACGACCATCGGCCCGGGGCTGGCCACCAGGGCCACGGGGGCAAAGTCGCGCTGGCTGTCATACGGCAGCCGGGGGTAGAGGCTGGCATTGATGGCGTGGGCGGCACTGACCCACAGCAGGGAGTGCCCATCGGTGCTGCGGGCCACCGCCTCCGAGGCAATGATGCCGTTGGCCCCGGCGCGCGACTCCACCACCACGGGGCTGCCCAGGGCCTGGCCCAGCTTGTCGGCCAGCAGGCGGGCCACCAGGTCGGAGCTGCCTCCCGCCGCGAACGGCAGCACGATGCGCAGCGGGCGCGTGGGCCAGGGGGCCGCCCAGGTGCTCAGGGGCAGTGCCAAGGCACTCGCCACCAGGGCTCTGCGGTTCAGCATGCGGTGCATGGTTTCAACTCCCGTCGCTGATGGTGGTGCCGCCGTCAACCACCAGGTTGTGTCCTGTCACAAAGGCCCCGGCGGGGCTGGCCAGCATCGCAACCACACCGGCCACTTCCTCGGGTTCTCCGGCACGCCGCAGTGGCGTGGCCTGGATGCGCCGCGCCATGAATGCGTCGTCGGCCATGAGCCGCTCGGCCAGCGGTGTGCGGATCAGGCCGGGCGACACGGCATTGACCCGCACGCCTGCAGGCCCCCATTCCACGGCCAGATTGCGCGCCAACTGGGCGAGCGCAGCCTTGGTCAGCCCGTACAGGCCAATCGACCGGTTGCCGCGCAGGCCCGCGATGCTGGCAATGAGCACCGCGCTGCCGCCACCCCGCGCCGCCATGCCGGGCAGCACCAAGGCACACAGCCGTGCAGCGGCGCGCAGGTTGATGTCAAACACCTGCTGCCAGTCGGCATCGCTGGCATCGGCCAGCGGGCCGGCCGGCCCCTGGATACCTGCGTTGCAGACCAGGATGTCCAGCGACCCGGCGCGCTCCACCAGCGCCACGATCTCAGCGGGCACCGCCATGTCGGCAGCGACACCGATGGCGTTGGGCAACGCGGCCGCCACCTGCTCACAAGCGAGCGAATCGCGGTCGGAGACCACCACCCGGGCGCCCTGGTCCGCCAGGGTGCGCGCAATCGCAAGGCCCAGGCCCTGGGTGGCGCCAGTGACCAGGGCGGTGCGGCCACGCAGGTCAAAGAGGCTCATTCGACCTTGATCCCTGCCTGACGAATGGCCCGGCCCCACCGTTGCGATTCGCTCTGGATGAACTCGCCGAATGCGGTGGGCGCGAGGGGCGCAGCCTCCAGGCCCAGCGGGCGGTAGCGGCCCAGGACCTCGGGCGACTCCAGTGCCGCCACGACGGCCCGGTGCAGCAACTCCACCACAGGGGCCGGCGTGCCCGCGCGCACCATCACACCGTTCCAGCCCGGGATATCCAGGCCTGCGTACCCCGCTTCGGTCAGCGTGGGCACCTGGGGCAGCACTTGCAGGCGCTGCTCGCTGCCCACGCTGACCAGCGCGCGCAGCTTGCCTTCGCGCACGAACGGCAGGCTCGATGCCACCACATCGCACATGAAGTCCAGGCGCCCGGCCATCAGGTCCTGCAACGCGGGCGCTGCGCCTTGGTACGGCACATGGGTCATGCGCGAGCGTGTCTGGATGCGCAACTGCTCAGTCCACACATGGGGCTGGCTGCCCTGCCCGTAAGAGCCGTAGTTGAGCCCGTCGCCTGCAGCGGCCGCCCGCAACAGGTCGGCCAGCGTCTGAAAGGGACTGCCCGCTGGCACGACCACCACCAGCGGCGACTTGAACAAGCGCGTGAGGGGCGCAAAGTCCTTGAGGGGGCTGAAGCTCAGCTTGGCGTAGAGCGCCGGGTACATGGCCAGCGGGCCGATGTCTGCGTACAGCAGGGTGTGGCCATCGGCGGGCTGCTGCTTGACGTACTGTGCCGCCAGCTGCGCCGCACCGCCGGGCTTGTTTTCCACGACCACGGCCTGCTGCATGCGCTCTCCCAGCTTCTGCACCAGCAAGCGCGACATCGCGTCGCCAAAACCCCCGGCCGGGTAAGGCACCACCCAGCTCAGGGGCCGCGCGGGATACGGAGCCTGCGCCCACGCCCAGGGCGTCAGCGCGGTGGACGCTGCAGCGCCCAGCCATTGACGGCGCGTGCTCATGGTTGTTGCTCCTTCGCCGGCGCGGCCACCGACGCATCAAAACGCCCATCCACCAGCACAAACAGCATGCGGCACGGCGCGCCCGAACGGTTGGCCCACGCGTGGTTGGTGCCGCGCTGCACCACCACGCTGCCCGGGCGCAGTTGCACCTCGCCCTCGTCCAGCACCAGTGTCAGCTCGCCCTCGATCACTACGCCGTAATCCACCGATTCGGTGCGGTGCATGAGCGGGTGCGGCGAGCTGGCCTTCACCGTGGAGGCCGCAGCGTCACCGATCTGGGTGAAGGCGTCATGCATGCGTTCAGCGCCGTGGGCCAGAAACTCCGGCGTGTCTGGCGGAATGTCCACAAACCGGAAGCGCGTTCCACCCTGCGAGGGCGGCAGCACCAGCGGGCCGAGCGTCGGGTCCGGGCCGTTGTCCACGACCGCAGGCGATTCGGACGTGTTCCACACTTCGTGGAACACCGTGCCGGGGATGGCGGCGATCTCGACCACGGTGGGCAGCGGCCCCTCGCTGGCAATCACGGACCGACCTTGCGCGCTGTGGCCGGTGACCACACGATGGATGGTTGGAAAACCCATGAACGGACTCCTCACTCAATCTTCAAAAATGGCGACCGCACGCGTCCAGCCTGCCGAGGCGCCGCGGATCTTGTGGGGGAAGCAGCTGATCGTGAAACCCGTGGGCGGCAGCGCCTCCAGGTTGTGCAGCTTTTCCAGGTGGCAGTAGCCGATGTCGCGGCCGGCCTTGTGGCCCTCCCAGATCAGGGCTTTGTTGCCGGTCTCGGCCACGCGCTGGGCGGTGTATGAAAACGGTGCATCCCAGCTCCAGGCGTCGGTGCCGGTCAGGCGCACGCCGCGCTCCAGCAGGTACATGGTGGCCTCGTAGCCCATGCCGCAACCAGCGCCCAGGTAATCCTTGTGCCCGTAGCGCGAGCCGGCGCGGGTGTTGACCACCACGATGTCGAGCGGCTGCAGCGTGTGGCCGATGCGGGCGAGCTCGGCCTCCACGTCGGCAGCGGTGGCGACATAGCCATCGGGCAGGTGGCGGAAGTCCAGCTTCACCCCCGGCTGAAAGCACCATTCCAGCGGCACCTCGTCGATGGTGATGGAGGGGCGGGCGCCGCCGTTCTTGGCGTCCTGCGTGGAGTGGAAATGCCAGGGCGCGTCCAGATGGGTGCCGTTGTGCGTGGTCAGCGTGACCCACTCGGCCGCCGCGGCTTCGCCGTCGGGGTAATCATCCGGCTGCGTGCCGGGGATCATGGCCATGAACTCGGGCAGCGTGTCGGCGTGCTTCTGGTAAGTGATCTTGGGCGCCAGGGGTGGCGGGTCGGAGAGGACATCGTTTTCCAGGTAGATGGAAAGGTCCACGAAGCGGCGTTGGGGTTTGGTCATGGCAGGGGTACAAAGCTCACTCGGGCACCACACCCACGGTGCGGGCGAGGGCCTGGTGGATCTGGATTTCGGATTGGTAGAACTTTTCCAGGGAGTCCAGCGACAGCGGTTCCTGGGGTTCGGTGCCGTTGGCGCGCAGAAAGCTCTGCACCTCGGGGTCGCGCAGGGCCACGCCGAAGGCCTGGTACAGGCGATGCACCGCCGCATCGGGGGTACTGCGCGCCACCAGCAGCGCGCCCCAGGCGGTGTATTCAAAGCCTTTGAGCGCCGCGGACTGCTGGCTCAAAGGCGCGACGTGCGGCAGCAGCGAAGGCGCCTTGGCGGCCGTGCTGCCGAAGGCGCGCAGCTTGCCCGTCTCCAGCATGTTCAGCGCTGCACCGCCCAGCGGCACAAAGGACAGGTCGATCTGATTGCCCATGAGGTCCTGCACCACGGGCGGTACACCCCGGTACGGCACATGCACCAGCGGCACGCCGCACAGGCGCGCCCACTGGGTGCCCATGAGGTGGATCATCGAGCCTTGCCCGATGTGCCCGAAGGTCAGCGGCTTGCTTGCAGCAGCCGCTTGCCGCGCCATGTCCAGCAACTGCGCGTGGCTGGTTGCTGGCATGTCGGACCGGCCTGCCAGCACGTAGCTGGTGCGCCCCAGCGTGCCGATGGGGCGCATCTGCTCGGGCTTGTACCGGGCGCTGGCCAGCGACAAAGGGGTAAGGATGGGCTCGGTCTGCGAGACCACCACCACCGTCGCACCATCGGCAGGCGCGTTCAGCATGCGCTGCACACCGATGGAGCCACCAGCGCCCGGCAGGTTCTCGATGACGATGGTTTGGCCCAGCTCCCGCTGCATCAGCGTCTGGAGCTTGCGCGCAAACACGTCGCTGGGGTTGCCGGCAGGCTGGGGCACGATGAAGCTGATGTGCCGGCCCGACTGCGCTCGGACCCACGGCGCAGCCATGCCCGCTGCAGCCGCCACCAGGCAGGCGCGACGGCTGAGCCGGGGCTGCGCCTGCACGAAGGAAGCAAGACGGCTCATGCCATGCCCTTCACTGCGGCAACGGTGCCTGGAGCGCGGTGAATGCGCGCAAATGCATAGACCGCCACCGCGTCGATCGCCAGGGCGGCGACGCCCAGGCTGCCATAGCCCCAGACCTTGACCAGTGTGCCGCCCAGAATGGGGCCAATGGCCGCGCCGAACATGAGCATGGCCGGGGTGGCAGCCAGCGCCCGGCCGCTGGGGTCCAGCCGCGCCAGCACACCGAAGGCGAAGGTGTGCGTGAAGATCATCACCGCGGCAAACACGGCCGCCGCAGCGGCATAAGGCGCGAACACGGGCGAGTTCATGATCACCACCACCAGCAAGGCTTGCAGGGCGGGCCCCGCCAACAGCACGTTGCGGGCCGCCCAGCGCTTTTCCAGCACGGCGGCCAGCGCCGCAGGGAAGAGGTTGACCACACCCAGCGCGATGAGCACGCCAGTGACGGCCTGCAGCCCGTAGCCCCGGTCGCTGCCCACGCGCTCCAGAAAGCTGAAGGTCATGGATTGCACCAACCCCAGGGCCGCAATGCCTGCCACGCCCCACCAGACGGCTGCGGGCAGCGGCGCTGCATGCGCCCGGGAAAGCTCCGCACCGGCGGTGTCAGGTGCGGGAAACGCCACTGCCGCAGCCACCGCGCCCACGGCCATGACACCGGCAAACACCTGGAACAGCACCGGCCCGCCCTGCTGCGCCACCAGCACCGGTGTGCCGCCGAGGAACACGATGGCAAACACGCCCAGCGCCATGCCCACCAGGGCGAACATGCGGTGGGGGTTCTGGCTGCGGGCGATGGTGCCGTGCGTCACGCTCAGGGCCGCACCCGCCGCCACCCCGGCAACGGCGTGCAACAACGCCAGCAACGCGAACTGGTGCGTGGTGGAAGCCGCGGCAAACGCCACGGCGGCGCAAGCAAACCCCACGGTAGCCACGCTGCGCCCGCGCAGCAGCTGGAAGAACGGCGCCAGCACCAGGCTGGCCGCAACCGCCCCAGCCAGGAACAAGGTGGCCAGCAGGCCCGCCTGCTGCGGGTCGAAGCGGTACACCGAGATCAGCGTGCCCACCCACACCGGCAACGCGACCAGGTCGACCATGCCCGCGCAGTGGCCCACCATCAGGGCCACGCGGCCCCGCAGCGAATTGGTTGTGATCATGGCGGCCTCGCTTCAGATGGGCTCGGCCAGCGCCACGAGGGACTCTCGCATGATGCGCGAGTGCTCTTCCTTGTCGCCGCCTTCGATCTCGATCTCGCCCAGGCGCGCCGAGTTCTCCACCACCATGCGGCAGCGCTCCCAGCGGCGGTTTTCAAAGGCCGCCAATGCGGCCGGCACGTCGCCCCCAGCCTGCGCCAGCTCATCGGCCAGCACCAGCGCGTCCTCGATGCCGATGCACGCGCCCGATGCCAGGTGGGGCGTGGTGGCATGCACCGTGTCGCCAATCAGCGCCACCCGGCCGCGGGACCAGGGACGGGGCATGAGCAGCCCTTCCAGCGGGCGGTACACGATCTGGGAGTCGGGGCCGATCTGGCTGCGGATGGCCTGGAGTGTGGGCGCGGCAAAGCCGTCCAGCAGCGCGCGCAGGGTGTCCACGAACGTTGCGGGATCCACATGGTCGTTGGTGGGGCGCGGCTCGGTGACGAAGAGGTACATCTCGGTCTTGGAGACCGGGTTCACGCCGGGTTTGATCCGGGGGCCCAGCCACATCGTGGCCGTTTCGATCTCCGGTGGCCGGGGCAGCACGGCGCGCCACACCGCCTGGCCGCTGTAGCGCGGCCGGGGCGCGTTTTCAAACACGGTCTCGCGCACCTTGGAGTAGAGCCCGTCCGCGCCGATCACCAGGTCATAGCGCTGGCGCTGGCCGTCGGTGAAAGTCACCTGCACCCCGTCGGCCTCCTGGTCGATGGCCGAGAAGGTGCAGCCCAGGCGCACATGGGCACCCGCCGCGCGGGTGGCCTCGGCCAGGATGCGGGCCAGCACCGGGCGCAGGATGGCGCCGCCGCCCGGCACATCGCCGCCCGCCAGGCGCGGGGTGGGCAGCGTCGCCACCAGGGGGCCATGGGGCAGGTGCAGGTTCACGCCGTCCGAGGCGTTGCCTTGCGCCAGAAAGGCTTCCAGAACACCAAGGCGCCGCAGCGCCCGCAGCGTGGCGCCGCCCAGGCTGATGCCGGCGCCATAGCTGCGCCAGCCGGGATCGATCTCGACGATGTCCACCTGGGCGCCCTGCTTGCGCAGTTCAATGGCCGCGGCCATGCCGGAAAAGCCGCCGCCGATGACCAGGATGCGGTGGGAAGAAAGGCTCATGGGTTTGTCTCCTTGTTCATTTTTTGGGTTCGCCAGATGGACCTCGCCATCGGCTTGCAGGACCAGCGGCACGGGGGTGAGCGCATCGCCCAGGCACGGCCCCAGGGTGCACACCCCGGTGGCGATGTCGAACAGCGCGCCATGGGCCGCGCAGACGATGCGGTCACCGGCCGCGTTCAAGTACCGGTCCTTGCGCCATGCCATCGGAACGCCATGGTGAGGACAGGCGTTGGCATAGGCATGCAACCGCGGGCCCTGCCGCACGACGATGACCGTGTCCTGGCCGTGGCCTGCGGGGTCAAAGCCCCGCGATTCGCCGTCGGGCAGGTCGCTCCAGTGGCAGAGCTTCATGGTGCGCGTTCAACGGGGTGCCTGCGTGGGGGCGGGGCCGGAGGGCGCCCACTTCTCGCGATGCTGGAACAGGAACAGCTGAGAGGCATCGGCGCTCATCGGGACCTCGCGCGGTGCCCAGTTGTCGTCGTGAAGGTCCATGTCCGCGTCGTATTCGACGTGGCAGCCCAGGGGCGAGTTGAAGTACCAGAACCAGTTGCTGCCGAACTTGTGCCGCCCCGGTCCCCAGAAGCTCTGGTAGCCCTTTTCCGCGAAGCGGGTGCCGGCCAGCAGCACGTCGGTGGGGCCGCCCATGTGGAAGGTGAAATGCTCGCAGCCTTTCATGAACGGGGGCGTCTGGATCATGAACAGCGTGTGGTGGTCTTGCGTGCCCGCAGGGCGCAGGAAGGGGCCGACACCGGTGAAACGGTCTGTGCAGACAAAACCCAGGCGGGCGTAAAACGCCTCGGCCTTGGCCGTGTCCGGCACGAAGTACACGACATGCGACAGCGAGCGGGGGCGCGCCAGCATGTCGGGTGACAGGCCCAGCGCGTTGGGCGCCCGCTGCGGCGCGGCCCCAGGGGCGTTGACGGGCTCCGCAGGCAACGAAAGCGGCTTGCGCACGGTGACCTGGAACGCGAGGGCAAAGCCCAGGTCGTCCGTGGTGCGCAGCACGCCGCCCTGGCGCACCACCGCGCGGTCGCGGGCCAGTTCGGCCTCGATGGCGTCGAGCGTGGCCGTGTCGGCCACGCCGTACACGGTCTCGCGCAGCAGGCTGGCCGTGCCCAGCGGGGGCGGCAGCGCCGGATCGTCCTGGGCGCGGATCTCCACGGCCGTGCCGTCCAGGGCTTCGAAGCGCCCGCCTTGTGCCGTCACCCCGACCGGGGTCAGCCCGTAGTCCGTCAGGTACTGCGCGCAGGCGGCGATGTCGTCCACGCCAAAAACCAGCGCGTCGGGTCCAATGATGTTCATCTCTTGTCCTTTGTGTTGTCGGTGGTGCGGTTGGGCTTCCAGCGCTTCAGGCGGTGTGTCCGCCCAGGACTTCTGCCACCCAGTCTGCGATGTAGTGGCCCGCATTGATGCTGTTGTCGAAGCTCGCGTGCTGCGAGCCGCCTTCGCGGTCGGTGAATACCTTGAGTTCGCGGCGCGGGCTGTTGACCAACTGCTCGTAGGTGCGGTGCGCCCACTTGAGCGGGATCTGCGAATCGTGCTCGCCATGCGTCACCAGGAACGGCACACGGATCTTCTCGACCACGCCATCCAGGTGCACGTTCTGGGCGATCCGCATGAAGTCGTCGATGTCCTTGGCGCCCCACACCCAGCACACATGGGCCCAGTAGTGCGGCACCGGAAAGTCACCCTCTTTCTGCAACCGGCGTTCCTGCACGTCGCGCCAGTCGTGGTTCGCGCCCCAGGCCACGCCGCAGGCAAAGCGCGGCTCCATCGCCACGCTGCGCGGGCAGTAGTAGCCGCCCAGGGACACACCTTCGCAGCCGATGCGCTTCGGGTCCACGGCGGGGTGTTGCTCCAGCCAGTCCACCACACGGCTGGCCCAGTGTTCGGTGTCGTACCGCGCCGTGAGCCCCTGCAGGCGCAGCGCCTCGCCGGTGCCCGGCTGGTCCACCACCAGGGAGGACACGCCGCGCTGGGCGAGCCACACAGGCAAGCCGACCAGGTGCTTCATTTCCTTGGTGGAGTCCAGGCCGTTGAGCTGCACCAGAATCGGCGCCCGCTCGCCCGGCTGGAGCCCTTTGGCGGGGTAGTACAGGGCGGACAGGTGGGTGCCCTCGTACGGAATTTCCACGCGTTCTACCGGATCGCCCAGCAGGGCCGAGCCTTTGAGGAACAGCTCCAGTTCACGGCGGTAGATCGCCAGGCGTCCCGGGGCGTTGTGCGCCTGCAGCCGCTCGGCCGTGATCAGGTAGCCCGAAGCGCGCCGGTATTTCTCACCCGCCGAAAGCATGCGCCCCCGGGCTTCGTCTTCTTCGGCCAGCCCGCAGAGCTTGTCGGCCATGCGCACCCAGGTGTCGCGAAAGGCCTGCGTGCCGGCAGCATCCGGGGCCTTGGCGGCCTCTTGCAGGGGGGCGCACATCTCCTCGATTTCGCCGATGCGCGCGCCCATTTCAATGGCGAGATCGACGGACAGGTTCCAAACGTAGTTGGTGGGGAAATACTTGAACATCTCATTCAAACTCAGGGTTGGGAACTGCGGGGGCGCGGCGTGATGCCGATGCTGGCGAAGAAGCGGGCCGTGGCAGCGTCCGTGAAATCCGGCACAAAGCGGAAGGCGCGGATCCGGCCCCCTTCGATGCGCAGCACATCGCTGCCGACGATGCGCTCCACGCCTGCCTTGTCGTACAGCGGGCTGCGCACCTCCAGCCGGGCGGACAACTCGCTGGCGCCCGCCTCGACCGAAAGCACCGTGAGCCGGGCGCGCGGCTGCACCACGGTCTGGTCGATGTAGAACGCCAGGCACGCCGCGTTGTCCATTTGCGCGGTGCAGGCCGGATAGTCCGACCGCTCGACATCCGGGGCGATCAACGCGCGCACGGCCGCCATGTCGGCCGCGTGCACGGCCTGCACGTAGCGCTCGAACACCGCCTGTGGCTCGGCGGGCGTGGCCGCATGGGCCAACGCGCAGGCGGCAAGCAGCGGGGACGCAATCAGGGATTTCTTGGTCATGGTGTGCCGTGCGGAATGTGCGAAGTCAGTGCTTGATCCAAAGCGGAATGGCGATCCCGATGCCCAGGATGTTGTTCTTGGTGGTGTTGGCCGCATACACGCCGCGCTGGTAGTTCAGGCTCACGCTGAAGGGGCCGGCGTTGTAGTTGAGCGAGGGCCCCAGGGCAAAGCTGCGGGCGCGGTTACCCTGCAGGGTGGCGCCGCCCTGCCGGTCGTCGGTGAACTGGTTGAGGTAGGAGCCCACCATGCCGAACTTCCACGGGCCGGCGTTCCAGCCGGCCGTGAATTCGCCCGCATAGCCATTGCCCGAGCGGTAGTGGGTGGTGCTGTTTTCACGGTTCACCATCAGACGGTTGATGAAGCCGACATCCAGTCCGCTCGGATCGTTGTGGCGGAACGCAAGTACCGGCTGGATGGAGGTGTAGCCGGTGGAGACGCTGGGCCGGTGCGGGTCGTAAGAGCCGTTGGGCAATGCGATATCCAGGCCCGCCACGGCATAGGCGCTGTCCGTCAGGCTCCAGCGCAGCACGGCGGGCGTGACGGTGAGGTTGGCCACCCCGTTGTGCCGTTCGCTGTGGCCGGCAACGTCGGTGCGCAATGAGACGGCCGGAATCACCAGCTGCGAATACAGGCGAGCGCCCAGCACCGTCGTGTCGTAGGCCGCCAGCAGCCGCGTGGTGGCCGAGGTCGCGCTCATCTTGAACGGGATGGGGCGCTTGTCGCCGTGGTTGTCATAGAGACCGCTGGACGACGTGTGGTGCACCTGCTCCAGCAAAAACAACCCGGGAATGGGGGGCAAACCGGCCACGTATTCCCCGGTGGAACCGACCGGGAAGGGCGACACGCCCCCTTCGAAAGCCTGGGCACCGGAGGCGCCCAGCAGGCTCAGCAACATGCAGCCCGCAGCCTGCGCGGCGCGGGAAAATTCCGTCTTCATCGTTGTCTCCTTGTTCTACGCAACCAGCCAGGCTGGGCGTTTTTTTGCTTTGCTCGACAGGGCCCCCGGTAGCACGGGGAGCCCTCATCGGGGTCTGCCAAGTGGCAGGACGGGAGCGAGATTAAGATCGGCCTTAACTTAGATCAAATGGATTGATTCCATTTGCAGTATTGATCCCATGAATAGATCAAGGGCTCCGCAGCCGCCTGCCGTACTTGGCGGGGCGCTCAGTAAGAAGCCTTCACCGATGCCCCGCCCATGCGCTTCAACAAACTGGACCTGAACCTGCTCGTGGCACTGGACGCCCTGCTCACCGAGCGCAGCATCAGCCGCGCCGGAGAGCGCCTGCATCTGAGCCAGCCGGCCACCAGCAACGCGCTGGCGCGTTTGCGCACCTATTTCGACGATGAACTGCTGGTGCAGCAAGGCCGTACCATGGTGCTGACACCGCGTGCCGAGGGGCTGGTGGACCCCGTGCGCGAGGTCCTGATGCGCATCGACAGCACCATTGCCGAGAAGCCCAGGTTCGACCCCGGCACCTCCACCCGCAGCTTCATCCTGCTGGTGTCCGATTTCACGACCACGGTGCTCATGCAACCGCTGATCGAGCAGCTGTTCCAGGAAGCGCCCGGGGTGCAGCTGCACCTGCGCGCCCAGAACAATCGGCCTGTGGAGCAACTGGAGGAATACGGGGCCGACATCCTCATCATTCCCGAGCAGTACGCCTCGCCCCGGCACCCGAGCGTCACGCTGTTCGAGGAAACCTACCTGTGCGTTACCTGGGAAGGCAACCCCCATGTCACCAACGCCCTGGGCTTTGACGACTACCTGGCCGCCGGCCATGTGGTGGCCGACTATTCGGGCGCGCGGCACATTCCGGCGTTCGACGGCTGGTTTCTGGAACGCTTCGGAGTGAAGCGGCGCATCGAGATCTCGGCGCCCACCATGGCCGCCCTGCCCAGCCTGGTCGTTGGCACCCACCGTGTGGCCACGGTGCACAAACGCATCGCCCTGCGCGCCGTTCAGCTGGGTCTGCCCGTGCGCATCTGGGAGCCGCCCCTGGAGATTCCGCCCATGCGCCAGAAGCTGCAATGGCACCGGCATCGCGACAAAGACCCGGGGCTGGAGTGGCTGCGCGAGCGGGCCATGGCCGTGGCAACGCGCATCTAGCTGCGCAAAATGTCCCGTTTTGACCGGAAACCTGGCCTAACGCCACCGTCACCACCGGGGTGCGCAATCCACAATCGGTCCCCATCCACGGTCCCTTCCGCAACACCATGCCCTCGCCTCTGCGCCCCCGCGACCTTGCCCTGGCCCTGCTCGTCATCCTGGTCTGGGGCGTGAACTTCGCCGTCATCAAGGTCGGTGTGGCCGATGTTCCGCCCATGCTGCTGGGTGCGCTGCGGTATCTGCTGGCGGCCTTTCCGGCGCTGCTGTTCGTGCGGCCGCCCAAGGTGCCGTTTCGGCTGTATGCGCTCTACGGCATGACGATGGCCGTGGGCCAGTTTGCGCTGCTGTTCACGGCCATCCACATCGGCATGCCCTCGGGCCTGGCCTCGCTGGTGCTGCAGGCGCAATCGTTCTTCACGCTGCTGCTGGCGGCTTGGTGGCTACGCGAGCCGTGGCACGGCAACCAGGTGGCGGGCCTGGTGCTGGCGGCTGCGGGGCTGGTGCTGATCGGCAGCGCGCACGGGGCCTCCATGCCGCTGGCAGGCTTTGCGCTCACCGTGGCCGCCGCTGCGATGTGGGGCTGCGGGAACATCGTGACCCGCGCCGTGGGCCGGTACGGGCCCATGAACCAGTTTGCGTTCATCGTGTGGTCAAGCCTGGTGGCGCCCCTGCCCTTCGTGGCGCTCTCGCTGTGGATCGACGGCCCGGGTGCTGTGCTGTCTGCTGTACAACACCTGTCGCTGCGTTCCATGGCCGCGGTGGCGTACATCGCATGGATCTCCACGCTGCTGGGCTTTGGCCTGTGGACCTACCTCATGTCGCGCTACCCCGTGAACCGCGTGGCGCCCTTCACCCTGCTGGTGCCGGTGGTGGGGCTGACGACGGGCTGGCTGGTGTTTGGCGAGGCGCTGCAGCCGGTGCACTTTGCGGGCGCCGGGCTGTTGATGGCCGGGCTGGTGGTGAATGTGTTCGGAGGGCCGGTGTGGTCGCTGCTCAAGAGCCGGGTGCGCCCTGCCGCTTGAGGGTCACACCGCCAGCGGCAGCTCAGTGGTGGACAACACATTGCGCAGCACCATGAACGACCGCACCTGCCGCACCCCCGGCAGGTAGAGCAGCTGCTCGGCGTGCAGCCGGTTGAAGCTGTCGTTGTCGCGCGTGCGCACCAGCATGAAGTAGTCGAACTCGCCGGTGACCACATGGCACTCCATGCAGCCGGAGACCTTGGCCGCCGCCTTTTCGAACTCGGCAAACGACTCGGGCGTGGAGCGGTCCAGCACCACGCCAATCATCACCAGCATGCCCGCGCCCACGGCGCGTGGGCTCAGCAGCGCCACCACCTTGTCGATCAGCCCCAGCCGCTTGAGGCGCTCCACCCGGCGCAGGCAGGCGGGGGGGCTCAGGTGCACCTTGGCGGCCAGCGCTACGTTCGACAGCGACGCGTCGCGCTGCAGCTGGCGCAGGATGGCCCGGTCGGTGCGGTCCAGCTCGGCAGACAGGTCCACCGGCGGCACATTCTGCTGACGAACTTTTGTTGTGCTCATTTCAATAATTGAAAAATTCAGTGAGGCAATATTCTCTTTCACAACACTGAAAAGCCAAAAATTCACCCAACTTTGCAACCACCTGACGCACCCGTTTTCCTACGATGAAGGCATGGCAGACGCCCCGTCTGCGCTCCGTCACCGCTTGAGGAAAACCGCCATGAACCTGCAGAAATTTGAACGCCACCCGCTCACCTTTGGCCCCTCGCCCATCACCCCGCTCAAGCGCTTGTCGGCCCACCTGGGCGGCAAGGTGCACCTGTATGCCAAGCGGGAGGACTGCAACTCGGGCCTGGCCTTCGGCGGCAACAAGACGCGCAAGCTCGAATACCTGATCCCCGAGGCCATCAAAGGCGGCTACGACACACTGGTGTCGATTGGCGGCATCCAGTCCAACCAGACGCGCCAGGTGGCTGCCGTGGCGGCCCACCTGGGCATGAAGTGCGTGCTGGTGCAGGAGAACTGGGTGAACTACTCCGACGCGGTGTACGACCGCGTGGGCAACATCGAGATGAGCCGCATCATGGGCGCCGATGTGCGCCTGGACGCAGCGGGCTTTGACATCGGCATCCGCCCCAGCTGGGAGCAGGCGATGGAGGACGTGAAGAAGGCCGGCGGCAAGCCCTTCCCGATTCCCGCAGGCTGCTCGGAGCACCCCTACGGCGGCCTGGGCTTCGTGGGTTTCGCCGAGGAAGTGCGCCAGCAGGAGAAGGAGCTGGGCTTTCAGTTTGACTACATCGTCGTGTGCTCGGTCACGGGCAGCACGCAGGCGGGCATGGTGGTGGGTTTTGCGGCCGATGGCCGCGCGCGCAAGGTGATCGGCATCGACGCCTCGGCCAAGCCCGCGCAGACGCACGCGCAGATTCTGCGCATCGCCCAGAACACGGCCAAGCTGGTGGAACTGGGCCAGGAGATCACCGCCGAGGACGTGGTGCTGGACACGCGTTACGGCGGCCCCGAATACGGCCTGCCCAACGAAGGCACGCTGGAAGCCATCCGCCTGTGCGCGCGCCAGGAAGGCATGCTCACCGACCCGGTGTACGAAGGCAAGTCCATGCACGGGATGATCGACAGGGTGCGCAAGGGCGAATTCCCCGAAGGCTCCCGCGTGCTGTATGCGCACCTGGGAGGGGTGCCGGCGCTCAACGCCTACAGCTTTCTTTTTCGCAACGGCTGAGCCCCTGAACGAACAGCAGCGGCTGGCCCGGCTGGCCGCGCTGTCGGTGATCTAAGCGACCATTCCTCGCAGGGACCTTTCGCCTCCTGCGCCTGAATCCAAGGAGCGCCCCATGATGTGCCTGAAGCTTGACCGACGCAGCAGCCTGGTTCTCTGCGCCGCAGCCCTTGTGGGATCGACCTTCGGCACGGCGCAGCCTGCGCGTGCGGAGGGCTTTCCCGCCAAGCCGGTGCAGCTCGTTGTGCCCTTCCCGCCCGGCGGGGCGGTGGACATCGTGGGCCGGCTGATCAGCAAGAAGCTGGGCGACCGGCTGGGCCAGCCCGTGGTGATTGAAAACAAGGCCGGCGCCGGCACGGTGGTGGGGGCAGGCTACGTGGCCAACGCGCCCGCCGATGGCTACACGCTGCTGATCAGTTCCGGCTCGACCTTCACCGTGAACCCGGCGCTGCAGGCCAAGCTGCCCTACGACCCCGTCAAAAGCTACGAACCCATTGGCAGGGTGGCCCGCGTGCCCTTGATTCTGCTGGCGAACCGCGACGTGCCGGTGGGCAGCCTCCAGCAGCTGATCGCCGCCGTACAGCGCACGCCCGACAAGTATTCGTACGGGTCCTTCGGCAACGGCACCACGGGGCACTTCGCGGCGGAACTGACCTGGTCGGCCGCGGGCATCAAGCTCATGCATGTGCCCTACCGGGGCAGCGCGCCAGCGATGGCGGACCTGATGGGCGGGCAGATCCCGTTCACCATCGACACCGTGGCCGCCGCGCTGCCGCAGCTCAAGGCGGGCAAGATCAAGGCGATTGCCGTCACCGGCGCCACACGCGCCACGCAGCTGCCCGACGTCCCCACGGTGGCGGAAAGCGGCTTCGCGGGCTTTGCCGCCGACTCCTGGTTGGCCGTGGTGGCGCCGCGGGGACTGCCCGTGGAGGCCAAGGCCAAGCTGCACAAGGCGCTGGCCGACACCCTGGCGGACGCCGACATCCGCAACAAGCTGGTGGCCAGCGGTCTGGAGCCCGCTTATGCGCCCGGCGACGCGGTGCTGGCGCAGATTGAGGACGAACTGCCGCGCATGCGCGCGATCGCGCAGCGGGCGCAGATCCGCGCGGAGTGAACGCGGCAGGGCGCAGCGCGAATCAACCCCGCAGCCAGGCCAGCATGTGCGGATAGGCCGGCGGCCCACCGGCCACCCCCTGCGCCGGCAGCAGGGTCAGCCCCGCAGCGGCCAGGCCGGAGGCTCCCAGGTACACCCCCAACTCGAACGTGGTGCGCAGCCCGGCCGAGCGACCGTGGTAGCCGCCGTCATGGAACAGCACGGCGGACTCCAACCCCAGGTGTTGCAGCGCGGCCCAGGCCCACGCCGTGGCTTCGATCTCGCCGCCGTGCGGCACCGGCGGCAGTTCGGCAAGGTCATCGTCCATGTCCGAACGCAGGGCCGCGGGCACGACCGCCAGGTGGCCCGCCTCGTGCAGCAGGTCGCCGGGCCAGCGCAGGCGAGCACGGTCCACGCGCAGGCCGCCACGCTCGATGCGGATGCCGGGCAGGAAGCTGCCCTCAGGCACCTCGGCCTCGCAGACGGCAATGCCGATGTCGCGCAGGAAGCAGATGATGTGGTCGGTCACTGCGCCGTGGGGTGCTGCCGCGGCGACAGATGCGTTGTCGCGGTCCATCATGCTTGCAGCAAGTCCGCGACCTGGCTGCGCAGCAGCGCCGGCTGCACCTGGGCGGGCGCCACCGGCCGGCCCACATTGAGGCCCACGCGGTTGAAGAAGCCGCGCCGGAAGGGCCGCACCATGGCGCCGCCCTGCTCGATGCGGCTGAAGTACGAGCCCCACAGGTTGGTCAGCGCCATGGGGATCACCGGCGCCTCGACGCCTTCGGCCTGGGCGCGCTCGATGATCTTCATGATGCCGCCCTTGAACTCCTGCAGCTGCCCGTCGCGGGTGATGCCGCCCTCGGGGAAGATGGCCAGCAGGTCGCCCTCGCGCAGCACCTGGGCCGCGCGGTCGAACGCCGCCTCGTAGGTGGCGGGGTCTTCCTTGTAAGGCGCGATCGGGATGGCCTTGGCCAGGCGGAACAACCAGCCCAGCACCGGCACGCGGAAGATGCGGTGGTCCATCACGAAGTAAATGGGCCGGGGGCTGGCGGCCATGAGCAGCACCGCGTCCACAAAACTCACGTGGTTGCACGCCAGAATGGCCGCGCCCGCCGTGGGCAGGTGCTCGTCGCCTTGTACCTTGAAGCGGTACACAAAGCGCGACGACACCCAGGCCACGAAGCGCAGCAGGTATTCGGGCACGAGCAGGAAGATGTAGGCCGCCACCACCGCGTTGGCGATGCCGGTGAACAAGAAGATCTGCGGCACGGTAAAGCCCGCCCCCAGCAGCGCGCCGGCGATGAGCGAACTGGCGATCATGAACAGCGCATTGAGGATGTTGTTGGCCGCGATGATGCGCGCGCGGTGCGTGGGCTGGCTGCGCATCTGGATCAGCGCGTACATGGGCACGCTGTACAGGCCGGCAAATAGGCTGAGCAGGGCCAGGTCCAGCATCACGCGCCAGTGCGCGCCCTGGGCCAGAAAGGCCGCCAGGCCCATGACTTCCGACGGCGGCAGCGCGCGCGACGCGAAGTACAGGTCGATGGAGAACACGCTCATGCCGATGGCGCCCAGCGGCACCAGGCCGATCTCCACGTGGCGGCGCGAGAGCACTTCGCACAGCAGCGAGCCGATGCCGATGCCGATGGAGAACACCACCAGCAGCAGTGAGGCCACCTGCTCATTGCCATGCAGCACGTTCTTGGCCAGGCTGGGAAACTGGCTCAGGAACACGGCGCCGAAGAACCACATCCAGCTGATGCCCAGCAGCGAGCGGAACACCACCACGTTGCCGTGCGCGAGCTTGAGGTTGCGCCAGGTCTCCGAGAACGGGTTCCAGTTGATGGTCAGGCCCGGGTCGGTGGCCGGCGCGGAGGGGATGAACTGCGCCACCGCGCGCCCCACCAGCGCCGCCGCCACACAGGCAATGGCCACCGTGGTGTGGCCGATGCCCGGCAGGGCCACCAGCAGGCCCCCTGCCACGTTGCCCAGCAGGATGGCCACGAAGGTGCCCATCTCGACCATGCCGTTGCCGCCCGTCAGCTCCCGCTCGTTCAGCACCTGGGGCATGTAGGCGAACTTCACCGGCCCGAACAGCGTGGAATGCACGCCCATGAGGAAGGTGCACAGCAGCAGCACCGGCACGTTGCCCCGCACAAAGCCAAAGGCCGCCACCAGCATGATGGCGATCTCCAGGTTCTTCACGAAGCGGATCATCTTCGTTTTGTCGTACTTGTCGGTCAGCTGGCCCGAGGTGGCCGAGAACAGCAGGAACGGCAGGATGAACAGCGCGCCGATCACCAGGCCCGCCATGGCGGGCGGCATCCAGTCCACGCTGAGCTGGTAGGTCACCATCACCGTGAAGGCGAACTTGAACAGGTTGTCGTTGGCCGCGCCCGAGAACTGCGTCCAGAAGAACGGCGCGAAGCGGCGCTGGCGCAGCAGGGCGAACTGGTTGGGCTCGCCGTGCGCCGATGGCTCGGTGGTGGAGTGCCCGGGTTGGGGGGTCATGAAGTACTTCTCCTCACGTCTTGTTGTGTGGTGGGGGTGCTGCATTACGTGCGCCCCGCACGGTGCCCGCCATTCTGCATGCGGGCGGTCGCCCAGGGCCGGGCCGTATAGCGGCTGTGGTGCAGACGCGCCATGGCCCGCAGCAGGGGCCAGGCCGCACCGGCGGCTAGCAAGTGCTTGAGCGTGTGGCCGGACACCCAGTGGCCCGTGGCCTCGAACACCGCGTGGTCCGCCCCTTCCAGCACCTTCGCGGCCGCGTACCAGGCGATCACGGCGCCCAGCGGCAGGGCCAGTGCGCCATGGCGGTGCGGCTGCCACGCCAGCACCAGCACCACGGCCATGCCGCCCATCTGCACCACGGCCCAGGGCAGCAGATTGCCGGTGTGAGCCCACACCGCCACAGCCGCCGGGCCACCCACCAGCACGCCCAGCGCCACCGCCACACCCGCCCGGGAGCTGATGCGCCCCACCACCGCCCACCCCAGCAAGCCGGCGAAAGCTACCGCCATGCCCAGGCGGTCCCACAGCAAGCCGGCGTCCGAAGGCCGCCAGTGGTACACCGTGGAGCCCAGCGCCGTGAGCAGCAGCCCACCAAAGAACAGGCCCACCGTGGCGCGCGTGGCCCGGCACAGGCGCAACGCACCCAGGCGCCGCAACCACACCAGGCCTGCGACGCCCGCCACGGCAAACGGCAGGTTACTGAGCACGTCCAGCGCGCAGGGCAAGCCCCACCACGTGCGCTGGTCGGCAAAATCATGCTGGTGCGGGCTGGGTGCCAGCGCAGGCCCCCACACGGCCAACGCGAGCAATACCGCCAAGGCGGCCAGCAAGCCCCATTCGGAGCACTGGAGGGCTGCGCCATGGCGCGCAGCGGGGGGCAGTGGACGGACAACAGTGTGCATGGCGGCCTCCGTGGGCAACAAGAAGAAGATGCCGCGCAGTGTGCAAACGGCCCCCCCTGCAGCCCCTGAAAAGTCGCTCACAAGGCTACCCACGCCACCTACGGTATCCATAATCGATACCCATGAGCACCACCGCCGATCTCGTTGCCGCCCTGAAAAAGGAACTGAAAACGGCCCAGATGACCTACGCCGACCTGGCGCAGGCGCTGGGCATGGCCGAATCCAGCGTCAAGCGCATGCTGGCCAAGGGCGACATGCCGCTGTCGCGCATCGACGCCATCTGTCGCGCGCTGGCACTGGACTTTGCCGACCTGGCCCGCCGCGTGGCCGACAGCCAGCCGCTGCTCAAGGAACTGAGCCACGAGCAGGAAAAGGCCGTGGTGGCCGACAAGAAGCTGCTGCTCATGGCCATCTGTGTGCTCAGCCAGTGGACGCTGGAGCAGGTGACCGGCTACTACCGGCTGACCGAGGCGGAAGGCATCAAATACCTCGCGCAGCTCGACCGCATCGGCATCATCGAGCTGCGCCCGCTCAACCGCTACCGGCTCAAGCTGGCCAAGACCTTCCGCTGGCGCCCGCACGGACCGGTGATGAACTACTTCCGCGACCACGCGCTGCTGGACTACTTTGCCGGCGGCTTCGACGGCCCCGGCGAGGGCGTGCTGCTGGTGCACGGCAACATCAGCCGCGGCCTGGCGCCCGCCTTCATGGAGCGCATGCAGCGCGTAGCGCAGGACTTTGCCCAGCAGCACCTGGCCGACCAGAAACTGCCCGACCGCGAGCGCGAGGGCTACACCCTGCTGCTGGCCATGCGCAGCTGGGAGTTCGAGGCGTTTGCGCTGATGCGGCGCTGAGCGGCGGCATCGCGCCAATTGCTATCTTTTCAATAGCTGCTTGCACTTTACAGACAAGCTCTAGCGGCCAAAAACTCTTCCGCGTTCCACCTGCCATGCTGGCCCCCATTTCCAGTGGGCCTACACTGCCCGTTTGACGCCGCTAACAAAAATAACTATTCTTTAAATATCAAATTCGGCACATTTAAAGATAGCAAATGAAAACCACGCGCCAGCAGCAAGAGGCCACCCGCCGCCAGATCCTGGCCAGCGCGGTGGACCTGATGACCCGCCAGGGCTTTGACGGCACGACGATGAAGGACATCGCGCGCGCGGCCGGCATTGGCGACGCCACGATCTACAAGTACTTTCCCACCAAGGACCGCATCGTGGTGGGCTACCTGGACGACGCGGTGCAGCAGGCGCTGGACGCCACGCTGCAGACGCCGGGCTTCGCCGGCTACCAACTGCAGGAAAAGCTGCAGCGCCTGACGGACGCGGTGCTGGAGCACCTGCTGGCCGACCGTGAATTCGTGGCGCAGGTGCGCACGCTGGCCCAGCGCTCGCCCCTGTCCATGCTGGCCGAGCCGCTGGCTGCGCGCCAGCGCCTGCGCGAGGTGGTGGCCGGCTTTCTGGAAGCCGCCGAGGCCAGCGGCGAGATCGAGCCCTGCGATTTCAAGGGCGTGGCGGGCAGCCTGTACACCGACTACCTCGCCGGCGTGGTCACCTACTGGCTGGGCGACACCTCCGACGAGTTTGCCGACACCACGCAGCTGGTGGACCTGTCGCTGGGTGTGCTGGTGCAGACGCTGCGCAGCGGCCTGGTCAACCGGGTGCTGCAGCTGGGCGGGTTTGTGCTGCGCAGCCAGATGGCCCGCCTGGCCCAGCACCGCAGCGGGCTGCTGGGGCTGCTGCAGCTGGCCCGGCAGACGGTGGGCAGCGCTCCGCCCCCCGAGCGTCCTGGCGCAGGCACGCCGCCAGCGCCGCCCCGCAAACCCCGCGCAGCACGGCCAGCCACCCCCACGGGCAAAAAACAGAAGGGCACCCCATGACCACGACCGCGACTCCACAGCCTGCACCCGCCGTGCACGCCACGCAGGTGCCGCCCGGCACCGCCATCCACGCCACGCTGCCCGGTGCGCACTTCTTCGATGCCTACGAGGTGGCCGACCGGCACCCGGAGCGCCCGGCCCTGCAAGCGTGGCTGGACGTGGCCGCGCGCACCCCAGCGTGGACGCGCGCGCTCATGGCCGTGCGCAACAAGGCCGTGCGGCTCGTGGGCCTGAAGGACCTGGGCCAGCTGCACGACGGCTACCCGCCTGCCAGCGGCCGCGCGCTAAACGACGCACGCAGCTACCGGGTGGGCGACCGGGTGGGCATCTTCCGCATCCGGCACCTGAGCGACACGGAGGTGGTGATGGGCCAGGACGATCGGCACCTGGACGTGCAGGTCTCCATCTGCAAGCGCGCAGCAGCCCCGGGTGCCGCACCCACGGTGGTGCTCAGCACCGTGGTGCACATTCACAACCTGCTGGGCCATGCCTACATGGCGGTCATCACGCCCTTCCACCGCGTCATCGCCCGCGATACGGCGCGGCGCCTGGCACAGCATGGTTAGCGACCGCGCCCCGCGCACCGGCAAACTGGCCCGCAGCGCCATCACCGGCCTGGCCGCCGCACGCATCGGCATGGCTGAGGTGGGGCACCGCACCCGCCGCCGCACGCCCGCAGCCCAGGCCGAGCACGAGGCCGCCGTGGGCCGCATCCTGTTTGGCGCGCTGGGGCAGTTGCGCGGCTCGGCGCTGAAGGTGTCGCAGCTGCTCAGCATGCACCCGCAGCTGCTGCCCGAGGGGGTGCGGCGCGAACTGGCGCGCGCCCACCACCAGGCCCCGCCGCTGAACCGCGCGCTGGTGGGCCGCGTGTTCCGCCAAGCTTTCGGCCAGGAGCCCGAGGCGCTGTTCGACCCGTTCGAGCCGACCGCGTTTGCCGCTGCCAGCCTGGGCCAGGTCCACCGTGCCGGGCTGGCCGGCCACGGCACAGTGGCCGTGAAGGTGCAGTACCCCGGCATCGCCGGCACCATCGCCAGCGACATGCAGCTGGTGCGCGGCGTGCTGCGCACCCTGTCCCACACCGACCTGCCCTTGCCCGAAGCGCCTGTGGTGCAGGCAGTGATGGACGAGATCGAGGCCACCTTGCTGCGCGAAGTGGACTACCTGCAGGAGGCGGCGCAGCTGCAGTGGTTTGCGCAGCACGCGGCACAGCTTGGCGTGGTGATCGCACAGCCCGTGCTGTCGCACACCCGGGCGCAGGTGCTCACGCAGCAGTACCTGCCCGGCCTGCCGCTGCAGGCCTGGCTGGCCACGCAGCCCAGCCAGGCGCTGCGCGACCAAGCCGGGCAGCGCCTGTGGGACTGGTTCCTGCACTGCACCTTCGTACTCGGCAGAGTGCATGCCGACCCGCACCCCGGCAACTTCGTGTTCACCCCGGAGGGCGCGGTAGGGGTGCTGGACTTCGGCTGCACCCGCGAGTTGTCCGTGCCGTTCCGCCAGCACGTGGCCAGCGCCTGGTCGGCCCTGCTGCGGCCGGCCGGCGATGCACAGCGCGATGCGCAGGTGCTGCGGGCCTACCAGGCCCTGGGGCTGGCCCGTCCGGACCTCACGGCACAGACCTACGCGCGCGACATTGCCCCCGTGCTGGCCGAAATGCAGGCCTGGCAGGTGGAGCCGTTCACCCAGCCGGTGTTCGACTTCAGCACCAAGGCCCCCGTGCCCCTCACCCCGCCTGCGCACCAGCGCGTGCTGGGGGAGCATCTGGTGCAGGTGCCGCGGGAGATGCCCGTGTTCGAACGCATGTGGATGGGCCTCATGCACCTGCTCACCCTGCTGGGCGCGCGCGTGGACACGCACGACCCCCACGTCCACGGCCCCGGGCCGCAGTCGCCGGCATGAACACCGCACTGGTCCTGGCGGCTGCAGGCCTCGCAGTGGTGGGGGCGGCCCACTCGGTGCTCGGCGAACTGCGGGTGTTTCGCCCGCTGCGCACGCGCGGCATGGTGTCCACTGGGGGACAGCCGGTACTGCGCGAACGGCAGGTGCGCATCCTGTGGGGCTGCTGGCACCTGGTCACCGTGCTGGGCTGGGCCCTGAGCGCGCTGCTGTGGCGCCTGGGCACCGTGCCGGCGGACCCCGACCTGGGCGCCTGGGTGGCCGACGTGGCGGGCGCCGCCACGCTCGCCAGCGGCCTGCTGGTGTTCTTTGCGACGGACGGCCGGCATCCTGCCTGGGTGGCGCTGCTCACGGTGGCCGCCCTCGTCTGGTGGCGCTGACCCGGTGGCGCCGGCGTGAAAAATTTCACGGAATCGCGGCCTCACGCCCGGTCGGGAAACACTACGTCACAAGTCTTCGCCAAACGCCTACACCGGCTTGACAACCCGCACGCACCATGAAGGCTCCGGTTCCGCAAGGAATCACTTGTCAGACGCCTCGGACACGTCTCCAGAACCCTTGTGAGAACGTTGAAGAGGCGCCAAGGAGACCACCATGCACCGCAATGCAATCGCCGCTGTTTCCGTCGCCCTGCTGTCCGCGCTGGGCACCGCCACCGTGGCGCAGGCCCAGACCAGCGCCGCCGTCGTGATCCAGTCGGGTCCGCCCCCGCAATACCGTCCCGCCGCACCCGTCGTCGTCCAGTACGGGCCGCCGCCCCCGCCCCGCCACGAAGTCGTTCCCCATCCGCGCCGCGGCATGGCGTGGGTGCCTGGCCACTGGGAATGGCGCGGCCACCGCTACGTGTGGCTGCAGGGCTACTGGGTGAAGGCCCGTCCGGGCTACTACTACCGCGAGCCCCGCTGGGTGGAGCACGGTGGGCGCTGGGAGATGCGACCCGGCGGGTGGGACCGGGATGGCAACGGCGTCCCGGATCGCTACCAGCGGCCGCACGACCGCGACCGCGACGGCGTCCCTAACCGCTACGACCGCAACCCCGACAACCCGTATCGCCGTTGAGGCCTGCACCGTAGCCGGCGCGTGGGCGCCTCAGTCCACGCGCAGCACGGCGGACCCGAGCCCCGCAAAGTCCGCGACCACCTGCGCGCCGGGCGCCACCAGCACCGTCCCCGTGCACGAGCCGGTGGTCACCCACTGGCCTGCACGCAACCCGCCCAGGCTGGCAGCGCCGCTGTTGGCCAGCCACACCAGCAACCGCAAGGGGTCGCCCGCAGGGTTGCTGCCGGCGGCGTGGCGCACCGCCGCTTCGCCATTCACCCACAGGCAGACCGGCTGTTGCAACGGCCGCACTCCCGCCACGTCGGCCGACCCGCAGCCCACCACCAGGGCGCCATGGCAGGCCTGGTCGGCCAGCCGGCTCCACTCGCCTTGTTGCGCCCAGGCGGCAAACCGGGTGTCGCACACCTCGATGGCTGCGCGCACCGATACCACGGCGGCCAGCACCTCTTCCGGGCGGTACGGCGTGTCCCGGGGAGGCAGGTCGGCGCCCAGTTCATAGACCAGCTCCGCCTCCACGCCGACCACCGCAAAGTCCGCGGCCGCTAGCCGGACGGCCGGCGGCTCTCCCTCGCCCACCCACACGGAATCGCGGGTGAGCGCCGCACGCGCGGGTGGGGCCACGGGGCTTGCGGCCCCGACCTTCCAGCCGGCCACCTCGCCCCGCTCGCGCACCACGGCGTCCTGCACCGCATAGGCCTGGGCGGCATCGCGCGGCCGCAGCCCCGCGGGCAAGTCCAGGGGCCGGGCCATGCGCCCCTGGCGCGCCATGGTCAGGACGGCGGCAGCGGCAAAGGCATCAAAAGCGGTGTCGGGCATGGAAGGGATCCAGGAATACGAGGCGCAGGCCGTTGGGGCGAAGGGAAAGGTGCGACGGATTATGGCGACCCGGCACCGCCCGCATCAGCAACGATTGCCACCCATTAGCGCGGCGAGATGCCTGCCGGCTCCGCAGCGCCTCCTAGAATCGGCCTCGCAGGAGAGCACGCGGCACCGTCCGCGTCACCGAAGGCGCAAACTCCCATGCACGCTCAGGTTCCGTACTGCATCTTTTTCACAAAGCCGTCTGGAGAGACGCCACCGCCCGCCGGGCGCGGCGCACCGAAGGAGCAAGCCGCAGCCCGGGTGGGTGAGCGGTGAATCTCTCAGGTACCAAGGACAGGGGGAGCGGCAGCTTGGCGGACGCGCGCCAGCTGCATTGCTATCAAATTGATAGCTGCTTGCGCATATCCATCAAGCGCCAGAGCCCAGAAAGGCTTTGAAAATCATGCGCGTGATCGTTTTGGGTGCCGGCTTGCTCGGCGTGACTTCGGCGTATTTCCTTGCACAGCGCGGCCACGAGGTGACCGTCATCGACCGCCAGGCCGCCCCCGGCGCCGAGACCAGCTTTGCCAACGGGGGACAGATATCGGTGAGCCACGCCGAGCCCTGGGCCAACCCGAGTGCACCGCTCAAGGTGCTGCAGTGGCTGGGCCAGGAAGATGCGCCGCTGCTGTTCCGCCTGCGCGCGGACCTGCGGCAGTGGCTGTGGGGCTTGTCCTTCCTGCGCAACTGCACGCCGGCGCGCACCCGCTACAACATCGAGCAGATCGTCAACCTGGGCACCTACAGCCGCAGCGTGCTGCAGCAGCTGCGCGCGGCCACCGGCATCCAGTACGACCAGCGCACGCAGGGCATCCTGCACTTCTATACCAATGCCAGGGAGTTCGACGGCGCCCTCGCCCCGGCCGAGCAGATGCGCGCGCTGGGGTGCGAGCGCCAGGTCATCAGCGCCGACGAGGCCGTGCGCATCGAGCCCGCCCTGGCCCACATCCGGCCGCAGCTGGCCGGCGCCACCTACACAGCCGAAGATGAATCCGGCGACGCCAACCAGTTCACGCGCGAGCTGGCCCAGCTGTGCGAAGCGGCAGGCGTGCAATTCCGCCTGGGCCACCACATCACCGCGCTGCGCGAGGTGGCAGGCCGCGTCGACCATGTGGAGGTGACCTGCCCCGAAGGCCGCTTCGAGCGCGTGCACGGCGATGCCTTCGTGCTGGCGCTGGGCTCGTTCAGCCCGCTGCTGGCCAAGCCGCTGGGCGTGAAACTGCCCATCTACCCGGCCAAGGGCTATTCGGTGACCATGCCCGTCAAGGACGCGCGCTTGGCGCACCAGGTGAGCCTGACGGACGACGAGTTCAAGCTCGTGTTCTCGCGCTACACCAGCGAACGCGGCGGTGACCGCCTGCGCATCGCCGGCACGGCGGAGCTGAACGGCTACGACCGGCACCTGAACCCCGTGCGCTGCGAGGCCATCGTGCGCCGCGTGGAGCAGCTTTTCCCAGGCGCGGGAGACACCGCGCGGGCGCAGTTCTGGACGGGCCTGCGCCCTGCCACGCCCAGCAACGTGCCGCTGATCGGCGCCACGCGCCTGGGCAACCTGTACCTCAACACCGGCCACGGCACGCTGGGCTGGACGCACGCTTGCGGCTCGGGCCAGGCCCTGGCCGACATCGTGAGCGGCCGGGTGCCGGAGGTGGACTTTGCCTTCCAGGGCGTGCAAGGGCGGCGCCCCGGCGCGGGCCTGCTGCCGTCGCGCACGGCGGCCTGAGCGGCCTGAGCGGCTTGAGCTGCCGGCCTGCCCGCTGGCAGGCGCCCACCTCACGCGCAATGCCCGGCCACAGCGCGGAGCGCCGGGGCGACGCTACTCGGCCGCGCCCGTGGCGTTCGCCACAAAGCGCGCCACGGCCTGCATGTCCGCCTCGCTCAGGCGCTCCGCATACGAGGGCATCACACCGATGCCCGCCTTCAGCGCGCGCAGCACGCGCGCGGCGTCGGGCTTGAGCTCGTCCAGCACCGGACCCACCTGGCCTTCGGCGCCCGCGGCCTGCAGCGTGTGGCAGGTGGCGCAGGCGGGCTGCAGGGTGGTGAACAGCTCCTTGCCGCGCGCCAGTTCCGCGGGGTCGGCGGCGGTGGCCGCCCCCGCCCCCAGCAGCAGCGCGCTGCACAGCGCCGGGCGCAAACGGGCCCCCGTCATCCCACCGTGAGCGTGACGGCGTGGTCGCGCCAGCTGGCGTTGTTGTAGCCGCCCAGGTTTTCCTCGCGCTGCTCGGCCTGGACGTTGCCCGCGGTGTCGGTGGCGCGGCTGGCCAGCACGTGCGTGCCCGCCTCCAGGCGCACCGGCACGGCAAACTGGCGCCAGGCGAAGGGGCCCAGGTCCGGGCCGATCAACGGCGCCGCCTGCCAGGTCTTGCCGCCGTCCACGGACACCTCCACGCCCTTGACGCCGCGTGTGCCGCCAAAAGCCACGCCATGCACCTGCACCATGCCCGGCTTGAGCGGCCCCTTGTCGGGCAGCGGGCCGTTGATCCAGGATTTCACGCCCATCTCCCACACCGACGGCTGGTCGGGGCTGGCCTTGGTGCCGGGCGGCGACATGCGATAGCCGTGCGACATGATGCGCGCCTGCGACTGTGCGGCGGTGAAGGCCACGCGCTTGACGTACTTGATGTTGTTCACGCCCTGGTAGCCGGGCACCACCAGGCGCAGCGGGCCGCCGTGCGCCAGCGGCAACGGCTCGCCGTTCATCTCCCAGGCCAGCAGTGCATCGTCTGCCGCCTTGACCGGCACCGAGCGCTCCACCAGCACCGAAAGCGGGTCCACCCCCTCGGGCAGCTTTTCGCCGCCGGTTCCGGTCAGGTAGGCCGCGCCTTCCGCCAGCCCGCCCAGCGCGGCCACCACGCTGCGCAGCGGCACGCCGCTCCACACCACGCAGCCCGCAGCCCCCACCGTCCAGGGCGTGCCGCTGGGCTTGCTGGGGAAGAAGCCGCGGCCGTTGCCCGAGCATTGCAGCACCGTGGCCACGGTATCCACCCCCAGCGTCTTGAGTTCGGCCAGCGTCAGGCTGCGGGGATTCCGCACGCCTTCGACGGAGACGGTCCAGGCGTCCCGGTCCTGCAAGATGGCGGCGTCGGGCGCCGGCAGGTTGTTGCGCACGTACAGCTGGCTGGACGGGGTGATCACGCTGGTGCCAAACGCCGAGCGCCGCGTCTCCAGCGTGCTGGAGCTGTGCAGGATCAGGGCGTCTTGCGACTTCCAGCCAGCATAGGCCGGCAGCGGCTTGGGCGCCGCGGTCTGCGCAGCGGCGCGCCCGGCCCAGCTCGCCAGGCCTGCGGCGCTCAACGCGGCGGCACTTCCGGCCAGCAGGTGCCGGCGTGCAAGGGTCATGGAATCTCTCATGGGTTCGGTCTCCGAAAAATGGGGATCAAAAGAACCACGCAACCAGCAACACCCGGCGCTCCCGCCACGGCCGGTGGGCACCGGGCAGGCCCCTCCTCTCTCTGGCATTGCAGCTCCGCAGGGGAGTTGCATTCTGTGGGCGAAGGGTCTGTTTTCGTGCCGGCGGCGCATGTGAGTAGATGTAATAAAAACAAACGGCCTGAAACATTCGTGCACGGATAAACAGCCTTTGGCAGTATCCCGGCCCATCACAGGAGACTTTATGACTGGCCATGGCAGACCTCTCGGTACCCGGATGTGGGCGGCGGCTGTGCTGCTCGCGGGGGCGGCATGCAGCGCCCAGGCCCAGCTCACGGTGGTGGTGGCGGTGGAGCCCACCGCGAAGAAGGCGGCGCACACCATCGTGCGCAGCGCGGCGGAATCCGGGCTGTCCCGCGCAGCGGGCCAGCCGGTCACCGTCACCGCCAGCGAGGACCTGGCCGACGTGATGCGCGCCACCCGCAGCGCGGGCTTCGACGTGTTCATCGGCCCGGCCCAGGTCGCGGCTTCCGCGCTGCAGCGGGGCTACGAACTCGTGGGCGCGACCCAGAAATCGGACCGGTACCTGCTGGTGGCCGTGCCGCAAGTGGAATCGGTGGCCGCCATGCAGGGGCGCAGGCTGTACCTGCCGCAGCAGGATTCCGTCTACACGTACATGGCACGCGGACTGCTCAACGAGGCCGGACTCTCCTTGCAAAGCCTGCGCAGCGTGCAGTACGAGAAATTCCCGCAGGCCGGGCTCACGGCCCTGACGCTGAGCACCGCCGACGCCACCGTGGTGCGCGAGGACGAATGGGCCGAATGGTCAGCAGCCCATCCCAAGGCGGCCCATGTGCTCGCCACCTCGCAACCCGTGCCGGGGGGCTTCTCGGTCGTGGTCAGGAAAGACCTTCCCGCCGACACCCGCGGCAAGCTGGCCCAGTGGTTCGGCACGGCGTCCTCGGGTGCCGGGCTGGCGGCGGTGGCGGTGCGGCCGGACCCGGGCGAATACCGGCGCGTGGCCGAACTGGGCCTGTTCACGCCCGTCAGCCTGCCCGGGGTGAACCGCGTGAGCGCCAAGGAAGCGCAGGACCTGCTGGCGCGCGGCGCAGTGCTGGTGGATACCCGCACCGAAAAGGAATACAAGGCCAAACGCATCCGCGGCGCCGTGCTGGCAGCGTACGTGGAAAAGAGCCTCAAGGACGTGGCCTTCAACGCGGCGCAGGATGACTTCCAGTCGCTGGACAAGCTCACCCAGCTCGACAAGGCCAAGCCCGTGATCTTTGCCTGCAACGGGGCCGAGTGCTGGAAGTCCTACAAGGCCGCCAAGGTCGCGGCATCGCGCGGCTTCACCTCGGTGCACTGGCTGCGCGGGGGCTTGCCGGAATGGGACGCGCAGGGGCTGCCCACCGAAGGCGGCTGACCTCGCCATAGCCTCGTTTGCCGCGGGGCACCGCGCTCCTGGCCCCAGTTCCCTACAATCAGCGCCTTCTCAACACCCAAGGGCACGTTCGGCGCCCTTTGTATGGAAATCGCATTACTGTTCGCTCTCATCCTGCTCAACGGCCTGTTCGCCATGTCCGAGATTGCCCTGGTCACGGCACGCAAGGCGCGGCTGCAAAAGCTGATTGATGAGGGCGATAGCAGCGCCGCCGCGGCCGTGAAGCTCGGCGAGGACCCCACCCGCTTCCTGTCCACGATCCAGATCGGCATTACCTCGATCGGCGTGCTCAACGGTATCGTCGGCGAAGCCGCGCTGGCCGCACCGCTGGCCGGCCTGCTGGAGCGCCTGGGCGTGCCGCAGCCGTATGGCGGCTACGCGGCCACCGCGCTGGTGGTGGTAGTCATCACCTATTTCTCCATCGTGGTGGGAGAGCTGGTGCCCAAGCGCATCGGCCAGTCCTACCCGGAAACCTTTGCACGCCTGGTGGCCCGGCCCATCAACTTTCTGGCGGCGGCCACCAAGCCGTTCGTGCTGCTGCTGTCCACCTCCACGCGCACGCTGCTGCGCCTGCTGGGGGTCCGGGAAACCAGCGGCAGCCCGGTGACGGAGGAGGAAATCCACGCCATGCTGGTGGAAGGCACCACGGCCGGCGTGATCGAATCGCACGAGCACACCATGGTGCGCAACGTGTTCCGCCTGGACGACCGCCAGATCGGCTCGCTGATGGTGCCGCGCAGTGACGTGGTGTGCCTGGACGTGGAGGCGCCGTTCGAGGAGCACTTGCGCTGCATTGAAGAGTCCGACCATGCGCGCTTCCCCGTGGTGCGCGGCGGCATGGACAACATCCTGGGGGTGGTCAACGCGCGCCAATGGCTTTCGCGCGCCCTTCGCGACGACGCCCGCAAGCTGGCGGACCAGCCGCTGCAGACAGCGCTGTACGTGCCCGAGACGATCACCGGCATGGAACTGCTGGACAACTTCCGCCTGTCGGACGTGCACATGGCCTTTGTCATCGACGAGTACGGCGAAGTGCAGGGCATCGTGACGCTGCAGGACCTGATCGAGGCGATCACGGGCGAATTCCAGCCCCGCGACCCCGAGACCTCGTGGGCCTTGCAGCGCGAAGACGGCAGCTGGCTGCTGGACGGCCACATTCCCGTGCCCGAGCTGAAGGACCGGCTGGACCTGGACTCCGTGCCCGAAGAGGAGCGCGGCCGCTACCACACCCTGAGCGGCATGATCATGCTGCTGACCGGCCGCCTGCCCAAGGTGACCGACACCGTGCAGTGGGAAGACTGGAAGCTGGAAGTGGTGGACATGGACGGCAAGACCATCGACAAGATCCTGGCCACCCCGCTGACCGAGGCGGAGAAGGCGCAGGCCCAAGGCGACGCATCGGCCCCTTGACCCGCCCCTTGACCCGCCTCTTGATCGGCCACCGCTGACGCCCTGCCAGCGCGCCCGGCTTCAGGCGTTCCAGTCCTCAGCGGCCTGCCGGGTCCGGCGCCGCATCCACAAACACCGTGAGCACGCCGGTGTAGCCGTACAGGTGGTGGTGCGCAATCTCGCCGCCGGCAAAGAACCCCACCAGGGGGACCTCACCCAGCGCGTGGCGCACGATCTGCAGCTCGGCGCTGGGCCCGCCAAAGTGCGGGCCGCCGCGGCCTGAACAGCTCACGTACACCGCACCGCAGATCTGCCGCGCCGTAGGGCGTTCACCCGGCGCGTGCTGTGGCGCACGGGCCAGCGCGGCACGCTGTGCGGCTCCACCGCCCAGCGCCGCGGACGCCAGGGGCGCTGCTTCAGGCTCCTCCGGCGCCAGCTCTTCCCGGATCTCGGCGCAGATGCGCATCAGGTCGGCCCGCGCCGCCGCCACGTTGCGCTGGCAGAACGCGAGGTGCATGCCGGCTTCCACCGGCTCGGCGAGCGCCACGCCGCGCCGCGCGCCGTCCAGCCCGATGATGTGCCGCACGCGCGTGTCGGCACCGAAATGGCCGGTGCGGCGCTGGCCCTGGGGCTGCGCGCCCGCGTCCACCAGACCGGCCAGCGTGGCGCGGACCATGCGCAGGGCCGGCTGGGGATCGCCCTCCAGCGTCACCTGCAGTGTGTCCAGCAGCACGTCCAGCGCCGGCTCGTCGTCCAGCTCCAGCACCAGGTTGTCCTGCGCCTGGGTGATGGTGTGCAGCGGCCCCACCGGCTGGCAGCCCTGCGTGACCCGGGACAGCAGCGACACGCCGGCCCCGAACGCCACGCCCGACAGGCCGCCTCCGAAGACACCGCTGGCCGCACCCTGCCCGGCGATGTTGCCGTTTCCGCCCACTGCAAACTGCACGCTGGCGCCCCGGCTGGCGCTGACGCCGCCAAACAGGTACCCCGTTTCGGTGCGCGCCGCCATTTCCGTGAGCAGGCCGGCCAGATCCGGTGTGGTTCCGTCGGCATGCACCAGCGCCGTGTGGGCGGTGAAGGCGCCGGGATCCCGGTGGGGCGGGTGCGCGGGCAGCGGGGCGACCCCTGAGAACACGCGGTACTGGTCGGCCGGCACGTCCAGCAGCATCACCGACAGGGCGGGCTCGTCAAAGTATTCCGCGTTGCAGGCCGACACGCCCACGCCCACGGTCCCGCTCCAGTCGGTCACCTCGGGCAGCTCGCTGCTGAGGTAGTCGAGCAGTTCGCGGGCGTCGCCGGCGTAGTGGTCGGTGATGTACACCAGGCCCAGCGTAGGCGCCGCGGCGTAGCCGGGCAAGGCCATCTGCGCACGCAGCTGCGCCAGCACCAGCGCGGCGGCCATGCGCCATTGCGGGTGCGTGGCGTGGCCCGTAGGAAAGAGTTTCATCCGGGTCTCCCGAGGTCAGGCTGGCTGGCGGGCAGCGCCCGGGGGGCGCCAGCCGCAGGCGGCTTCAGCCGGCGCGCTTACGCGCCGTGCTGCGCGTGGTGGTGGATTTCTTGGCAGCAGCGCCGCGGGCCGGCTTGGCGCCCGAGGCCTTGCGTGGCGCGGTGCGCTTGGCCGTGGCGGCCCGGCCGGCAGGGGCGGCCTTCTTGGCCGCACCGGCGGCCTGCGTGCTCTTGGCCGCAAACTGGCTGGCCATGCCGGAGGCGGTCTTGAGCGCCTCCTTGGCGAAGCCGGTGGCCATGTTCTTGGTGGTCTCGATGGCCGTCTGCTTTGCCGCGTCCTTCATGGCATTGGCGGCAATCTGCTGGAACTGGCTGGTCAGCGCGCCCCACCATTGCATCGGGTCCACCACGGGGGCGGCGGCCGTCTCGGCGGCCTTGCCCCTGCGCGATTTTCCCGGGGCTTTCGGGGCTGCGGACGGCGCGGCCGCCTCGGCGTCCGCAGGCTCGTCGCCGGCCTCTTGCGAGGTCGCGGTCGCGCGTGCAGCGGCGCGTGCTGCCGCCCCGGCCACGGCGTCGGCGGCGCCGCTGACCGTGTCGGCGGCCTTCTGTACACCGCTCATCACGGTATCGGCCGTCTTGAGCTTGAAGGCGTTGGCCACGTCGCCCATGCTGAAGTTCATGCCCTTGAGCGTGGCCAGCGTCATCTTCTGCACTTCCAGCGCCTGGATGGTGGCGGCCAGCGCCCGCGAGTTCTGCTCCAGCCAGAACTGCACGGCCTTGAGTTCCTCGATGCGTTTTTCCAGCTCTTCGACGTTGATCGTCGGCGCCACCCAGTTGGAGAGATGGGGCAACTGCGGGATGCTGCTGGTCGCCCCCTTGGCCAGGTTTTGCAGAAAATCGAACCCGGGGACGAACTTGCCGAAACCGAAGGCGCTGGATGTGTTGTCACTCATGGCCGCTCCAGGAGGTGGTCTGTGGTGGGGGCACAGCTTACTCCAACCTGCACGGCCGCGGCAGGTGGCATCACCCCTGCACACGGGCGGCGTGCCGCCCCTTGCGCGGGGCCTTTCAGTGCTTGTGGCCGTTCATCATCATGCCGCCGGCTGCAGGCGCGCCCGCCGGGGGCGTGGCCGCCACGGGCACCGTCAGGCTCAGGCTGCTTTCGCTGCCCTTGGCGTCCTGGAACACCAGCGTCACCGGCACGGTGGTGCCGCTGGCCAGCGGGGCCTTGAGGTCCAGCAGCATGACGTGGTAGCCGCCGGGCTTGAGCTCCACCGTCTTCCCGGCGGGCAGCTCCAGCGACGGCACGGCGCGCATCTTCATCACGTCGCCTTCCATTTTCATTTCATGCACTTCGGTCACGCCGGCCGCGGGCGATTCGGCACGCACCAGGCGCGCCCCGTCCTTGGCGGTCAGGCGCATGAAGGCGCCGGTGGCCTTCTGGCCCTGCACGCTGGCGCGCGCCCAGGCGCCGTCGACGGTGACCGGGGCGGTGGTTTGGGCATGACCGGGCAGGGTCGCCAACGCCGTCACAAAGGCGCCAGCAAGGGCGGCGGAGTGGATCAGTTTTTTCATGGTGAAGAATCCTTGGGTCAGGGAGGGATGTCGCAAGATCGGGAACAAAGCGTTTTATAGGGTCATATTCGGCCCTGACGCTTATGCACAAAGCGCAAGCAGCTATATTTTTTATAGCATTCTGCAAAGCCAGGGAAGGCGGTTTTTTCCGCCTCGGGCGCTCAGGAGGATGGCATGGACCGCGCAGGGCTCGCCAGCGGTCTCCAAAGCCGCCGGCGGACTTCCCGCAGCGCCGGCCGCCATCAGGAAGGGCGCCTCAGACCAGCTGCGGCGGGCCGCGAGGCGGCAGCGGCGCAGCAGCGCGGACCGCCAGGGGGGAGTCAGGAAGCGGTCGCACAGCGCGCGCAACCGGCCCCGCCCCCGGCTCCTGCGGCCGGGCAGCGGGCGGCGGCGCGCCGAGGGATGCGCACAGCGGACAGTCCAGCGTATGGCCCGGCACCTGCTGGGCGCCGTCGCCCGCCTTCACCACCAGCTTGAAAGCCCCCGCGCCGGAGCAGACCAGCTCCAGGGCCTGCGGGCGGACCATCGGTGATGCCGTGGCCACGCCGAGCGTCAGCACAAACCACGCGAGCACCAGCCGGGTAAGCCAGCGGCAGCTGCGAAGGGTGTGCGCTAGGGGGGCGGCCATGGAAATTCGATTGTAGGGGCGGCTTTCACCAAGGCGTCCCCGGCCCCGCCCTTCCATGACGCAGGTCATGTGCGCGACGCCCGGTGCGGTGCCTGCGGCCTACGATGGCGCCCTTCCCCTCACCCTCTCAACCAAGAGCCTTCAGGAGACACCATGCTGACGCTTTGCGGATTTTCAGCCAGCAACTACTACAACAAGGTCAAGCTCGCCCTGCTCGAGAAGGGCGTGCCTTTTACCGAAGAGCTGGCCTGGGTCGGCGAGACCGATCGCTCGGCCAGCCCCTTGGGCAAGGTGCCCTACCTGCGCACGCCGCAGGGGCCGTTGTGCGAATCGGGCGTGATGGCCGACTACCTGGAGGCCGCCTACCCCGCGCAGCCGCTGGTGCCCGCCGACCCCTTTGCCGCCGCCAAGGTCCGCGAGCTGATCACTTTTCTGGAGCTGCACCTGGAGCTGGTCGCCCGCAATCTCTATCCCCAGGCCTTCTTCGGCGGCAGCGTGAGCGAATCCGCCCGCGAGAAGATCGGCCGGCAGCTCGAAAAGAACATCGCGGCCTTTGCCCAGCTGGCCCGGTTCAGCCCCTTTGTGGCCGGCGACAGCTTCACCCTGGCCGACTGCGCCGCCATCGTGCACCTGCCGCTGGTCAGCTCGGCCACCAAGATCGTCTACGGACGCGACTTCCTGGCCGACCTGCCGGTGCGCGACTATTTGGCCCGCATGGGAGAGCGCCCCCACGTGCAGCGTGTCAACGCCGACCGCAAGACCAACACCGCCGAAATGCTGTCCCGCCCGCCCAAGCATTGAGTCGCCCCCGCGGAGTCATGGGCCTGCGGCGGCAGGAAGGCTTGACTTCCGTCAACGCCCACCGGCACCCACGGGCGCACCATAGGGCTATTGCACCTTTGGAGACACGCATGGATTCCACCCAAGCCGCCCCGTTCCGCCAGCAACTCCTCGCGCAGCGCGCCGCGCTGCTGGCGCAGTTGGCCGAACAGCGGGGCGGCGCCGTCGGGCGCGCCGAGGCGGCCGCCAACCATTTCGCGCCCTCCGAGGATCCCCGGGCGCAGCAGGCCACCGAACGGGAGCTGGAGTTCGCCATCGACGAGCACGAAACGGCCCACCTGGCCGCCATCGTGGCGGCCCTGGAGCGCATCGAGGCCGGCACGTACGGCGAGTGCACCGACTGCGGCGCAGACATCGCCCGTGCGCGGCTGCAGGCCACCCCGGAAGCCGCGCGCTGCCTGGCCTGCCAGCAACAGGCCGAGCAGCACCACCGCCCCGCTTGAGCCCTCCGCACACCCTCGCCCTTGCGCCAATGCGACGCAGGGCGGGGAGCACCGGGCTGTGCCGGCTGGCCGTAGAGCCTTGGCGCCCTGGGCGGCTGCTATCCTTGACAGCCTATGCGCAGCCTTTTTCACCTGGCCTTTCATGTGACCGACCTGGACGCCGCCCGGCGCTTCTATGGCGGCGTGCTCGGGTGCCGAGAAGGCCGCAGTACCGACACCTGGGTGGATTTCGATTTTTTCGGCCACCAGATCTCCCTGCACCTGGGCCGACCGTTTGAAACCACCCTGACCGGCCGCGTAGGCGACCACCTGGTCCCGATGCCGCACCTGGGTGTCATTCTGGAGCTGCCGGACTGGCAGGCCCTGGCGGCCCGGCTGCAGGCCGCGGGCACCGCGTTTGTCATGGAGCCGCAGGTGCGGTTCGCAGGGCAACCCGGGGAGCAGTGGACGATGTTCTTCCGCGACCCGAGCGGCAACCCGCTGGAAATCAAGGGCTTCCGCTCGCTGGACACGGTCTACGCCCGATGAGCTACACCTTTGCCTCGGCCACGATCCTGCTGCTGCTGATCACCGATCCGCTGGGCAACATCCCCATTTTTGCCAACGCCTTGCGCGGCGTGGCGCCTGAGCGGCGGGCGCGCGTCATCGTGCGCGAGGTGCTCATCGCCTTTGCACTGCTGCTGGCGTTCCTGTTCTTTGGCGCCCAGTTCCTGCGGGTGATGAACCTGAGCGACCTTTCGCTGCAGATCGCAGGTGCCGTGGTGCTGTTCCTGATCGCGCTGCGGATGATCTTTCCCACCGCGGCCGGCCCCGAGACGGACCCACCGGGCGAACCGCTGATCGTGCCGCTGGCCATCCCCGCCCTGGCGGGCCCCTCGGCCCTGGCCACCGTGATGCTGCTGGTGGCGCAGGCCCCCGAACGGCGCCTGGAATGGGTGGGTGCGCTGTGCGTCACCATGGCGGTGTGCGCCGTGGTCCTCCTGCTGGCCGAGCGCATCCAGCGGCTCGTCGGCGAGCGCGTGGTCATGGCGTTCGAGCGCCTGATGGGGCTGATCCTGGTGGCCATTGCGGTGGAGATGCTGATCCGCGGCATCAAGCAACTGGCCCACCAACTGTAGCGGTACGCCCACCCGGCGTGGCCGGCCATTTCCGGCCACGGGCGCGCGCTCAGCGCCGCTGCAGCAGCGGCACCGCTCCCAGCGCAAACACGGAATTGGGCACGCCCACCCGTGCCATCAGCGGCCGGGGCTTCGCCGGGAGCTTCTTGGAGGCAGCGGCAGGTGCGGCGGCGGCCTCTTCCACTGCCACCCCTTTGGCCAGCTGCTGCTCCACCAGGCTCTGGAGCGTGACCGACTGCAGGTACTCCAGCACGCGCGCGTTGAAGCTGGTCCACAGCTCCCCGGTCATCGAGCGCACGCGCGCCGCCTGGCCGGATTCCAGGCTCTGCAGGTCGTCGGCCTTGAGGTTTTCGACGGCCAGGATGATGTCCGCCACCGAAATCTGCTCCGGGTTGCGGGCCAGCGTGTAGCCGCCGCCGGGCCCGCGCGTGCTGTCCACCAGCCCGGCGCGGCGCAGGCCGCTGAACAGCTGCTCCAGGTAGGACAACGAGGTCCCCTGGCGCGTGCTGATCGTCGACAAGGCCACAGGCCGCGCCTTCTGGCGCAGCGCGAGATCGGTCATGGCCGACACGGCCAGTTGTCCTCGGGTCGTAATCCGCATGGTGCTACTCCTTATGGCATCGGGCGGTCCGTTCTCGGTGCAGGCCGCACCGGTAGGCTGCCACGGGACAATGTAGAGCCTTTGACACTTCGCGTATATTCGCTTTATCGTTCTCAACACCTCTACTTTTTTCGAAGTATTGCCCCGTGAACTTCAAGCATCTGCGCTACTTCTGGACCGTAGCCAAGGCGGGCGGCGTCATGCGCGCCAGCGAGCAGCTGCACACCACGCCGCAAACGCTGTCCGGCCAGATCCGCCAGCTGGAGGAATGGCTGGGACACGATCTCTTCCGCAAAAGGGGCCGCGGGCTGGAGCTGACCCCCGAAGGGCGCATCGCGCTGGGCTATGCCGACCAGATCTTCACCCTGGGGGACGAATTGGAGGGCGCCATCCGCCTGGCCCGCAGCCAGGAGCGGCCGCTGGAGTTCCGGGTCGGTGTGGCGGACTCTCTTGCGAAGTCCGTGGTCTACCACCTGCTGGAGCCGGCACTGGGCATGTCGCAGCAGGTGCACATGACCTGCCAGGAAGGCAAGTTTCCGGAGTTGATCGCCCAGCTGAGCCTCCACCGGCTGGACCTGGTGCTGGCCGACGAGCCGGTCTCCCGAAAGATCGGCGTCAAGGCCTTCAACCACCCTTTGGGGACCAGCAGCCTGAGCTTCTTGTGCGCCCCGGCCTTGAAGGCGCAGCTCCGGGGTCCCTTCCCCGAATGCCTGCACGAGGCTCCGATGCTCATCCAGGGCCCCATGTCGTCCGTGCGCCAGCAGCTCGACCACTGGCTCAACCGCTACCGCCTGCAGCCGCGCATCGTGGGAGAGTTTGACGACAGTGCGCTGATGAACGCGTTCGGCCGGGAAGGCCGTGGCGTCTTCACGGCGCCTGCTGTGCTGGAGGCCGAAACCACCGCCCAGTTCGGCGTGGAAGTCATTGGCCGCTCGGCAGAACTGGTGGAAGAGTTCTTTGCCATTTCCGTGGAGCGCAGGATCACCCACCCCTGCGTGGCGGCCATCACCCGCGCCGCCCGGGGCGCGCTGTTTGCCGCGGAATAGCCCGCACAGAGCCGCTCCTCAGCACGCCGACATCTGCGTGCAAAAACAAAAACGCCCACTGAGAAGTGGGCGTTTCAGTGCAGCGGTTGCTGCGGGTATTTGGTTGCGCGAGAAGGATTTGAACCTCCGACCTTTGGGTTATGAGCCCAACGAGCTACCAGACTGCTCCATCGCGCGGCAAGAAATAAATTATACCCTATTATTCTGCGGCTGCCGAATTATTTTCACCTTCGGCACGGTCCACCAATTCAACCAAGGCCATGGGCGCATTGTCGCCCACACGGAAGCCCATCTTCAGGATGCGGGTGTAGCCGCCAGGACGCACCTTGAAGCGGGGGCCCAGGTCGTTGAACAGCTTGGTCACGCTGTCGCGGTCGCGCAGGCGGTTGAAAGCCAGACGGCGATTGGCCAGGGAATCTTCCTTGGCGAGGGTGATCATGGGCTCGATCACGCGGCGCAGTTCCTTGGCCTTGGGAACGGTGGTCTTGATGACTTCGTGCTCGATGAGCGAGTTCATCATGTTCTGCAGCATCGCGAGGCGGTGCGAGCTGGTGCGGTTGAGTTTGCGGAGGCCGTGTCCGTGGCGCATGGTGCTTTCCTTCTACTGTCTATGTAATTAAATCGGGCAGCCGTATCAGGTACTTCCCGAGGCACGGTTCCCCTCGGCATCGCGCCTGGGGGAACGAAAAGTCCCCCGGGCGGGGGACTTGGAAACCGGACTCCCCATTTCTGGGAAGCCTGCGATTATAGAGCGCGTGCTCAGCGCTTGTCCAGGCCGGCAGGCGGCCAGTTCTCGAGCTTCATGCCCAGCGTGAGGCCACGCGAGGCGAGCACTTCCTTGATTTCGTTGAGCGACTTGCGGCCCAGATTGGGGGTCTTGAGCAGCTCGTTCTCGGTGCGCTGGATCAGATCACCGATGTAGTAGATGTTCTCGGCCTTCAGGCAGTTGGCGGAACGCACGGTCAGTTCCAGCTCGTCCACAGGCCGCAGCAGGATCGGGTCGAACGTAGCGCTGCCGCGCGGGCCGGCCGGTGCATCGAAAGCTGCCAGTTCGCCGCCTTCCAGCTGTGCGAACACCGCCAGCTGCTCCACCAGGATCTTGGCGGAAGCACGCACCGCGTCTTCTGCCGTGATGGCGCCGTTGGTCTCGATTTCAACCACGAGCTTGTCCAGGTCGGTACGCTGCTCCACGCGGGCGCTTTCCACCGTGTAGCTCACGCGCTTGACGGGCGAGAAGGAGGCGTCCAGCACGATGCGGCCGATCGACTTGGTCGATTCGTCCGCATAGCGGCGCATGCTGCCGGGCACGTAGCCACGGCCCTTCTCCACCTTGATCTGCATGTCCAGCTTGCCGCCGGCGGACAGGTTGGCAATCACATGGTCCGGGTTGACGATTTCCACGTCATGGGGAGTCTGGATGTCCCGGGCGGTGACCACGCCCTCGCCGTCCTTGCGCAGGCTCAGGGTGACTTCGTCTCGGTTGTGCAGCTTGAACACCACACCCTTGAGGTTCAGCAGGATGTTGACCACATCTTCCTGAACGCCGTCGATGGACGAGTACTCGTGGAGGACCCCTGCGATGGTGACTTCCGTCGCTGCGTAACCCACCATGGACGAGAGCAGGACGCGCCGAATGGCATTGCCCAGCGTGTGGCCGTAACCACGCTCGAACGGCTCCAGTGCGACCTTGGCCCGGTTGTGGCCAAGCTGTTCGACATTGATCGCCTTGGGTTTCAGCAAATTGGTTTGCATTCAGACTTCCTCTCAATACCCCCAGCTCGTTACACCGGTAAGGCTGGTGAAGCGCCTAAACCGCGATGCCTCGCGGTTCAGGGACGGTTTGCTTGAAATACTTCCGTACTCTACGGATTAGCGCGAGTACAACTCAACGATCAGCGATTCGTTGATGTCGGCGCCGAACTCATCGCGGTCCGGAACCTTCTTGAACACGCCTTCGGCCTTGTCGGCGTTCACTTCCACCCATGCAGGCATGCCAACTTGGGCCGCCAGTTGCAGGGCTTCCACCACGCGGGCTTGCTTCTTGGACTTTTCGCGCACGGCCACCACGTCGCCGGCCTTGACCAGGTACGAAGCGATGTTCACCGACTTGCCGTTCACCGTGATCGCCTTGTGCGACACCAGCTGGCGGGCTTCAGCGCGGGTGGAACCGAAACCCATGCGGTACACCACGTTGTCCAGACGGGACTCGAGCAGGAACAGCAGGTTGGCGCCGGTGTTGCCCTTCTTGCCGTCAGCGGCTTCGAAGTAGCGGCGGAATTGCTTTTCCAGCACGCCGTACATGCGCTTGACCTTTTGCTTTTCGCGCAGTTGCAGGCCGTAGTCGGAGGTGCGGGCACCCGAGGTGCGGCCATGCTGGCCGGGCTTGGAGTCGAACTTCGACTTGTCGGCGATCGAGCGGCGGGCGCTCTTCAGGAACAGGTCGGTGCCTTCACGGCGGGAGAGTTTGGCCTTGGGGCCGAGGTAACGTGCCACTTGAGCTTCCTTTGTGTCATCTGCCGCAAACCATTGCGGGAGCCGCCTGGAGCGCTTGCGCGTACCCAGGCGGCGGTGGGCTTAGAGAGAAATTAGATACGGCGGCGCTTTTGGGGGCGGCAACCGTTGTGGGGCACGGGCGTCACGTCCGAAATGGACGTGATGCGGATGCCCAGAGCACCCAGGGCGCGAACCGAGGATTCACGGCCGGGACCGGGACCCTTGATTTCGACGTCGAGGTTCTTGATGCCTTGTTCAATGGCAGCGCGGCCGGCCACTTCCGAAGCCACCTGTGCAGCGAACGGAGTGGACTTGCGCGAGCCCTTGAAACCCTGGCCACCCGACGAGGCCCACGACAGTGCATTGCCCTGGCGGTCCGTGATCGTGATGATGGTGTTATTGAACGAAGCGTGCACGTGGGCGATGCCGTCCGAAACGTTCTTGCGAACCTTCTTGCGGACGCGCTGGGCTGCGTTATTGGCAGGAGACTTGGCCATGTTGATCTTTCAATCTCTTTATTTCTTCAGTGCAGCAGCACCCTTGCGCGGACCCTTGCGGGTGCGGGCATTGGTACGGGTGCGCTGACCACGCATGGGCAGACCGCGGCGATGGCGGAAGCCACGATAGCAGCCGATGTCCATCAAACGCTTGATGTTCATCGTGGTTTCGCGGCGCAGGTCACCCTCGATGGTGAACTGTTCGATTTGCTCGCGAATTTTTTCCAGGTCGCCGTCCGTCAGATCCTTGATCTTCTTGGAGTAAGCGATGCCCGTTGCTTCGCAGATCTTGCGAGCGCGGGTGCGACCGATGCCATAAATGGCGGTCAAACCGATTTCCGCGTGCTTGTGCGGCGGAATGTTAATGCCAGCGATACGTGCCATATGCGTCCTCTAATACTTTCCAATCAACCTTGGCGCTGCTTGTGACGCAGATCCGTGCAGATCACGCGCACCACACCCTTGCGGCGGATGATCTTGCAGTTGCGGCAGATTTTTTTGACCGAAGCCGAAACTCTCATTGCATTCTCCTAAAACTTTTCCATCGTCCCGGCTGCTTTGCGCGGAACACACACTGTGCCCGCGAAACGTGGGGCCTTCACTTAAACGATATCCAGCCTGCAGGCAGTGCCGCCGCTGCGGCTCCCGCCTTGTTCTATGCATCAACCGCCCGTGCCGCCTTTGAAGTTGGCTTTCTTGAGCAGCGATTCATACTGCTGCGACATCATGTAGTTTTGCACCTGGGCCATGAAGTCCATGGTCACCACCACGATGATCAGCAGCGATGTTCCACCAAAGTAGAACGGTACGTTGTACTTCAAGATCATGAACTCTGGCAGCAGGCACACGAAGGTGATGTACACCGCGCCTGCCAGCGTCAAACGAACCAGGATCTTGTCGATATAGCGAGCCGTCTGCTCACCGGGACGAATCCCGGGAATGAACGCGCCGCTCTTCTTCAGGTTGTCCGCCGTCTCACGGCTGTTGAACACCAGTGCCGTGTAGAAGAAGCAGAAGAAGACAATGGCCGCCGCATAGAACATCACATAGATGGGCTGACCAGGCGTCAGCGCACCAGAAATGTCTTTCAGCCAGCGCATCGACTCGCCCGCACTGAACCAGTTCACCACCGTGGCCGGCAGCAGGATGATCGACGAAGCAAAGATCGGCGGAATCACCCCGGCCATGTTCAGCTTGAGCGGCAGGTGCGACGACTGGCCGCCATACACCTTGTTGCCCACCTGACGCCGCGCATAGTTCACCAGGATCTTGCGCTGCCCCCGCTCCACGAACACCACGAAGTAGGTCACCAGGCCCACGATGAGAACGATGAAGATGGCGGCCAGGATGCTCATCGCACCCGTGCGGACCAACTCCAGAAGGCCCCCGATGGAACTGGGCAGACCTGCCGCAATCCCCGCGAAGATCAGGATCGAGATCCCGTTGCCCAGGCCCCGTTCAGTGATCTGCTCGCCGAGCCACATCAGGAACATGGTGCCTGCCGTGAGGCTGACCACCGCCGTCAGGCGAAAGCCAAAGCCCGGGCTCAGCACCAGACCTTGAGAGCTTTCCAGCGCCACCGCAATTCCCAGCGACTGGAACAAGGCCAGGGCCAGCGTTCCGTAGCGGGTGTACTGCGTGATCTTGCGACGGCCGGCTTCACCTTCCTTCTTCAACTGCTCAAAGGTCGGCACCACGTAGGTCATCAGCTGCATGATGATCGATGCCGAGATGTACGGCATGATCCCCAGCGCAAACACCGTGAAGCGCGAAAGCGCCCCGCCCGAGAACATGTTGAACAGGTTCAGGATCCCGCCTTGCTGGCCACTGAACAGCTGCTGAAGTTGGGCTGGATCGATGCCGGGCACGGGGATGTGCGCCCCGATGCGGTATACGACCAGCGCCAGCAACAGAAAAACCAGTCGGCGACGCAGATCGCCGAATTTGCCGGTCTTTGCGATTTGAGCCGCGCTAGTAGCCACAGATGCCTTCCTTCGGAATCACACTCAGGCGACGCTGCCGCCAGCGGCTTCGATCGCAGCCTTGGCACCCGCCGTGGCGCCCACGCCGCTCAGCTTGACAGCCTTGGTGAGGGAACCGCTCTTGATGACCTTGACAACCTTGGCCAGCTCGCCGACCAGGCCTGCCTGCTTCAGTGCCAGCACGTCCACTTCGGCCAGGCCGAGCTGTTCCAGCGCGGACAAGGTGATTTCGGCGTTGAACTTGAGCAGGTGCGACTTGAAGCCGCGCTTGGGCAGACGGCGCTGCAGAGGCATTTGACCGCCTTCGAAGCCCACCTTGTGGTAGCCGCCTGCGCGAGACTTCTGACCCTTGTGACCACGGCCAGCGGTCTTGCCCAGGCCGGAGCCGATACCACGGCCTACACGGCGCTTGGCATGCTTGGCGCCGTCGGCGGGCTTGATGCTATTGAGTTCCATGATCGATCTCTCAGACGATTTTGACCAGATAGCTGATCTTGTTAATCATGCCGCGCACTTCGGGCGTGTCCTTCAGCTCGCTCACGCTATTGAGCTTGCGCAGGCCCAGGCCACGCACGGTGGCGCGGTGCGATTCCTTGGTGCCAATCGGGCTGCGCACCAGTTGAATCTTGACGGTTTGTTGCGTTGTCATTTCAGGCTCCGGTTCAGGCGAAGATGTCTTCGACCGTCTTGCCGCGCTTGGCCGCAACATTCGCCGGCGTGGTCGAATTGACCAGTGCGTCGAACGTGGCGCGGACCATGTTGTAGGGGTTGGAAGAACCATGGCTCTTGGCCACGATGTCCGTCACACCCAACACTTCAAAGACTGCGCGCATCGGGCCGCCGGCGATGATGCCGGTACCCTTGGGAGCGGGAGCCATCATCACGACGGCCGCGCCATGGTGGCCCGTCACGTTGTGGTGGATGGTGCCGTTCTTCAGCGAAACCTTGACCATGTTGCGGCGGGCTTCTTCCATTGCCTTTTGCACGGCAGCAGGCACTTCCTTGGACTTGCCCTTGCCCATGCCCACGCGGCCGTCACCGTCGCCAACCACCGTCAGTGCGGCGAAACCGAGAATACGGCCACCCTTCACGACTTTGGTCACGCGGTTGACCGCGATCATTTTTTCGCGCAGACCGTCGTCACGACCTTCGTCTTGCACCTTGGGTTGAAATTTAGCCATTTTGTATTCCGCTCCGCTTAGAACTGCAGGCCTGCTTCACGGGCTGCGTCGGCCAGGGCCTTGACGCGACCGTGGTAGGCGAAGCCTGCGCGATCAAATGCAACCTTCTCGACACCGGCGGCCTTCGCTTTTTCAGCGATGCGCTTGCCGATGGCCTGGGCTGCAGCGGCGTTGCCACCCTTGCCCGAACCGCCGAGCGACTTGCGCACTTCGGCTTCTGCCGTGGAGGCGCTGGCCAGCACCTTGCTGCCGTCGCCGGAAATCACACTGGCGTAGATATGGAGGTTCGTACGGTTCACGGTGAGACGCGCCACGCCTTGCTGCGCAATGCGGATGCGGGTCTGGCGTGCACGACGAAGACGCTGCTCTTTCTTGGTCAACATGTTGCAGCTCCTTATTTCTTCTTGGTCTCTTTGATCGTGACCTTTTCATCCGCATAGCGGATGCCCTTGCCCTTGTAAGGCTCGGGAGGACGAACAGCACGGATCTCGGCGGCGATCTGCCCCACGCGCTGGCGGTCGGAACCCTTGATCACCACTTCCGTGGGCGTGGGGGTGGCCACCGTGATGCCGGCGGGCATTTCGATGTTGACCGGGTGCGAGTAGCCCACGGCCAGATTCAGCTTGGAACCCGATGCCGCAGCCTTGTAACCCACGCCGATCAGGCTGAGCTTCTTCTCGAAGCCCTTGCTGACGCCGACCACCATGTTGTTGACCAACTGGCGAATCGTGCCGCTCATGGCATTGGCTTCGCGGGAATCGTTGGCCGGCTCAAAGCTGAGCTTGCCATCCTTGTTCGACACCTTCACCAGCACGTTTTGCGCCAGCGACAGGGTGCCGCCAGAACCCTTGACGGAGATCTGGTCATCTTTCACGGACACATCCACGCCGGCGGGGATGGTCACGGGCATTTTTCCTACTCGGGACATTTCAGTTTTCTCCTCAATGCCGCGGGTTAGGCCACGTAGCACAGCACTTCGCCACCGACACCGGTAGCGCGCGCCTTGCGGTCGGTCATCACGCCCTTGGGCGTTGTGACGATTGCCACACCCAGACCGTTCATGACTTGTGGAATGGAATCACGGCCTTTGTAGACACGCAGACCAGGGCGGCTGACGCGCTCGATGCGCTCAATCACGGGACGGCCTGCGTAGTACTTCAGGGCAATTTCGAGTTCCGACTTGCCGGCTTCGGTCTTCACCTGGAAGCCGTCGATATAGCCTTCGTCCTTCAGCACCTGGGCAATGGCAATCTTCACTTTGGAAGAAGGCACCTGCACGGTGGCCTTGGAGACCATTTGTGCATTGCGGATGCGGGTCAGCAAGTCAGCGATGGGATCACTCATGCTCATGTTGTATCTCTCCTGCCTGCTTACCAGCTGGCCTTGGTGACACCAGGGATGTCGCCTGCAAAAGCCAGTTCACGGATCTTGGCGCGAGCCAGACCGAATTGACGGAACGTGCCACGGGGGCGGCCGGTGATTTCGCAACGGTTGCGCTGGCGCGTAGGGTTGGCGTTGCGCGGGAGCTTCTGCAGGCCCAGGCGGGCGGCATCACGCTCTTCGTCGCTGCGCTTGGCATCGCCAGCGATAGCCTTCAGTTCCGCATACTTTGCTGCGTACTTGGCTGCCAGTTTTTCGCGCTTCAGTTCGCGCTGGATCAAAGCTACTTTAGCCATGCTTCGCCTCAGTTCTTGAACGGGAAACGGAAACCTGCGAGGAGCGCCTTGGCTTCTTCGTCGGTCTTGGCCGTCGTGGTGATGCTGATGTTCAGACCGCGCAGTGCGTCGACCTTGTCGTACTCGATTTCAGGGAAAATGATCTGTTCCTTGACACCGATGTTGTAGTTGCCACGGCCATCGAAAGCGCGGCCGGAGATACCACGGAAGTCGCGCACGCGGGGCAGAGCCACCGTCACGAAGCGGTCCAGGAATTCATACATCTGGACGCCGCGCAGCGTGACCATGCAGCCGATGGCCTGGCCTTCGCGGATCTTGAAACCGGCGATAGCCTTCTTGGCCTTGGTCACCACGGGCTTCTGGCCGGCGATCTTGGTCAGGTCGGCCACGGCGTTGTCCATGACCTTCTTGTCCGAAACGGCTTCGCTCACACCCATGTTCAGGGTGATCTTGGTCAGACGGGGCACCTGCATGGGCGAGGTGTAACCGAACTGCTTGGTCAGCTCGGGGGCGATCTTGTCGCGGTAAATTTCTTGGAGTCGTGCCATGTTTACCCCTTAGGCCGCCTTGATTTCAGCGCCGCTGGACTTGAACACGCGAACGCGCGTGCCGTCAGCCTGCAGCTTGATGCCCACGCGATCAGCCTTGCCGGTGGCGGCATTGAAGATGGCCACGTTGGACTGGTGGATCGGCATGGCCTTCTCGATGATGCCGCCGGTCGTACCCTTCATGGGGTTCGGCTTGGCGTGCTTCTTCACGAGGTTGATGCCTTCGATGACCAGATGGGAGTCATCCTTGCGCAGCGTGACGGTGCCACGCTTGCCCTTGTCACGGCCGGTCAGCACGATGACTTCGTCGCCCTTGCGAATCTTGTTCATGGCGCGTCCTCAGAGAACTTCAGGAGCCAGGGACACGATCTTCATGAACTTCTCGGTACGCAGTTCACGCGTCACGGGTCCAAAGATGCGGGTGCCGATAGGCTCCAACTTTGCATTCAGCAACACGGCTGCGTTGCCATCGAATTTGACGAGCGAGCCATCGCCACGGCGAATGCCCTTCGCCGTACGGACCACCACTGCGCTGTAGACCTCGCCCTTCTTGACGCGGCCGCGCGGAGCAGCTTCCTTGATGCTCACCTTGATGATGTCGCCAACGCTTGCATAGCGACGCTTCGAGCCACCCAGCACCTTGATGCAAAGGACGGACTTGGCGCCGGTGTTGTCGGCAACCTCTAACCGAGATTCTGTCTGGATCATTTCAATATTCCCAACTTGCACCAGAAGACAACAGCCCCAGAGAACTTCTCAAGGGCTGCAAATCAGCCAGTCAGTCTTGGGCCCGTCGTCCGCACCGCAAACCATTTGCGGCACTTCCCGCTGGGCAGAAACCTCGCGCTTTGAACGCGAAGCCCACGAGTATTGCAAAAGGCGCTGGAAATGTCAAGCACCGCTCACGCGGGGGCGTGCAGGTACTGTTGCGCCAGCGCCAGGAAAGCTTCGAGGTGGGGGTCGGTGCCCAGCTCCTCGCGCAGGATGCCGGCGACGGCCGGGGCCAGCGCGAGGGCTTGGCGGGCGTCCAGGAACAGCAGCCGGCAGCGGCGGGCCAGCACGTCTTCCACCGTGCAGGCGTATTCATGGCGGGCGGCAAACCGCACCATGGCGGCTGTCAGGCCGCCGCCCAGCTCGGCGTCCGCACCGGGCAGCTGCTGCACGGCCTGCGCTTCGGCGCCGTAGGAATGCAGCCCCTGGGCATCGCTGATGCGGTGGTGCACGGCCCCCTGCGGCGTGCCGACCAGGCGCAGGTCGTTGGTCACGCCGGCCGGGCGGGACGGCAGCAGGCCCTGGGTGAAGCATTTTTGCAACACATCCTCGGCCATCGCCCGGTAGGTCGTCCACTTGCCGCCCGTGACCGTGACCAGTCCGCTGCGGCTGGCCAGCACGGTGTGCTCGCGGCTCAGGCTCTTGGTGTTGTCGCCTTCGTCGTCCTGGGGCTTGACCAGAGGGCGCAGGCCCACCCAGATGCTGCGGATGTCCTCGGCGCGGGGTGCGCGGGTGAGGTAGCGGGCCGACTCCTCCAGGATGAAGCGCACCTCGTCGCGAAACGGCTCGGGCTCGCGCACGATGTCCTGGCGGGGACTGTCGGTGGTGCCCAGGATGAGCTTGCCCAGCCACGGCACGGCAAACAGCACCCGGCCGTCGGCGGTCTTGGGCACCATCAGGGCGTGGTCGGAGGGGAGAAACTCCCGGTCCACCACGATGTGCACGCCTTGGCTGGGCGCGACCATGGGCTTGACGGGGCGGCCGATGGCTTCGCCGTCCATCTGCCGCAGGGTGTCCACCCAGACGCCCGTGGCGTTGACCACGGCCCGGGCCCGCACGGTGAACTGTTGGCCGGTGTCGGCGTCTTCGCAAACGAAGCCGGCCACCTTGCCCGCGTCATGGATCAGCGAGCGCGCCGGGCAGTAGTTGACCACCAGCGCGCCCAGGCTGGCCGCGGTGCGCGCCAGGGCCAGGGCCAGGCGCGCGTCGTCAAACTGTCCGTCCCAGTACTTCACGCCGCCCTTGAGGCCTTCGGTGCGGGCCGTCGGCAGGCATTCCAGCGTGCGGGTACGGCCCAGGAATTCTGTGGCGCCAAGCCCGGCCTTGCCCGCCAGGGCGTCGTACATCATGAGCCCCATGCCATAGAAGGGCGTTTCCCAGAAGCGGTACGACGGCATCACGAAGGGCAGCGGCTGCGCCAGGTGGGGGGCGTTGTGCAGCAAGGTGGTGCGCTCGTGCAGCGCCTCGCGCACCAGGGCGATGTTGCCCTGGGCAAGGTAGCGCACCCCGCCGTGCACCAGCTTGGTCGCGCGCGAGGAGGTGCCCTTGGCAAAGTCGTGCGAATCGACCAGCACCACGCTGAACCCCCGCGCCGCGGCGTCCAGCGCCACGCCCAGCCCGGTCGCCCCGCCCCCGATCACGGCAAGGTCGTAGACATGCGGCTGGGCCAGCCGGGCCAGCAGGTCGGCACGGCGCGTGGGCAGGGGGGCGGTGGCAGTGTTCATGGGGGTGAATTGTCCCTGCACAGGGCACTAAATTAAGGGTTTACCCTTAAATTCTCCGCGCTTCCCTGGGGAAGCGGAAGAAAGAAATCGAGGGCGGCCGGCCGCCTTTGCGGGCTCCGGCCGCCGGGGAACAGGCCGCCGCGGGGCGGCGGCCCGGTGTTCCCTGAAGGCGCTTGGCGCGCTCAGCGCACCTTGCCGTCCTTCCAGGCTTGCAGGAGCTTGTTGTAGTCAATGGTTTCGCCCTTGGGCTTTTCATTGGCCAGCTTCTTCCAGGGGGCCTGCTTGTCGCTCAGCCACTTGTTGGGATCGCTCTTGGGGTTGAGCTTGGGCGCGCAGTGGGCCATGCCGGCGCGCTCCAGGCGGGCCATCACCTGGTCCATCTCGTCGGCCAGCGTGTCCATGGCGCCCTGGGGCGTCTTTTCACCCGTGACGGCCTGGGCCACGTTCTTCCACCACAGCTGGGCCAGCTTGGGGTAGTCGGGCACGTTGGTGCCGGTGGGCGACCAGGCCACGCGGGCGGGGCTGCGGTAGAACTCCACCAGGCCGCCGAGCTTGGGCGCCATGTCGGTCATGGCCTTGCTCTGGATGTCGGACTCGCGGATCGGCGTGAGGCCGGTCAGGGTCTTCTTGAGCGAGGTGGTCTTGGCCGTCACGAACTGCGCGTAGAGCCAGGCGGCGGCCGTCTTGTTGGCGTCGTGGTCCTTGAAGAAAGTCCAGCTGCCCACGTCCTGGTAGCCGTTCTGCATGCCCTGCTTCCAGTACGGGCCGTTGGGGCCGGGGGCCATGCGCCACTTGGGCGTGCCGTCGGCGTTCACCACGGGCAGGCCGGGCTTGGTCATGTCGGCGGTGAAGGCGGTGTACCAGAAGATCTGCTGCGCGATCTGGCCCTGGGCGGGCACGGGGCCGGCTTCGCCGAAGGTCATGCCCGTGGCTTCCTTGGGCGCGTACTTCTTCATCCAGTCCACGTACTTGGTCAGGGCGTAGACGGCAGCCGGCGAGTTGGTGGCGCCGCCGCGGGCCACGCTGGCGCCCACGGGGGTGCACTTGTCGTCGGCCACGCGGATACCCCATTCGTCGATGGGCAGGCCGTTCGGGGTGCCAATGTCGGCCGAGCCAGCCATGGACAGCCAGGCGTCGGTGAAGCGCCAGCCCAGCGACGGGTCCTTCTTGCCGTAGTCCATGTGGCCGTAGATAGGCTTGCCGTCAATCTGCTTGACGTCGTTGGTGAAGAACTCGGCGATGTCTTCATAGGCGGACCAGTTCAGCGGCACGCCCAGGTCGTAGCCGTACTTGGCCTTGAACTTGTCCTTGAGGTCCTTGCGCTCGAACAGGTCGGCGCGGAACCAGTACAGGTTGGCGAACTGCTGGTCGGGCAACTGGTAGAGCTTGCCGTCGGGCGCCGTGGTGAACTTGGTGCCGATGTAGTCCTTGAGGTCGATACCGGGGTTGGTCCATTCCTTACCCGCGCCGCCCATGTAGTCGGTCAGGTTCAGGATCTTGCCGTAGCGGTAGTGCGTGCCGATCAGGTCGGAGTCAGAAATCCAGCCGTCGTAAATCGACTTGCCCGATTGCATGGAGGTCTGCAGCTTCTCGACCACGTCGCCTTCCTGGATCAGGTCGTGCTTGACGGTGATGCCGGTGATTTCCGAGAACGCCTTGGCCAGGGTCTTGGACTCGTATTCGTGGGTGGTAATGGTTTCGGAGACCACCGAAATCTCCTTCACCCCCTTGGCCTGCAGCTTCTTGGCAGCGTCGATGAACCACTTCATCTCGGCCATCTGCTGGTCCTTGGCTAAAGTGGAGGGCTGGAACTCACTGTCGATCCACTTCTTGGCCTCGGCCTCGCCGGCCCAGGCGGCCTGCCCCAACGCCAGGGCGGCGGCGGCGAAAGCGATCGCCTTGAACTGCATCTTCATTGCTGTCTCCTCAGAAGGAACCCCCGTGGTGAATCCGCTCCGGCCCCGGGGGAAATCGGGCGGGCGGTTTTTTTAATCGGCAAAAACAATAGCTGCCTACGCTTGTCCAGCTTGGATTTCAAAGCATTTATGCGATGAAAATGGCGCTGATCAAGCGCAGACAGCTATGCATTTCATAGCACCATCCATCACCCCTTGCGCAGGATCAGCGCCAGCAGCGCCATCGACAGCACAAAGCTGATCCAGACGGACGGATCGGACTCCAGGCTGAACCACTGGGCCAGCTTGCCGCTGATGCCCACAAAAATCAGGTTCACATACGCGGCAGACAGCAGCCCGATGAACAACCGGTCGCCGCGCGTGGTGGCCAGCGGCAAAAAACCCTTGCGCATCGTCGTGGGCGACTTGATCTCCCACACCGTCATGCCCACCAGCATCAGCACGATGCATAAAAAGAACACCGCCACGGGCGTGGTCCAGGCCATCCAATCAAACATTTGAAGCAATCCTTTCCGCTCGCATTGCGCTAGATTCCGCCACCGCACGCCCCCACCGGCACGCCCAAGGCCAGGGACGCCGAGCAAGGGCCGCCCCGCAGCGAGGGCGTCGTCCCCCTGGAGGGGGAAGGCGCCGAAGGCGACTCAGGGGGTGCATCACACTCTCCCCATGGCGAAGCCCTTCGCGATGTAGTGCCGCACAAACCAGATCACGATGGCGCCGGGGACGATGGTCAGCACGCCGGCGGCGGCGAGCGTGGCCCAGTCCATGCCGCTGGCGCTCACCGTGCGCGTCATCGTGGCCACGATGGGCTTGGCGTTCACGCTGGTCAGCGTGCGCGCCAGCAGCAGCTCCACCCAGCTGAACATGAAGCAGAAGAACGCCGCCACGCCCACGCCCGCCTTGATGAGCGGCAGGAAGATGGTGAGGAAGAAGCGCGGGAAGCTGTAGCCGTCGATGTAGGCCGTCTCGTCGATCTCGCGCGGGATGCCGCTCATGAAGCCTTCCAGGATCCACACGGCCAGCGGCACGTTGAAAAGCAGGTGCGCCAGCGCCACGGCGATGTGCGTGTCCATCAGCCCCACGGTGGTGTACAGCTGGAAGAACGGCAGCAGGAACACCGCCGGCGGCGTCATGCGGTTGGTGAGCAGCCAGAAGAACACGTGCTTGTCGCCCAGGAACTGGTAGCGGCTGAACGCGTAGGCCGCCGGCAGCGCCACGGTGAGCGAGATGGCCGTGTTGATGGCCACGTAGATCAGGCTGTTGATGTAGCCCGAATACCAGCTCTCATCGGTGAAGATGGTCTTGTAGTTGTCCCAGGTGAAATGCTGCGGAAAGAACGAGAACGTGGACAAGATCTCCGCGTTTGTCTTGAAGCTCATATTCACCATCCAGTAGATGGGCAGCACGGCGAACACCAGGTAGACCACCAGGAAGACCGACCGCTTCTGGAAGCGCTTTTCATTCATGGCCGGCCCCCTCGTTGCTGGCGGTGCCCACGCGCTGCATCCAGTTGTAGAGGATGAAGCACAAGAGCAGGATGATGAAGAAATAGATCAGCGAGAACGCTGCCGCAGGGCCCAGGTCGAACTGGCCCACGGCCTTGGTGGTGAGGTACTGGCTGAGGAAGGTGGTGGCATTGCCCGGCCCGCCGCCCGTGAGCACGAAGGGCTCGGTGTAGATCATGAAAGAGTCCATGAAGCGCAGCAGCACGGCAATCATCAGCACGCCGCGCATCTTGGGCAGCTGGATGTAGCGGAACACCGCGAACTTGCTGGCGCCGTCGATGCGCGCGGCCTGGTAGTACGCGTCCGGGATGGAGCGCAGCCCGGCAAAGGCCAGCAGGGCCACCAGGGGCGTCCAGTGCCATACATCCATCAGCAGCACCGTGAGCCAGGCGTGCGTGGCGTTGCCGGTGTAGCTGTAGTCGATGCCCGCCTCCTGCAGCAGCCGGCCCATGAGGCCGATGTCGGCACGGCCGTAGATCTGCCAGATGGTGCCCACCACGTTCCACGGAATCAGCAGCGACAGCGCCACCGTGACCAGCACGGCGGATGACTTCCAGCCCTGGGCGGGCATGGACAGCGCGAGCAGGATGCCCAGCGGAATCTCCACCGCCAGCACGGCCAGCGAGAAGGTGAGCTGGCGCAGCAGCGCGGCGTGCAGTTCCTCGTCGCGCATCACCTGCACGAACCATTCGGTGCCCACGAACACGCGGCGCTCGGGGCTGATGATGTCCTGCACCGAGTAGTTCACCACCGTCATCAGCGGCAGGATGGCCGAGAAGGCCACGCACAGGATCACCGGCAGGATCAGGAACCAGGCCTTCTGGTTCACGGGCTTGGTCGTAACGCTCATTGGGCGACCTCCACGGTCAGCAACTGTTCGTTCTGGTAGTAGCAGGTGTGCGTGCCCAGCACCTGCAGCCAGGCCGTGTCACCGGCCGATGGCAGACGGGTTTCAGGCGCGAAGCGCGCCTTGAGCGTGTGCTCCCCTACCTTGGCGGTCAGCATCAAATACGTGCCGATGTCCTGCACCTGCGCCACCGTGCAGGGCAGCGCGCCGGGCTGTTGCGGCTGGGCCAGGGCCAGGTACTCGGGCCGGATGCCGACCTGCAGGGCGCCATCGGGCAGCGCACGGCCCACCGGGCTGACCAGGCGGTGTGCCGCCACGGTGAGGCTGCCGCCCTCGCTGTGCGCCGGCAAAAAGTTCATGCCGGGCGAGCCGATGAAGTGGCCCACGAAGGTGTGCGCAGGCCGCTCGAACAGCGCGTCGGCCGAGCCCACCTGCACGGCCTTGCCGCGCGTCATCACCACCACCTGGTCGGCGAAGGTGAGCGCCTCGACCTGGTCGTGCGTCACGTAGATCAGCGTGAGCTTCAGCTCGTGGTGGATCTGCTTGAGCTTGCGCCGCAGCTGCCACTTGAGGTGCGGGTCGATCACGGTGAGCGGCTCGTCGAACAGCACGGCCGCGACGTCCGAGCGCACCAGTCCCCGGCCCAGCGAGATCTTCTGCTTCTGGTCCGCCGACAGGCCCGCGGCACGCATGTTCAGCTGGTGGCTCATCTCCAGCATCTCAGCGATGGCACCCACGCGCTGCCGGATCTGCGCCTCGGGCACCTTGCGGTTCTTGAGCGGGAACGCCAGGTTCTCGGCCACCGTCATGGTGTCGTAGATCACGGGGAACTGGAACACCTGTGCGATGTTGCGCTCCTGCGGGCTGGCGCGCGTCACGTCGCGGCCGTCGAACAGCACCTTGCCATGCGAGGGCACGAGCAGGCCCGACATGATGTTGAGCATGGTGGTCTTGCCGCAGCCCGAGGGGCCGAGCAGCGCATACGCGCCGCCGTCCTCGAACTCCATCTTGAGCGGCAGCAGCGCGTAGTCGCTGTCCTGCTGCGGGTTCGGCTTGTACGAATGCGCCAGGTCCAGGCTGATGCGGGCCATCTCAGCGCCCTCCTTGTGCGGCGGCGGGGCGCGCGGGCGCCCATGCCAGGGTTCCATCGGCGCCAAACACGTAGGCCTGCGATGGGTCCAGGTGCAGCGTGAGAGCGGTGCCCAGCTCGAAGTAGTGCACGCCCGTGAGCTGCGCCACCACCTCGCCCCAGGGCGTGGCTGCGTGCACGAAGGTGTCCGAGCCGGAGATTTCCGCCAGCTCCACCACCCCGGCCACGCTCACGTCGCCCGGGCGGGCCTGCACGCGCAGCGCGCTGGCGCGCACCCCCACGGTCACGGCACCGGCGCCGGCCGCTGCCGGCAGCGGCACCGCCAGTTCCAGCCCGCCCGGCAGGCGCACGCCCCCCGCCACGGCCGTGGCGGGCAGCAGGTTCATCGGCGGGTCGCTGAAGGCGCGGGCCACGCGCAGCGAGTTGGGTGCGTGGAAGACCTCGGCCGTGGGGCCGTACTGCAGCAGCCGGCCCTCGTCCAGCACGGCGGTGTAGCCGCCCAGCAGCAGCGCCTCGCCCGGCTCGGTGGTGGCGTACACCACGGTCGACTGGCCAGCGGCAAACAGCTGGGTCAGTTCTTCGCGCAGCTCTTCGCGCAGCTTGTAGTCCAGGTTCACCAAGGGCTCGTCCAGCAGCATCAGCGGCGCGCCCTTGGCCAGGGCGCGGGCCAGCGCCACGCGCTGCTGCTGGCCGCCGGACAGCTCGGCCGGGTAGCGGTCGAGGAACATGTCGATGTGCAGCCGCTGCGCAATCTCGCGCACCCGGGCCTCGATGTTCTTCTCGCCCCGCAGCTTCAGCGGCGAGGCAATGTTGGCCGCCACCTTCATGGACGGGTAGTTGATGAACTGCTGGTACACCATGGCCACGTTGCGCTCGCGCACCGGCATGCCGGTCACGTCCACGCCGTCCACCGTCACCCGGCCGGCGGTGGGCGCGTCCAGCCCGGCCATGATGCGCATCAGGCTCGTCTTGCCCGCCTGGGTGGCGCCCAGCAGCACCGTGACGGCGCCGCTGTGCAGCGCCAGGCTCATGTCGTACAGCCAGGTTTGCGGCCCGACCTTCTTGCTGATGCTGTCCAATGCCAGCTGCATCGCGCTTGCCTTTCTTGCGCCCCGCGCCGGGGCCTAAAGCGGCCCGCGCACAACGGGGCACCGCGTTTTCGATTGCGATGATTTTTGTTCGTTTTTGATCATGTCGAATCAAGGTTTACCCTTAACGAGTTCCTTTTTGTTCGATTTAAAGTACCTCCACCCCCTGAAACCGAGCATTCGCGTGAATACGAACCCCCGGCAACTGCTGCTTCTTGAAGAGGTCCGCGCGCGCAAGTCCGCCACCGTGGAACAACTGGCCGACACCCTGGGCGTGACCTTGCAAACCGTGCGCCGCGACGTGCAGCGCCTGGCCGAGGCCGGGCTGCTCACCCGCTTTCACGGTGGCGTGCGCGTGCCCAGCTCCACGGTGGAGAACCTGGCGCATACCCAGCGCGAAACGCTCCATGCCGAAGGCAAGGCGCGCATTGCCCGCGCGGTGGCGCAGCAGGTGCCCAACGACTGCTCGCTGATCCTGAACATCGGCACCACCACCGAGGCCATCGCCAAGGCGCTGCTGCACCACCGCGGCCTGCGCGTGATCACCAACAACCTGAACGTGGCCGCCATCCTGAGCAGCAACCCCGAGTGCGAGGTCATCGTGGCCGGCGGCGTGGTGCGTGCGCGCGACCGCGGCATCGTGGGCGAGGCGGCGGTGGACTTCATCCGCCAGTTCAAGGTGGACATCGCGCTCATCGGCATCTCGGGCATCGAGCCCGACGGCTCGCTGCGCGACTTCGACTACCGCGAGGTCAAGGTCGCCCAGACCATCATTGCCCACGCCCGCGAGGTCTGGCTGGCGGCCGACCAGAGCAAGTTCAACCGCCCGGCGATGGTGCAGCTGGCGACGCTGAATCAGATCGGGCGGCTTTTCACGGACGCGCCGCCGCCAGAGCCCTTCCCTGCCCTGTTGCAGGACGCCGGCGTCATCTGCACCGTGGCGGCATGATGTCCCCCCCTGAGTCGCCTGCGGCGCCTTCCCCCGAGGGGGACGACGCCCTCGCTGCGGGGCGGCCCTTGCTCGGCGTCCACTGGCCTGGGCCGCGCACGGAACCAGCGCAGCGGACACACAATCGATCCAAGAATTACCGAGACCCGTCACGATGACCTACCTGCTCGCACTCGACCAAGGCACCTCCAGCTCCCGCAGCATCGTGTTCGACGAACGCGGCCACATCGTGGCGCAGGCACAGCGGGAGCTGCCGCAGATCTACCCCCAGCCCGGCTGGGTGGAGCACGACCCGCTGGAGATCTGGCGCACCCAGCTGGCCACCGCGCGCGATGCGCTGGCCCAGGCGGGCACCACGGCCCGCCATGTGCGCGCCGTGGGCATCACCAACCAGCGCGAGACCACCGTGCTGTGGAACCGCAAGACCGGCCAGCCCGTGCACCACGCCATCGTGTGGCAGGACCGGCGCGCCGAACCCGCCTGCGCGCAGCTGCGCGAGCAGGGCCACGCAGGCACCATCCAGGCCAAGACGGGGCTGCTGATCGACGCGTATTTCTCGGGCACCAAGCTGCAGTGGCTGCTGGACCACGTGCCCGGCGCGCGCGAGGCGGCCGAGCGCGGCGAGCTGGCGTTTGGCACGGTGGACAGCTGGCTGATGTGGCAGCTCACCCACGGCCAGCGGCACGTGACGGACGTGAGCAACGCCTCGCGCACCATGCTGTTCAACGTGCACACCAACCAGTGGGACGAGGACCTGCTGGCGCTGCTGCGCATCCCCAAGGCGCTGATGCCCGAAGTGCTGCCCTCCAGCGCCCACTTCGGCGACACCGCGGCCGACCTGCTGGGCCACCCCATCCGCATCGGCGGCGTGGCGGGCGACCAGCAAAGCGCACTGTTCGGCCAGGCCTGCTTCACGGCCGGCATGGCCAAGAACACCTATGGCACGGGCTGTTTCATGCTGATGCACACGGGCGGCGCGTTCCAGACTTCGCACAACGGCCTGCTCACCACGAGCGCGGCACAGGTTTCCGCGAAGCCCGAGTTCGCCATGGAGGGCAGCGTGTTCGTGGGCGGTGCCGTGGTGCAGTGGCTGCGCGACGGCCTGCGCGCCATCACCAACAGCAGCGAGGTCGAGTCGCTGGCGCAAAGCGTGCCGGATTCGGGCGGCGTGATGATGGTGCCCGCCTTCACCGGCCTGGGCGCGCCTTACTGGAAGCCCGATTCGCGCGGCACCATCACGGGCCTCACGCGCGGCACCACCATTGCCCACATTGCCCGCGCCGCGCTGGAGAGCATCGCCTACCAGAGCGCTGCCCTGCTGCAGGCCATGAGCCGCGACGCCGTGGCCGCCGGCGGCGCCCCGGTGAGCGAGCTGCGCGTGGACGGCGGCGCGTGCGTGAACGATCTGCTGATGCAGTTCCAGGCCGACCTGCTGGGCATTCCGGTGGTGCGGCCTGCGGTGATCGAAACCACCGCCCTGGGCGCGGCGTACCTCGCGGGCCTGTCGAGCGGCGTGTACGCCAGCACCGGCGAACTCTCCCAACTGTGGCGCGCTGACCGCCGCTTTGTGCCCACGCTGGGCAATGCGCGGGCGCAGGAGCTGATGGCGAACTGGGAGCGGGCGGTGCGCCAGACAGTAGCGGAGTAGCTCCCCCTGAGGCGCTGCGCGCCTCGGTGCTGGCCGCCACAGGCGGCAGCTCTTCGGGGAGCCCTTGCTTTGGCCGCGCCAGTTGCACGAGTCTTCGAGCAACTCGTAGGTCTAGCGGCGCTACCATCGGCTCTCCCTTTCCAGCCTGCCCGCAAAATGACCTCCCCCGCTCCAGCCACAGCAAACTCCTCCCTCCCCACCATCGCCTTCATCGGCGGCGGCAACATGGCCAGCGCCATCATTGGCGGGCTGATCCACCAGGGCCATCCGGCCCGCCAGATCGAGGTGGTGGAGCCCTATGCCCCGGCGCGCGAAGCGCTGCTCAAGAACTTCGGCATCGCGGCGCAACCCGAAGCCGGGCCCGCGCTGCAGCGCGCCAGCATCGTGGTCTGGGCCGTGAAGCCCCAGACCTTCAAGGACGCCGCCGCGCAGGCCAAGGCGCACACGGCCCAGGCCCTGCACCTGAGCGTGGCCGCCGGCATCCGCTCGGACAGCATTGCGCAGTGGCTCGGCAGCGAGCGCATCGTGCGCACCATGCCCAACACCCCTGCACTGGTGGGCAAGGGCATGAGCGCGCTCTATGCCCGCCCGGCCGTGGGCGCCGCGGAACGCGCGCAGGTCGAGGTCATCCTGGCCAGCACGGGCGAGTTCCTGTGGGTGGAAACCGAAAAGCAGCTCGACGCCGTGACGGCGCTGTCGGGCTCGGGCCCTGCGTATGTCTTTTACTTCCTGGAAGCGATGACGCGCGCGGGCACCGCCATGGGGCTGCCCGAAGCACAGGCGCACCGGCTGGCGGTGGGCACCTTCGTGGGCGCGTCCGAGCTGGCCCGCCGCTCCGACGAGCCCCCGGCCGTGCTGCGCGAACGCGTCACGTCCAAGGGCGGCACCACCTACGCGGCCCTGCAGTCCCTGGAGGCCAGCGGCGTCGCAGCGGCGTTCGAAGCCGCCATGCGCGCGGCGGAGCAACGCGCGCATGAACTGGGCAATGAATTCGGCACTTGAATCATTTTTGGCCTCCAGCCCTTATCCATCAAGCGCAAGCAGCTATGAATTAGTGAGCACCGAGCGCACCAGGTAGCTGCCCGCAATGCCCGCGAACACCGTGGCGCCCAGCCAGTGGTTGATGCGGAAGGCGCGGAAGCAGCCCTCGCGCGTGCGGGTGCGGATCAGCGAGAAATGCCAAGCCGCCTGGGCCAGGGCGGCGGCAAGCGCTACGTAAAAAATAGCGCCCAGCGCATACGGGGCCAGCGCTACCGCCCAAATACCGATGAAAAGCAGGTAGAACAGCACGATGCCCGCCACATCGAACCGCCCCAGCGTGATGGCAGACGTCTTGATGCCGATCTTCAGGTCGTCGTCGCGGTCCACCATGGCGTATTCGGTGTCGTAAGCCAGCACCCAGAACAGGTTGCCCAGCCACATCCACCACGCCACGGCCGGCACGCGGCCCTGCACGGCGGCAAAGGCAATGACGATGCCGAAGTTGAACGCGATGCCCAGCACCGCCTGCGGCATGGCGATGAGGCGCTTGGTGAACGGGTAGGCAATGGCCACCAGCAGCGCGGGCACCGACCAGGCCACGGCCGCCGCGTTGGTGGTGAGCACCAGGCCGAAGGCCGCCAGCGCCAGCACCGCGCCCAGGCCCAGCGCCTCCTTCACGCCCACAGCGCCGGTGGTCACGGGCCGCTGCGCGGTGCGCTTGACGTGCTTGTCGAAGTCGCGGTCGGCCACGTCGTTCACGCAGCAGCCCGCGCTGCGCATGAGGATGGTGCCCAGCACGAACACGATGAGCAGGTGCCAGCCCGGAAAACCGTCGGCCGCGATCCACAGCGCGCTGAGCGTGGGCCACAGGCACACCAGCCAGCCGGCCGGACGGTCCCAGCGGATGAGGTCCAGGTACAGGGCAAGGCGGCTGCGGGCAGGGGCGGCAACAGGGGCGGACATGGCGGACAACAGGCAAAAAGAAGCGGACAAGGGCGGGCACCCCAGGCGGTGCCGGCGGGCGCACCGAATGTAGCAGCCATGCCCGCCGCACCACGGTGCGCAGATGCCCCGACGCCGGCGCGGGACGTCCCGCATACGGAACGGGGAAAACCGTTAAAGTCGCGCGTTCCCCAACCACCCGACGCTCTCCTCCGGAGCCGTGCCGCATGTCCCGTACTACGACGTCTCAGGTTGCCGCTTCGCGTTTTGTTGTGCCCCGTGGCATGCTGGCGGGCTTTGTGGTGGCGGTGCTGGCCACCCTCGTGATCGCGCTGGTGAACTACCGCACCGCCGAAGTGCGCTCCCGCACGGTGGAGGCCATGGACCAGACCACCGTGGCCATGCGCCAGCTCAACCTGTTCATGTCGTCGCTCAAGGACGCCGAGACCGGCCAGCGCGGCTACCTGCTGACCGGCGACGAAGCCTATCTGCAGCCCTACCACCTCGCGCAGGGCGCGTTGCAGCGCTACATGGCCCAGCTCAAGGAGCTCACGGACGGCAACGCCGTGCAGCGCCGCCTGGTGCAGCAGATCGACGACCTGCACCGGGAGAAGCTGCGCGAGCTGAGCGACACGATCGAGGCGCGCCGCCAGCGTGGCGACGAGGCGGCCCTGGCCCTGATCCGCACCGACAGCGGGCGCGCCATCATGGACCGCATCCGCGACCAGGCCTCGGACCTCGCCACCCTGCTGAACCAGCAGCTGGAGGCAGACCGCAAGCAGTGGGTGGACGCGGCGGCCAACTCCACCTACTACTCCTGGGGCGGGTCGCTGGTGCTGCTGGTGCTGATCTGCCTCTCGGCCGCCGCCACCGCGCGCGAGTACCGCCTGAAGGCGCAGCAGTCGTGGGTGTCGGCCGGCCTGTCGGGACTGGCCCAGCGCCTGCAGGGCGACCACCGGCTCGAAGACCTGGGCCCGCTGGCGCTGGAGTATCTGGCCCAGTACCTGCGCGCGGCCGTGGGCGCCGGCTATGTGGCCGACCCCGGCGGTGACCTGACCCTGTTTGGCGGCTACGCCTTGCCCCGCGAGCGGCTGGCGCAGCGCCTGCTGCCCCAGGAGGGCCTGGTCGGCCAGGCCGCCCGCTCGCGCCAGCTGCTGCACGTGCGCGATGTGCCGGCCGGGCACTTGCCCGTCTCCTCCAGCACGGGCCAGTCCGCGCCCGCCGAACTGCTGCTGGCCCCCGCCATCGAGAAGGGCCAGGTGTACGCGGTGATCGAGCTGGGCTTTCAGCGCCCGGTGACCGACGCGGAGCGCACGCTGATGGAGCGCGCGTCGGAGATGCTGGCCGTGGCCATCCGCGGCGGCATCGACCGCACCCGCCTGGAAGCGCTGCTGGAGGAAACGCAGCGCCAGTCCGAAGAGCTGCAGACCCAGCAGGAAGAGCTGCGCGTGAGCAACGAGGAGCTGGAGCAGCAAAGCCGCATCCTGCAGGAATCGCAGACACAAATGGAGCTGCAGCAGACCGAGCTGGAGCAGACCAACGCCCACCTCGAAGAACAGACCCAGCAGCTGGAGTACCAGCGCGAGCAGCTGCTGCGCGCGCAAAGCGCCCTCACCGACAAGGCCCGCGAGCTGGAACTGGCCAGCCAGTACAAGAGCGAGTTCCTGGCCAACATGAGCCATGAGCTGCGCACGCCGCTGAACTCCACGCTGATCCTGGCCAAGCTGCTGGCCGACAACAAGCCGGGCAACCTGAGCACCGACCAGGTGAAATACGCGCAGACCATCTATGCGGCCGGCAACGACCTGCTGGCGCTGATCAACGACATCCTGGACCTGTCCAAGATCGAGGCCGGCCAGGCCACCGTCGCGCCCGAGCCGGTGAACCTGGCCAAGGCCGTGCAGGCGCTCATCGACCCGCTGCGCCCCCTGGCCCAGGAAAAGGGCCTGGCGCTGGCCGCGACGCTGGCGCCCGGCCTGCCCGCGGCGATCGAGACGGACCCGCTGCGCCTGGGCCAGGTGCTCAAGAACCTGCTGTCCAACGCGCTGAAGTTCACCGAGCAGGGCGCGGTATCGCTCACCGTCACGCCCGGGGCCGACGGCGACACCGTGGCGTTTGCCGTGAAGGACACGGGCATCGGCATCCCGGCCCACCAGCAGGACATGATCTTCGAGGCCTTCCGCCAGGCCGACGGCAGCACCCACCGGAAGTACGGCGGCACGGGGCTGGGGCTGTCGATCTCGCGCGACCTGGCGCGCCTGCTGGGCGGCCACATCAGCGTGCAGAGCGCGCCGGGCGAAGGCAGCGTGTTCACGCTGGTGGTGCCGCGAACGCTCACGGTCCCCGCCACGCCTGCCGCCCCGCAGCCTCCGGCCGCGCTGCCGCCCGCCGCTGCCGCACAGCCCGCCGCCCCG
>NZ_JAJTBB010000089.1 GCF_021287135.1 Acidovorax sp.
GTGCAGGCGCTGCAGAAGAACCCGCTGGTGGCGCAGGTCATCCCGCTCAGCCTGGGTGACAGCTACCGGGGCTTCCGCATCGTGGGCACCACGCCGGACTACATCACGCACTACGCGGCCACGCTGGCCGAAGGCGCGCTGTGGCAGCAGCCCATGGACGCGGTGCTGGGCGCCAGCGTGGCGCGCGGCATTGTCAAGGCCAGCCACGCAGGTGCGCCGCTGGTCGGCGCCACCTTCATCGGCAGCCATGGCCTGGATGAAGGAGGGCATGCGCACGGCGACCACCCCTATCGCGTGAGCGGCGTGCTCGCGCCCTGCGGCTGTGTGCTGGACCGGCTGATCCTGACCAGCACCGAATCCGTCTGGATGGTGCACGAAACCGCCACGGCCAACGATGCCGAAGACCTGGAAATTCTGAAGGAAGAGCGCGAGGTGACTGTGGCGCTGGTGCACTATCGCACGCCCATGGCGGCCATCACGCTGCCGCGCCTGATCAACGGCGGCACCTCAATGCAGGCGGCGGCGCCTGCCATCGAGGTCACGCGCCTGCTGCGCCTGCTGGGCGTGGGGGCGGACGTGCTGCGCGCCTTTGGCGGCGTGCTGCTGGCGGTGGCTGCGCTCAGCGTCTTCATTGCCCTGTGGAATGCCGTGCGCGAGCGCCGCGCCGACTTGGCCATGCTGCGCATGCTGGGCGCGCCCCCCGGCCGCGTGGCCGGGCTGGTGCTGTGGGAGGCCCTGTGGCTGGCCGCGCTGGCGTCCGCCCTGGGCCTGCTGCTGGGCCACGGCCTGGCCCAGGGGCTGGGCTGGGCGCTGCAGGCCCAGGGCCTGCTGCCCGTGACCGGCGGCATCTGGCTGCCCGCCGAGGCCGGCGTGCCGCTGCTGGCGGCCGGCGTGGCCGCCCTGGCGGCGCTGCTGCCCGCCCTGCAGGCCTACCGCACCGACGTGGCGGACCTGCTGAGCCAGCCATGACCCCCGCCGCTCCGCTGGAAATTCTTTTGTTCGTTACCCTGAAGGACCTCTCATGACCCACCGCCTTTCCCTCCTGGCCCTGGCCCCCTTGCTGCTGGCGGGGGCCCTGGCGCACGCCCAGGCCCACAACGACAAGGAAACGCAGGAAGACATCGCCCGCCACCGCGCCATGGCCGCGGCGCACGAAGCCGCCGCCAAATGCCTGGAGTCCGGCAAGGGCGAGGAGCAGTGCCAGAAAGACCTGCAGGCCGCCTGCCGCAACCTGGCCATCGGCAAGTACTGCGGCATGAAGCACGTGCACTGACACGGCCCCTTTTTTCAACGACACGGACTTTTCCGGAGGTTCCCGCCATGGCCACCCGCTCCCGCTCCCGTTCCCTGTTGCTGCCTGCGCTGACCCTGGCCCTGTGGGCCGGCGGGGCCGGCACCGCGCTGGCCCAGCCGGTGGGCGGGGCCACGAAGCCGGAGCCCGGCGCGTTCGAGCGGGCCACCGGCAGGGCGCCGGCCGACGCAGCGGCTCCCACCGCCGCCGCCCCGGCGCTGTCCCCGCCGCTGCCCGCGGGCACCGGCGCCGGCTACCACAGCCCCAACAGCCCCATTGCGCCGCTGCCGCAGCGCAGCGACGTGGTGCCCTGGTCGGTGCTGGCGGACCTGAACAAGAAGACCACCAAGAACGGCATCCTTCCGGTGTTCAACAGTGCGCAAAAGGGCATGGACAAGACGGTGCAGCGCATCCAGGGCTTCATGGTGCCGCTGGACGCCAAGCCCACGCAGACGCACTTCATCCTCACCTCCGTACCGCTGACCTGCTCGTTCTGCACGCCCGGCGGCCCCGAGAGCATGGTCGAGGTCAAGGCCAAGACCCCCGTGCGCTACTCGCTGGAGCCGGTGGTGGTGGAAGGCCAGTTCGCCGTGCTCACCAACGACCCCTACGGCCTGTACTACCGCGTGGTGGACGCCGTGCCCGTGAAGTAAACGGGCCGCTCCGCGCCGAATTTTTGCCGCATGGCCCGCACCGCTCCGAACAACGCATCCGCACGCCGCCACGACCGGCGGCGCTGGGCGGCGCACGCCGCACTAGGTTGGTTGGTGTTGGCCCTGGTGCTGGTGCCTGCGATCGGGCGCCTGCACCAGATCGCCCACGCCACGGCCCTGGACCGGGTCCATGCCGGCCACGCGCTGGCAGGTGTGGAGCAGCCCGCCCGCGACGCTCAAGACGCCCAGGCCCCAGGCCGCGCGCCGGCAGAGGCGCCCCAGGCCCTGCTGCAACTGCTGGGCAGCCACACCCCGGCAGACTGCCTGGTGCTCGACCAGCTGGCGCTGGGCGACGCCGCGCACGCCACTCCGTTGGCGCTGCCGCCTATTGCGGCGCCTGCGCAGACGCCCCCCGGGCCCGCCGGGCAGGCCGGGGCCACCCACGAAGCGCTGTTCTACGCGCGGGGCCCGCCGCGCGCCTGACGGGCGGCGCGCTCCCCCACGGCACCGCCCTGCGGCGGGTGGCCGCAAACACTCCTGATTTCATAGCTGCTCGCGCTTGCTGGTAAAGCGCTGGCGGCCGTTTTTATTCAATTTTCCGTGGATGCCGCGTTCGCGCGGGCCGGCCGTTGGCCTGCCCGGCGCGCCGTGCCGCCACGGGCTTCCGTATGGACCGCACCTGTTGCGAACCCCTTTGCACACCATGACCTCCATCTTTATCGCAACCCGCCGCCCGGCGCTTCGCTACCGTCCCGCCCTCCATCCCGTGGCCCTGGCCGCTTTGCTGGCCTTTGGCGGCAATGGCGCGGCGCATGCGCAAGGCGCACCCGGCGGCGCCAGTGAAGCGCCCGGCGCCGCACCCGCCAGCCTGCCGGCCGTCACCGTCTCCGCCAGCGGTCTGCAGCTGGGCGCCGCCGACATGACCACGCCCGTGACCGTGCTCGAGGGCGACGAGCTGGTGCGCCGCCGTGAAGGCACCCTGGGCGAAACGCTGAACAGCGAGCCCGGCATCACCAGCAGCCACTTCGGCGCGGGGGCCAGCCGCCCCATCATCCGCGGCATGGACGGCCCGCGCGTCAAGGTGCTGACCGATGGCGCCGAGCTGCACGACGCCTCCACCCTCAGCCCCGACCACGCCGTGGTGTCCGAGCCGCTGCTGGCCACGCAGATCGAGGTGCTGCGCGGCCCCTCGGCCCTGGTCTACGGCAACGGCGCGGTGGGCGGCGTGGTCAACGTGCTGGACGGCAAGGTGCCCACCGCCGTGCCGGAAAAAGGCTATGAGGGCAGCGCCGAGCTGCGGGCCAACACCGGCGCCCGCGAGGCTGCCGGCGCGTTCTCGCTCACGGGCGGCACCGGCCCCCTGGCCGTGCACGTGGAAGGCGTGGCGCGCGATGCCGGCAACTACGGCGTGGGCAAGGGCTGGGCCGGGGGCGACAAGGTACCCGGCAGCTTCAACCGCACCGATACCGGCAGCGTGGGCCTGTCGTGGGTGGGCGACCGCGGCTACCTGGGCGCCGCCTACACCCGCCAGACCGCCAAGTACGGCCTGCCGGGGCACAACCACAGCTTTGACGGCTGCCACACCCATGGCGACCACCTGCACTGCGGTGCGCACGACGGGGAGGAGGGCGACGGCCACGACCACGGCGCCGCGGCGGACCCGGGCGACGTGCCCGTGGTGGACCTGCGCAGCGAGCGCTGGGACGTGCGGGGCGAGCTGCGCAACCCGTTTGCCGGCTTCTCGGCACTGCGCCTGCGTGCGGGCTTCACCGACTACCGGCACGACGAGGTCGAGGACGGCGCCATCAGCACCACCTTCAAGAACAAGGCCTACGACACGCGCGTGGAGCTGCAGCACGAGCCGGTGGCCGGCTTCAAGGGCGTGATCGGCCTGCAGACCTCGCAGCGCAAGTTCAGCGCCGAGGGCGAGGAAGCCTACGTGCAGCCCACCGTCACCCGCCGCACCGGCCTGTTTGCGCTGGAGGAATACCGCTTGGGCGACTGGCGCTTCGAGGCCGCGCTGCGCCACGACCGCCAGACCGCCGAAGCGCAGACCAGCGGCATCGAGCGCAGCCACAACGGCACCTCGGCATCGCTGGGCGCGGTGTGGAAGTTCACGCCCGGCTACCAGTTGGGCGCCTCCTTCACCCGCGCCAGCCGGGCGCCCACGGCCGAAGAGCTGTACGCCCAGGGCCTGCACATGGCCACCAGCACCTACGAGCGCGGCAACGCCGACCTGCGCTCCGAAATCTCGCAGAACATCGACCTGGGCCTGAAAAAGACCAGCGGCGACACGACCTTCGGCGTCAGCGTGTTCCGCAACCGCATCCACAACTACATCTACGGCCGCACGCTGGACGCGCTGGACGGCCTGCAGCTGCTGCAATACAGCCAGGCCGACGCCACCTTCACCGGCATCGAGGGGCAGGTGCGCCAGCGCCTCACGCGCCATCTGGGTATCACCCTGTTTGGCGACACCGTGCGGGCCCGCGTCGATGGCGGCGGCAACCTGCCGCGCATTCCCGCCACACGCGCGGGCGTGCGGCTGGACGCCAGCTGGCAGGCCTGGGAAGGCCAGGTGGAGTGGGTGCAGGTGGCCCGCCAGAACCGTGTGGCCGCGTTTGAGTCGGCCACGCCCGGCTACGGCATGCTCAACCTGGGCGTGAGCTACAACGGACAGTTCAGCACCGGCACGCCCTGGCAGCTGTACCTGAAGGCCAACAACCTCACCGACCGGCTGGCCTACGCCCACACCTCGTTCATCAAGACGGCGGCCCCGCTCATGGGGCGCAACATCACCGTGGGGATGAAGGTGGCGTTCTGACGCTCTGCCGCGGGTCCGCGGCGTTCCGCCGCCGGCCCGCGGCACCTGCGGGACGGCCCCGGCCCACCGCGGCACAACAATCTGATACAAATCAGGCGCTGAACGCCGCCCGGGCGTAAGGTGTTGCGCACGCTGCCGGCCGGGCGGCCGATGGCCCGCCCCGGCGGCAGCTCCGCGGGCACGCAAGAATGCCCGCGGACGGGGCAGGATAGCGCGCAGCAACAGGAACCTCCACGATGATGAAGGCGCACCGCATTTTCCGAGGAATGGCCGCCCTGGTCCTGGCCGGGGCTGGCGGACCGTTGTGGGCGCAGGGCGCCGGCGAGCCGCTGCAGCTGATGTGCTCGGTGCGCGAGGAATGGTGTTCGCTGATCGCAACCACCTTTGGCCGCGTGAGCGGCGCCAAGGTCCAGGTGGTGCGCCGCGGCTCGGGCGATGCGCTGGCCCAGCTGGCGGCCGAGCGCGCCAGCCCCCGGATCGACGTGTGGTTCGGCGGCACCGGCGACCCCCACCTGCAGGCGGCCGAGCTGGGGCTGACGCAGGCGTACAAGTCGCCCTCGCTGCCTCAACTGCGCCTGTGGGCGCAGGCGCAGGCCAAGCAATCCAACTGGCACACCGTGGGGGTCTACATGGGCCCCCTGGGAATCGCCGTCAACACCGACGTGCTGGCGCGGCGCGGCGTGGCCGCCCCCCAGTGCTGGCACGACCTGCTGCAGCCCGCCTTTCGCGGGCAGGTGGTGGTGTCGCACCCCGCCAGCTCCGGCACGGCCTACACCTTTGTCGCCACGCTGGTGCAGCTGCTGGGCGAGGACAAGGCGTTCGGCTACTTCAAGGCCCTGCACCAGAACGTGGGGCAGTACACCCGCGCCGGCACGGCCGCCGTGCGGGTGGTGGGGCGGGGCGAAGCCATGGCCTCGGTCAGCTTTCTGCAGGACGTGCCGGCCGAACGGCTCCAGGGCGCGCCGGTGGCCGGCGTCGTGCCCTGCGAGGGCACGGGCGCGGAGATCGGCTCCATGTCGATGGTCCGGGGCGCGCCGCATCCCGAGCTGGCGCGGCGCTTCTACGAATGGGCGCTCACCCCGGGCGCCCAGCAGTTCGGCGTCGCGGCCGGGCAGTTCCATGTGCCATCGCACCGCGACACGCCCATGGACCCGCGCATGCCCTCGCTGCCCCGCACGCGGCTGGTGAACTACGACTACGTGAAGTACGGATCGGTGGCCGAGCGGCAGCGGCTCATCGACCGCTGGGAGCGCGAGGTCACGGCGCCGCCGCACTGACCCCGCGCCAGCGCCTGCCGCTGCCGCTGCCGCTGCGGGTGCGGGTGCCGCTGCGGGTGCGGCTCAAGCAGCGGACCTCCGTTGGAGTGCGCCAGAAGGCCCCATGCAAGACCCGGCTGTCGGGTGCAATCTGAATAAAAATGGGCCGCAGCGCTTGTGGGGCAAGCGCGAGCAGCTACAACAACAATAGCGCCCCGCACCGGACTGTGCGCGGTGTCGGCCACAATACCGGCCACCTCTGCCATCTCTTGCGGCACGCCCCTGCCGCGCACCCACCGGTTTCCTGCCTTGAACTCGCCCGTCTTCACTTCGCTGGCCCCCGTCATCCTGTTCATCGCCCTGGGCTTTTATGTGGGGCGGCGGGGGTGGATACGCGCCGCCGCGGTGAAGGACCTGGCCAACCTGGTGTTCATGGTGCTCACGCCCGCGCTGCTGTTCCGCACCATGAGCACGGTGCACATCCAGGACCTGGACTTCGGCCCGGTGGGCATTTACTTTGCCGCGTTTGGACTGGTGTACACGGGCACGCTGGCGGTGCTGGGCTTCAGCAGCCTGGGGGCGGCGCGGGCGCTGGCCAACACCTTCAGCAACACGCTGATGATCGGCGTGCCGCTGGTGGGCCTGGTGTTTGGCGAGGCCGGGCTGGTCACCCTGTTCACGCTGATCTCGGTGCACTCGCTCATCCTGCTCACGGCCGCCACCGTGGTGTTCGAGCTGGCCGTGGCGCGCGAGCATGCGGGCCGGCCGGGCGGGGCGCAGCAGCCGATGTGGCGCACCGTGCTGCAGGCCGTGCGCAATGGCATCCTGCACCCCGTGCCGCTGCCCATCATCGCGGGCCTGCTGTTTGCGCAGACGGGGCTGATGGTGCCCGAAGTGATCAACAAGCCGCTGCAGCTGCTGGGCCAGGCGCTGGGCCCCATTGCGCTGCTGCTGGTGGGGGTGACGCTGGCCTTCACCAAGGTGGGACACCACTTCCGCGCGGCGCTGCGGATCGCGCTGGTCAAGTGCGTGGTGCATCCCGCCGTGCTGGCCGCGCTGGGCTGGGCGCTCGGCCTCTCGGGCCTGCCCCTGGCGGTAATGATCGTGGCAGCATCGCTGCCGGTGGGCGCCAACGTGTTCCTGTTTGCCCAGCGCTACAGCGTGGCCGAGGACGAGGTGACCGCCAGCGTGGCCGTCTCCACCGCCCTGGCCCTGGCCACCATGCCGGTGGTCATCCTGGCCGTGACGCGCTGGGTGGTGGGGTGACCCACCGCCCCCGGGTTCAAGGCGCCAGCCGTTCGCGCACCCACTCGCCAGCATCCAGCCGGTAGCGCAGGCGGTCGTGCAGGCGGCTCTTGCGGCCCTGCCAGAACTCCCACTGCTCAGGCTTCAGGCGGTAGCCGCCCCAGTGCGGCGGGCGCGGCGGCTTGAGCATGAACTGCGCGCCGTACTTGGCCGCGTTGGCCACCAGCACGCTGCGGCCTGAAATTACCTGGCTCTGCGGGCTGGCCCAGGCGCCGATGCGCGAATCCAGCGGGCGGCTGTGGAAGTAGGCGTCGCTTTCCTCGTCGCTCACTTTCTCCACCGTGCCCTCGATGCGCACCACACGCTCCAGCTCCACCCAGTGGAACTGCAGCGCCGCAAACGGGTTGCCCGCCAGCTGGCGGCCCTTGCGGCTGTCGTAGTTGGTAAACCAGACGATGCCGCGCTCGTCATAGCCCTTGATCAGCACGATGCGCGTGCTGGGGCGCAGGTCGCTGCCCACGGTTGCCAGCGTCATGGCGTTGGGCTCGGGGATCTGGGCCTTGATGGCTTCTTGCAGCCACTGGTCAAACTGTTGCAGCGGCGCGGCGTGCGAGGCGTCTTCGTTCAGCTCGGCGCGCTCGTAGCTCTTGCGCAGGTCGGCAATGGCGGAGGAAAGGGGAGAGGAGGGCGAGGTCATGGGCCGATTGTGCATGGCCGCTGCCGCGCAGTACCCCGCCACAGGTCAACCCCACTATTCGCCCGGCTCCAGGCTGGGTGGAGCGACGAACAGACGCCGAACGTTCATTCGCTTATAGTCGCAGGCTCCCATGAAACCCAAAGACGACGAAAAGCAGCGCGCCATTGCCCAGGCCACCTTCGACCTGGTGGCCCAGACGGGCCTGAGCGGCCTGACCATGGCCCAGATCGCCCGCGCCGCCGGGCTGGCCACCAGCACGCTGTACGTGTACTACCCGTCCAAGGACGAGCTGATCAGCCAGCTCTACCAGGACGCCAAGACCGTCACGGCTGCCCGCATCATGGAAGGCGTGACGCCCGAGCTGCCCTACCGCGCCAAAGTGCGCCGCATGTGGGGCAACCTGCTGCGCCACCGGCTGGACCAGTATGCCGAGGTCGTGTTTCAGGAGCAGTACTACAACTCCCCCTGGTTCACGCCCGGCAACCGCGAGTTCTCCACGCGCCTGATGGCCGGCTTTTTTGCAGTGGTGGAAGAGGGCCAGCGGCAAGAGATCCTCAAGGATGTGCCCGTGCCGCTGCTCACCGCCAGCCTGGTCGGCTCCGTGCGCGAGACGGCCAACCTGATCCGGTCGGGCACCCTGGCCGATGACGAGCAGGTTTTGCAAATGGCTTTCAGCCTTTGCTGGGACGCTATCAAAGCCTGACCGGATGCTGCCGCCCTGGTAGCGGCACCGTGCACAAACCCCAACTTTGCTGTTTAATCGAATATTTATTCTCTTAAAACCAGAGCGCGCTCACGCGCCCCGCATTCGCCTTCCCGCAATCGCTTCGCTACACCCCCCGGAGAACCCACGATGCCCACCCTGAACATCAACGGCAAGGACACCGCCGTCAACGCCGACGACTCCACCCCCATCCTCTGGGCCCTGCGCGACACGCTGGGCATGACCGGCACCAAGTTTGGCTGCGGCCAGGCGCTGTGCGGGGCCTGCACGGTGCACCTGAACGGCGCGCCCGTGCGCTCGTGCATCACGCCCATCTCGGCGGCGGTGGGCCAGAAGATCACCACCATCGAAGCCATTGCCGCCGACGACAAGGTGGGCAAGGCCGTGCACGCCGCCTGGGTGAAGCACGACGTGGCCCAGTGCGGCTACTGCCAAAGCGGCCAGATCATGAGCGCCACCGCGCTGCTCAAGGGCAAGAAGAAGCCCACCGACGCCGACATCGACGCGGCCATGGCGGGCAACGTGTGCCGTTGCGGCACCTACGTGCGCATCCGCGCCGCCATCCACGACGCCGCCAAGTCGCTGACTGCTTGAGCGGATTTCGAGCACGCATTACAGCCACGGCCACCCACCAGCCGTTCGGGCTGAGCCTGTCGAAGCCAGGGCGCTCCCGGTCGGAGCCCTTCGACAAGCTCAGGGCAAACGGTGGCGGCAAGGCCGCACCCCCAACACATCGTCAAAACAGTTACGAGCAGGAGAACACCATGCATTTCGACGCTCAAACCGCCCGCAACCACATGCCAAAAGGCCTGGTAGCGCTGATGGATCAAGCGCAAGGCGCTATCAATACCGAAGCAAATGCCGCCGCCCCCGAGGGCGTGGCACGCCGCACCTTCCTCAAGGCCGCGGCCGCATCCGGCTTTGCGCTGGGGGCCTACCCGCTGGTGGCTGCCGCGCAGGGTGCAGGGGGTGCGGCAGCGCCCGCCGGGCTCAAGCCTTTCGAGCAGCCCTCGGCCTTTGTGCGCATTGACACCGATGGCACCGTCACCGTCACCATCAACCGCCTGGACTTCGGCCAGGGCGTTCAAACCGGCCTGCCCATGATCCTGGCCGAAGAGCTGGACGCCGACTGGAGCCGTGTGCGCAGCGTGCACGGCGACGCCAACCCCGCTTATGCCGACCCGGCCTTTGGCATGCACCTCACGGGCGGCTCCAACTCTCTCAAGAACTCGTACACCCAGTACCGCGAGCTGGGCGCCCGCACCCGCGCCATGCTGGTGTCTGCCGCCGCAGCGCAGTGGGGTGTGGACGCATCCACCCTGCGCACCAACGCAGGCTTTGTGGTGGGCCCCGGCGGCAAAAAATTGAGCTACGGCGCGCTGGCCGAAGCCGCCATGCAGCAGCCCGTGCCCGAGAAGGTCACCCTCAAGGACCCCAAGCAGTTCCGCATCATCGGCAAGCCCACGGGCCGGCTCGACGCCCAGGCCAAATCCAGCGGCCAGCAAGACTACGGCATTGACGTGCGCCTGCCCGGCATGCTCACGGCCGTGGTGGCCCGCCCGCCCGTGTTTGGCGCCAAGGTGAAGTCGCTGGACGACAGCGCTGCCAAAGCAGTGAAGGGCGTGAAAGCCGTGCTGCGCGTGCCCACCGACCGCGGCGGCGAAGGCGTGGCCGTGATTGCCGAAGGCTACTGGCCCGCCAAACAGGGGCGCGATGCACTCAAGGTGGAATGGGACACCGCCGGCGTGGAGAAGGCCGATACCGCCCAGCTGCTCACCCAGTACCGCGCCCTGGCCCAGCAAACCGGCACCATCGCCATCCCCGCCGATGTGGCCCCGCTGGCCAACGCGCCGCAAAAGATCAGCGCCGAGTTCACCTTTCCGTACCTAGCCCACGCGCCCATGGAGCCGCTGAACTGCACCGTGAAGCTCGATGGTGACAAAGCCGAGTTGTGGATGGGCACCCAGATGCCCGGCCTGGACGCCATGGCCGCCGCCAAGGTGCTGGGCCTGCAGCCGCAAAACGTGAAGGTGCACACCCAGATGGCCGGTGGCGGCTTTGGCCGCCGCGCCATCCCCACCAGCGACTACGTGGTGGAAGCCTGCGGCGTGGCCAAGGCCGCCCGCACCGCCGGCATCGCCGCCCCCGTGCGCACCCTGTGGAGCCGCGAGGACGACATCAAGGGCGGCTACTACCGCCCCATGCACGTGCACCGCGCCGAGATCGGCTTTGACGCCCAGGGCAACATCCTGGCGTGGGACCACGTCATCGTCGGCCAGTCCATCCTCAAAGGCTCGCCGTTCGAGGCCTTCATGGTCAAGAACGGCGTGGACGCCACGGCCGTGGAGGGCATGAAAGAGCCCTACGACATCCCCATGCGCCTGTCGGTGCACCACCCGCAGGTCAACGTGCCCGTGCTGTGGTGGCGCAGCGTGGGCAGCACCCACACCGCCTACGCCATGGAAACCCTGCTGGACGAAGTGGCCCGCGCGACGAAGCAAGACCCCGTGGCCTACCGCCTGCGCCTGATGGGCGACAAGCACCCCCGCCACAAGGCCGCCCTGCAACTGGCGGTAGACCAGTCCGGCTACGGCAAAAAGAAGCTCGCCGCAGGCCGCGCCTGGGGCGTGGCGGTGCACGAGTCGTTCAGCTCCGTGGTCGCGTATGTAGTCGAAGCATCGGTGAGCAAGGACGGCACCCCCAAGCTGCACACTGTGACGGCCGGCGTGCACTGCAACCTGGCCGTCAACCCCAAGAGCGTGGAAGCCCAGGTGCAGGGCGCAGCGCTGATGGGCTTGTCGATGTGCCTGCCCGGCGCCGCCATCACCCTGAAGGACGGCGTGGTGGAGCAAAGCAACTTCGGCGACTTCGCCGTGCCCCGCATCACCGACATGCCCCAGGTGGCCGTGCACATCGTGCCGAGCGCGGAGCCGCCAACAGGGATGGGCGAGCCTGGGTTGCCGCCGCTGGCGCCCGCGTTTGCGAATGCAGTGGCAAGGTTGACGGGGAAGACGCCGAGGGAGTTGCCGTTTAAGTTGGCTTGAGCGGGTGGGATGAAATGAGAGCGCCGGGTTTGGGAAAGTCCGGCGCTTTTTTAGCCCATTCGATTACTCCAGCTCAGCGCTCCGGCTATTGCTGAGGTGGTGTTTGGTGAAAAGCCTTCGGCCCGCTTCCAGCGGTACAGGATGTGGTGGAGAGGTGTCTGCAATGCAGCGGTTGCAGCCCCGTCGTGCACCCTATTCGTCGCACAGCGGTAATTGGACTTGGCGACTGCAGTACGCATGAAGGTCCACTGCACAGTTTTTAGTAGCCGAAGAACTTTGGGCGACAATCAAATCTGCACCGCTGGCTGTGCATGCCTAGCGCAAACTTTCATTTTTGCCCATTGCCGCCTCAGCAGAGCACGACTTTAGTGTCCGAAAGCTTCCACTAACGCCCTTGGTAAGTCCCTTGGCGCAGGGAGAGCGTCAGATCTTCCGCCTGCTAGACGTGACAGATATCTGTGTGTTGCACTTCATTTACAACTTACTACTTAACCTGCAGGCCTGGGATTCGTGACCCCGAATGGGATGTGAACCGAAGGCACGACAGAGGAAGTTGCCGCGAGATGACCAGATTGATCATCGAAGAAGATGTGCGGCTTCAGTACGCCGAGAACGTTGTGCTTCTCAATGCCGCCAAGAAAGAAGGCATCGTTTGGCATAACACCCCAACTCTTGAGTGTATTCAACGCACGCTCATGCGAGGGGGCATTTCTAGCCGTCACTACCGAGATGCGTAAACGATTTTTGTACGTGGCGTCGGCTCGGCGCCTTTCCTCTTCAACTGACTGAATCTTTGCGACTCGAATCAAAAACTGTTGTAACGGCCCTGGGTTGTGGGGCTGCATTATGTTCTTGACTTCGTGCTCGTGAAACTTGCTGACGTCCTGCGTTTTCTGCATAACCGTCTCAGATTCGTCATCTGCGAGAACTCCGTCAAAGTCAAATGCAATACGCAAACCGGTATCCCCCTCGTCATCAACGACCGCTGAATCAAGAACTTGGCCGGCTGGATAACTCGCCTCGATCGCTGCCGTCACATCGTCTGCGTCACTCGAAAGGAATAGTGCAATATTGAGCGCAGGTATGTACTCATACGGCGCCCGACCCTGCATAAATATCGCACGCGTGATGCCCAGGTCATGATGCTCAATGGATTTCATTACCCGGAGGCCGGTGTCAGGGTCGTTTTTGGATAGTAGAACGACTTCGACCAGTGGATCCTTAGCTGGGTCCGTGCTCAAGTCATTGAGTGATAGCAGTCGACGGATGAAGGAGAACGCTATTCCCTTCGCTAGCGGCTTGTTTAGATTCTCCTGCTGAAACTTTCGGTATGACTCTTCGCCTTGGGCGCGGAAGACCGCGTCGGATTCGCGCAGATCAAACATCGCGCTAGATGCAACGCCAATGACTAGTCGGTTTTGAAGATCGTAGGCCATATCAAGATGCTACCTTTTTGAGTCCTAGCGGATGAAGGGACTTCTTCGTCCCGGCACGATCCGCCCAATTGCGGTATGGCGGCACTAGGTGCCTTGTGTTGGCGATCAACTACGGGGAGTTAGGCCGCGGCAAACAGCCTTTCGACAACGGCTTCTTCAACGACAGAGCGCTGGTAGGTGTAGCTGTCCAAGCCGGCCTTTGATCCAAGTACCAACGGTGCCTTGGAGGAAACGTCGTTTGTTACGAGAACGGTGAAGGCGGGGCCACCACCGACTCGACTTGTCTGATGAAGAGTGCCTGCTGTTACCGAGTACGACTCGCCTTCCTTGAAGACTGAGCGGCCCCGCTCAACCAAGCGGAATAGTTGGTCTGTCTTTATCAAGATGGACTGACCGTCTCGATACTTGGTCTCGTAGACCGAATACTCGTGTCCAGTCGCACTCGCTTCGTACTCGATGTTTTCGACTGCACCAGACAGGACCCAACTTTGAAACTCAAAGAGGTGATCATGAATCTGGCACTCTGGGGACTGCTGAACACCGCCATGTACAGGCCAATAGTGCAGTCTAAGATTAAGGGGGGCCTCCGCGATCAGTGTGCATACGATAAATCCTAGGGGGTGAAAGCGAAAGGGCGCACGAAGCTCTTGCCTCATTGCAAGCAAATCCGCCAAGCGGATACGACCGCAATCAAGGTCGACGCGAATCTGATCTATAGATATGCTCATTCAGTAGGGGTCACTGGGCGCGTTGACGCAACTAAGAACTCTAGCGAGATTAATTTCGCCTAGCCTCACCTCTTGGAACAGGTCAGCACACTTGATCGCCTCCCGTAACTTCATTTCATCGATCTGACCGCTGAACTCAATATTGCCGCAGCAAGTCATTTCCCTTGATTGACGCTCAGTCAAACGTACGTCATCCTTATAAGAGTCATAGAAGTATGTTCCTGCATCGGCTCGGAGCGCTGAAGCCTCTTTTTCTTCCTTTGTTATAACAACATACTGGTCGGCTATGTCGAGTCGGAAAGCGGAAAAATGATCGACGAAGAAAACTCTGATCCTGAGGAGAGGCTCGGAAAATCGAAATTTTAGGGCGGTAAGAGCTGTTGCTAGTATTTCTTCTTGCACTACTTGCCGAGTCCATGCCGTTCCAGACTTTCCTGATTTAAGACTTCTTCGATAGGTCGCATATTCGGAACACAGCGAATCGTTCATTGGATTTAGAACGCAGATGGTTATGTCTCGACCGATTCCATCTGCCCGTGCTGCCTCTGCGAGCTTGGGAATTGTCGTGGCGCGGGTGTATCTGCCACATGCCCCTTTGAATATCCAAGAACGGGTGGCGGATGTGGCGGACTTCAACAGCGGGTTTATCTGTTTCGGTTCGATGACTTCGATTGCGGACCTCTTCACAATATCGGGTTTAAGCCAAAACACGAATGCGCCAATGAAGACTGCCAGGAGCAATGAGACAACAAGATTATCTAGAAGCGAACCAAAGAGAGCGGCGCCAGTTAGCTTCTGCGCTGAATCAAAGTATGGGATAACAAAGAAGCGAACGATCAAGGCGAGCGCAAGTACTAGCGCTACCGCGCCAAAGAACGTGCGACGATAGTGTTGCTTAGAAAGAATTTCGTCCATTGAAGATGTGCTTTTTTGGACTGCCGGTTGAGTCTGCTGGCTCTCCTGCCGCCGGCTTGCAGTCATTGCTGCCAGAGGGCTCCTTGAAGAAATGTAACAGCACCCCTGGGGCTGTTTCAACATGCTGCGTTGGGATGGAATCCGGTGAGGGTCGGAAGACGCTTGTCACGGGGCGCGCAAGCCGTCATTTGAGCCAGTAGGCACAGAGCGGCCAATTTCAGAGATTAGGGCAGCCGGTCAGGAGGCGGCGTTCAGCTACAGGTGTTAGCGATTTGCCATTGATGTACAGGATTGCGAATGACTCAGATCAGCCTGAAGCCTCCCTGGCGTTGCAGGCCATCCCTATGGATGAAAAGTGCCGCTAGCGCTTTGTAGGTAAGCGCAAGCAGCTATCAATTTTGCATTGCGGGACTTGGGCGTGTTGGCTGCGATGCCATCCTGCATTTCAATCTGCGCCGATTGCACTCTGCTCCCCAGCGTCCGCTGCGCCAGCACCGTGTGGGGAGGTTGTATGACAGCTACCTTTTCTCAGCGGGCTGCCGTGGCGTCGCTGGTGCGCGGCATTCAGCACTGCCACAGTCCGCAGATTTCCTAGCGACTCCTATTTTTCTTTAGCAATCGCCTCAAATTTCCATAAAACCTTATGGCGTAGGCGCCCCATGCCGCGTCATCACTTCTTTCACGGCTTCCACAATCGCGTCCTGCAGGTGGTGCAGCCGCCCCTCAGGCGCAAAGATGTCCGGCTGGTCGCGGCGCAGTTTGCCGGTCACGGCCCAGCCGTTGCTGCGGAGGGACGCAATGATGCGGTCGGCATCGGGGTCGGGCATCTCCACCCATTGTTTGATGGCCTCGCGGGCGGCATCGTTGTCGCGCAGGGCGGCGGCTTCGCGGGCCATTTCGTGGTCTACGGTGTCGCGCAGCAGGTCGCTGAAGTAGCGCACATGGGGGGTGAGGTCGGGGTAGCGCCAGGCGTGCAGGGCGTCTTGCTCCGCCGCAAAGTGAAAGTCGCTGGTCACGCCGTCGGGGTAGGTGTGCAGGGTGGCAAAGCGGTATTGGCCTTCGTAGCGGCGCATCAGCGGCTTGGAGAAGGATTCGAGCACGCGGTCATAGGCGGCGCGCCCGGCGGGGGAGCCCGCGATGGTGGCCGACACGGGGATGATGAGGTTGGGCGGCACCGCGCCGTCCGCCGCCAGCAGGTGGTTGAACAAAAAGCGGTGCACGCGCCCATTGCCGTCTGACAAGGGGTGCAGGTACACAAAGGCGAATGACACGGCCGCAGCGCGTGCGACGGTGGCGGTTTCTGCGCTGGTGTCTGCTCGGTCGCGGCGGGTGCTGGCTTCAAAGCTGCGCAGGCCTTGCAGCATGTCTTGCACCGCAGCCGGTGGCGGCGCGATGTAGTGCACCACCTGCCCTTGAAAGCCCGATTGCCCCACAAACACCGGCGACTGCCGCACGCCCATGCGCAGGGCGGTGCTGCCGAGGATGGCGGTTTGCAGTTGGGCCAGGCCTTCGGGCTCCAGCGGGGCATCCATGCGGCCGCTCAACTCGCCAATGGCGGCGGCAAAGCGCTTGACGCGGTCGCCTTGCTCTTGCTCCCGTTCAATGGCAAAGCTGGCGCGCGATTCTTTCAGGGTAAGCCACGCTGCGCTGCGCAGCAGCAGGTCGGCCCCATAGGTGCTGTTCAGCCGCTCCACGCCAGCCCGCAAGTCGTACAGGTTGCGCTCGGGCTGCGGCCCCAGGTAAATCAGCGGGCAGTAGCTGCGCGGGCCGGGCAGGTTGTTGCGCACCTTCCAGCGTTTGTGGTTGGTGGGGCGGGTGGCAGTGAGGTACAGGGCGGGGTCGATGGCATCCACATAGCCCACGTTGGCGCCGGTGTCGGGCGCATGCAGCGTTTTGCCGGTGAACCATTCGTACAAAAAGGCGGTGCGCCGGGCATAGGCGCCGGTGGGCGCGTCTTGCAGCCAGGCAATGATTTCTTGCGGGTTGATGCGCTCAAACACGCGGGAGAAGAACTCGAAGTTCAGCCGCTCGTACTTGAGCCCGAATTCAAAGTGGCCGCGGAAGGTGTCGCTGGGCTGGTATTGCGGGGTCCAGGTGCGGATTTCGGCCGCCAGATGCAGTTCGGTGCGGTTTTGCGAGCCGATTTGACTGCGCGTGAACAGGGGCTGCACGGGTTCAATGCCCAGCATGTCGGCAACGCGCGTAAAGCCCAGGGCAGTGGCAGTCATGGCATGTTTTTTCGTCAGAGGTTATTTATTTTGTTATGAAATCTGTATTTTTCCTATAAATCTTTATTGATTGGCGCAGGGCGTTGATGTGCGAGGCACCCAGAGCCCGCTGTTCGGGCGCTGGAGCCGCACCTGCGGCGGCCCCATAGAGCAGCCCCGCTTACTTGATTTCAAAGCGTGCGGAAAGCACCTTGCCCCCCACCGTCACCTGCGCCAGCGCCTTGGTGCCCGGCGCTACGCGAAAGCTGCCTTTGGCCTCCAGCCGGTCGCCCGCAGGGGCCATGGTGGCTTCCTGCTTTTCGGTGCCGTTCAGCAGCGTGACTTTGGCGCTGGCCTTGCTCACGTCGGCGGGCTTGCCGTGGTCGCGCAGGTAGAGCTGCAGCACGTCGGGCTTGGCGACCAACTCTAGGTCCATGTCTTTCACTTCCACCACCACGCCGCCGTGTTGCGGGGCGTGGCTGTGGGCTTCGCCGTGGGCGTGGGCGGGGAGGGTGGGGGCCAGCAGGGTGGCGGTGGTGAGGGCGGCCAGGGTGAGCAGGCGGCGCAGGGGTTTGGTGGTGGTGGATGGGGTGTTGAAGGGCATGGTTGCTCCTGGTTGGTGAGTGAGGGGGTGAATGAATGGTTTTCGGTGTGCTTATTGATGGGCCGGCGCCTACTTCGACCGCTCACGCTAAGCTTGTCGAAGCGCGGCGCGCGGTTTCGACAAGCTCAACCCGAACGGATATTTCGGCTTTAAAAGGGCCTCTCAAGACAACAGTCGAATGGGCAGGGCCTGTGGAGGGCATGTGCGGCGCTTCGACAGGCTCAGCGTGAACGGTTGGGGGAGGGTTACGTCATGGGGGCCGGGCGCCGATCAAAGCGTGGGCGCGGACCAAGCTGCATACCGGTGCCAGCGCAAGGGCGCTTGGGTGGGGGCAAATCGCCGTAGTCGTCTGCATCAAAACGCCTCCGCATCCCGCTCGTCCATCAGACGTTCGGCGCTCTTTCGGCCAAACAGCCAGAACAGGGCGGGGGTGAGGTAGGTATCGAGCAGGGTGGAGCTGATGAGGCCCGAGAAGATGACCACGGCCACGGGGTGCAGGATTTCGGTGCCGGGGCGTTCGGCCTCGAATAGCAGGGGGGCCAGGGCAAAGGCGGTGACCAGCGCGGTCATCAGCACGGGGCTGAGCCGTTCGATGGAGCCGCGCACGATCAAGGCGTGCGAGAAGTTTTCACCCTCAAAGCGCATCAGGTTGATGTAGTGGCTGACCTTGAGGATGCCGTTGCGCACCGAGATGCCCGCCAGCGTGATGAAGCCCACCATGGCCGCCACCGACAGCGGCTGGCCCGACAGCCACAGCCCCAGCACAGCACCCACCAGCGCCAGCGGAATGTTGGCCATGATGAGGGTGGCCAGCACGGCCGAGCGGTAGCGGCTGTACAGCACCACGAACATCAGCACCAGCGACACCAGCGAGAGCAGGCCCACCAGGCGCGAGGCTTCTTCCTGCGCCTGGAACTGGCCGCCCAGGGTGATGAAGTAGCCCTCGGGCAGGCGCGTTTCGGCCACCACGCGGCGGATGTCGGCCACCACCTCGGACAGCGCCCGGCCCTGCGCGTTGGCCGATAGCACGATGCGGCGGCGGCCGTCGTCGCGGCTGATCTGGTTGGGGCCGTCGCTGTCTTCAATGGTGGCCAGGCGCGACAGGGGCACGGCGCCCAGGGGCGTGTCGATGAGCACCTGGCCCAGGCCCTCGATGCTGCGGGCGGCCTCGGGCAGCTTGACCACCAGGGCAAAGCGGCGGTTGCCTTCCACGATCTGCGTCACGCGCTCGCCTTCCACCAGGCTTTGCAGTGTGGCCAGCACCTGGGGCGCGGGCACGCCGTAGCGGGCGGCGGCGGCGTAGTCCACGCGCACCTTGATCTGCGGGGCCAGCACCTGCTTTTCCACCTCCAGGTCTGCCAGGCCGGGGATGCCTGCCAGCCGCCCGCGCAGCGATTCGGCCTGGCCGCGCAGGGTGTCCAGGTCTTCGCCAAACACCTTGATGGCGATTTGCGAGCGCACGCCCGAGAGCATGTGGTCGATGCGGTGCGAGATGGGCTGCCCAATGCCAATGGCGGCCGGCAGGGGCGCCAGGCGGGCGCGTATGTCGGCCACGACGGCGTCCATGGGCCGCGTCAGCTCGGCGGCGGGGCGCAGGCCCACGTCCAGCTCGCTCACGTGCACACCCTCGGCGTGTTCGTCCAGCTCGGCGCGTCCGCTGCGGCGGCCCACGTGGGTCACTTCGGGCACCTGCTTGACGAGCCGCTCGGCCTGCTGCGCCAGGGCGGAGGATTCGGCCAAGGTGACGCCGGGGTTGAGCCGCAGGCCCACCATCAGCGTGCCTTCGTTGAACGGCGGCAGGAACGTGGTGGGGAAGAACGGCACCGCCACCGCAGCCACCAGCACGGCTACGCCCGCAGCGGCCAGTGCGGCGCGCGGGCGGTTCAGCACCGCCTGCAGGCTGCCGCGGTAGCCGTTTTTGAGCCAACGCAGCACGCGCGTGTCGCCATGCCCCAGCTGCTTCATGCCCGGCAGCAGGTAGTACGACAGCACCGGCGTGATGGTGACGGACACCAGGAGCGATGCCAGCGTGGAGACGATGAACGCCACGCCCAGCGGCACAAACAGCCGCCCCTCCATGCCCGGCAGCGCGAACAGGGGTAAGAACACCAGCACGATGATGACGGTGGCGTAGAGGATGGCCGAGCGCACTTCCATGGAGGCGCGTGCGACTACCTCCAGCGGGTGCAGGCGGTGCTGCGGGTGGCGGATGCGGTCTTCTTTCAGGCGGCGCATGATGTTTTCCACATCCACCACGGCGTCGTCCACCAGCCCGCCAATGGCAATGGCCAGGCCGCCCAGCGTCATGGTGTTGATCGACAGGCCGAAGTACTGGAACACCAGCCCCGTGAGGAAGATGGACGTGGGGATGGCGGTGAGCGCAATCACCAGCGGCCGCAGCGTGCCCAAAAAGAAGTACAGGATGACTGCCACAAAGACGGACGCCCCGATGAGCTTGCCCTGCAGCGTGGTAATGGACGCCTCGATGAAGTTGGCCTGCCGGAAGGTGACGCGCGGCGCGTTCATGCCTGCGGGCAGCGAGGGCTTCATTTCTTGCAAGGCGGCCTCGATGCTGCGGGTGAGGGCGATGGTGTCGGCCGTGGGCTGCTTCTGGATGCCCAGGATGACGGCGGGCTGGCCTTCAAACCCCGCGTCGCCGCGCCGGATGGCGGGCGCGAACTGCACGGTGGCAACCTGCCGCAGCACGATGGGCTGGCCGTTGCGGGTGCTCAATGCCAAGTTCTGCAAGTCCGTGAGCCGCGAGGTGCGGCCCAGGTGGCGGATGAGGTATTCGCGCCCGTTCAGCTCCAGAAATCCGCCCGAGGTGTTGGCCGAAAAGCCTTTGAGCGCGGCCTCCAGGTGCGACTCGGTAATGCCCAGCGCGGCCATGCGGGCCGTGTCGGGCTGCACCTGAAACTGCCGCACCTCGCCCCCGATGGGGATGACCTGCGCCCCGCCCGCAATGGCCATGAGGCGGGGGCGCAGCCCCCAGTCGGCGTACTCGCGCACCTGCATGGCGCTGAGGGCGGGGGCTTTGCCTGTGGAGGCGTTGCCCGCCGCAGGCTCGGAGGCCGGGGGCGCGCCGATGGGAATGGCGATCTGCAGGATCTCGCCCATCACCGAGCTGATGGGCCCCATGCGGGGTACCACGCCGGGCGGCAGGCCTTCTTCCATGGCGGTGAGGCGCTCGGACACCATCTGCCGGGCGCGGTAGATGTCGGTGCGCCAGTCAAAGGTCACATACACGAACGACAGCCCGGCGCTGGAGACGGAGCGCACGCTCTCCACGCCGGGCAGGCCGTTCATGGTGGTCTCCAGCGGGAAGGTGATGAGCTGCTCCACCTCTTCGGCGGCCATGCCGCCCGCCTCGGTCATGAGGGTGACGGTGGGCTTGTTGAGGTCAGGGAACACGTCCACCGGCGTGCGGGTGAGCGTGAACGCGCCATAGGCCATCAAGACCAGGGCGCTGATGATGACGAGCAGCCGGTTGCGCAGGCTGCTTTCCAGAATCCACTTGAACATGGTGCGGGGGCCTTTCGCGTGTGCTCAGCGCACCTGGTTGATGAGGTTGGCGCCCTGCACGGCCACGCGGTCGCCCGCGGCCAGCCCGGCGGTGATGGCGACTGAGCTGCCATCGAGCGGCGCGGCCGTGACCACGCGCGGCGCAAACTGCTCGGCGGCCGTATTGACCCACACGATGGTCTCGTTGGCGGGGTTCTTGGCCAGCGCAGTGCTGGGCACGCGCAGGCCTTGCAGCTGGGTGCGGTGCTGCACGTGCACTTCCAGCGTCTGGCCCACGGCGACGCCCGCCAGGCTGGCGGGGGCGGTGCCAGCTTTGGCCGGGTCCGGCGCGGCGGGTGCGAACAGCAGCGGCAGGGCCTGTTCCCGCAGGCTGCGCGCCGCGCCCAGAAAGCGCAGCGGCACGCTGTGCCCGCCCACGGCAATCGCCGCACCGGCCACATCGGCGGCCAGGGCGGGGTCGTAGGCCAGGGCTTCCACCTGCAGTCGCTGGGGGTTGACCACTTCAAACACCAGCTCGCGCGCATCCACCACCTGGCCCGCCACGGCGTTGGCCGAGGCAATGACGCCCGAGACGGGGGCCACCAGCGCATCGCGCGCCTGCAGGCCGCCACCCACGGCGCCGATGCGGGCCTGCAGGCTGGCCACCTCGCTCTCGGCGGCTTCAATGTCTTTGCGCGGCACGGTGTCGGCCAGCTCGCGCTGGCGGGCCAGGCGTTTGGCGGCCAGGGCGTGGCTGGCGCGCAGCTCGGCCAACTGGGCCTGCTGGCCTGCGCGCTCCAGCGTGCCGGTGGCGGGCTCCACATAGGCCAGCACTTCGCCGCGCTGCACGGCTTGGCCCAGCTGGGGCAGGCCCTTGGGGCCGGGCTGCAGTCGGCCCGCGAGCAGCGCCTGCACCTTGCCACCGGCGGCAGGGTCCATCACCACACGCCCGGGCAGGGTGGTGGTGCGGGCCAGCGGGGCCAGTTCCACGGGCAGGGTGCGCACGCCCATCTGCCGCTGCGAGGGCTTGGGCAAGAACACGCTGCCATCGGGCAGGCGGCGTGGGCCGTTGCCGGTGGCGGCGGGAGGGGCATCGCCATGGTCATGGCCGGGGCCTGCCCAGGCGGTGGGAGCAAAGGCGGCGCACAGAGTTAGGGTGATGGCAAGCAGGGGCGAGCGAAGGGTGGGCATGGCCTTGGCGGAACGGGTTTGGGGGGTGGCTGGGGCGGTGCGGGCGGTCATGCGGCACCTCCGGCGGCGGTGGTGCGGCGGGCGCGCTGTGTTGCAACCAGCGCGATGGCGATGGCGGCCATTAAGGCAGCCAAGCCCGCCGCCCAAGGCAGGGCCTTGCGCCACGCGGGTGCTGCGGCTTCAGCGTGGGCGGCTTCGTCGCCATGCAGGTCCAGCGCGGCGGCCAGCAGGTCGCTTTGCGCGCCGGCCACCACGGTGGCGGCAATGGCGTGCTCGCCTTCGGGCAGGGGCTGGGGCAGGGTGGCTTCGTATTCGCCGGTGCCATGGGCTTGCACGGGCACGGCGGTGCCGTTCACTTCCAGCGTGATCTGCGCGCCATCCACCGGGCTGTTGTCGGGGGCGCGGTCCAGGTACAGGCTCAGGTGCTGGCCTTGCAGCACGCCCACCAGCTCAAAGTCTTCGGAGGTGGCGGCAAAGCGGGGCAGGGCGGTGGCGGGCGCTGCGTGCGCCTCGCCGTGGTCGTGGCCGGCGTCGGCATGGGCGGTGGAAGTCCACCCCAGGGCCAGCGCGGCCAGCAGGGCGAGGCTGGCGCCGAACAGGCGGCGCGTGAACGAAAGCATGAAGGGCAACATGGTCGAAAGAGGGAGATGGGGGTTGTGCGAAGTGGTCATGGGCGGGCCTTACTGCGGTGCGCCGCTGTGGTGCCCGGCCAGTGACGTCGGTGCAGGCGCTGGCAACAGCCCGGCGGCCTGGCGCAGCGCGGACTGGGCCGCGGCCTGCTCCACGCGGGCGCGCTGCAACTGGCGGGCGGCGTCGGCCGCCTCGGCCTCGGTGCGCAGGCGGGTGGGCAGATCGGTCTCACCCAGGCTGAAGGACTTGGCAAAGAAGCCACGGGTCTCCGCAGCCAGGCGGTGGCGCTCCTGGGCCGCGGCCAGTTGCGCCTGCGCGGCATCGGCCTTGGCCTGGGCGCTGGCCCAGTCGGCGGCCACGCGCTGCTGCTCGGCCTGCCACTGCAGTTCGGCTTCCAGCGCATCGGCCTGGGCCTGGGCCAGCTTGGCGCGGTGGCGGTCGCCCCCGCCAAAGGGCACGCGCAGGGCCAGCGTGAGGCTTTGCGCGCTGGGCTCGCCACGGCCATCGCGGGTGCGGGTGGTGGAAACGGTCAGCTCCGGGTTGGCGCGCTGCTGGCGCTCCAGCAGCGCCACCTGGGCGCGGGCGGTTTGCCAGCGCTGCCAGGCTTCGGCCACGGCGGGGTGCCCGGACCAGTCGGCGCTGCCCGGCGCCGGGGTGGGCGCGGGTTCCGCCTCAGGGTCGTTGGCCTGCGGCGTCGGCGCCATGCCGGCCAGGGCGCGCAGGCGCTGGGCGGCTTCGGCCAGCTGGGCCCGGGCGCTGGCCTGCTCGGCCTGGGCGGTGGCCGCTGCGCCGTCGGCCTGGTGCTGGTCGGCGCGGGCCAGGTCGCCGCGCTGCACGCGACGGGCCACGTCGGCGGCCAACTGGCGGGCGGTGCCTAGGCGCTCAGCGGCCGCCTGCGCATCCACCTGCGCACGCTGCCAGGCCCAGAAGGCCTCGCGCACCTGGCCGGCGCTGCGCCATTGGGCTGCTTGCAGGCGGGCGTCCAGGGCCGTGGTTTCTGCATGGGCCAAGTCAGCGGTGCGTGCGCGCTCGCCGGGCAGCCACAGGGGCACGGCAATGCCCACCTCGTGTTCGCGGCTGCCCGTGTTGCGGTTCCACCGGTCGGTCTGCGTGCTGAGCTGCAGCGCCGGTGGTTCGGGCGTCCAGCTCTGTGCGGCCTGGGTCTGTGCGTGTAGCGCCTGCTGGCGCAGCGCGGTAGAGGCCGCCTCGGGCTGGCGGCGCCACGCGGCGCTCACCCAGTCGGCCAGGGTTTGGGCCTGGGCGGCGGAACTCGCACCCGCCGCCCACAGAAGCACTGCCGCGCATGCCGCGGCGTTGCCTCGGGAAAAGCAATTCATCCGGATCTCCTGAAAGTCGAGAAAAACAAAGACGCAGGGAGATCGGCGCAAGGGCACGCGCAGCCGCAGCCCGGCCGCATTCAACGGCCAGCACTGGCGACAGGGCTAACGAAGGAGGGGAGAGAAAGCCGTTGCCGTCCGCCGATCAGGCAGCGGCGGCCCAATTGGGCTTGTCCGGCGGCGCCAGGGCGCGCGTGGGCAGGGTGGGCGTGCGGCGCAGCGGGTGCGCACCGATCCCGTGCAGGGCGGGTGCGGGCTGCCACAGGGGCACGGCCACGGCGCCCCCGGCGTGGCAGACGTTGCAGTCCACATCGGCGCCTGCCAGCAGCGCGGACGCGTCGTCCGCATCGGCTGCCGGGGCGGCGCTGCCATGCTGGTGCTCGTGGTGGCCCCAGTGGCGCTCGGCAGAGAGCATGCCCAAGCCGTTGGCAGCGCCGCGCTCATGCCGGCAATAGGCCGCCGCTTCAGCCCAGACGGATTGAAGCGGCAACAAGACCAGCAAAAGGGTGAGGAGCCAGCGGCGCATGCGCGGCGGATTGTAGGGAATGCGCCGCGCTGGCGGCGAGATCACGGCCGCGCGGTGCGGGTATGGCGAAGGGCGGACGCCCTCTGTTGTTGTTACTCCAGCGTCAGCCGCTGGGTTTCCACCACGCGCTTGTACACCTCCAGCTCGGCCCGCAGCTGGGCGGCAAACTGATCGGGGGTGTTCAGGATCAGTTGCGAGCCGGTGTCTTCGATGCGCTTCTTCACGTCCGGCTTGTCGGCCGCCTGGCGCACGCTGGTCGCCACCTTGTCGACCACCGCCTTGGGCAACCCCTTGGGGCCCACGATGCCGTAGTAGGCCATGCGGTTCACGGGCTCCAGCCCCACTTCCTTGAAGGTGGGCACGCCCGGCAGCTGCGGCAGGCGCTGGGGTGCCGCCACCACGATGGGAACCAGCCGCCCGGCCTGAATGAACGGCAGGGCCGAAGGCAGGTTGTCAAACACGATGGGCACTTGGCCTGCCACGGTGTCGTTGAGCGCGGGGCCGGAGCCACGGTAGGGAATGTGGGTGATGAAGATGCCCGAGAGGCTCTTGAACAGCTCCATCTGCATGTGCCCGATGGAGCCGGTGCCCGCGGTGGCGTAGCTGTATTTGCCGGGCTGTGATTTGAGGGCCTGCGCAAAGCCCTTGTAGTCGCGCACCCCGAAGCCGGGGTGCACGGCAATCACGTTGGGCGTGGCCGCCACGTTGATGATGGGGGTGAGGTCGGTGGCCGGGTCATAACCGACCTTGGGGTTGATGGCGGGGCCTGCCGCCGTGGTGGACACCGTGGCCATGCCCAGCACGTAGCCGTCGGCCGGCTGGCGGGCCAGTTCCTGCGTCCCCAGCGCGCCGCCCGCGCCACCCTTGTTGTCCACCACCACCGGCTGCCCCAGGGCAGCGGCCATGCCCGAGCCCAGCACGCGCGCAATGATGTCGGTGGTGCCACCGGCGGCAAAGGGCACGATGAGGCGCACCGGCTTGGCGGGGTAGCTTGCTTGGGCCTGGGCGGCCGGTGCCGCCAGCAGGCCGGCGTACGCCGCGGCGGCGCCCAGGGCGGCTGCGGTGGCGCGGCGCAGTGGGTGGGGCGAGGAAGTCATGGGGATCATGGCTGGGTGTCTCCAGGGTGGTTGTCAAACGGGGAATGGCTGCGCTGCCGGCCCAGGGCGTAGCCGGCCTGGCGCTCCATGAGATGGCTGGGCCCCAGCTCCGCGCAGGTGGTGGCGCCCAGCATCGCGAGGTTGCGGTCCACCTCGGCACGCAGCAGGTCAATGGCAGCGGCAACGCCGGCCTGGCCGTCCACCGCCGCGGCGTAGTTGAAGGGGCGGCCCACCCACACGGCCCGCGCGCCCAGGGCCAGGGCCTTGATCACGTCGGTGCCCCGGCGGATGCCGCCGTCCAGCATCACGGTCATGCCGCTGCCGGCCTGCTCGGCAATGGCGGGCAGCACGCGCAGCGGGGCCACGGCGCCGTCGAGCTGGCGGCCGCCGTGGTTGCTGACGATGATGCCGTCCACCCCGTGCTGGCGGGCCAGCGCGGCGTCCAGCGGGCTCAGGATGCCCTTGACCACCAGCGGACCCTCCCACTGACGGCGGATGCGGGCGATGTGGCTCCAGTCGAAATGGTCGCGGGCGGCAAAGTCGCGCTGCACCCGCGAGGACAGGATGGGCGCGCCGCGCTCGGCAAACGAGTTTTCAAAATGCGGCATGCCGTGGCGTGCCAGGGTGCGCAGCAGCGTGCCCGCCAGCCACCGTGGGCGCACCAGGCCGTCCCACGCCAGGCGCACGCTGGGGCGCAGCGGGGTGGAGAAGCCCGCGCGGATGTTGTTCTCGCGGTTGCCCGCCACGGGGATGTCCACCGTGACGACCAGGGTCTGCACGCCCGCCGCCTTCACGCGCTGGAGCAGGGCGTCGATGCGCTCGGGCGTGCCGGGCAGGTAGGCCTGGAACCAGGTGCCGGGGGCGGCCGCCATCACTTCTTCCAGCCGGATGAGCGAGCTGCCGCTTTGCACGGCGGGGATGCCGGCCGCCGCCGCTGCGCGCGCCAGCACGATGTCTCCCCGGTAGGCCGTCAACGCGGCAATGCCCATGGGCGCAATGCCGAAGGGGCTGGCATAGCGTTGGCCGAACAGCGTCACGCCCTGGTCGCGCTGGGCCACGTTGCGCAGCACGCGGGGCACCAGGGCCAGTTCACTGAATGCCCGGCGGTTGTCCGCGAGCGCCTGGTTGTCTTCGGCGGCCCCGGCCACATAGCCAAAAATGGGGCGCGGCAGCACGCGGCGGGCGGCCGCTTCAAAGTCGTCCAGCGACAGCAGGTGGGCCGTGCGGCCGCTGCGGCGCGCGCCGTCGAAGGCACCCCAGGCGTTGAGGGGCGGCGGGGTCAGGGCGGGAGAGGGGGCGGACATGGGGCTGGGTTCCAGTCAGGTGCAAGGCAATGGCTGAGTGGCAGTGTCCGGAATCCGCGAAAATCAAGAAAGCGAATTTATTGAGATGGATTCGTTCGCCAAATAGAAACGATATGACCCTCAAACAGCTTGAAGCCTTCTACTGGGCCGCCACCTGCAGCAGCTTTGCCACGGCGGCGGAGCGGGTGCACTTGTCGGTGTCGTCGCTTTCCAAGCGCATCACCGAGCTGGAGGCGTCGCTGGGGCAGGTGCTGTTCGACCGCGGCGGCCACCGCGCCACGCTGACCGAAGCCGGCTCGCGGCTGGTGCCGCTGGCGGGCGCCTTGCTGCAGCAGGCCGACCGCCTGCACCAGGAAATGGGCAGCACCACCGGCCTGCGGGGGCCTTGCCGCCTGGGGGTGGGCGAGCTCACGGCCCTGACCTGGCTGCCCCGGCTGGCGACGGCACTGGCCAGCGCCCACCCGGCGCTGGAGCTGAGCGTGCACGTGGACGTGGGCGAGGCCCTGTCGGAGCGGCTGGACAAGGGCGAACTGGACGCCGCCGTGATCGCCGGCCCCGCCAGCCGCAGCGCCTTGACCTCGGTGCCCCTGGCGGACGCGGCGTTCGTGTGGTGCGCGGCGCCCCAGGTGGCAGACAGCGTGCGCTGCATTGATGCCGACGCCTTGCTGCGGCAGCCGCTGGTCACGCTGCCGCAGGGCTCGGGGGTCACCGCCCTGGTGGACGACTGGCTGCGGCAAGCGAGCTCGCCCGCCGTGCGGCGCCTGCCGTGCAACCACTGGGGGGCCATCGTGGGGCTGCTGGCCCATGGCCGCGGGGTGGGCTTGCTACCCCAGGGGCTGGCGCAGGCCCTGGGCCGCCGTCAGGTCCTGCAGGAGCTGCCCAGCGCCGTCCCCCTGGGCCGCCTGGGCTACGCGCTGCACAGCCGCCGTGACGATGTGCGGCCCCTGGTGGGCGAGCTGCGCAGCCAGGCGGCGCTGCATGCGGATTTTTCGGTGGCCGGCGGGTTTTTCTGACGGCACGGCGCACGCGGCGGTGTCCTCTTGCGCGCGCGGGGCGCGGGGCGGTGCACACTTCGGGCTGGCCAAGCCTCCTCCCCCAGCGCAGACGTCTCATGCACCTTCCATCCCCCACCGTCCTGATCCTTGCCTCCGGCCGGGGCGAGCGCTTTGCCGCGTCGGGCGGCACGGTGCACAAGCTGCAAGCCCTGCTGGCGGGCAAACCCGTGCTGCAGCACACGCTGGACGCCGTGCGCGCCAGCGGCCTGCCGTGGCATGTGGAAGATGCGGGCCACCCCGGCATGGGCGATTCCATTGCCGCCGCGGTGCGCCACACGGCCGATGCGGCGGGCTGGCTGGTGCTGCCGGGCGACCTGCCGTTGGTGCAGCCCGCCACGCTGCAGGCCCTGGCCCAGGTGCTGGTGCAGCAGCAGGCCGTGGTGGCGTGGCCGGAATTCCGGGGCGAGCGCGGGCACCCGGTGGCCTTTGGCCCGCAGTGCCGCGCTGACCTGCTGGCCCTGTCGGGCGAGAAAGGCGCCGCGCCCGTGGTGCGCCAGTGGGCCGGGCAGGGCCGGGGGCTGGCGGTGCCGGTGGAGGATGAAGGCGTGGTCACGGACGTGGACACGCTGGACGCGCTGCGCCACGCCGAGGCGCTGCTGGCGGCACGCGGCCGCTAGCCGCCGGACACCTTTTTCCTTGATCCGGCAAAAAGAAAGCCGCTGCGGCGGGCAGCGGCTGGGGCATCAGGAGAGCGGGTGGCCGTCTACTTGGCGGCGATCACCGCGCAGGCCAGCCGGGGACCGGCGTTGCCGGTGGGTTGGGTGGTGTAGTCGTCCGGGTCGCGGTGCACGATCAGGCCGCGGCCGACGATGTTGGTGTCGCCACTGCCCACGCGCAGGGTGCTGGATTCAAAGCTGAACTTGGCCACGCCGTTGGCGTCCGCCTTCAGGCTGGGCAGGTCGCCCGTGTGGTGCTCGCCCATGCCGTGGTGGCCATGGGGCTTGCCGCCGGGGTTGAAGTGGCCGCCGGCGCTCATGCCATCGCCGCTGGAGCAATCGCCCTTTTCATGGATGTGGAAGCCATGTTCGGCGCCGGGCTTGAGGCCTGTGATTTCGCCGCTGACCTTCACGGTGGCACCTGACTGCACGAAGGTCACGGTGCCGGCGGTGGTGTTGCCGCGCGTGGGGGCCAGCTGGGCGGTGGCCGAGGGACCGGTGGAGCCCGTGGAATAGGCCGCGCAGCCGGCAAGCGCCGCAGCAGCGGCCAGCGAGAGGGCGCCGGCCAGGCGGAAAGGGGTCGTCTTCATGGCGGGGAACTCCTTTGCAGGTGGAAAAACGCGGCATTGTGCGGGCCTGTGGCCGCGGACTTGGGGCCCGGGCACTTGCGCACGGCGCAAAACGTGCACTATGCCTCTTTTTGGGCCAGCGCGATAAGGCGGGCGAGGGCGCGGTCATGGATGCCGTGCCGGCGCAGCTCGTCGTAGGTGGCCTGCGCGTAGTCGCGCGTGGTGCCGTAGCGCCCGCTGGCCTGGGCAAAGATGCGGCAGTACTCGTGGTCGGGCAGCACCCCGGTGTGGCTGGGGCTTTTGCGCGAGAGCGTGAACGCCAGCGCCCGCACCGGGCCCTGCGGCGTGTGGCACTCCAGCCAGCGCGGGTCGTAGACGGCGGTGACCATCTCGCGCTGCCACAGGTTGATCATCACCGGCCGGCCGTGGGCCTGCGGCACACGGAACACCATGCCCCGGCAGCTACCGCCCGAGAGCATGCCGAACACCAGGCCGGGGCATTCGGGCGTGCCGCGGTTGATGCGGCTCCACATCTTCAGCGCGCGGTGCCAGCCATGCACCTTGGCGGGGCGGCGCTCGGTGTAGTCAAAGTCCGGCCGCCAGATCAGGGAGCCGTAGCCAAAGATCCACAGGTCCTCCCGGCCGCCCCATTCGTGCAGCACGCGCTCCAGCATGGGAGCGGGATCGCGCAAGGGGGCTGGGAGCTGGGTCATGCGTTCACTCTACAATTGAAAGGTTTGCTGCAGGCGGCCCAGGGGCTTGGAGGCCCGGTTCGGCGGCCGCGTTGCGCGATTTTCCCTTCCAATCCACTCTCATTACAGGACCTTTTTCTCATGTCCAGCTCCGACGACGATAGCCAACAACGTTTTGCCCTTGGTTTCCTGTTTGCGCTCATCGCGCTGGTCATTTCCGTGGTGGTGGGCTCCGTGGTGGTCAAGCGCCTGGGCGCTGCTGCGCCGGCCAAGGCAGCGGCCGCAGCCCCCGCCGCAGCGGCCCCGTTGCTGGTGGAAGAAGCCAGCGTGCGCGTGGAGAACGGCGTGGTGATGTTCTTCTTCGCCACCGCCAAGGCCGATCTGGCTGCCGGCGCCAACGAAGCCCTGGCCGACGTGGTCAAGGGCGTGGCCGGCGGCAAGAAGGCCATCGTCTCGGGCTTCCACGACGCCACCGGCGACGCGGCCCAGAATGCCGAACTGGCCAAGCAGCGTGCCCTGGCCGTGCGCGATGCGCTCAAGGCGCTGGGCGTGGCCGAAGAACAGATCGAGCTGAAGAAGCCCGAGGTCACCACCGCCACCGGCACCAACGAACAAGCCCGCCGCGTGGAAGTGGTGCTGGGCGCCCAGTAAGCGGCGTCTCGCCCGGCCTCTGCGCCGGGCCTGCCCACAAAAAAACCCGGCCAGGCCGGGTTTTTTCGTTTCTGAATGAAAACAGGCTCTAGCGCTTGTGCAGCAAGCGCAAGCAGCTCTGTTTTTTATAGCAAAATCACCGCAAGCCCTGGCCCGCGGCGCCGTCGGCACGCTGGATCAGCTCGATTTTGTAGCCGTCCGGGTCGGTCACAAAGGCAATCACGGTGCTGCCGCCCTTGACCGGGCCGGCCTCGCGCGTCACGTTGCCGCCGGCGGCCTTGATCTTTTCACACGCTGCATACGCGTCCGGCACGCCCAGGGCGATGTGGCCGTAGGCCGTGCCCAGTTCGTAGCTTTCCACGCCCCAGTTGTAGGTCAGCTCGATCTCGGCCTGGCCGGGATTGCCGCCCTCGAAGCCCAGGAACGCCAGCGAGTACTTGTACTCGGGGTTCTCGGACTGGCGCAGCAGTTGCATGCCGAGCACCTGGGTGTAGAAATCAATCGAGCGTTGAAGGTTGCCAACGCGCAGCATCGTGTGGAGGAATCTCATGCCCGCGATTGTGCCGGCAGATCGAAAACCAGGCAGGTGGTGGTGGCGTGGGCGTACAGCGTCCCGTCCGGGCCCACCAGGCGCGCCTCGGCCGTGGCCAGCTGGCGCCCGCAGTGAATCACCCGGCCTTCGGCCCGCACCCGGGGCACCTTGGGCGTGATGGCCTTGACCAGGTTGATGCCCAGTTCGGCCGTGGTGTAGCCGCGGCCCGGCTCCATGCGGGTGTGGATGGCGCAGCCCAGCGCCGAGTCGAGCAGGGTGGCGAACCAGCCGCCGTGCACCGTGCCCATGGGGTTGAGGTGTTCGGCGCGGGGCGTGCCCTGAAAGATGGCGGTGCCTTCGCCCACTTCGATGATCAAGAAATCCAGCGTCTTGGCGATGGCGGCATAGGGCAGCTCGCCGCGAAGCATGGCTTGCATCTGCTGCAGGCCGTTCAGGTGGGCGATCTGCTCGCGCCGGGCCACGCCCGGGCCGGGGCCGGCATCCAGCGCGGCAAGGATGTTGCGCTCCTGGGCAAGCCAGTGTTCAAGGTGGTTGTGCTGTGTCATGGGAAATCCAGGTGGATGAAGGGGGCGAGCCGATTGACTTGCATATGCAATTATTGCAGATACAATCAAGCCCATGCAAGCCGAACCATCCGCCCAGGCACCCGTGCTGCCGCAGGGCTGCACCAACTTCAAGCTGCGCCAGCTGATGCGCCGCGTGGCCCACCACTACGACGCGGAGATGGCGAAGTGCGGGCTCAAGACCACGCAGTATTCGCTGCTGTCGCATGTCCTCAAGCTCGGCCCCATCCGCCCTGGCGACCTGGCCGCGGCGATGACCATGGATGCCTCCACGCTCACGCGCAACCTGCGTCCGCTGGTGGATGCGGGCTGGGTGGCGCTGAAGGCGGGCACGGACGCCCGCAGCCGCCTGGTGCACATCACCGACGCGGGCCGCGACAAACGCGCTGAGGCGCAACGCCATTGGAAGGCCGCGCAGCTGGCCTTGAACGAAACACTGGGCGTGGAACGCGTGTCCGCGTTGCACGCGCTGGTGGACGACTCGCTCGATTTGCTGGCGGCGCTGCCAGCGCAGGAGGCCGTGCATGGCGAATAGCAACACCCCTCCAGCGGCCGCCAAGCCCGGCGCGCCGCTGGCCCTGTGGCTGGTGCTGCTGGCCGCGGCGGGCGCCTTTGCGCTCACCATGGGCACGCGGCAGACCATGGGACTGTTCCTGTCTGCGCTCAACACCTCCACAGGGCTGGGCATCGGCAGCATCAGCCTGGCGTTCGCCTTCGGGCAGCTGTGGTGGGGGCTGACGCAGCCCTTTGCCGGCGCCGTGGCGGACCGCATAGGCACCGGGCGCGTGATCCTGCTGGGCGTGGCCCTGGTGGCCCTGGGCACGTTCATCACCCCCTACATGACGACCACGGCCGGGCTGGTGCTGGCCATTGGCGTGCTGGCGGCGGGCGGGGCCGGCATGGCCGGGCCGTCGGTGCTCATGGCAGCCACGGCGCGGCTGGTGCCCTTGCGCCACCGGGGCCTGGCCACCGGCGTCGTCAATGCGGGCGGCTCGTTCGGGCAGTTCGTGATGGCACCCATCGCCATCGGACTGACCGCGGCCGTGGGCTGGGCCAGCGCCATGCAGTGGCTGGGCGTGCTGGTACTGCTGGCGCTGCCGGCCGCGTGGGTGCTGCGGGGCAATTCGCAGGCGCTGGCGGCCCAGGCGGCAGCCGCGTCCGGGGCGAGGGCGCTCACCGCACGCGAGGCCGTGGCCCAGGCGCTGGCAACGCCCAGCTACCGGTACCTGGCGGCAGGCTTTCTGGTGTGCGGCTTCCATGTGGCGTTCCTGGCCACCCACCTGCCGGGCGTCATTGCAGCCTGCGGGCTGGCCCCTGAAATCGGGGGCTGGTCGCTGGCCGTGATCGGGCTGTTCAACATCGTGGGCAGCCTGGGCATGGGCTGGGCGGTGGGCCGCTGGCGCATGAAATCGCTGCTCTCGCTGCTGTATGCGGTGCGGGGGCTGGCGGTGCTGGCCTTCCTGCTGGCCCCCAAGACGCCGGCCGTGGTGCTGGTGTTTGCCGCGGTGATGGGCGTGACCTTTCTCTCCACCGTGCCCCCCACGGCCGGGCTGGTGGCCAAGATGTTCGGCACCGCCAACATGGCGCTGCTGTTCGGCGTGGTGATGCTGTCGCACCAGATCGGCGGCTTCCTGGGGGCCTACCTGGGCGGCAGCGTCTTCCAGGCCACCGGCAGCTACGACTGGGTCTGGTACATCGACATCGTCCTGGCCGCGGGCGCTGCACTGGTCCACCTGCCGATCCGTGAAGCACACCCGCCGCGCCCGGCGGCGTCCGCCGCCTGAACAGGCCCTGTTGACTGGAGAGGAAAGCCCACCATGATCGAATCCCCCGCCACCCACCCGGCCGCCAGTGCGCAGCGGCCGCCCCTGTACCTGGACGACCTGGCCGTGGGCGACCAGTTCAAGAGCGCCGAGCACGCGATGGACGAGGCGCAGATCAAGGCCTTCGCGGCGCAGTTCGACCCCCAGCCGTTCCACCTGGACGACGGCGCCGCCCGCGACACGCTGTTCGGCGGGCTGGCCGCCAGCGGCTGGCACACGGCGGCCATCACCATGCGGCTGCAGGTGACCTCGGGCCTGCCCATCGCAGGCGGCATCATCGGCGCCGGCGGCGAACTGAGCTGGCCCCGGCCCACCCGCGCCAGCGACGTGCTGCATGTGGTCAGCGAGGTGCAGCAGATCCAGCCTTCGCGCTCCAAGCCCGACCGCGGCATGGTCACCGTGCGCAGCGAGACCCGCAACCAGCACGGCGACGTGGTGCAGGTGGCCACCGTGCGGGTGGTGGTGCCACGCCGGCCGGGCGCCCAGGCCCCGGCGCCGTCTCCATCGCCAGCCCACCCATGAGTGCCCCCGCCGCCGCCGGCCCCACGGCGACAGGGAGCGCGCAGCGCGCCCCGGAACGCGGCCCGCTGGACCCGCGGACGCGCCTGCTGCTGGAGGCGCCCATCGCCCCCACGCTGCTGCGCCTGGGCGCACCCAACGTGCTGGTGATGCTGGCACAGGCCGGGGTAGGGCTGGTGGAAACCTATTTCGTGGGCCAGCTGGGCACGGATGCGCTGGCCGGCATGGCCCTGGTGTTTCCGGTGCTGATGCTCATGCAGATGACCTCGGCCGGCGCCATGGGCGGGGGCATCGCCTCGGCCATTGCCCGTGCGCTGGGGGGGGGGCGGCGCGACGACGCCAACGCCCTGGTCTGGCACGCCCTGGCCATTGCCGGCGTGTTTGCGCTGGTGTTCACCGCAGCCGTGGTGGGAGGAGGGCGCTGGCTCTACACCCGCATGGGCGGCACCGGCGGCGCGCTGGAGGCGGCGCTGGTGTATTCCAACGGGGTGTTTGCCGGCGCGGTGCTGGTGTGGCTGTTCAACACCCTCTCGGCCGTGATCCGCGGTACGGGCAACATGGCGGTGCCGGCCTGCGTGACGCTGCTGGGGGCGGCGGTGCTGGTGCCGCTCTCGCCCCTGCTGATCTTCGGCTGGGGCCCCGTGCCCGCTCTGGGCATCGCGGGCGGGGCGCTGGCGCTGATGGGCTATTACCTGGCGGGCAGCCTGGTGCTCGGCGGCTACCTGATGTCACGCCGCAGCCTGCTCCGGCCGCAGCTGGGGCCGCTGCGCTGGCGCGGTGCGTTGTTCTGGGACATCTTGCGCGTGGGGCTGGTGGGCACCGTCTCCACCGTGGCCACCAATGTCGCCATTGGCGCCACCACGGCGCTGGTGGGCGGCTTTGGCACCGCCGCGCTGGCCGGGTACGGCACGGCGGCACGCCTGGAATACCTGCTGGTGCCCCTGGTCTTCGGGTTGGGCGCTCCGCTGGTGGCCATGGTGGGCACCTGCATGGGCGCGGGCCAACGCGAGCGTGCGCTGCGCGCCACCTGGATCGGCGCCGGCCTGGCCTTTGGCATGGCGCAGGCCATCGGCCTGGCAGCGGCCGCATTTCCGGCAGCCTGGCTGTCGCTGTTCCATGCCGATGCCGCCATGCACGCCGCCGGCGCGCAGTACCTGCGGGTGGTGGGGCCGGTGTATGGGTTCTTCGGGCTGGGCCTGGTGCTGTACTTTGCCTCGCAAGGGGCAGGGCGCCTGCTGTGGCCGGTGGCCGGGAACCTGGTCCGCCTGGCCGTGGCGGTGCTGGGCGGCTGGCTGGCGCTGCGCTGGGGCGGCGGCCTGGGGGCCGTGTTTGCCGCACAGGCGGCGGCGCTGGTGCTCTACGGCCTGGTCAATGCCTGGGCGATTGCCGGGGGCGCGTGGTTCGGCCCCGTGGGCTGGCCGCGCAGCATTGCCCGCACGCTGGGCCGCAGCCCGGCCGGACGCCCCGTGATTTAGAAGAAAATCAGGCTCTAGCCCTTACCCATAAAGCGCGAGCAGCTATCAATTCAGGAGTTTTCAGGGTCTGTGGCCGCGAGGTCTACACCGGCACGGTGTAGTTCAGCGTCATGCGGCCACCGTCCACGGTCACGATCTCGCCGGTCACGTAGCTGGCGGCATCGCTGGCCAGCCAGGCCACCACGTCGGCAATCTCGGCGGGCTCGCCCAGGCGCTTCATGGGGGTGCGGCTCATGATCTTGTTGCGGGCCTCGTCGCTGGTCAGCACGGCCTGGGCCGCCAGTTCGGTGGCGATGGTGCCGGGCGCCACGGCGTTGACGCGGATGTTCCGGTCGGCCAGGGCCAGCGCCATCACCCGCGTGAGCTGGTTGATGCCACCCTTGCTCACGTTGTAGCTGGCGATGTTGGGGATGGCCAGCACGCCGTTGACGGAGCTCATGTTGACGATGGCGCCGCCGCCCGAGGCCGCCATGGCGCGCGCCGCTGCCTGACCCATGAGGAACGAGCCCTTGAGGTTCACGCGCAGCACCGCGTCGAAATCGGCCTCCGTCACGTCCAGAAAATCCGCCGCGCGGAAGATGCCGGCGTTGTTCACCAGCACGTCGATGCGGCCGTGGGCCGCCAGCGTCTGCGCCACCAGGGCGTCGACCTGTGCCTTGTCGCCGACATCGCAGTGCACGTACAACCCGCCCAGTTCCTGCGCCAGCGCCTGGCCGGGCGCGTCGGCCACGTCGGCAAGCACGGTGCGAGCGCCTTCGGCCGCAAACCGGCGCGCGCAGGCGGCGCCAATGCCTTGGGCTGCGCCCGTGATGATGCAAACGCGGCCCTGGTGGCCAAACTGGACCGGCGGCCGGGACAATGGTGAGGTGGTGATGGAAGCCATGGGCTGCATGGTAGCCGGAGCCCGGGGCGAAGCCGGCGGCATGGCCACATGCACGCCGTCATATCACTAGATACGATGTATATTATGTTAAATCACATTTAGACAGCAAAGGGCTGACGGCCAGTTCAACCCCGCCATGCGCCGTCATGCGACACCTTCAAAGCCAAAGCACCCTGCGCTGCCGATCAAGAGGCCTCGGGGCCCAGCACTTCGCCCTGTGGCCCCCAGGCCACGCGCGTCAGGCCGGGCTCCTGGGCTTCCAGACGGCGGCGCTCCAGCTCGGTGGCGCTGAGCTGGCCGAAGTCGTGGCGTCCCACGTCGGCCAGTTCGCTCTCGTGGCGCAACTGGTCGGCCCGTTCCAGCGCCGCACGCACATGGCCCAGCAAGTCCTTTTCGTCCCAGGGCTTGAGCAGATAGCGGAAGACCTCGGCATCGTTGACGGCCCGCATGAGGTTTTCGGAATCCGAGGACGCGCTCAACACCATGCGCACCGCGTTCGGCTGCAGCGTACGCACCAGGCCCAGGAATTCCACCCCGGTCATCAGCGGCATGCGGTAGTCAGAGATCACCACGTCGAATGCGGCTTCCTTGAGCCGCGCCAGCGCCTGCTCGGGGTCTTCGGTGCCCTCGATCCGCAGCTCCGGCCCAAAACCGGCGCGCAGACTGCGCTTGATGGCGGAAAGGACGTTGGGCTCATCGTCCAGAAGAAGAATTCTTGGCATGGCGGGCCTCGAGGGTTTGGCGGAGTTTCGAGCTTGTCAACAGGCGCTTATGGCCGGATCGGCAGGATCATTTCGATGCCGTCGCGGCCCTCGCGCAGCTTCAGCCGCTGGATGAGCTCGGCGGTCAGAACGTGGTCGGCCACCAGCAGCACGGCGCCTTCGCTGGACAGCAGATCCCGCGCCAGCACCATGCCCGGCCGCAGCTGGGGCGTGCGCAGCATGCGGGGCGGCGCTTCGGGCACCGGGGCGGCCTTCAGCAACATCTGCAGGAACACGTCGACCACTTCGGGATGGAACTGCGTGCCCCGGCCCCGCGCAATCATGGACCGGGCGTCGGCGGCATTCAGCGGGGTGGAACTGAGGTGCCCGATCTGCAGGTCGTCATAGGTGTCCGCCACGGCCAGGATGGCGGCGTTCAGCGGGATCATGTCGCCCGCGAGGCCATCGGGATATCCCTGGCCGTCGTGGCGCTCGTGGTGGCTGCGGATGATGTTGGCCACGGCATGCATGTCGTCCAGCGCCATCAGGGCCTGCTCGCCCAGCACCGCATGGCGCCGGTACTGGGCCATTTCGTCTTCCGAAAACCGGGGCACGGGCCGGCCGAGCAGGCTGTCGGGCAGGCCGATCTGGCCGATGTCATGCATGAGCCCGGCAATGAAGGCGTCCTGCTGGTCCGCTTCGCTCAGGTTCATGGCCCGCGCGGTGCGCCGCGCCAGGTCCGCCACCCGGCGCGAGTGGCCGGACAGATGCCCTCCCCGCCACTCCAGCAGGTTGGTGAACACCTTGATGGAGGTGAGATAGTTTTTCTTGAGCTTCTGGCTCAGGGCCAGCAGTTCGGCGGTGCGCTCGGCAACTTTTTCTTCCAGGGTTTCGTTCAGTTCCGTGAGCGCCTGGTTCTTGGCGCGCAGTTGCGCTTGCAGGCGCTCCTTGTCCCGCTGCAGCGCGTGGCGTTCAAAAACCTGGCGGGCGGCGGCCAGCACCTCGGCATCGTCCCAGGGCTTGGTGATGTAGCGGTACACCTCGCCGCTGTTGATGGCTGCGATGGTGGAACCGAGGTCGGCATAGCCGGTGAGCAGCACCCGCGTGGCGTGCGGCCAGCGCAGGCGGATCTGTTCGAGCAACTGGGCGCCGCTCATGCCCGGCATGCGCATGTCCGAAAACACCAGGTCGGCCGGCTCCTGCTCCATCAGCGCAAGCGCCTCGGCCCCGCTGAGGGCGGTATCCACCTGGTAGCCGCTGCCGCGGAACATGCGCTTGAGCGCCGCGACGATGTTGGGTTCGTCGTCCACGCACAGAATGCGCCAGGGGCGTTCCGTTTCAGTGACCACCGCGCCTTCCCTGGCGCCCTCGCCCGCCTGCGTGCTGGCTTGTACAGGCGCAGCGACAGCGGGGTCAGCCTGCGGCGGGATCGGACGCGCAGGCGGCGGCGCTTCGGCCGCGGGGCCGGTGGCGCGGGGGATGTCGGCAGGAACGTGGGCCATGCGCTACGCCTCTTCAGGGTGGCGGATGGGCAGCGTCACGCGAAAACAGGTGCCCGCCCCTGGCTCGCTGGTCACGTCGATATGGCCCAGGTGCTTCTTCACGATGCCGTACGACAGCGACAGCCCCAGCCCGGTGCCCTGCCCCACCGGCTTGGTGGTGAAAAAGGGGTCGAAGATCCGCACCAGGTTCTCCTTGGCAATGCCTTCGCCGGTGTCCTGCACCTCCACCCACACATGGGTGTCCGTGGCGCCGGTGCGGATGGTGATGGTGCCGCGGTCGGCCCGAATGGCGTGGGCGGCGTTGACCAGCAGGTTCAGGAACACCTGGTTGAGCTCGGACGGCAGGCACTCGATGTCGGGCAGCTGCCCGTAGTCCTTGACGACCTCGGCCTTGTATTTGATCTCGTTGTTGACGATGTTCAGCGTGGAGTCGATGCCATGGTGCAGATCGGCCAACACCCACTTCTGCGACGTGTCCACGCGGGAGAAGTCCTTGAGGTTCTGCACGATGTTGCGCACGCGCGTGATGCCGTCCTTGGACTCGGTCATCAGCGTGGGAATGTCCTCCTTGAGGAAGTCCAGCTCGATTTTCTCGCGCAGCGCCTTCAGGCGGGCCGCCACCGGGCTGCCCGCCAGGGCCGACTCCGCTTCCTCGTAGGCGGCCAGCATTTCAAACAGGTCGTCCAGGTAGCGCTCGAGCGTGCCGAAGTTCGAGAAGATGAAGCCGATGGGGTTGTTGATCTCGTGCGCCACGCCCGCCGCCAGCTGGCCGATGGACGCCATTTTTTCCGACTGCATCAGCTTGTCCTGCGCATCCGACAGCCTGGCGTTCAGCTGCTTGAGCTCTTCGTTGGCGCGCAGCAGCTCCTGCACGCGGTGCTCCGCCGCGTCCGCACCCGGCATCGGCACGGGCAGAACGGAGGCAGTGGCTGTCGTGTTCATGCGGTTCTCCTCAGGGAAGCAACGCGTGGCAGACCGCGTCGTGCTGCTGCGATACGGCGTCAAAAACCTCCGCGCATTGCGCGTCGCTCAAAGCCAGGCGGCTCCAGGCGTCCAGTGTGAGCAAAGGCACCATGTCATCGGCCTTGCGGGACAGGTCCAGCCCGTGGGCAATGTTGTCGGCAACATGCACCACGTCGGTCAGGCTTTTGGCGCTGGCGTGGGGCGGCCGGTGATGGCAGGCAATGGCGGCGACGATTTCCGGGGCGAAGCGCCAGTGTTCGGCCATCACGCCGCCCACGTCGGCATGGTCCGTCCCGAAATAATGACGCTCTGCCGCGTGCATGAGGCAGTCCTGTTCTGCGCGGTAGGCAATGGCCTGCGCGTATTCATCGGGGAAGGAGCTGATGAGCACCAGCCGCCCGATATCGTGCAGCAGGCCCAGGGTGAATGCCGCGTCTTCGTCCAGCCGTACGCGTTGGGCCACGGCACGCGCCGTCAGGGCAGTACCGATGGCGTGGCGCCAGAGCGCGTCGAAATCAAAGCCCTGGCAGCGCGAGCCGCCGAACCCCCCAGCCAGCCCCGCTGCCGTGGCCACGCTGCGCAGGGTGCGCAGGCCCAGGATTGCCGTGGCCTCCGCAATGGACGTGACCTGGCGCGGCAAGCCATAGAAGGACGAATTGGCCAGCCGCAGCGTCTTGGCGGCAATGGCCTGGTCATGCGAAATCTTGACCGCGAGCTGCTCGGCAGTGACCTGGCTGTCCCCCAGCGACTGGATCAGTTCCAGCACCACGGCCGGGAGTGCCGGCAATTCGCGCACGGCGTGCAGGATGGCATCAGGGGTCAGTGGCCTCATGGCTTCTGTGCGTCTTTTTCCGCGTCGCGGTATCGGAGGATGAGGTGCAGCAAGGGGTTGAGTTGCCCCAGGCGCAGCGCCGGGCGGAACAGGTGCAGCAGCCGCGCCTGCGTGGCTTCGTGCGAAGCCGGCGGCGGAGGTGCCGCGCCATCCTGCGCTGCGCCTCCTGCGGGGGGCGCGGCCTGGACAACAAAAACCGTCTGGATGCCCCGCTGCTGCAGGCTGCGCAGCACGCCCGTGGTGACGACGCTGCCTGCGGGCAGCAGCAGCTGCGCCTGGCTGTCGAGCACCGGCTGCGCCAGCACCAGCCCGTCGGGGATGGTTTGCAGGGTGGTGGCAAGTGCTTGTGGCATGGTTGCTCGGCAAGGGTCAGGGCGCACTGCTGGGCACCACCACCAGCAGGCGCCCGCGGGAATGGTCATCACCGCCCACGGCCCGGCAGACCACGCGGTAGGCGCTGCCAGCGAGGTGGACGTCGTGGTAGCTCTGGTCGGCCGCATGCCACACCGGCCGCAGTGCCTCGGGCAGCACGCTGTCCGCCGGGTAGCCCAGCAAGGGACCGGAGCCGCCCAGCAGCGCCTCGGCGTCCGCGTTCACAAAAGCGACCATGCCTTCCAGATCGACCCCCACCACCGCGGCGGGAATGTGGTCCAGGACCTCTCTGGCGACGCCCAGGCTGCTCTCCTCGCGGTGGACCTGGTCGCGCTGGTTGGCGAGCAGCTGCTGCAGACGCTCGTTCACCGAGCTCAGTTCTTCGTTGGCACTCAGGACTGCGCTGGCCAAGCGCCGGTTCTCATCGGCCATTTCCTTCTGCGCGAAGGCTTCGGCGATGTGGCCGCGCAGCCGCTCGTCGTCCCACGGTTTCGTGAGGAATTTGTAGATGGCGCCTTCGTTGATTGCGTCGGTGATGGATTGCAGCTCGGTGTAGCCGGACAGCACCATGCGGACGGTGTCGGGGTACAGCTCCTTGGCCCGCCGCAGAAACTCCACGCCCGTCATGCCGGGCATCCGCTGGTCGGACAAGATCACGTCCACCGCGTTCTCGGCCAGCCTTTGCAGGCCCTGGGGGCCGCTGCTGGCCGTGACGATGTGGTAGCCGTCGCGGCGCAGCAGCCGGCGCAGCGCGGCGACGATGCTGTCCTCATCGTCCACCAGCAGCAGCGTGCGCTGGTGCTGGCGCCGCAGCAGCAGATGCTCGGGCAGCGCCTTGCGCTCTTGCAGCAGCGCCGCCATCGCCGGGGCAGGCAGCGGCCCGCTGAAATACGTGCCCTGCATCTGGTCGCAGCGGTTGGCGATCAGCAGCGCCAGCTGCCCCTCGGTCTCCACGCCTTCGGCCAGCACCTTCATTTGCAGGCTGTGGGCCATGTTGATGATGGCGCGGGTGATGGACACATCCTGCGACGCCGCCGTGACGTCGTGGACGAAGGAGCGGTCCACCTTCACCACGTCGATGGGCAAGGTGCGCAGGTAGCTCAGGCTGGAATAGCCGGTCCCGAAGTCGTCCAGCGAAATTTCGATGCCCAGCGCCTTGAGGTCGCCCAGGATGCGCGCGGTGCGGGTGCTCTCGCCCATCAACGCGCCTTCGGTGATCTCCAGCCCGAGCAGCCGCGGGTCCAGCCCGGTATCGATCAGGATCTTCTGAATGCGCTGGACCAGGTCCGGTTGCTGCAGTTGCCGGGCCGACAGGTTCACCGCCACACGCAGCCCGGCGTGGCCTGCGCGCTGCCACTGCAGCGCCTGCTGGCAGGCGGTGCGCAGCACCCACTCGCCGATGGGCACGATCAGCCCCGTGTCTTCGGCCACCCGCAGGTAGCTGGAGCGGGACGCGGCCGGCCCCTCGGGCGTGTTCCACTGCAAGAAGGCTTCGGCCCCCACCACCGTGCCACTGACCAGTTCCAGCTTGGGCTGGAACTGCAGTTCAAACTCCTGGCGGTCCAGCGCCCGGCGCAGGCCGGATTCCATGGCCAGCCGGAAGATCGCCTTGGAATGCATGCCAAAGCTGTACACGCAAACCTGGTTGGCGCCCAGCTCGTGGGCCCGGTACATCGCAGCCTGCGATTGCTGCAGCAGCTTTTCAGGGTCGTCCCCGTGCGCGGGATACAGCGAGATGCCGACGCTGCAGGCCACCTTGACGTCGTTGCCGCCCAGCGTGACGGGAAGCGACAACGCTTCCACCACCAAGGCCGCCGCATTGCGAGCGAGGGTTTCGTTCACGGCATCGTCCCGCGCCAGCACCAGAGAAAACTCTCCGCTCCCGAAGTGCGCCAGCAGATCGTCGCGCGATGCATGGGGCTGCAGGCGCCGGGCCACTTCGGCCAGCAATTGGTCTCCTGCGGCGTACCCCAGTGATTCGCTCACCAGCTTGAGCTGGTCGATCTCGATGCTCAGCACCGCAAGCTGGCGGCCGTGGCGGCCGGCTTCGCGAATCTTGGTGTCCAGGTATTCCGTCAGCGCGTTGCGGTTGGGCAGATCGGTGACCTCGTCGGTGTTGGTCAGCCGGTCCAGCCGCTGTTCGGCCGCGCGCTGCAGCGTGATGTCCTGCAGCAGCGTGACGGTGCGCACCACCCTGCCCTCGGCATCCGCGTCGGCCAGCACGCGGTGCAGCACGGTGCGCTGGCTGCCGTCGGCATGCACGATGCGGTGCTGGAACTCGCAGATGTCGTCCGGAGACACGCCTTCGCTGATCGCCTGCACGTAAGGCCGCTCCACCGCTGGCACGCGGGAGAGCAGCCAATCGCCTTCGGCGGGAGCCTCGGTGGGCGGCACGCCGAAGATGGCGTACATGCCGGACGAAAGCGTCACCGCGCCCGTGGCCAGGTCCCATTCGGCAGCGCCGATGCGTGCCAGTTCCTCGGCATTGCGAAACAGCTGCGCACGCTGCTGCGCGTAGCGCGTGGCGGCCTTGATGGCGCTGACGTCGTGCAACGTGACCAGATCCGCCGCCTGGGAGGACAGCACAATCCGCGCGCCCCACACCTGGGCACTGAACCGCGCGCCGTTCTTGCGCACGCATTCGATCTCATACGCGTTGCCGGGCACACCGGCCACGCGGGCGCTCGCCTGGGCGCGCACCATGGCCCGGTACTCAGGGGCGCACAGCAGCATCGGATCCATGCCTCCGAGCATTTCGTCCCGGGTGTAGCCGAACATTTCCAGGAGCTTCGGGTTGACGAACAGGAAGCGCCCTTCCTGGATCACGAACACCGCGGCCTGGACCTGTTCGATCAGCAACCGGTAGTCGCCCTCGGCGACGTCCACCGCTTGTTCCAAGGAAAGGCCGGCGTCCATGGAGCGGGCCTCACTGCTCCACGCAGTCCCAGAAATGGGCGGTGCGCCGATTCTTTGGATCCCGCGGACTTGCTGCGCGGCCTGCGCCGCGGCCGCCCCGCGCTGGCTGGGGCCGCAGGAACTTGCGGCACGAGGACCCGCCGCACTGCGTGCTCCGGCATGCATCTCGGGCGGTCATGGGTAAGAGCTCCTCCGCTGGCGTTTTTTTTCTGGGACTTGCCGCCCACTGTACCGGTCCGCCAGCGGCCTGCCGCCATCACCCCACACCCGGTGGGGTTGGCCGCCTGATCGGCTCCAGCGGATCAGCTGCAGGCCGTGCCGCAGCCCGCCCGCGCACTACCCTCCCCGGCCACCTCGGCGCGGTGGCCGGCAAGGCCCAGCTTGGCCAGCAGCTGCACATCGGCCTGCACGTCGGGGTTGCCGGTGACCAGCAGCTTGTCGCCGTAGAAGATGGAATTCGCCCCAGCCAGAAAGCACAGCGCCTGCACCGCTTCGCCCAGCTGCTGGCGCCCGGCGGACAGCCGCACACGCGCCCTGGGCATGGTAATGCGGGCCACGGCGATCACGCGCACGAAGTCCAGCGGGTCGATGGGCTCGCTGTCCGCCAGCGGCGTGCCGGGCACGCGCACCAGGCTGTTGATGGGGACCGATTCCGGGTACGGCTGCAGGTTGGCCAGTTGGGCGATCAGGCCCGCGCGGTGCACGGGCGCCTCGCCCATGCCCACGATGCCGCCGCAGCACACGCTGATGCCGGCGGCGCGCACGGCCTGCAGGGTGTCCAGCCGATCCTGGTACTGGCGGGTGCTCACCACATCGGTGTAGTACTCGGGGGCCGTATCCAGGTTGTGGTTGTAGTAGTCCAGGCCTGCGGCCTTGAGGTGCTGCGCCTGGTGCGGCTCCAGCATGCCCAGGGTGGCGCAGGTCTGCAGGCCCAGCCCCTTCACGGCGCCGATCAGGGCGCTGACTTTTTCAATGTCGCGGTCCTTGGGCGCGCGCCAGGCGGCGCCCATGCAAAAGCGGGTGGCGCCCGCGTCTTTGGCGGCCTGGGCGGCGGCCGTCACCTCTTCCACACTCAGGAGCTTCTGGGCTTGCACGCCCGTGTCGAACTCGGCGGACTGCGGGCAGTAGCCGCAGTTCTCGGGGCAGCCGCCGGTCTTCACCGACAGCAGCGTGGCCAGCTCGATATCGCCAGCGGGCCAATGGGCGCGGTGCACCGTCTGGGCCTGGAACAGCAGGTCCAGCAACGGCTTGTCCAGCAGGGCCTGGATGGCTTCCACGGTCCACGGTCCTTGCGCGGCAGGCACGCTGGCGCGGGGGTGCAGTTGCACGGGCTGGGGCGCCATCGCGGTGGTGGCAGTTTGCATACGGTTGATTCCTTCTTCAGCAGCTCCCGGCGCCAATGCGTGCACGGCGGTAGGGACGGAGGCACAAATCACGCCACGCCGCAGGTGCTGGGCGGGCGGAGAAAGCGGGCATTCTCAAGCACAAATGGGCGCACAGATGCATCCAGTGGTCACAAAAACTGCCAATCATTTCCCCATTTTTCTGCGCAGAACGGCCGCCAATTCGCGCCAGTTATCCGCGCTGATGGGCGACGTTGCGCGCGGTTGCGCGCACGGCGCGGGCGGCGCTGGCATCTCGGCCCCTTTGGCCCGCTACGGCCGCCAAATGGAGCCCATGGGTGCGGGGGCGTGGCCGAAGTTATTACAGGCGCGGTGGGGCCGCTGAGGTCAGGCCGCCAACCGGGCGTTCAGCGCCACGAATTCGCCCACCAGCCGGCCTGCGGGGAGTCCGTCGTCGCCGGACAGGATCGACGCCACCGCAATGCGCGCCTTGCCCTTGCGTGCGAGCATCTGCGTGAAGCGCGGCCACAGCTGCGGCTCCAGCAGTTCAGAGCGGGCCTGGAAGGCCCCGGCGATGGGCTGCTCGTACTCCATGGTGTTGCGCTGGATCACCAGCCGGCAGTCCAGCGCCTCGGCCCGCAGCCGCTGGTGCAGCAGCGACCAGGCCGCCAGAATGGCCAGCGCCGACGCGCTGCCGCCAAAGACCGTGTCCCGGTGGTTGATGTTGGGCGCCAGCGGTGCGCGCAGCAGCACGCCGCCGGGGTCCGCAGACACCACTTCCACCGCCATGGCGTGCGACAGCGGAATGTGCTCGTGCAGGTAACGTTCCAGTTCAGTGGGCGCCATGGCAGCCATCTCGCCGCTCCTTTCGCGCCCGTTCAGCCCAGGGCGGCAATGACGTCCGCGGGCGCCTGCACCAGTTCGATCAGCACGCCCTCCCCCGCAATCGGGAACTCGTCATTGCTCTTGGGGTGCAGGAAGGTGATGTCGTAGCCCGCAGCGCCCTTGCGGATGCCCCCGGGCGCAAAGCGCACGCCCTGCGCGGTGAGCCACTCCACCGCCTTGGGCAGGTCGTCAATCCACAGGCCGATGTGGTTGAGCGGCGTGGTGTGCACGGCGGGCTTCTTGTCGATGTCGAGGGGCTGCATGATGTCCACCTCCACCTTGAAGGCGCCCTGCCCCATGGCGAGGATGTCCTCGTCCACGTTCTCGCGCTCACTCTGGAAGGTGCCGGTCTGCGTGAGGCCCAGCATGTCCACCCACAGGGTTTTCATGCGCTGCTTGTCGGTGCCGCCGATGGCGACCTGCTGGATACCGAGGACTTTGAAGGGACGTGGCGTGCTCATGGCGTTGCTCAATGAAAAGTTAGGTTGAAAACAGGGTGCGGAGCGCAGGCAGACGGGGTGCCTACCACTCGTCCAGCACCCAGCCGGCGGCAAACGCAAAGTACTCGCGCAGCCAGGCGTTGTAGCGGATAGAGAGCGGCGTGGGCGCCGCCACTGGAATCGTCCGGGTGTAGCCCGCCTTGCGGGCGATGCGCTGCGCACGGACGGTGTGAAAGTCGCTGGTGACCAGGGCCACGGCGGCATCCGGCCCCAGCCCCTGGGCTTGCAGCACGGGCAGGCTGTAGCGCAGATTCAGCTCGGTGCTGGTGCTGCGCTCTTCCTGCAGGATGCGGCGGGCGTCCAGGCCCTGCGCCCGCAGGTAATTGCCCATCACCTGGCCTTCGCTCAGCGTTTCGCCAAAGTCCACGCCGCCAGACACCACCACCCAGGCTTGCGGGTAGGCCAGCGCCACTTCAAGAGCCTTGTCCAGCCGCTCGCGCAAGGCCGGCGACGGCTGCCCCTGCGTGGTGCCGCTGCCCAGCACCAGGATGGCTTGCGGCGCGGGGCGGATGGTGGCCGCTGCGTGCCCGCCCATCTGGCGTGCCAGCACCGCCCAGAACGCGGCAACGCTGACGGCCCAGAGCAGCAACAACCCCCAGCCCACGCGCCACAGCTTGCGCCGCAGCGCCGCCCGCCCCAACCAGTCCTGCACGGCCTGCCAGCGCCAGGCCAGCAGGCTGCCCGCCGCGCCCAGCGCGGCCGGCACCGTCACGCCCACCGAGAAATAGCCCAGGGCCATCAGGGCCAGGCCGTCCGCCAGCAGCACGGTGCCCGCCGCGGCGCAAAACCACCGCGGCAATGGCCACGGGGCATTGCCCCCAGGCTTCACTGGAATTCCAGAATCACCTGGTCCACCGCCAGCGACTCGCCCTTGCCGGCGACGATCTTGCCCACCACGCCGTCTTGCGCGGCAAAGAGGATGTTCTCCATCTTCATGGCCTCGATCACCGCCAGCTTTTCACCGGCCTGCACTTTCTGGCCGGGCTGCACGGCCACGTCCACCAGCAGGCCGGGCATGGGCGAGAGCAGGAACTTGGACAGGTCAGGCGGCGCCTTGTAGGGCATCAGCTGGTGCAGCCGCGCCCCCAGGGGCGAGAGCACCATGGCCTCGATCTGCGTGCCGTTGTGCTGGATGCGCAGGGCCAGCGGGTTCTTGCCCGCGCCACGCTCCACCTGGGCCGTGAAGCCCTGGCCGTTGCAGGCACCCTGCACGCGGATCTGTCCCAAGGTGGCGTTACTACTGATTTGATAGCTTCTGCCGCCCACTGTGACTGCGCTGGAGCCCGATTTGTCTTCAAAGTCAGACACCGTCACCTCGTGGTGCTGGTTCTGCCCTTCGGCGCCCAGCGTGACCACCACAAACTGCTCGCCCACCTTCACCTCGTGCCCGGCCAGCTGCCCGCTGATGCCCGAGGCGCGCGCGCGGTAGCGGCGGTTCATGAACGCGGCCAGGGCCACCAGGAACAGCGGGTCTTCGTGCGGCACGTCTTCGGCCGCAAAGCCCTTGCCGTAGTGCTCGGCAATGAAGCCGGTGTTGAACTGGCCCGACACGAACTTGGGGTGCGCCAGCAGCGCCGCCTGGAACGGAATGTTGCTGCTGATGCCCCGGATCACGAACCCGTTGAGCGCCGCGCGCATCTTGGCAATCGCGTCGTTGCGGTCCGTGCCGTGCACGATCAGCTTGGCGATCATCGAGTCGTAGTACATGGGGATCTCGCCGCCCTCGTACACGCCCGTGTCCACCCGCACGCCCAGCTTCTTGCTGGTGTCGGACTGGAACATCGTCTCCTCCGGCGGCTGAAAGCGCACCAGCCGGCCGGTGGACGGCAAAAAGTTGCGGAACGGGTCTTCGGCGTTGATGCGGCACTCAATGGCCCAGCCGTCGCGCTTCACGTCGGCCTGGCCCAAAGGCAGCTTCTCGCCTGCAGCCACGCGGATCATCAGCTCCACCAGGTCCAGGCCGGTGATGCACTCCGTCACCGGGTGTTCCACCTGCAGGCGGGTGTTCATCTCCAGGAAGTAGAAGTCCTGGTCCTTGCCGACCACAAACTCCACCGTGCCCGCGCTCTGGTACTTCACGGCCTTGGCCAGCGCCACGGCCTGCTCGCCCATGGCCTTGCGCGTGGCGTCGCTGATGAAGGGGCTGGGCGCCTCTTCAATCACCTTCTGGTGGCGGCGCTGGATGGAGCACTCGCGCTCGTTCAGGTAGATCACGTTGCCGTGGCTGTCGCCCAGGATCTGGATCTCGATGTGGCGCGGCTCCTGCACAAACTTCTCGATGAAGATGCGGTCGTCGCCAAAGCTGTTGCGGGCCTCGTTCTGGCAGCTGGCAAAGCCCTCGAACGCTTCCTTGTCGTTGTAGGCCACGCGCAGGCCCTTGCCGCCGCCGCCGGCCGATGCCTTGATCATCACGGGGTAGCCGATGCCCTTGGCAATCTCCACCGCCTGCTCGGGGCCTGCAATCGCGTCGTTGTAGCCCGGAATGGTGTTGACCTTGGCCTCGTTGGCCAGCTTCTTCGACGCGATCTTGTCGCCCATGGCCGCAATCGAATGCGCCTTGGGGCCGATGAAGGCAATGCCCTCGTCTTCGCAACGCTGGGCAAAGGCTTCGTTTTCAGAGAGGAAGCCGTAGCCAGGGTGCACGGCCTGCGCGCCGGTCTGCTTGCAGGCGGCAATGATCTTCTCGGCCTGCAGGTAGCTTTCGCGGCTGGGCGCGGGGCCGATGTTGACGGCTTCATCGGCCAGCTTGACGTGACGGGCTTCCTTGTCGGCGTCGGAATAGACGGCGACGGTCTTGATGCCCATCTTGCGGGCGGTGGCGATGACGCGGCAGGCGATTTCGCCGCGGTTGGCGATCAGGATTTTGGTAAACATATAAAACTCCAGAATCTACGGCTTAGATACCGCACGCATTCAATAAAGATTGAGTAAGCATTGCCCGCTCTTCGGTCGAAGGAATTCGCTTATGCAAGGCTTTAGGCCCGCCCCGCCAGGTTGTCACGGTTTTCAATGGCTTAGAAAGCCAGCCAATGTTGAAACACACCTCATCAGAGTGTTCCGGTGTCGCAAAGAACTCCAGGTGACTCCATTCGGGCAGATTGTCATGAATCCACCACGCAATTGCTTCATAAGAGCAGGTTTGAGCAAGAACCGCTCTTGAAATACTAGGAATGCTGATACACGCGGTCGCACCGATTCCGTTGTTTTCACTCGGATGGTCCCACGTGTGAAATCCGCGGTTATCCGCAGCGCAGTTGTGTTTTTCAACACCTGCGGCGTTCACTTCCAAGCTCCGATAGCCTGAGCGAACATGAACTCGCCCAAATCGCTTCTGAAGCGGCTCAAGCAGCAAGTTGCACAGTTTGGAACCTGCTTCGATTGCAATGTCAACGCGTTCCTTTTCCGGGGCATTCAGCAGTCGATAATGCACAGCAATTTCGCTGTACAGAAATTCGCGCATGTGAAAGCTCTCAGAAAGGGCAATGCGCCCAAGCCTATCCAGGCCCGAGTAGCTTTGGGGATCGAAACGTGCCATATGTGGACGTGGTGATTTACATCAAAATATTCCTGTGCTCGCGCAACGGATTTTCCGGTTTCCTGTCAACCTCGGAAGAGGTGGCGAATATTCCCATCTTTTTTGCAGCGCCAATAACCCGGCAAGCAATCTCGCCGCGATTCGCGATCAGGATTTTGGTGAACATGTATTTTCTCTTTCACTGAAGACCGTTGGAGGTAGCTGCCAAGCGACTGAGTCGCGTCAGGCCATCCCATTCATCGAGGACTGGTGGATGCTCCCGCGGGTCAAAAAAACCGACTTCTTCCAAAGTCCATTGCCCTCGACCGAACTGGCAGGCATTGCATGCCGTTACCAAATTCGGCTCATCATTTGTTCCGCCCCGGCTGTGTGGAAGGATGTGATCGAGGGAAGCACTGAGTGCTGCCAGCGCAGTGTGCTTGTCTGCATTGCGCGCACCCCAACGGGCAACGTCTGGCAAGCAACGATGCAATAGCGCCCGCATGCTGCGGTCAATCACGCGAGTCCCGCAATACCTACACCGCCAGCCGTCTCGGGCATAGATAGCATGCTCAGCGCTTGCTGACGGCATGCGCTGGGCGCTGCGCTCCGGCCCCGCGCCAGCGGTTGGCACAGTGGATTGCCAGTGAAGCAGCGGATTGACCGCGCCAGTCACCAATGCGGTGTATGCGCCGATGACTGGCATATCTGCCTCTGACACAAGCTGGCGAGCATCCGACGTATCACCCGCCAGCAGGCAGTCTGCGGCAGATGACAGCAGATCGGCTGCAGTCATCAGCTGCGGTATCGGCGTTAGAAAACACCGCCGAGCGGGAGCATGGATTGGCAACATGAAGAATTACAGTGGGATGTTCCCGTGCTTGCGCCACGGGTTCTCGATCTTCTTGTTCTGCAGCATCACCAGCGAGCGGCAGATGCGCTTGCGCGTCTCGTGCGGCAGGATCACGTCGTCGATGAAGCCTCGCGCGCCGGCCACGAAGGGGTTGGCGAAGCGGGCCTTGTACTCGGCCTCGCGGGCGGCCAGCTTCGCGGGGTCGTTCTTGTCTTCACGGAAGATGATCTCCACCGCGCCCTTGGCGCCCATCACCGCGATTTCGGCGTTGGGCCAGGCCAGGTTCACGTCGCCGCGCAGGTGCTTGCTGGCCATCACGTCATACGCGCCGCCGTAGGCCTTGCGGGTGATGACGGTGATCTTGGGCACCGTGCACTCGGCGTATGCGTACAGCAGCTTGGCGCCGTGCTTGATGATGCCGCCGTACTCCTGGCTGGTGCCGGGCATGAAGCCGGGCACGTCCACGAAGGTGAGCACGGGGATGTTGAACGCATCGCAGAAGCGCACAAAACGCGCAGCCTTGATGCTGGACTTGATGTCCAGGCAGCCGGCCAGCACCAGCGGCTGGTTGGCCACGATGCCGACAGTCTGGCCTTCCATGCGGGCAAAGCCGATCAGGATGTTCTTGGCGTATTCGGGCTGCAGCTCGAAGAAGTCCCCGTCGTCCACGGTCTTGAGGATCAGCTCCTTCATGTCGTAGGGCTTGTTGGGGTTGTCGGGCACCAGCGTGTCCAGGCTCAGGTCCATGCGGTCGGCCGGGTCGTTGCTCTTGCGCACGGGGGCCTTCTCACGGTTGTTGAGCGGCAGGTAGTTGTACAGGCGGCGCAGCATCATCAGCGCCTCCACGTCGTTCTCGAACGCCATGTCGGCCACGCCGCTCTTGGTGGTGTGGGTGATGGCGCCGCCCAGCTCCTCGGCCGTGACTTCCTCGTGCGTCACGGTCTTCACCACTTCGGGGCCGGTCACGAACATGTAGCTCGAATCCTTGACCATGAAGATGAAGTCCGTCATGGCGGGCGAGTACACGGCGCCGCCAGCGCTCGGGCCCATGATCATGCTGATCTGCGGCACCACGCCGCTGGCCAGCACGTTCTTCTGGAACACGTCGGCATAGCCGCCCAGGGAGGCCACGCCTTCCTGGATGCGGGCGCCGCCCGAGTCGTTGAGGCCGATGACCGGCGCGCCGACCTTCATGGCCTGGTCCATGATCTTGCAGATCTTCTCGGCGTGCGTTTCGCTCAAGGCGCCGCCGAACACGGTGAAGTCCTGGCTGAAGACGAACACCAGGCGGCCGTTGATCATGCCGTAGCCGGTGACCACACCGTCGCCGGGCACCTTGTTGTCCTGCATGCCGAAGTCCGTGCAGCGGTGCTCCACGAACATGTCCCATTCCTCAAACGTGCCGTCGTCCAGCAGCAGTTCGATGCGCTCGCGTGCCGTGAGCTTGCCCTTCTTGTGCTGGGCGTCGATGCGCTTTTGTCCCCCGCCCAGGCGGGCAAGTTCGCGCTTTTTCTCCAGTTGGTCCAGGATGTCTTGCATGGTCGTCCTTCGGTGAAATGCTGTCTTGTGGGAATGAATTTGCTATCTATTCAATAGCTGCTTGCGCTTGTCCTGATTGCGCCAGCAGCAGATTTCTTGCTGCAGTGGATGCGGCGATGCGCCCCGCCACCACGTCGGCCTGCAGCTGCGGCAGCAGCGCGCGCACCTGCGGGTGCTGGCGGAACGCGAGCTTGAGGCCGGCCTCAATGCGCTCCCACATCCAGGCCAGGGCCTGCTTCTCGCGGCGCTGGGCCAGGCGGCCGTTGGCGGTCTGCAGTCTTTGGTACTCGCTGACCGCGGCCCAGAAGCTGTCCACGCCCTGCCCCAGCAGCGCGCTGATCTGCACGACCTTGGGGTGCCACTGGGCGGCGTTGTGGTGGGCGTGTTCGGGGTTGCCGTGCTGGCTCAAGAGCCGCAGGCTGGAGGTGATCTGCGCCTCGGCCCGCGTGGCGGCGTTCTTGTCGATGTCGGCCTTGTTGATGACCACCAGGTCGGCGATTTCCATCACGCCCTTCTTGATGGCCTGCAGGTCGTCGCCCGCGTTGGGCAGCTGCATGAGCACGAACATGTCCGTCATGCCCGCCACAGCGGTTTCGGACTGGCCCACGCCCACAGTCTCGATGATGACCACGTCGTAGCCTGCGGCCTCGCACACCAGCAGCGCTTCGCGCGTTTTCTCGGCCACGCCGCCCAGCGTGCCGCTGCTGGGGCTGGGGCGGATATAGGCGCGCTCATGGACGGAGAGATGCTCCATGCGCGTCTTATCGCCCAGGATGGAGCCGCCCGAGACGGTGCTGGAAGGGTCCACCGCCAGCACGGCCACCCGGTGGCCTTGGCCGATCAGGTACAGGCCCAGCGCTTCGATGAAGGTGGACTTGCCCACGCCCGGCACGCCGCTGATGCCCAGGCGGAACGCCTTGCCCGTGTGGGGCAGCAGCGCCGTGAGCAGCTCGTCCGCCTGCGCGCGGTGGTCGGCGCGGGTGGATTCGAGCAGGGTGATGGCTTTGGCCATGGCGCGGCGCTGAATGGGGCCTTCGCCCGCCACGATGCCACGCTGGATCGCTTCAGGGCTCACGCTGCCACGGCCTTGCGAATCTGCTCCAGCACATCCTTGGCGCTGGCCGGGATGGGGGTGCCGGGGCCGTAGACGCCCTTCACGCCCGCTTCGTACAAGAAGTCGTAATCCTGCGCCGGGATCACGCCACCCACGAACACGATGATGTCGTCCGCGCCCTGCTTTTTCAGCTCGGCAATGATGGCGGGCACCAATGTCTTGTGGCCGGCGGCCAGGGTGCTCACGCCCACGGCGTGCACGTCGTTTTCGATGGCCTGACGGGCGCATTCCTCGGGCGTCTGGAACAGCGGGCCCATGTCCACGTCAAAGCCCAGGTCGGCAAAGGCGGTGGCTACCACCTTGGCGCCGCGGTCGTGGCCGTCCTGGCCCAGCTTGGCGATCATCACGCGGGGGCGGCGGCCTTGGCTTTCGGCGAAGGCGTTGATCTCGGTCTTGAGTTTTTCCCAGCCTTCGGCCGAGTCATAAGCGGCAGCGTACACACCGGTCACCTTTTGCGTATCGGCGCGATGGCGCCCAAAAACCTTTTCCAGCGCATCGCTCACCTCGCCCACCGTGGCGCGCAGGCGGATGGCCTGGATGGACAGGTCGAGCAGGTTGCCCTGGCCCGACTCTGCTGCAGAAGTGAGAGCATCCAGCGCTTGCTGCACCTTGGCTGCGTCGCGTTTTGCCTTGATTTCCTGCAGGCGGGCAATCTGGCCGTCGCGTACCTTCATGTTGTCGATTTCGAGGATATCGACCTTGTCTTCCTTGGCCAGCTTGTACTTGTTGACGCCGACGATCACGTCACGGCCCGAGTCGATGCGCGCCTGCTTTTCAGCGGCGGCGGCTTCGATCTTGAGCTTGGCCCAGCCGCTGTCCACGGCCTGGGTCATGCCGCCCATGGCTTCGACCTCTTCGATGATCTTCCAGGCGGCGTCCATCATGTCCTGGGTGAGCTTCTCCATCATGTAGCTGCCAGCCCAGGGATCGATCACGTTGGTGATGTGGGTCTCTTCCTGGATGATGAGCTGCGTGTTGCGCGCAATCCGGGCCGAGAACTCGGTGGGCAGCGCAATGGCTTCATCGAGCGCGTTGGTGTGCAGCGATTGCGTGCCGCCAAACACGGCTGCCATGGCTTCGATGGTGGTGCGCACCACGTTGTTGTAGGGGTCTTGCTCGGTCAGGCTCCAGCCGCTGGTCTGGCAGTGCGTGCGCAGCATCAGGCTCTTGGGGTTCTTGGCGTTGAAGCCCTTCATGATGCGGCACCACAGCAGGCGCGCAGCACGCATCTTGGCCACTTCCAGGTAGAAGTTCATGCCGATGGCCCAGAAGAAGGACAGGCGGCCGGCAAAGTCGTCCACGTCCATGCCCTTGGCAATGGCGGTCTTCACGTATTCCTTGCCGTCGGCCAGGGTGAAGGCCAGTTCCAGCGCCTGGTTGGCGCCCGCCTCCTGCATGTGGTAGCCCGAGATCGAGATCGAGTTGAACTTCGGCATGTTCTTGGCCGTGTACTCGATGATGTCGCCGATGATCTTCATCGACGGCTTGGGCGGGTAGATATACGTATTGCGGACCATGAACTCCTTGAGGATGTCGTTCTGGATGGTTCCGCTGAGCTTGTCTTGCGACACGCCCTGCTCTTCCGCCGCCACCACGTAGCCAGCCAGCACGGGCAGCACGGCGCCGTTCATGGTCATGGAGACGGACACCTTGTCGAGCGGGATCTCGTTGAAGAGGATCTTCATGTCCTCCACCGAGTCAATCGCCACGCCGGCCTTGCCCACGTCGCCCGTCACGCGGGGGTGGTCCGAGTCGTAGCCGCGGTGGGTGGCCAGGTCAAACGCCACCGACACGCCCTGCCCACCGGCAGCCAGTGCCTTGCGGTAAAACGCGTTGGATTCTTCGGCCGTGGAGAAGCCGGCGTACTGGCGGATGGTCCAGGGCCGTACAGAGTACATGGTGGCCTGGGGGCCGCGCAGGAAGGGCTCGAAACCGGGCAGCGTGTTGGCGTAGGGCAGGTCCTGCGTGTCCGCCGCGGTGTACAGCGGCTTGACGGTGATGCCGTCGGGCGTGACCCAGTTGAGCGCATTCACGTCGCCACCGGGCGCCGACTTGGCAGCGGCCTTGGCCCAGGCCTCCAGGGTGGAAGGAGCAAATTCAGACGGAGCGTTGCGAGGAGAGTCACTCATGGCGTGGGGCGTGCGGAGTTGGCAGGAATTCAGCAACCAAGGGTTACCGGCTGTGGTGCGAAGTTTACATCATTCATAATTATTGATTCAAAATATTGCCCAACCCTTACAATCCCGCCATGTCTGCCCTGCCCCTGCTTACCCCCCGCGCCCTGTACGAAGAAGTGGCGGAGCAGTTGCGCCAGCGCATCTTCCGGCGCGAGCTGGAGCCCGGCTCGTGGATTGACGAGCTCAAGATTGCCGAGGAATTCGGCATCAGCCGCACGCCCCTGCGCGAGGCGCTCAAGGTGCTGGCGGCCGAGGGACTGGTCACGATGAAGGTGCGCCGTGGCGCCTATGTGACCGAGATGAGCGAAAAGGACTTGCGCGACGTGTACCACCTGCTGTCGCTGCTGGAGAGCGACGCGGCGGGCGTGGTTGCGCAGCGGGCCACGCCCGCCCAGCTCCAGGCCCTGCAGGCCCTGCACACCGAGCTGGAGGCCGCGGTGAACGACCGTGAAAAGTTCTTCGCCATCAACGAGCGTTTTCACATGCAGCTGCTGGAGATGGCCGACAACCGCTGGCGCAGCCAGATGGTGGCCGATCTGCGCAAGGTCATGAAGCTCAACCGCCACAACTCGCTGCTCAAGCAAGGGCGTATCGAAGATTCACTGCGCGAGCACCGTAGCATCCTGGATGCCATGCTCGCGCGCAACGGCCCGGCGACCGTGCAGGCCATGCAGGAGCACTTTTCGCACGGCCTCGAAGCAGCGACCTGAACGCGCGCCGCCGCGCCACCCCGTCACCGCATCTGGAACACTTCCTGGTGAAAGCGTGATTCGGGCATGCCCAGGGCCACCAGGCCCTTCTTGAGCGCCGCGCCAAACGGCGCCGGCCCGCAGAACCAGATGTCGGCGTTTTCCCAGTCGGGCACCGCCGCCACCAGGCGCTGCGCGTCCAGCAGCCCGTCCCGCTCGCTCCACAGCACGTGCAGCGGCACGCCCGCCGCTTCGGCGTCGCGGGCCAGCAGGCCGATGGCCTGCTCGTCGTACACGGAGGTGGGATGGAACAGGTCAATGGCCCGGCCATCGGGCGCAGCCGCCAGCGCCTGCAGGCGCGCGATGAACGGCGTGATGCCAATGCCCGCGCCCACCCAGATCTGCCGCCGGCAGGGGCCGTCGAAGGTGAAGCGGCCGTAGGGCCCCTCCACCCGCACGGCGTCGCCCACGCGCAGGCGGTCTTTCAAGGTGCGGGTGTAGTCGCCCAGGGCCTTGATGATGAAGGTGATGGTGCCCTGCCCGTTCCAGGCCGAGGCAATGGTGTAGGGGTGGTGTCCCTCGCCCTCGTGCAGCGTGAGGAACGCAAACTGCCCCGGCACATGTCCCGGCCAACGCCCGCCGCACTGCACATCCACCTCCAGCACATCCAGCGCCGGGTGCTGGCGCAGGGCCGCCACCTGCCCCCGCACGGTGCGCCCGGCCCCCACGCGGCCGCGCAGCACCAGCACCGCAGACACCGTGCCCGCCGCCATCAACGCCGCCATGGCCGGGCCGAGCAAGCCCGTCCAGTCTTCAAACCGGAGCAGGAACACGGAGTGCGCCACCAGGGCCAGGTAGGCCACGGCCATCAGGTGGTGGGTCTTGAAGAAGTACCGGTAGGGGAAGCGCTGGACCAACGCCAGCACCATCAGCACCAGCGCGCCATAAAAGGCCCATTCGCCCACGCCTTCGGCCCAGCCGCGCTGGCTCTGGAAAAACTGCTGCACCGGCGCATCCAGCAGCTCCGGGCGCGGCCCGCGGGCGGGACGCTGCAGCCATCCCCAGCCCACCATCCACTTGGGCGCCTTGGCCAGCAGCCAGTGGCTGACCGAAATGACCAGCGCCGCAATGCCCAGCCACTTGTGCAGGCGGTACATCTTGTCCAGGCCCCCCAGCTGCGGCTCCACCGCGGCCGGCCGCGCGGCCAGCACCATGGCCGCGCTCATGACCCCCATGGCCAGCACGCCGCCGTACTGCATCAGCACGGCACGCCAGGCGAAAAAATTGGGGGCAGTGGACCACGGGGTGGCATCGGTAGCCAGCCACAGACCACTCAACGCAAGAAGGTAGAGCCAGAAATATCGGTGAAGGGATCGCATAAAAGCCAACAGTCGCAAAAGAGTGGCCTCCACTGTAAGAACCGCGTGTAAACCTGGATTGACCTGGCGTGTCTGGCGTGTGAACAGAGGGGTGCATTGCGGTCGCTGCGGCGCCCAAACGGCGCGGATTTGCGATAGATCAAAGCGGGCCGCGCACCCAATCGCGGCGCCGCCATTCCGCATTCAGGAACAAACCATTCCTGACAATGCGCGCAATCCCACGGCGGTTCGGCCCGCCCCTGCTGGATATGATGCGCCGGCGCACGCGAAGGAGCCCGTGCGCCCAGCCCTTGCCCGCCACGGCCTGCTCCGCCTGTTTGTGAGTCTGATGACGCTTTCCACCGCCGCCCCCCATTCCCTCGCCAGCGTCCAGACGCTGCCCCAGCTTCTTGCCTTCCGCGCCGCCAGCACCCCCGATGGCGCGGCCTACCGGGCCTTTGACGCCGCCTCGCAGACCTGGTCCCAGCTGAGCTGGGCGCAGGCCCAGCAGCGCGTGGACACCTGGGCCCGGGCCCTGGCCGCGCTGCAATTACCCCCAGCGGCGCGCGTGGCCATCCTGCTGCCCAACGGGCTGAACGCACTGTGTGCGGACCAGTCCACCCTGGCCACCGGCTGCGTGCCGGTGCCGCTGCACGCCATCGACAACCCCGGCAGCATTGCCTACATCCTGGCGGACTGCGAGGCGTCGGTGCTCGTCGTCGAGCACGCCGCGCAGTGGGAAAAGATCCGCAGCGTGGGCACCGCCTTCCCGGCTTTGCGGGCCGTGGTGGTGACGGATGCGGAGACCCTGGCGCCGGCGGCCGCAGCGCAGGACGCCCCGGCCGTGGGTACGCTGGCGCAATGGCTGGCGGGTGCCGCCGCGCAGGCGGATGTGGCGCTGCCACCCCCGCCCGGCCCGCAGGACCTGGCAGCCATCGTGTACACCTCGGGCACCACCGGCAAACCCAAGGGCGTGATGCTCACGCACCACAACGTCATCAGCGACGTGAAGGCGGTGCTGGAACGGATTGCGCCCACGGCAGACGACGTGTTCCTGTCCTTCCTGCCGCTGTCGCACACCTTTGAGCGCACGGGCGGGTACTACCTGCCGATGGCGTCCGGTAGCTGCGTGGCATACGCGCGCTCGGTATCCCAGCTGGCGGAAGACCTGAAGACCGTGCAGCCCACGGTGCTGGTGTCGGTGCCGCGCATCTACGAGCGCATCCACGCCAAGCTGCTCGAAACCCTCTCGGGGAGCCCCTGGAAGATGCAGCTGTTTGAAGCCGCCCAGGCCAAGGGATGGGCGCGCTTTTGCGCCGCGCAGGGCTTGCCCGCGCCGGCGCAGGAGGGCTCCGCAGCCGGCGGCGGCTGGATGGCCGCCCTGCCCTGGCCCGTGCTGCGCGCCCTGGTGGCCAAGCCCCTGCTGGCCCAGTTTGGCGGGCGGGTGCGTGTGGCGGTCAGCGGCGGCGCGCCGCTGTCACCCACCATTGCCAAGTGCTTTCTGGGCCTGGGCCTGCCGCTGGTGCAGGGCTACGGGATGACGGAGACCACGCCCGTGGTGTCGGTCAATGCACTGCATGACAACGACCCTGCCAGCGTGGGCCGGGCGCTGCCGGGCGTGGAGGTGCGCATTGGCGAGAACCGCGAGCTGCAGGTGCGCGGCCCCATCGTGATGAAGGGCTACTGGAAGCGGCCCGAAGACACCGCCCGCACCGTGGACGCCGAGGGCTGGCTGGGCACAGGCGACCAGGCCGACATCGTGGACGGCCGCATCTACATCAAGGGCCGTATCAAGGAGATCATCGTCACCTCCACCGGCGAAAAAGTGCCGCCCGGCGACCTGGAGCTGGCCCTGCTGGCCGACCCTCTGCTGGAGCAGGCCTTTGTGGTGGGCGAGAACCGCCCCTTCATTGCCTGCGTGGCGGTGGTCAACGCCGACGAATGGAATCGCCTGGCCGCCGACCTGGGCCTGGACGCGCAGGACGCCGCCAGCCTCAACCATGCGAGCGTGCACCGCGCCGTGCTGGCGCGCATCGAGAAGAACACGGCCAGCTTTCCGCGCTACGCCGTGCCCCGCACCGTGCACCTGACGCTCACGCCCTGGACGATTGAAAACACGTTCATGACGCCCACGCTCAAGCTCAAGCGCAACAACCTGATGGCCCACTTTGCAGCGGCCATCGAGGGGATGTACCAGCAAAAGCCCGGAGCACGGTAGGTCTTCAGGCGGCCGCCGCGCTCGGGGTGCGGGTGCTCAGGGCGTCGGGGCGGTCCTGCGCATACACCGCGCCGAACCGGTTGCCCAGAAAACCCGCCAGCGCCACCGCCTCTTGCCCCACAAAACCCCGCTGCGGCAGGCGGCCCTGGGCCACCAGGTCCAGCGCCGTGCAGATGCCCGCCGCCGTGGTGAGCTGGATGGCACTCAGCGTGTGCCCGGCCACCCGGGTGCCGAGAATGCGGGCGGAGTAGGAGTCCTGCACCAGCCGCCCCTCGCGCAGCCCCGACGCTGTGGCAAACACCACGATCACGTCCTGATCGGTGGTCGGGATGGCGGTTTCCAGGATGTCGCGCAGCAGATCGCGCCGCTCGCGCAGGCGCAGGTCGTTGAGCAGCAGCTTCAGGATGGCGCAGTGCCCGGGGTAGCGGATGGACTGGTAGTCCACCTGCCGCGCCCTGCCAGCCAGCGTTTCGGTGAGCGTGCCCAGCCCGCCGGAAGTGTTGAAGGCTTCATATTCCACGCCATCCAAGGCAAAGGTTTCCAGCCCTTCCAGTGCGGGGACGGTGGTGCGCACGCCGTCCACGATGGCCTCGCAGGGGTTGCAGTATTCGTTGATGAGACCTTCTGTGCTCCACGTCAGGTTGTAGCGCAGGGCGCCCTGCGGGTAGCGGGGCAGCGCGCCCACGCGCATGCGCAGCGTGTGCAGGGCATCAAACCGGCGGGCCAGATCGTGGCCCACGATGCCGATGAAGCCCGGAGCGAGGCCGCACTGGGGCATGAGCACGCTGCGGGCGTCGGCCGCCAGCGCGCGGATGGCCTGGGTGCTGGCCACGTCTTCGGTCAGGTCAAAGTAGTGCACGCCCGCTGCGGCACACAGCGTAGCCACCGGCACCGCGCGGTGAAACGGCAGCGCGTTGAGCACCGCAAAACGACCGTGGATGACCGTCTGCAGGCTCGCGTCGTCCGTAACCCACTGCGTCGCCAGGCCCAAGGCCGCAACTTCGCCCAGGCGCGCGGGATCGCGGTCCGCCACGAGGATGTCGTAGTCGCCCGCGTGCTGGAGCAGCAGCGCCATGGCAAAGCCAATGTGGCCTGCGCCCAGGATGGTCACGCCGCGGCGGGCACAGGTGCTGGAAGAAACTGAAACGGTGGTCATGGCGGCACTCCCGGTGGATGCTCACTGCGCGAGGCGGTGAGAGGTGTTGTAGGAGCCTTGATGCTAGGCAAGGCTGCTGTCAATGTGTAGCGCCTGGAATGTCGAAAAACATGGAATCTTTTGCCATAGCGGCGAATATGATGGGCGTTATGACCTTTTTGGAGAAATGGCCGTGAGCCAGCCTCTGGACGCCACCGACCGCCAATTGCTGAGCCTGCTGCAGGCCAATGCACGCGAAGGCACCGCCACGCTGGCGCGCAAGCTGGGCCTGGCCCGTACCACCGTGGTGGCGCGTATTGCGCGGCTGGAACGCACGGGCGTGGTGGCCGGCTACGGCGTGCGACTGGGCGCGCCACTGGATGCCACCACCGTACGCGCTTGGTGCTCGCTCAGCGTGCTGCCCCGCGCAGCGCCCGCCGTGCTGCGGGCGCTGGCAGATATGCCCGAGGTGGAAGAGGTTTCGGCCGTGAGCGGGCCGTTTGACTACCTGGTGTTTCTGCGCTGCCCCACGCACGAGCAGCTGGACGCCCTGCTCGACCGGCTGGGCCAGCTGGAGGGTGTGCACCAGACGCAGACCAGCATCGTGCTCAGCCGCAAGATCGACCGCAGGAGTATCGGGTGACATCCCCCTGAGCGGCTGCGCCGCCCGGTGCTGGCCGCCCCGAACGCGTCACACCTCGAACTGCGCCGGGTTCTTGCCCTGGATGGGCGCGTAAAACGCCTTGATGGCCGCCAGGTCGCGCTCCACATCGCCCGTGGGCTGGAACACCGGTCCCAGGCCCCCCACCTTGCGGCCGTAATCCACAAACGCCATCACGATGGGCACCTGCGCCTGCTGGGCGATGAAGTAGAAGCCCGTCTTCCAGTGCCGCGTCTTGCCGCGCGTGCCCTCGGGCGGCACGATGAGCTGCATGGGGCCCACGGCGTCGCGCATGGCCTGGGCCGAGCGGGCCACCAGGTTGCTGGCATGCTCCCGGTTCACCGGAATGCCGCCCAGCCAGCGCATCACGCCGCCAAAGGGCGCGCGGAACAGGCTCTGCTTGCCCATCCAGTACACCCGCAGGCGCAGCGAAAACGCCAGCATCAGGGTGTAGGGCAGATCCCAGTTGCTGGTGTGCGGGGCGGCTATCAGTACGCTCTTGGCAGCATCGGGCGGCAGGCGGCCTTCAACCCTCCAGCCCGCGATGCGCAGGGTGGCGCGGGAAACGGCGCGCAACAGGGTGTTGACCACGGGCGTGTCAAAGATGGTGTGGTGCATTGGAAGAGACCGGGCAGCACGGGCGTTGGCGGCAACACCGCTGCGCTGAGGAAAGGTGAGCTGCGGCACTGGGCCGCCTGTGTCTAAACGAAACAAAACGCGGGCGCGAGTATCGCTGATGCCCCTGGGTTCCACCTTGACCCACGGCAAACGGCTGCGCGGTGTCGGTGCGATCTTCGGTATCAAATTGATAGCTGCCGGCGCTTTACCTACAAGGGCTGGCGGCCGTTTTTGCTTCAAACCCCCTGCGCACCCAACACCCTGGCCGACGCCGGCCCCAACCCCGGTCGGGGATAATTGCTGCTTTGCGCGCGGCCGGGCTCCACAACACCACGCCCTTGCGCCCGGCGCCCGCCCCGCCCCGCCCTTTTTCCCACCCTTTGCCTGATTTCCGTGGACTCCACCTCCCTGAGCCCTTGGCGCATGTCCGTTGCCCCCATGATGGACTGGACTGACCGCCACTGCCGCTACTTTCACCGGCTGCTGACGCGCCACACCCTGCTGTACACCGAGATGGTGAACGCCGGCGGCATCCTGTACGGTGGCACCGAACGGCACCTTCGCTACAACGCCGAAGAGCATCCGGTGGCGCTGCAGCTGGGCGGCAACGAGCCCGACAAGCTGGCCGAGGCCGCCCGCCTGGGCGCGCAATGGGGCTATGACGAGATCAACCTCAACTGCGGCTGCCCCAGCGACCGTGTGCAGCGCGGAGCCTTCGGCGCCAGCCTGATGAAGGCGCCGCAGCTGGTGGCCGACTGCGTGAAGGCCATGCGCGACGCGGTGGGCTCTGACTTGCCTGTCACCGTCAAGCACCGCATTGGCATCGACAAGGTGGAGGACTACAGCTTCGTGCGCGACTTCATCGGCACCGTGGCCGAGGCCGGCTGCACCGTGTTCATCGTGCACGCCCGCAATGCCTGGCTGCAGGGCCTCTCCCCGAAGGAAAACCGCGACATTCCGCCCCTGCGCTACGAGGTGGTGCACCGCCTGAAGGCCGAGTTTCCGCAGTTCACCATCGCCATCAACGGCGGCATCCAGACCGACGCCGGGGTGCAGGAGCAGCTGACCCACCTGGACGGCGTGATGATCGGCCGCGAGGCCTACCACAACCCCTGGTGGCTGGCCCGCTGGGACCCGCTCTACTACGGCGAACACGGTGGTGTGCCCTGCCCCCTGACCCGCGAGGAAGTGGAGCTGGCCATGGTCGAATACATGGAGCGCGAGGCCGCCCAGCACGGCACACCCTGGCCCCACATCGCCCGCCATATGCTGGGCCTGCGCCACAGCCTGCCCGGCGCACGCCTTTGGCGCCAGGTATGGAGCAACCACCTGCTCAAGGACCGGCCGGCGCGCGAGGTGCATGCGCTGGCGCAGCAGTCGTACCACCAGACAGCCGCCGAAGAGGCCGTTGCGCCGGCCCAGTAGCGCCGGCGGGCGTGGCTGCGGCTAGCGCGCGTCGCGCTGCCGGGCCACCCACGCCGCCAGCGGCTCCGGCCGCGCAAACAGGTAGCCCTGCAGGAAGTCGCACTGGCTTTGCACCAGGAAGTCGGCCTGGGCGCCGGTCTCCACGCCCTCGGCCACCACGCGCAGTTTCAGGTGGCGGGCCACTGAGAGGATGGACTGCACGATGGCCGTGTCGTTGGGGTCGCCTGGCGTGTCATCCACAAAGCTCTTGTCGATCTTCAGCTCGTACAACGGCAGCCGCTTGAGGTACGCCAGGCTGGAATAGCCGGTGCCGAAGTCGTCGATGGAAAACCGCACGCCCAGGCGCACGATCTCCGTCATGCGGGCAATGGTGTCGTCCAGGTCCTCAATAAGCAGGCTTTCGGTCACCTCCAGGACCAGGAGGCCGGGGTCCGCACCCGTATGGGCCAGCACGTGGCGCACGCGCTCGACAAAGTCGTCCTGGCGGAACTGCCGCTCGCTCACGTTGACCGACAGCGACAGCGCCAGCCCCTGGGCCTGCAGGCGGGCAAGGGCTTCGCAGGCCTGCAGGATCATCCAGTCGCCCATGCGCAGGATCAGCCCCGAGGCCTCGGCCACCGGGATGAAGCGGCTGGGCGGCACATTGCCGCGCACGGGGTGGTTCCAGCGCATCAGCAGCTCCCCGCCCACCACCCGGCCCTGCGCGTCCACCTGGCTTTGGACGTAGGCGGCGAGCTGGCCGAGTTCATGGGCCTTCTTCAGGTCCTGCTCCAGGGCCAGGCGCTCCTGCACGTCGGCCTGCATGGCGGCCTCGTAGAAACGGATGCGGTTGCGGCCCAGGTCCTTGGCGCGGTACATGGCGGTGTCGGCCTCGCGCAGCAGGTCCTCCACGCCTTCGCCCCGCTTGGGGAACAGCGTGATGCCAATGCTGCCCGTGGTGCTGTAGAGGTGGGTTTCGATGGTGTAAGGCACCTCCAACGCGGCGCGGATCTCCTCGGCCACCAGCAGGGCGGCCCGTCCGGCCGTGTCCATGTCGGCCGCGATGTTGTGCGCCAGCACCACGAACTCGTCCCCGCCCAGGTGCGCCACGGTGTCGCCCGGGCGCAGGTGCTCCTCCAGCCGCCGCGCCACCTGCCGCAGCAGGGCATCGCCCAGCGTATGGCCGCGCGCGTCATTGATCTGCTTGAAGTTGTCCAGATCGATGTACAGCACCGCGCCCACCTGCGCGGCCTGTTGCGCGCTCAGCAGGGCATGCTCCAGGCGGTCCAGCAGCATGCGGCGGTTGGGCAGTCCTGTCAGGGCATCGAAGTACGCCAACTGGTGCGAGCGGGCTTCGGCCCGCTTGCGTTCGGTGATGTCGCGCGACAGCGCGATGAACCGGGGCGCGGTGCCGGGCGCCGCGTTCTGCTTGCGGGCAATGGACAGTTCAAACCAGTGCGTGGCGCCCTGCAGTTCCAGGCGGTACTGGTGGCCCGCGGAATAGCCGGTGCGGTCGGCCGCTTCCAGCGCTACATGGCAGCCCGCCGCCGCTTCGGGTGGAACCACGTCGCGCAACAGCCGGCCCAGGAACAGCTCCGGAGGCACGGCCAGCTCCGCCGCCCGTGCCGACCGGTAATGGTGGATGCGGCCTTCCAGGTCCAACTCGAACAACAGGTCGGGGATGGCGTTGAGCGTGCTCTCCAGGTCGTCGCGCGTGGCGCGCAGTTCGGCCGTCATGGTGCGCGCCAGGGCCACGGCCCGCTGCCGCCCCGTGGCCAGCTGCCAGGTGGCCCATGCCAGCAGCAGGCTCAGCGCAAAGCCCAGCAGCGCGACGGCATGGTGGCCCGTTTCCCGGAAGCGGCTCGCAAAGGCCGGCAGGGGCGCCATGTGCAGCGTCCAGCGGCGGCCGCCCAGCTCCAGTACGCGGCGGGCTTCCAGGCCCGTTGCAGCGGGAGCGGCCCCCTGGGGCGGCGCGGTACTGCTGAACAGCATGGCGTCGTGCCCGGTGCTGTCGGTGATGCGCAACCCGATGTCGGCATCAAACTCCCGCGACAGGCCGTGAATCACGTCCTGCATGCGAAACGGCGCGGACACCCAGCCGGTGAGGCCGGCGCGCCGGCCCGCTTCCGTGCGCGTGTCGGCCGTCGGAAGGTACAGGGGCAAGTACATCACGAGACCGGGCCCGCTGTCCTGCATGAGCACAAGCTGCCCGGTCAACGCCAGGGTGCCCGTGTCCCGTGCGCGGTACAGCGCTTCCCGCGCAGCGGGAATGGTGAGCACGTCAAAGCCCAGCGCCCTGAGGTTGTTGCCTTCCAGCGGCTCGATATGGGTGATGGGCGCCAGCACGTCACGGTGCCCTTCGGGGCGCACGGTGTACTGGGCAAACCCGCGCTGGCGCATGTCCTCCAGGTGGGCCGCCACAGCCGTGGCCGGCAGCTGCAGGATGAGCGAGATGCCCTGCAGGCCGGGGCGGGTCTTGGCCAGCTCCAGCGCGCCCACATACGCCTGGAACTCCGACCGGTCGATGCGCTCGGAGCCCTCGAAGTACCCCTTGACGCCGCGCAGCACCACCTCGTACGTGGCCATGCGGTCTTTCAGGTTCGACGCGATCTGGTCGGCCGCCACCTGGAAGTTCTGCTGCTGTTTTGCGCGGGTGCCCTTCTCCTCGCTTTGCCAATAGAGAAAGGTCAGCCCCAGGGTGAGCAGGCCCACCAGCGGCGCCAGCAGCACCGCCCGCCACCGCAGGCCGGCGGCGGCACCCGCCCCGGCGCGGCCCGGAGCCGCGGAGGCAGGACCGGCGGGGGCGCCGGCGTCGGAGTGCTGCGTCATGGAGTCGTTCCGGTGAATGGCCTGCCGTCAGGAGCCCGTGGCGGAGAACGGACAGGGCTATTATGGCCATCCGCCCCGCGGGGAACAGGACTTTTTGCCCCGGCGGCCCCGGCATGCGCCGCCGGGTTGCCCGCCGCGGCCGGACCGGCCTTCCCGGGGTTGGGTATGCTCCCCCCACCTTCACGGCTGCCGGATGCGTCCGGCCACCACCCACCCACCCCAAGGCCCCGCATGGCATCGCTTGATTTCGACCTGGAGGAATCCCACTTCCGCGCGTGGTATGCGCAGCAGTCCGGCGCGCTGGAGGGCGCCTGCGCCGCATTCACCGGGCTGGTCGCCTCGGCGGTCGCCCGCGCAGGGGGCGTGGAGGTGGCCAAGGTCGAGGGGCGCGTGAAGGACGTGGACGAGTGCATCCGCAAGTTCGTGCGCAAGTACCGCCCCGCGCTGGAGGAAAGCAACACGCCCTACGAGATCCAGCACTACATCACCGACCTGGTGGGCGTGCGCGTGGTGTGCCTGTACGAGGACGAGCTGGAGAAGATCGCCGCCATCGTGCGGGCGCACTTCGCGGTGATCGACGTGACGGACAAGGTGTCGGCCGTGGAAAGCACGGAGGCGTCCTTCGGCTACAAGGGCCTGCACCTGGACCTCAAGCTCAGCACGGCGGAGCGCGCGCTGCCCGAGCATGCGGCCTACGCGCATTTGCCGTTCGAGCTGCAGGTGCGCACCATCATCCAGGACTCCTGGAGCGTTCTGGACCACCGCATCAAGTACAAGAAGTCGATCCCCGGGGAGCTCAAGCGGCGCATCAACGTGCTGTCCGCCCTGTTCGAGCTGGCCGACCGGGAGTTCCGCCAGATCCGGGACGCGACCGCGGCCGAGCTGCTGCAGGCGCCTGATGAGACGGCCGAGCCCGTCGCCGAGGGCGTGGCCGGCGACGGAAGCGCCACCGCGCCGTCGCGCACCCAGGTCTCCAGCAGCGAACTCAATGCCTTCACGTTCCTGAAGATCGCCACGCACTTCTTCAAGGATTTCGAGTTCGAGCCGTCCAAGGTCGACAGCTTTGTGGACGACATCCAGGCCTGGTCGCGCGGCACCATGACGCGCGCCCGCTTCAACAGCCTGCTGCGCGAGACCGTGGGCGTGGTCAAGCGCTACAAGCAGCATTTCGAGGAACACAACCCTGAGGCCAGCTTCAACCCGTACACGGTGATGCGCCACTGCCTGTACCTGAGTAACAAAGCCGCCTTTCGCCCGGCGCTGCGCAACTCCGCCCGCGAGGCGTTCGAGGCCTGGCTCCGGGAGACGGGCGAACCCAAGGCATCTTGAGCAAAACATGGCTCTGGCGCAGGTGGAGCCTGCGCAACCAGCTACTCTTTTGATAGCGATTCGTCGAAAAACCGATCCGGCGGCCGGCCCGGCCCGCCGCCTGTCGCTTGCGCGACTCCACATTGGTGGTTTTCCTCCATGCGCACGTTACCCGGTGCTGCTATATTGCACTGCAACATAACGGAGTTTCGCCCCATGCTCTACCACATTTACGAAACCCAGCGCTCCTTGATGGAGCCGTTCACCGACTTCGCCCAGGCCGCGGCCAAGCTGTTCAGCAACCCGCTGTCCCCGTTCAGCGAGACACCGTTTGCCCAGCGCATGTCCGCCGGCTACGAACTCATGTACCGCCTGGGCAAGGACTATGAAAAGCCCGCTTTCGGCATCCATTCGGTGGACGTGGACGGCGTGGGCGTGGCGGTGCATGAGCGCATCGAGATCGACAAGCCATTTTGCGAACTCCGGCGCTTCAAGCGGTTCTCGGACGATCCGGCCACCCTGGCCAAGATCAAGGCGCAGCCGGTGGTGCTCATCGTAGCGCCCCTGTCCGGCCACTACGCCACGCTGCTGCGCGACACCGTGCGCACCATGCTCAAGGACCACAAGGTCTACATCACCGACTGGAAGAACGCGCGGCTGGTGCCCCTGTCCGACGGTGAGTTCCACCTGGACGACTACGTGAACTACGTGCAGGAGTTCATCCGCCACCTGCAGGGCGTGTATGGCAATTGCCACGTGATCAGCGTGTGCCAGCCCACCGTGCCCGTGCTGGCGGCCGTGTCGCTGATGGCCAGCCGGGGCGAGACCACGCCCCTGTCCATGACCATGATGGGCGGTCCCATCGACGCCCGCAGGTCGCCCACCGCGGTGAACAACCTGGCCACGAACCGCAGCTTCGAGTGGTTCGAGAACAACGTGATCTACCGCGTGCCCGACAACTTCCCCGGCGCGGGCCGGCGTGTGTACCCGGGCTTCCTGCAGTACACCGGCTTCGTGGCCATGAACCCCGACCGCCACGCCACCAGCCACTACGACTACTTCAAGGACCTGATCAGGGGCGACGACGCCAGCGCCGAGGCCCACCGCAAGTTCTATGACGAGTACAACGCCGTGCTCGACATGGACGCCGACTACTACCTGGAAACCATCCAGACCGTCTTCCAGGACTACAAGCTGGTCCACGGCACCTGGGATGTACGCTCCCCCGACGGCACCCTCGAGCGCGTGCGGCCGCAGGACATCAAGACCACGGCGCTGCTCACGGTGGAAGGCGAGCTGGACGACATCTCTGGCTCGGGCCAGACCCGTGCTGCCCACGACTTGTGCAGCGGACTCCTGCACAAGGAGCAGCAGCACCTGGAGGTCCAGGGCGCAGGCCACTACGGCATCTTCAGCGGCCGCCGCTGGCGGGAGGTGGCGTACCCGCAGGTGCGCGCCTTCATCCGGCAGCACGAGCAGCCCCAGCGCCAGGCATCCGCCAGCACGCCCGCCAGTGCGTCCGAAACACCTGACGACAATCCGCCCCGCCGCGCAGCCGCCAAGACCGCCGCCCCGGCGGCTTCGCGCACCCGCCGCAGCGCGGCACGCAAGGCTTGAGCCCGCAGACTGCAGCGCCATCCGCCGCGCCGCCCTGGCCCTCTGCCCACCACCCGGCCGCGGCGGCGCGCGGGGATCTGGCGGCCCGGATCGATGCGGCGCTGCCCCAAACGCAGTGCACCCGCTGCGGCTACCCGGACTGCGCCGCGTATGCGCGCGCCATCGCCGAGGACTCCGCGCCCATCAACCAGTGCCCTCCGGGTGGCGCCGAGGGCATTGTCCGCCTGGCGCTGATCACGGGCCGCCCCGCCCTGCCGCTGAGTGCAGAGCACGGGGTGGAGGCCCCCCGGTCCGTGGCCTGGATCGACGAATCCTGGTGCATTGGCTGCACCCTGTGCATCAAGGCCTGCCCCACGGATGCCATCGTCGGCTCCCACAAGAAGATGCACACCGTGATCGAGCCGTACTGCACGGGCTGCGAACTGTGCATTCCCGTGTGCCCGGTGGACTGCATCCAGCTGGAAAACACCAGCGGCTCCGCCACGGGCTGGGCGGCGTGGTCCCTCGCACAGGCCCAGGAGGCGCGCCAGCGCTACCAGGCGCACCGCGAACGGGTGCCGCTGGAAGTGGTGGACGATGCAGCAGATGCCGGTGGCGCGGCAGCAGCACCGGCCCCCTCTGCGGCCGCCCCCGGCGCGCCCGACCCAGCGGCCACGGCCGACGCCGCTGCGGCATCCCGCCAAGCTGCGATCGCCGCGGCGCTGGAGCGCGCGCGGCAACGGCGCGCGGCGGGCCCGCGGTAGCCCGCCCGTCCTGCGGCCCGCCGCAGGGGCCGGGTCAGCGCGCCGCGAGCGTCTTGTACACGCCGCAGCCCACGTACAGATCGCCCACGCGGCTGACATAGGACATCTTGGTCTGCACGCTGCCCGTGGCGGGGTTGGTGATGTCGTATTCCACCCAGCCCGATTCGCGGTCGGCCTGCGCGACGATGTCCCGCACCAGCTGGTCGCCCGCGATGCCGGGTATGTCCTGCACGCGGGTGCCCACCTTGGCCGGGTTGCCGCCGAAGGCCAGGTAGGTGCCCGCCGAGTCCAGCACGAACACGTACATGTCGCGGTCGTGGTAAGGCTGGTGCTTGTCGGTGATGCTGCGCAGGAATTGGTCGCGCGAGGTGGTCTTGTGCAGCCCCACCGCCTTGCGCACCAGGGCCACCGCCTCTTCGGCCGTGCCCTGCTGCAGGCGAAACGCGGACACGGCGCGCGACAGGGTGGATGCGCGGCTTTCCAGCGCCTCCGCCTGGTACACGGCGTTCCCCACCATCTGCGCGTTGTGCTGGGTGATCTGGTCGAGCTGCTGCACCGCGGCGCTCACCTCGCGCAGGCCCGTGCTCTGCTGCGCGCTGGACTCCGAGATCTCGCTCATGCTTGCCGCCACGCTGCGAATGCCCCGCGCCATGCCCGAGATGCCCTCGCCCGCAGAGCGGATCAGCCCCGCGCTGGTCTCCACCTGGCTCACCGACGTGCCGATCAGCTCGCGGATCTCGTGGGCCGCGTCGCTGGAGCGCTTGGCCAGCATGCGCACTTCCGACGCCACCACGGCAAACCCCCGGCCCTGCTCCCCGGCCCGCGCTGCCTCCACGGCCGCGTTCAAGGCGAGGATGTTGGTCTGGAACGCGATGCTGTCGATCACGCCGATGATCTCCGTCATGCGGCGCGCCCCCTGCTGGATGGCCTCGACCGACTGCACGGCACGTTCCATGGCTTGCGCGCCCACATCGGCCGCACCGCGCACCTGGGCCGCCTGGGCGTCCGCGCTCTGCGCCGTCTGGGCATTGTTCTGCACCGCGGACGACAGCTGCTCCACGCTGGCGGCGGTTTGCTCCAGGTTGGCGGCCTGCTGCTCGGTGCGCTCCGCCAGGGCGCGGCTGCCCTCGGCCAGGCTTTCCCCGGCATGGGCCACCAGGGCCGCGTTGCTGCGGATGTCCGCGACCATGGAGGACAGGGCCAGCACCATGCGGTCCAGCGAGCGGGCCATCTCGCCGATCTCGTCCTGGCCGTAGTGGCTGGCGGGCTGGGCGCGCAGGTCGCCGCCTTGCGTCAGCGCCACCGTCTGTGCCAGGCCGGCCAGATCGGCCCGCAGGCTGGCATACAGCGCCCCGAGCGCATAGGCCACCAGCCCCGCGGCCAGGGCTACGGCCCACCAGGGGCTGCCGGCCAGGGCCACGGCCAGCGCCGCGGCCACGGCGAGCGCCAGCGAAAGCAACTTGCCCGGCAGATGCCACCTGCGCATCCACCAAAGCCCCGGGCGCAGCGGTAGGAATCCTGGCATCTTCTTGTCTCCTCTGTCGTTCTTGTCAAATGGCGCGAATCTAGGGGGGCGCACTTACGAAGGATTGACAGGCCCACAGGTTGTACGGCTACCGGGCGCGGGAGGAGACCGCAGCCCGGGAACCCTGGCGGGGGCATCGCCCATAATGGCGGCCCATGAATCCCCTGCTTTCCCACCTCCAGCCCTATCCGTTCGAGCGTCTGCGGCAACTCTTTGCGGGGGTGACGCCTCCGGCGGCGTATGGCCCCATCAGCCTGGGCATGGGTGAGCCACGCCATCCTACACCCCAGTTCATCAAAGATGCACTCGGTAACAACCTGAATGGCCTGGCCAGTTACCCCGCCACGGCGGGGGACCTGGCGCTGCGCGAAGCCTTCACCCGCTGGCTGCAGCGGCGCTATGGGGTCGGGCTCAATCCGGCCACGCAGGTGCTGCCCGTCAACGGCTCCCGCGAGGCGCTGTTTGCCTTCGCCCAGACCGTCGTCGATCCATCGCAAGGGCAGGCGCTGGTGGTCTGCCCCAACCCGTTCTATCAAATCTACGAGGGCGCGGCCCTGCTGGCGGGGGCGCAGCCCTGCTACGCCGCCAGCGACCCCTCGCGCAACTTCGCCGTCAACTGGGACGCCGTTCCGGAAACGGTCTGGCAGCGCACCCAGCTGCTCTTTGTGTGCTCCCCCGGCAACCCCACCGGCGCCGTGATGCCGCTGAGCGAGTGGAAGCGGCTCTTCGAGCTGAGCGACCGCTACGGCTTCGTGATCGCTTCGGACGAGTGCTACAGCGAAATCTACTTCCGCGACGAGCCGCCCCTGGGCGGCCTGCAGGCGGCCGACCAGCTGGGGCGCAGCGACTACAAGAACCTGATTTCCTTCACCAGCCTGTCCAAGCGCAGCAATGTGCCGGGCATGCGCAGCGGTTTCGTGGCGGGCGATGCGGCCCTGATCAAGGCCTTTCTGCTGTACCGCACCTACCACGGCAGCGCCATGAGCCCGGTGATCCAGGCGGCGAGCATCGCGGCCTGGGGCGACGAGCAGCACGTGGTGGAAAACCGCACGCTGTACCGCAAGAAGTTTGCGCAGGTCACGCCCTTGCTGGCCGGCGTCATGGACGTGGCGCTGCCCGACGCCGGTTTCTACCTGTGGGCCAAGGTCCCCGATGCCCTGGGAATGGACGACGCCGAGTTCGCACGGGCACTCCTGGCTCAATACAATGTCACGGTGCTCCCTGGGAGCTACCTGGCCCGCGAGGCCCAGGGCAGCAATCCTGGCGCCCAGCGCGTGCGCATGGCCCTGGTGGCCGAAGCCGAAGAATGCGTGGAAGCCGCGCTGCGCATCGTGCAATTCATCCAATCCCGTACTGCCTGACAGACCACACCATGACCCAACAATTGCAAACCATCATCGACAACGCCTGGGACAACCGCGCCAGCCTCTCGCCCGCCGCAGCTCCCAAGGAAGTGCAGGACGCTGTCGAGCAGGTGATTGCCGAGCTGAACAATGGCACGCTGCGCGTGGCCACGCGCCAGGGCGTGGGCCAGTGGACCGTGCACCAGTGGATCAAGAAGGCTGTGCTGCTGTCGTTCCGCCTGAAGGACAACGAAGTCGTCAAGGCGGGCGACCTGGGTTTTTATGACAAGGTGCAGACCAAGTTCGCCCACCTGTCCGAAGACGAGATGAAGGCCACTGGCGTGCGCGTGGTGCCCCCGGCCGTGGCGCGCCGCGGCAGCTTCATCGCCAAGGGCGCGATCCTGATGCCCTCGTACGTGAACATCGGCGCCTACGTGGGCGAAGGCACCATGGTCGACACCTGGGCCACCGTGGGCTCGTGCGCGCAGATCGGCGCGGGCGTGCACCTGTCGGGCGGCGTGGGCATTGGCGGCGTGCTGGAGCCGCTGCAGGCCGGCCCCACCATCATTGAAGACAACTGCTTCATCGGCGCCCGCTCCGAAGTGGTCGAAGGCGTGGTCGTCGAGGAAAACTCGGTGCTGGGCATGGGCGTGTACCTGGGCCAGAGCACGCCCATCTTCAACCGCGCCACTGGCGAGATCAGCTACGGCCGCGTGCCCGCCGGCTCGGTGGTGGTGAGCGGCAACCTGCCCAAGACGGCCGCCAACGGTGCGCCTTACAGCATGTACGCCGCCATCATCGTCAAGCAGGTGGATGCCCAGACGCGCTCCAAGACCAGCATCAACGACCTGCTGCGCGACTAAATGAACGACACCCCCCTGCCGAGCGGCGGCCCTGCTGCCACGCCCCGCCCGCACCAGCCCGGCGCCGCCTGTGCGGCCGCGCGGCCCGTGCGTGCGGGGGCCGCTCCAGGCGGGTGCCCGTTTTCCAGGGCCGAAGAAGAGCCCATGATTCGGAGGGACACCCCATGAGCACGATGGAACGGATTCTTCGCCTGATGGCCGAGAAAAAGGCTTCCGATGTCTATCTGTCGGCCAATGCCCCGGCGCTGATCAAAATCAACGGCGAGTGCATACCGATCAACAACCAGATCCTGCCACCGGACGCCCCGCGCAACCTGCTGTCCGAAGTGGTGCCCCCCGACCGTGTGGAAGAGCTGGAGGAAACCGGCGAGCTCAACATGGGCGTGCCCATCACCGGGGTCGGCCGCTTCCGTATCAGCGCCATGCGCCAGCGTGGCAGCTACGCGGTGGTGGTCCGCTTCATCTCCCAGCAGATCCCCGAGTTCGAGTCGCTGGGATTGCCGCCGGTGCTGCGCGACCTGATCATGGAAAAGCGCGGGCTCATCCTGGTGGTGGGTGCCACGGGGTCGGGCAAGAGCACCACCCTGGCCTCGATGATCGACACCCGCAACGAGGCGCTCACGGGGCACATCCTGACCATCGAGGACCCGGTCGAGTACCAGTTTCGCAACAAGAAGTCGATCGTCAACCAGCGCGAGATCGGCAGCGACACCCAGTCGCTGCAGACGGCCCTGAAGAACGCCCTGCGGCAGGCGCCCGACGTGATCCTGATCGGCGAAATCCGCGACCGCGAAACCATGTCGGCCGCCATTGCCTACGCGCAGTCCGGCCACCTGTGCCTGGCCACGCTGCACGGCAACAACAGCTACCACGCGCTCAACCGGATCCTGTCCTTCTACCCGGTGGAAGTGCGCCCCACCATGCTGGGCGACCTGGCTTCGGCGCTCAAGGCCGTGGTGTCCCAGCGGCTGGTGCGCAAGTCCGACGGTGGTCGGGTGCCGGCCGTGGAGGTCATGCTCAACTCCAAGCTCGTGTCCGAGCTGGTGGAAAAGGGCGATTTCTCCGGCGTCCGCGAAGCCATGGAAAAGTCCATGGCCGAGGGCTCGCAGACCTTCGAGGAGGCCCTGGCCGTGTTGATCAAGGACGGCAAGATCGACCGCAAGGAAGGCCTGGCCTACGCCGACTCGCCCACCAACCTGATGTGGCGCCTGCAAAACGACTTCTCGCTGGCGGCCAAGGCCGCCAAAGCCCAGAAGGAGGCCCGCGATGCGCCCGACGATCTGCCCTCGTTCACGGAAATCGTGCTGGACGTGAAGCCGGCGGGGTGAGATTCCCCCTGAGCGCCGCTTCACCACCGCCCCCACGGGAGAACCCCGGCCCCGCTGCGGACGGCGCTGGCGCGGCCTCGCCTGCCGGGCCGTGCGAAGGCTGCCGCGCCGCCCGGCATGCTGCGCATGTTCCGCAACCCTTTTTCTACGCCCTGCCCACCCATGTCCCGCACCCTGCATCTGGCTGAACAGCTGATTTCCCTGCCCTCCACCACCCCTGACGACGCGGGCTGCCTTGAGCTGCTGGCGGCACGGCTCGCGCCGCTGGGGTTCACCTGTGAGCGCATGGACAGCGGCCCGGCGGACTTCCGCGTCAGCAATTTGTGGGCAAAAAGGCCTGTAGCGCTTGCTGGACAAGCGCAACCAGCTATCAAAACCATAGTGTTTGCCGGCCATACCGATGTGGTGCCCACCGGCCCGCTGGCCCAATGGAGCAGCGACCCGTTCGTGCCCACCCACCGGGACGGCCGCCTGTTTGGCCGCGGGGCCAGCGACATGAAGACCTCCATCGCCGCGTTCGTGGTTGCGGTGGAGGAGTTTCTGGCCGCCACGCCCGCGCCGCTGCTGAACCTGGCCTTCCTGCTGACCAGTGACGAGGAAGGCCCGTCGGTGGACGGCACCAAGGTGGTCGTGGAGCAATTGCAGGCGCGCGCCGAACGGCTGGACTACTGCATCGTGGGCGAGCCGACCTCGGTCGAGAAAACCGGCGACATGATCAAGAACGGGCGCCGCGGCACCCTCAGCGGCAAGCTCACGGTGCGGGGCATCCAGGGCCACATCGCCTACCCGCAACTGGCGCGCAATCCCATCCACCAGGCCGTGCCCGCCCTGGCCGAACTGGCCGCCACCGCCTGGGACGCGGGCAACGCCTTCTTCCCGCCCACCAGCTGGCAGATCAGCAACATCCACGGCGGCACCGGCGCCACCAATGTGATTCCCGGGGACGTGGTGGTGGACTTCAACTTCCGCTTCTCCACCGAATCCACGGCCGAAGACCTCAAGCAGCGCGTGCACGCGGTGCTGGACCGCCACGGGCTGGAATACGACCTGCGCTGGACCCTGGGGGGCGAGCCTTTCCTCACCACCCCGGGCGAGCTGGTCCATGCCGTGCAGCAGGCCATTGCCGCCGAAACGGGGCTGACCACCGAGCTGTCCACCACCGGGGGCACCAGCGACGGCCGCTTCATCGCCCGGATCTGCCCGCAGGTCATCGAGCTGGGGCCGCCCAATGCCAGCATCCACAAGATCGACGAGCACGTGGTGGTGGCCGACATCGAGCCGCTCAAGAACATCTACCGGCGCACGCTGGAGAACCTGCAGGCCCAGGCCGAACGCCAGGCCGGCGGATCGGAGCCCGCATGAGCGCCGCCGCACCGCAGCCCGCTGCCCTGCCCGCGGGCGCCACGGTGGGCGCGCTCGTCGCCTCGGGTGCCCAGTGCCTGGCGGATGCCGGCGTCTCCTTTGGCCACGGCACCACCAACGCCCACGACGAGGCCGCCTGGCTGGTGCTGTGGCGCCTGGGCCTGCCGCTGGACAGCGACCTCTCGGACGCGCCCGGTTCCCTGAAAGACCAGCCCGTCACTCCCGCCGACCAGGCACTGGTGGCCGCCTTGTTTGAAGAACGCATCACCAGCCGCAAGCCCGCCGCATACCTCACGCGCGAGGCCTGGCTGCAAGGCGTGCCGTTCTACGTGGACGAGCGCGCCATCGTGCCCCGCAGCTTCATTGCCGAGCTGCTGGTGGACGGCGGCGTGGATGAATTCCTGAGCGACCGCACCCGGCAGGTGCTGGACCTGTGCACCGGCAACGGCAGCCTGGCCGTGCTGGCCGCCATGGCCTGGCCCGAGGTGCAAGTGACCGGCGCAGACATCTCGCCCGACGCCCTGGCCGTCGCGCAGATCAACGTGGCCCGCCACGGCCTGCAGGACCGCATCCGGCTGCAGCTGTCCGATGGCCTCAGCGCCCTGCCCGGCCCGTGGGACCTGATCCTCTGCAATCCGCCGTATGTGAACGCCGCCAGCATGGCCGCCCTGCCGGCCGAGTACCGTGCCGAGCCGGAACTCGCGCTGGCCGGCGGTACGGATGGCATGGACTTTGTGCGCCGGCTGTTTACACAGGCCCCCGCCTGCATGAGCGAGGGCGCCGTGATGGTGCTGGAGATCGGCAACGAGCGCGCCCATTTCGAAACGGCCTTCGCCCAGCTGCCCGTCTTCTGGCTGGACACGAGCGCGGGCGAAGACCAGGTGTTGCTGGTCACCCGCGAGGCGCTGGCGGCCTACGCCCGGCTCACGGCACAATAGAGCCCCTGCAGGCCGCCCCGGGCGGCCCCGATTGCGGCCGTTCCGGCCTGCGCATTGTTTTCGCATGCATGCCACCCGCCTTGCGCGGGTGTGCTTTTTCTGGTCTCCCATGATCACCCTCAAGAACGTTACCCTGCGGCGGGGCACGAAAGTCGTGCTCGACAGCGTGTCCGCCACCATCAACCCCGGCGAAAGCGTGGGCCTGGTCGGGCGCAATGGCGCCGGCAAATCCAGCCTGTTCGCACTGCTCAGCGGCAAGCTGCACGAAGACGGCGGGGACTTCCACATCCCGTCCAGCTGGCGGATGGCCGAAGTCGCGCAGAACATGCCCGAAACCGACCAGCCAGCCACCGCGTTCGTGCTGGAGGGCGACACCCGCCTCACGGAGGTGCAGCGCCAATTGGCCGAGGCCGAGGCCAGCGACGACGGCATGGCCATCGCCCATGCCTACTCCGACCTGCACGATGCCGGCGCGCACGATGCCGTTGCCCGCGCGCAGGCGCTGATCCTGGGCCTGGGCTTTCGCGCCAGCGAGCTGAACCACCCTGTCAACAGCTTCTCGGGCGGCTGGCGCATGCGGCTGCAGCTGGCCCGTGCCCTGATGTGCCCCAGCGATCTGCTGCTGCTCGACGAGCCGACCAACCACTTGGACCTGGACGCCCTGGTCTGGCTGGAGTCCTGGCTCAAGCGCTACACGGGCACCATGATCGTCATCAGCCACGACCGGGAGTTCCTGGACGCGGTCACCAACGTCACCTTGCAGATTCAGAGCGGCCAGCTGACCCGCTACGGCGGCAACTACAGCAAGTTCGAGGAACTGCGCGCGCAGCAGCTGGAACTGCAGCAGGCCAGCTACGCCAAGCAGCAGGAAAAGATGGCGCACCTGCAGCGCTTCATCGACCGCTTCAAGGCCAAGGCCAGCAAGGCCAAGCAGGCCCAGAGCCGCGTCAAGCAGCTGGACCGCATGGAGAAGATCGCGCCCGTCCTGGCCGAGGCCGACTTCACCTTCGAGTTCAAGGAGCCCGCCAACCTGCCCAACCCGATGCTGGCCATCAGCGACGCGTCGTTCGGCTACCTGGACGAAGACGGCACGCCGACCACCATCCTCACCGGCGTCAACCGCTCCGTGCTGGCCGGCCAACGCATCGGCATCCTGGGCGCCAATGGCCAGGGCAAATCCACGCTGGTCAAGACCATCGCCCGCACCATGAAGCCGCTGGCTGGCAGCATCACCGAGGGCAAGGGGCTGAACATCGGCTACTTTGCCCAGCAGGAGCTGGACGTGCTGCGCCCGGCGGAAAACCCGCTGGAGCACATGATCCGCCTGGCGAAGGAGCTGGGTCCCGACGCCAAGCAGCCCAGCCGCGAACAGGACCTGCGCAGCTACCTGGGCAGCTTCAATTTCACGGGCGACATGGTCAAGCAGGCCGTAGGCACCATGAGCGGCGGCGAAAAGGCCCGCCTGGTGCTGGCCATGATCGTCTGGCAGCGCCCCAACCTGCTGCTGCTGGACGAGCCCACCAACCACCTGGACCTGGCCACGCGCGAGGCCCTGGCCATGGCGCTCAACGACTTCGATGGCACGGTGATGCTGGTCAGCCACGACCGGGCGCTGCTGCGCTCGGTCTGCGAAGACTTCTGGATGGTGGGCCGCGGCGTGGTGGGACCGTTCGACGGTGACCTGGACGATTACCAGCGCTACCTGCTGGAGGAATCGCGGCGCTTGCGCGAAGAGGCCCGCCTTGCCGAGCAGCAGCAGGCTGCGGCGGCATCCCCCCCGCCAGCACCAGCCGCGGCCGCCCCTGCTCCGACACCGGCACCCGTTGCAGCAGCCCCCGTCCCGACAGCCCCGGCCCGTGACCAGCGCGAGCAACGCAAGCTGGACGCGCAGGCCCGCCAGCAACTGGCCGAGAAGACCCGCCCGCTGAAAAAAGAGCTGGAACAGATCGACAAGCGCCTCGCGGCCCTGACCGCGGAGCGCACCGAACTGGAGCATCGGCTGACCGAACCGCTGCCGCCCGCCGACATTGCGGAGTGCGGCCGCCGCCTCAAGACCGGCCAGGACGAAACCGCGCAGCTGGAAGAACGCTGGCTCGAAATTTCAGAGGCGCTGGAAGAAATTTCTGCCCAGGCGGCCGGCTGAAGTGTAATTTCTTGTATTTTTCTGCCCATCGTTTTGGCACTTTGCGCTTGTACCAGCAGCGCAAAGCGCTACATAAACGATAGCAAATTCAAGGCTTCACATTCGGGCACGTGCCGTTGCTTTTTTTTGCGAAACACTGTCAACGGCCGCGCAATGGCCTGCGTTGTGGGTACATCACAGGAGTTTTTCCACCATGAACACCACTGCAATCTTGTCCGCTTGGCCCGAAGACGAACGCGATCGCAAGCGCGCTCCGGCCCGCTTCTGAGAAGCGCGACTTGCAAGTTCCTGCCCTGGGCTGTGCCGCCACCCAACACAAGCAGGAACCATGCCAAATAATGGCTTCGCTGGCTGATTTGCTGCGGCGCTGGATCAAGTTCCAACTGCGAAGACCCGGTTTCGTCCCGGCAGTTCCCTGACAAAAAAGACCCCGCATTGCGGGGTCTTTTGCTTGGGGCGCCGAGGCGCCGCGGGGCGGCACTGCAAGGGATCCTCTGCACGCATCGGTCAAGAGGATCCCAAACCCATCAACCCATGTGCAGGCCGCCGTTCACCGAGAAGTCGGCGCCCGTGGCATAGCCGCCTTCTTCGGAGGCCAGCCAGGCGATGATGGAGGCAATCTCGCTGGGCTCGCCCAGGCGCTTCACCGGCACGGTGGAGACGATCTTTTCCAGCACGTCGGGGCGGATGGCCTTGACCATGTCCGTTCCGATGTAGCCGGGGCTCACGGTGTTGACGGTGACGCCCTTGGTGGCCAGCTCCTGCGCCAGCGCCATCGAAAAACCATGCATGCCGGCCTTCGCAGCCGAATAGTTCGTCTGGCCGGCCTGGCCCTTTTCGCCGTTGACCGAGCTGATGTTGATGATGCGGCCCCAGCCCTTTTCCACCATGTCTGCCACCACCTGCTTGGTGACGTTGAACATGCTGTTGAGGTTGGTCTCGATGACGGCATCCCAGTCCTCGCGGGACATCTTGAGGAACATCCGGTCTCGCGTGATGCCGGCGTTGTTCACCAGCACATCGATGGGGCCATGCTCGTTCTTGGCCTTCGTGAACGCTTCCACCGTCGAGTCCCAGTCGCCCACATTGCCCACCGATGCATAGAAGGTGAAACCGTGCGCCTTCTGCTCGGCCAGCCACTTGGCGTGGTCGCGCGTGGGGCCGCAGCCGGCGATGACCTTGAAGCCTTCCTTGTGCAGGCGCTGGCAGATGGCTGTGCCGATGCCCCCCATGCCGCCCGTGACATACGCGACTTTCTGGCTCATGTGATTTCTCCTTGTTGGTTAACGTCTCAGCAGCCACTCTACCCAAGAAACAGGCCACTGCCGTGGAGGAAAACACTGAACCCCTTTCCTTTTTGACATATCGGCATGCGTCACACGTTTGACACACATCATGGCGTGGCGCTGACGCCGGTGCGCAGCCCGTGCACGCGGGTCTGCGCCCCGTCTTGGGGCATGGAAAAGCGGCGTCGATCAGCGGCGCCAAAAGGTGCAAGGACGGACGCAAAAAAGCCGCGCCCATGCGCGGCTTTCGGGGCGAGCGTGCTGCGGGGCAGCCAGCGCGTCAGCGTTCCAGCGCCAGCGCTACTCCCATGCCGCCCCCGATGCACAGGGCGGCCAGGCCCTTCTTGGCATCCCGGCGCTGCATTTCGTGCAGCAGCGTCACCAGGATGCGGCAGCCCGAGGCACCAATGGGGTGTCCGATGGCGATGGCACCGCCGTTGACATTCACCTTGGCGGGGTCGAGGGCGAGTTCCTTGTTCACGGCGCAGGCCTGGGCGGCAAAGGCTTCGTTCAGCTCGAACAGGTCCACGTCGGCGGCGCTCCAGCCCGCGCGCTGCAGCGCCTTGCGCGATGCGGACACCGGGCCCATGCCCATGATGGCCGGGTCCAGCCCCGAGGTGCCGAACGAAGCGATGCGCGCCAGCGGCTTGAGGCCCAGCGCCGCAGCCTTCTTGGCCGTCATCACCACCACGGCAGCGGCGCCGTCGTTGATGCCCGAAGCGTTGCCAGCCGTCACGCTGCCGGCCTTGTCGAAGGCCGGGCGCAGACCCGCCAGGGCTTCGGCATTGGTCTTGCGGTTGAGGTATTCGTCGGCGTTGAAGACGATGGGGTCACCCTTCTTCTGCGGAAGGGTCACGCCCACGATTTCATCCACGAACTTGCCCGCGTCCTGGGCAGCGGCCGCCTTCTGTTGGCTGGCCAGGGCCAGCGCATCCTGCATGTCGCGGGTGATGCCGTATTGCTTGGCCACGTTCTCGGCGGTAATGCCCATGTGGTACTGGTTGTACACGTCCCACAGGCCGTCCACAATCATGGTGTCGACCAGCTTCCAGTCGCCCATGCGCTGGCCTTCGCGCGAGCCGTTGAGCACGTGCGGTGCCAGGCTCATGTTCTCCTGGCCGCCGGCCACCACGATCTCGCTGTCGCCCCAGGCCACCGCCTGGGCCGCCAGCATCACGGCCTTCAGGCCCGAGCCGCAGACGGCGTTGATGGTCAGCGCCGGGGTTTCCTTGGCCACGCCGGCCTTTATCGAGGCCTGGCGCGCAGGGTTCTGGCCCACGCCTGCCGCGAGCACCTGGCCCATGATGACCTCGCCGATCTGGTCGGCTTGCAAGCCCGCGCGCGCAATCGCTTCGCGGATGACGATGGAGCCCAGCTCGGTCGCGGGCGTCTTGGCCAGGGCGCCACCAAACTTGCCCACGGCAGTGCGGGCGGCCGAAACGATGACGATGTCTTCCATGGAATGTCCTTGTGGTTGATGGGTTGCTGGTTCGGATTCTCGCAGCGCGGAAGATCCGCACTGTTCCATACCAGGGTTTCTGCGTACCCGGCCGGGGCCTCAGGCCTTCTCTTTGACGTAGCGGCCCGGCGCGGGCTCGATGGCCTTGAACTTGGCGCCTTTGCCGTAGCTCTTGGGTGCGGCAATCTGCTTGCCCGCGTGGCCCTTGAGCCACTGCGACCAGTCGGTCCACCAGCTGCCGGGGTGTTCGGTGGCGCCTTCGAGCCACTGGTCCAGCGTGGCAGGGAACTTGCCGTCGGCGCGCATCCAGTGGCTGCGCTTGCCCTTGGCGGGCGGGTTGATCACGCCCGCGATGTGGCCCGAGGCGCCCATCACAAACCGCTTCTTGCCGGGCAGCACCTGGGTGGACGCATACGCGGCCGTGGCCGGCACGATGTGGTCCTCGCGCGAGCCGTAGATGTACACCGGCATCGTGAGCTGGCCCAGGTCCATCTTTTCACCGCACACGGTGAGCTTGCCGGGCTGGACGAGGTTGTTCTCCAGGTAGAAGTTGCGCAGGTACCAGGCGTAGAACGGGCCGGGCAGGTTGGTGCTGTCGCTGTTCCAGTACAGCAGGTCAAAGGGCGGCGGGGTTTCGCCCTTGAGGTAATTGCCCACCACGTAGTTCCACACCAGGTCGTTGGGACGCAGGAAGCTGAAGGTGGAGGCCAGATCCTGGCCCTTCATCAGCCCACCCTGCCCCATCTGCATCTCGCGGAACTTGACGAAGGCCTCGTCGATGAACACGTCCAGGATGCCAGTGTCCGCAAAGTCGATCAGCGTGGTCAGGAAGGTGGCGCTGGCCACCGGCTCGTCGCCACGCGCGGCCAGCACGGCCAGGGCGTTGCTCAGGATGGTGCCGCCCACGCAAAAGCCCAGAGCGTTGATCTGCTCGGCGCCGGTGATGTTCTGCACCACGTCGATGGCGGCCATGGCGCCGTCTTCCACGTAGTCGTCCCAGGTCTTGTGGCCCAGGTCTTCGTGGGGGTTGCGCCAGCTCACCACGAACGTGCGGTGGCCCTGCTCCACCGCGTAGCGGATGAGCGAGTTCTCGGGCTGCAGGTCCAGGATGTAGAACTTGTTGATGCACGGCGGCACCAGCAGGAACGGCCGTTCGTACACCTTGGCCGTGAGGGGTTTGTATTCAAGCAGCTGGAACAGCTCGTTCTCGTACACCACGGCGCCCTCGGTGGTGGCCACGTTGCGGCCCACCTCGAACAGGCTCTCGTCCGTCATGGACACATGGCCCTGCGAGATGTCGTGCCACAGGTTCTTCAGCCCCAAGGCAATGCTTTCGCCCTTGGTCTCGATGGCCTTTTTCTGCGCCTCGGCGTTGAAGGCCAGGAAGTTGCTGGGGGCCATGGCGGCCATCCATTGCTCCACGCCGAAGCGGATGCGCGCCTTGGTCTTCTCGTCGGCTTCGACCGCGTCGGCCAGGCCCATCAGCGTGCGGGCGTTGAGCAAATAAGCCGCTGCGGAGAAGGCCGCCACGGGATTGCTGGCCCAGCCTTCACCGGCAAAGCGCTTGTCCTTGATCTCGGGGGCGCCCTGCAGGCCCTGCGTCCACAGCGCCTGCGCCTCCTGGAGGTACTGCTGCTGCAGGGCCTTCAGCTTGTCGGGCGAGAGCTTGACGGCGGAGGCGGGAGGCAGCGCGCCACCCAGGTCCATCTTCTGGAGCGATTGCAGCGCGTGGGCCCAGGTTTGGCCGAAAATCTGCTGGAACTGCTGGGCGCCTTCTGCCCAGGGTGATTCAGAATGCATGCTCTTTCCTCGGTGACGGGGCGCCCGCTCCGGCCAGGCCGGCGGGCAGGCTCTCTTTCGGATTCATTGTTGCCGACGCCCCGGCGCCTGGCAACGGAATCACAACACGTGCAGTGAACGCAAACCAATGTACCTCATCGTCATTGCCTGGACCTACGTCACGCTCATGATGGCGGTGGCCGAGGCCGCCAGTCCCACGGGCACGCTGCTGGGCGCGTTTTTTACGTTCGCGCTCTACGGAGCGCTGCCCATGGGCATCCTGGTGTACATCCTGGGCACGCCGTCGCGCAAGCGGGCCATCAAGGCGCGCGAGGCGGCGGAACAGGCGGCCTACGACGCCGAGCAGGCCGCCGCCGCAGCGGGCACCGCGGCCGCCGTGGCCTCAGGTGCGCCAGATGCAGGCGGCCAGCCGCCCGCTGCCGCCGAGGGCAGCGGCATCCCGCCGGTGCGAAAAGAACCGTGAGGCGTTGGTGACCGTGCACCAGGCGCCGGTGCCGTCGTTGCCGTAGATGTGCGTGACGCCCAGCGCCTGCAGCCGGCGCCGCGCCAGGCCCGCCAGGTCGCACAGGTATTTGCCTGGCACCCGCGGCCGGGCCACGAAACATGCTTGGGCGCCCGGGTCGTCGCGGCAGAAAGCGTCCCGCACCTCGGCCCCCACCTCGAAAGCCTGGGGGCCGATGCACGGGCCCAGCCAGACCAGGACGTCTGCAGCCTCCGCGGCAGCGGGCAAATATGCTCCTGTTTTGATAGCTGCTTGCGCAGATCCATCCTGCGCCAGGGCCTGAAAACGCTGAAACACCGACTCCAGCACGCCCTGCCCTCCGGTGCCGGCCAGCCCGCGCCAGCCGGCGTGGGCCGCCGCCACCACGGCGCCTGAGCGGTGGGCCCACAGCACCGGCAGACAGTCGGCCACCATGATGGTGCAGGCCACGCCGGGCGTGGCTGCGGTACAGGCATCGGCCTTCATGCCGTCGGGGGTGGTGGTGTCCAGGTGCACCACGCCGTCGCCGTGGACCTGGTCCAGGAACACCGGCCGCGTGCCGGGCGCCAGCTCTTGCAGGGTGGCCTGCAGGCGCGCGCGATTGGCGCGCACGGCCCCGGGGTCGTCGCCCACGTGGCTGCCCAGGTTCAGGCTGTCGTAGGGCGCGGCGCTCACGCCGCCCGCCCGCGTGGTGCACAGGGCCTGCACACCGGGCGGCGCGGGCCAGTCCGGCTGGATCCAGTCGGCAGGGGCCAGAGGTGCCGGCGCCGGCGCGGACGCGTCCATCAGGCCTCGGCGTCCGGGCAGGCCGAGGGCTGCGCGCGCTGGAATGCGGGCAGCGCCATGCAGGCCTCGAATGCGCCCATCGTGAGCGGCAGCTGGTCCAGGTTCACGTTGAAGCGCTGGCCGTTGAAGATCTGTGGCACCAGGCAGCAGTCGGCCAGCGTGGGCGTGTCGCCCCAGCACAGCACGGACGGCGCCAGGCCCTGCGCGGCGCGCTCCTGCGCCAGCAGCGCCAGCTGGCGCTCGAAGGCTTCCAGCCCGCTGCGCACCCAGTGCCGGTACCAGGTGTTCTTGGCGTCTTCTTCCACCTGCAGCTCGCGCACCAGGTACTTGAGCACGCGCAGGTTGTTGATGGGGTGGATCTCGCAGGCCACCATCTGGGCCAGTGCCCGCACCCGCGCGCGGGCCAGGGGCGTGGCCGGCAGCAGCGCTGGCGTGGGGTGGGTCTCGTCCAGGTATTCGATGATGGCCATGGACTGGGTGAGCGCCGCCCCCTCGTCGGTCACCAGCGTGGGCACCAGGGCGTCGCCCACCCGGCTGGCATACGCGGGCGCCTTGTGCTCGCCCTTGACCAGGTGCACGGGCAGGTAGTCGTAGTCCAGGCCCTTGATCTGCAAGGCGATGCGCACGCGAAAGGACGCGGAAGAACGGAAGTAGTTGTAGAGCTGCATGGCGAAACCCAGGGTTGCGGTGAAAAGGAAGGGCCGGGCACGCAGGCAGGCGCGGGGCGGCGGCTGCTGCGCTGCGCGCAGGCAACGAAGCGCTCAGGCGCCCGAGGCGCCGGCGGGGTCCTGGTGCTGGTACACCACGCGGTGCAGCAGCTGCATGAGGTCGCTGCGCTCCTGCGCATTGAGCGGGGCCATCAGCCGTTCCTGCACCCGCTGGGCCGCGTCGCGCATCTGCAGCGCGGCCACTTCGCCCTCGGGCGTGATCCACAGCAGCTTGCGGCGCCGGTCCCGCGTGTCCGGCTCGCGGCGCACCCAGCCGCGCTTTTCCAGCCGGCCGATCACCGAGCCCGACGTGGCCGCGTCGAAGGCCACGCGCGAGGCCACGGTCACCTGGTCTTCGCCGGGGCGGGCCAGCAGCTCGTGCAGGATGGCAAACTGCACCGGCGTCACGTCGAAGCCGGCCGTCTCCTCCATGAATAGCGCAACGGTTCGCTGGTGCGCACGGCGCACCAGGTGGCCCGGCGTGTTGTGGAAGTCGAAGCTCTGTGCCATGGGCGCGAGTGTAGCGCTCCCCGGCGCGCGGCCCGCAGCCATGGCACACTGCGCCGGGGGCGCCCGCGCCCCGACGAAATCCAGCCCTTCATTCCTGGCCTGCCCGCGTTTGCGCCCGGCGCAGGCCCAACCCGAAAGACCGACGGACATGAGCTACGTGTTTTCTCCCGCCCCGGTGGCCAGCGTGCCTATCGTGGGCAGCGGCGACCGCTTTCCTGTGCACCGCATTTACTGCGTGGGCCGCAATTACGAAGAGCACGCCAAGGAAATGGGGTTTACAGGCCGCGAGCCGCCCTTCTTCTTCATGAAGCCTGCCGACGCCATCGTCGTGGTGCCGCAGGGCGAGACCGTGCCCCTGCCGTACCCGAGCCTCACGGCCAACCTGCACCACGAGATCGAGCTGGTGGTGGCCATCGGCAAGGGCGGCAAGAACATTGCCGCCGCCGACGCGCTGTCGCACATCTACGGCTACGCCGTGGGCCTGGACATGACCCGCCGCGACCTGCAGAACGACATGAAGAAGCAAGGCCGCCCCTGGTGCATCGGCAAGGGCTTCGACGCCAGCGCGCCCATTGGCCCCATCACCCCGGCGGCCCAGGCGGGTGACGTGTCGCGCGCGGCCATCTGGCTCCAGGTCAACGGAGCCGATCGCCAGCGCAGCACGGTCGCGCAGCTGATCTGGAACATCGCCGAGACCATCGAGCACCTCTCGGCCGCGTGGGAGCTGCAGCCGGGCGACCTCATCTACACCGGCACGCCCGAGGGCGTCGGCGCCGTGGTGCGCGGCGATGTGCTGGAGGGCGGCATTGACGGGCTGGGCACGCTGCGGCTGAACGTGGTGTAACGGCCGCACCGGCCCAGCGTGGGCCGAATGCTATAATTTTAATAGCTTTCAGCGCTTATGGCGCAAGCGTTGGAGGCCATTTTTATTCAAACTCTCTGAATGACCTTCCGCAGCCCCATCAAACACTGCCGCGCCTGCGGCACCGCCGTGGTCTACCGCCTGCCCGACGACGGCGACACCAAGCAGCGCGCCGTCTGCCCGGCCTGCAACACGGTGCACTACGAGAACCCGCTCAACGTGGTGGGAACGGTGCCGGTGATGCCCGATGGCCGCGTGCTGCTGTGCAAGCGCAACATTGAGCCGCGGTGGGGCAAGTGGACGCTGCCGGCAGGCTTCATGGAGCTGGACGAGACCACGGCCCAGGGCGCCGCGCGCGAGACCGACGAAGAAGCCGGCGCCCAGATCCGCATGGGCCCCTTGTTCAGCCTGCTGAACGTGCGCCGGGTCGGGCAGGTGCACCTGTTCTACCAGGCCACCCTGCTCAGCGACCAGTTCAACCCGGGGTACGAAACCATCGAGGCGCGGCTCTTCCACGAGGAGGAAGTGCCCTGGGACGAGATCGCGTTCCGCACCGTCAAGGAAACACTGGAAGCCTACTTTGCCGACCGCAAGGCCGGCGCCTTCGGGCTGCACTGCATCGACATCGAGTGAGCCCGCCCGGACCAGAACCTGCTCAAGGTCTCAGGGCAGGAACAGATCCGCCGGCGTCGGCACCACGGTCGTGAACACGTAGCCGCTGCTGCCGGCTTGCGCAGACTGCGGCACGCCGCTGCTCATCAGCCCTCCGCTGCCGCCCTGCCCACCGCTGGCGCCGCCCCCGCCGCCAGCGACGGCCAGGGTGCCAGTGAGATCATCGACGCCGGCAGGGCCGCCATTGACCTGCGCCGTGCCCGTGATGCTCGGCGCCGCGGGGGCGATCAGGTGCACGATGCCGCCACCGCCGCCCCCGCCCGCTCCGGCGCCCTGGATGTTGCCGGTGTTGCCGTTGACGCCCGGGGCTCCCGCCCCGCCATTGGCGCGCAGCGCCCCGCTCACCACGATGCTGTTGGCCGAGGCCACGATGATCACGCCGCCGCCCCCGCCGCCCGCCCCGGCCGCATCCACGCCGGGCGTGGGCGCGTTGGAGGCATTGCGGCCGCTGGCATCGACCGCGCCCGAGGCCGAGATCGTGACCTTGCCCCCGGCCAGGATGACCAGGGAGCCGCCGCCCTCGCCACCCGTGTTCGATGCGTTGGGCCGGTAGCCCGCCCCGCCCGCCGCAGCGGGCGCCTTTTTCATGAGCGAAGCCGTCAACGGCGGCAGCCCCGTGCCACCCTGCGATGCCCCCGCGGCCGACAGCGCAATGCCCGGGTGCGGCGCCGCCCCGCTGCTGACACCGGCCCCCTCCGCCACGGTGACGGTGCCGGAGATCGTGACGTCGCCCGTGGCGCGCAGCACCGTTCCGCTGGGGACCTTCAGCGATCCATCCACCTGGATGGTGGTGAACTGCAGGTGGTGGCGCCCGGCCAGGCTGTTGAAGCCGCTGGCAGTCGTGAGGTCCAGGTTGGCACCCGGCAACACCGTGAACGCGCCGCCCGAGCCATCGCCGTACACCCCCATCGAGCCGGCCGGGCCCTGGGGGCCTTGAGGCCCCGCAGGCCCCACAGCGCCGGCCGGTCCCTGGGCGCCTGCCGCTCCGGTGGCTCCCGCAGCGCCGGCAGGCCCGGTGGGGCCTGGGGCGCCGGGCAATCCGGCGGCTCCCGCAGCGCCGGCGGGACCTGCCGGACCCGTGGCACCAGTGGGCCCCACGGCGCCCGTGGCCACGCCGGCAGAGCATTGGCCCAGCGTGCCGCTGGTGCCGTCAAAGCACAGCAAGGTGCCCTGGGCCGGCGCCGCCACCAGTCCGGGGGCGCGCACGCCGCCGCTGTCGTCCACCCGGAAGCGCACCGACTGGGTGGCGGAGTCAGTCACGACCACGGCACCCCCGGGTGGCGGGGTCATGCGGATATCGGCGGCCCGGCTGGACAGCGGAGCACAGCATAGAACGCAGGTGGCCACGGCCAGGGCCAGCCGCGACGAACGGAAGGGACAAGAAGTCATGGAAAAGGCGGGAAGGACAAAAGACTTGCACAGACAGGGACAGGCTGGGCGCGCAGCGCACACACCGCAGGCCCCGGCCCGCAGCCTGCCCGGCCGCGCGCCGGGCGCAGCCGCCACCCCACACCGGCGCGCATGCTAGCGGCGCGCTGGCGGGCACGCCAGCAAAAAAGTGCCAGGCCGCGCCCTTTGCATGCTGCGCACCTTGCGCAGCGTGGCGCGGTGCTCAGCCGCCCACGCGCTCCTCGGCAGGCGGCGGAGGCCGGCCGGGGTCATAGGTGGAGGGCGGCAGGCCGTGCTGGCCGCCCCCCGGGGGCGCCTGGGGCGCGGGCCCCAGCGGCCATGGCGGCGGCGCGGGCTGGGGTGCGGGGTCCGTGCGGAACAGGCCGCGAATCCATTCGCGCATGCTGCCCAGCGAGGCGTCTGCAGGCGGCGGCGACGGCTGCGGCGGCGCCTCGGCAAACTCGTCCACAAAGCGGTCACCGGCACTGACCACCTTGGCGCGCAAGGCCTGCTGCATGAACTCCCCCACCATGGGAAGCGCGCTGCGGGCGCCCTGGCCCCAGGCATCGCTGCGCAGCGTGACGCGGCCGTCGTTGAAGCCCGCCCAGGCGCCCGCCACCACGCGGGCATGCATGAGGATGAACCAGCCGTCGGTGTTGTCTTGCGTGGTGCCGGTCTTGCCGGCCACGTCGGCCTGGATGCCGTAGCGCGTGCGGATGGCGGCGGCCGTGCCGCGGTCCACCGACCCGCGCATGGTGTTGCGCAGCGTCTGCGCGGCCCGCGGGTCGAACACTTCCTGGGGCGTCGATTCGGCAAAGGTCTCCAGCACCTTGCCATCGCGGTCCTCGATGCGCGTGATCAGCACCGGCTCCACATAGCGCCCCAGGTTCACGATGGAGCAGTAGGCCGTCACCATCTCCTTGAGGGTGACCGGGCTGGTGCCCAGCGCGAGCGAGGGCACCTCCTCCAGCGGCGACTGGCGCACGCCCAGGGCGCGGGCCACCTCGGCCACGCGGGCGGGCCCCACCTGCTGCATGACCTGGGCGGTGATGGTGTTCTTGGAGAACGCCAGGCCGTCGGCCAGGGTCATCGGCTCCTCGCTGGGCGCGCGCCCGTCCGTGGGCCGCCACACGCGGCCGCCGCCCAGGGGGATTTCCACGGCCGTGTCCATCAGCGTGTCTTCGGGCGAGGCGCCCTTGGCAAACGCGGCGCCATAGACAAAGGGCTTGAAGGTGGAGCCCGGCTGGCGGCGCGCGGCCTGCACGTGGTCGAACGGGTCCAGGGCAAAGTCGCGGCTGCCCACCCACGCCAGCACATGGCCGTTGACCGGGTCTTGCGCCAGGAAGCCGGCCTGCACGCGCGTTTTCTCGGTGCGCAGCTTCTGCAAAAAGGCATCGTCGGCCAGCAGGGCCTTGAGCGCATCCTCGGGCGCCTCGCCCTTGTCCACGGCGGCGCGGTACTCGGCGCTTTCCCGCACCAGGGTCTGCACCAGCTCGTTGGCGGCATTCCAGCCATCGCGGCGGCTCCAGGCGGCGTCGGCCACGGCCTGCAATTGCTTGCCCTGGTGGGCCACGGCCTGGTTGGCGATGGCCTGCAGGCGCGAATCAATGGTGGTGCGGATCACCAGCCCGTCGGCGTACAGGCTGTAGCCATGGCTGTCGGCCCAGTCGATGAGCTGCTTGCGCAGCTGGATGGCGAAGTGCGGCGCAGGCCCCATGACCTCGGTCTGACGCTCAAAATTGACGCGCAGCGGGCGTTTTTGCAGCGCCTCGAACTCTTTCTCGTCGAGCTTGCCGCGCTTGACCATCTGCGAGAGCACCGTGTTGCGGCGGGCGCGGGCGCGCTCGGGATTGAGCACGGGGTTGTAGTACGCCGTGCCCTTGAGCATGCCGATCAGCGTGGCGCTTTCCAGCACGTTGAGCTTGTCGGCCGACTTGTCGAAGTACGTGCGCGCGGCCATCTCGATGCCGTAGGCGTTGTAGAGGAACGGCACGGTGTTGAGGTAGGTCTCCAGGATCTCGTCCTTGGAGTACGAAGCCTCGATCTTCAGCGCGGTGATCGCCTCCTTGAGCTTGCGCGTGAGCGCCTGCGGGAACACGCGCGAGCGGCCGATCTCGTCCGGAAAGAGGTTGCGCGCCAGCTGCTGCGTGATGGTGGAGCCGCCCTGCGGGTCGCCCCGCAGCGTGAGCACCACCGAGGAGGCCGTGCGCTTCCAGTCCAGCCCGAAGTGGTCGTAGAAGCGGTGGTCTTCCGTGGCGATCAGGGCATCCACCACATGGGGCGAGATCTTGTCCAGCTCCACCCATTCGCGGTTGGCCCAGCGGTACTCGGCCAGCAGCTTGCCGTCGGCCGACAGCAGCTGCGCCGGCAGCTCGCTCTTGGCCTTGCGGATGTCGGCCACCGAGGGGGTGAGCGGCAGCAGCACCAGGGTGTAGGCCAGAACGATGGCCGGCAGCGCCAGCACGCCCCACAGCAGCACGCGCCGCACGGGGCGCGGGATCCAGGCCAGCCCGGCGGCCAGCCCGCGGAGTCCGGCCCCGGCACGCGCCCGGACCGATTGCACCCAAGAATTGCGCATCAATAAAACCTCACAGGTCCGGGCCGGCCGCCAGCAGGGCGAGCATGCCGGCTTCGTCGAGCACCGGCACACCCAGCTCCTCGGCCTTGGCCAGCTTGCTGCCGGCTTCGGCACCGGCCACGACATAACTGGTCTTCTTGCTCACCGAGCCGGCCACCTTGGCGCCGGCCGCCTCGAGCAAGTCCTTGGCCGCGTCGCGGCTGAGCGTGGGCAGCGTGCCCGTGAGCACCACGGTCTTGCCCGCCAGCACCTGGGGCGCGCGCTCGGCCGGCGCCCCTTCGGGCCAGGTCACGCCGCAGGCGCGCAGCTGCTCCACCACCTCGCGGTTGTGGGGCTGCTCGAAGAAGGTGTGGATGGCCTGCGCCACCACGGGGCCCACGTCGTTCACCTGCAGCAGCTCGTCCACGCTGGCATCCATGATGGCGTCCAGCGTGCCAAAGTGCCGCGCCAGGTCCTTGGCGGTGGCTTCGCCGACATGGCGCAGCCCCAGGCCGAACAGGAAGCGCGGCAGCGTGGTCTGCTTGGATTTCTCCAGCGCGGCTAGCACGTTCTGCGCCGATTTCTCGGCCATGCGCTCCAGCGCCACCAGCGAGGCGAGGCCCAGCCGGTACAGGTCGGGCAGCGTGCGGATCACGCCCTGGTCCACCAGCTGGTCCACCAGCTTGTCGCCCAGGCCCTCGATGTCCATGGCGCGGCGCGCGGCAAAGTGCAGGATCGCCTCCTTGCGCTGCGCGGCGCAGAACAGCCCGCCGGTGCAGCGGTGGTTGGCCTCGCCCTTCTCACGCACCACGGCGCTGCCGCACACGGGGCAGGTCTTGGGCATGCGGAAGTTGGGTACATAGTCCGTGCGGTTGCCGGGCATCACGCCCACCACCTCGGGGATCACGTCGCCCGCACGGCGCACGATGGCGGTGTCCCCCACGCGCACGCCCTTCTTGCGGATCTCGAACAGGTTGTGCAGCGTGGCGTTGGTCACCGTGACGCCGCCCACGAACACCGGCGCCAGCCGCGCCACAGGCGTGATCTTGCCGGTGCGGCCCACCTGCACGTCGATGCCCTCCACCCGCGTGGCCATCTCCTGCGCGGGGTACTTGTGCGCCACGGCCCAGCGCGGCTCGCGGGTCTTGAAGCCCAGGTCGCGCTGCAGCTGCAGCGAGTTCACCTTGTAGACCACGCCGTCGATGTCATAGGGCAGCGCGTCGCGGCTGGCGCCCACCTGCTGGTGATACGCTACCAATTCCATAGCGCCTTGCGCAATCTGCACCTGGGCTGCGACCGGAAAACCCCACGATTTGAGGGTCTGCAGCAGCTCGTAGTGGGTGCGGAACACGGGCCCGCCCTCGCCTGCCGGAGTGATGGCGCCTACGCCATAGGCAAAAAAGCTCAGCGGCCGCTGGGCCGCGATGCCCGAGTCCAGCTGGCGCACCGCGCCCGCCGCCGCGTTGCGCGGGTTCACAAAGGTCTTGCCGCCCTGCTCGCGCTGGCGTTCGTTCAGCGCGTCAAAGTCGGCCCGGCGCATGTACACCTCGCCGCGCACCTCCAAGAGCGGCGGCACGCCGTCCGGCAGGGTCAGCGGGATCTGCCGGATGGTGCGGATGTTGTGCGTCACGTCCTCGCCCACCTCGCCATCGCCGCGCGTGGCGGCCTGCACCAGGCGGCGGTTTTCATAGCGCAGGCTCATGGCCAGGCCGTCGAACTTGGGCTCCGCCACGTATTCGACCGGCGGGTCGGCCGGCGCCAGGCCCAGCTCGCGGCGCACCCGCGTGTCAAACGCCTGCGCGCCGGTGGCCTCGGTGTCGGTTTCGGTGTGGATGCTGAGCATGGGCACGGCGTGCCGCACGGGCGTCAGCCCCTCCATCACCGCGCCGATCACCCGCTGCGTGGGCGAATCGGGGGTGATGAGGTCGGGGTGCGCGGCTTCCAGCGCCTGCAGTTCGCGGAAGGCGCGGTCGTACTCCGCATCGGGCACGGAGGGCGCGTCCAGCACGTAGTACTGGTGCGCCCAGGTGTTGAGCTGCGCCCGCAGTGCTGCAATTTTGGTAGCTGCCTGCGCTTGGCTGGTCTGCGCTGCAGCCGAAAAAAGGTCGGATTGCTCAGTCATGGTGGCCCCCGCTGGGATTCTTTTGGACGAAACCCAGTTCCCGTCCCCCCACAAACCCGACGGATTCGTAGAGCCGATGGGCTTGCGCCCGCTGCGCCCCCGAGAGCAGCATCACCTTGCAGCAGTCCATGGCCCAGGCCTCGTCCAGGGCGAACGCGAGCGCCGCACGCGCCAGGCCCCGTCGGCGAAATCGCTCGCCGGTGATCACGTGCTCAATGACGCCGATGGGCTGGCCCGCGCTCGCGAAATTGGGCAGCAAGGCCAGCATGCACGTGGCACCGACTTCGCCGCCGTCCAGCGCAACCACCAGCCTGGCCTGCGGCGAGTGGAGCACCGCGCGGAACAGCTGCAAGGACGCGTCGTCACCCAGGTCCGGGTCCTGCGGACGCAGTTCGCGGTACAGCGCCCTGACGGCGCGGTGGTCGGCTTCGTTGGCCCGCCGCACCGGCGCGGCGCTCGCCCCCCGTACCACGGCCACTCAGCTGAAGAGCCTGCGCGCCAGCGCCGACCCTGCGGACAAGTCCCGGCCGTCCAGCTGGTCGTAGAGCAGCTCCAGGTCGGCGGCGATGGGCTCCATGGCCATGGCGGGCAGCGGGGTGCCGTTCTGGTCGCACAGCACGCCGTCCATGGCCTGGCACAGCGCTGCAGCCACGTCGCGCAGCCGGGTGAAGGGCTGTTCCGTGCGGTAGACCTGCGGCACGTCAAGGCTCAGGGTGATGTCGCGGATGGCGGACTGGTCCGGGTCCTCGGCCAGAGCGGCCTGGGTGTCGTAGCCCAGGGTCAGCAGCGGCGGCAGGCCGGGCGTGGACACGGGCAGCACCAGGCGCCCGGGCATGGCGCCGGGCACAAAGCCCAGGCGCGCGGCGTTTTGCTGCACGTAGCCGGGGCTCCAGGCGGCCTGGCGGGCGCGCAGCATGAACATCAGCTGCGCGTCGTGCTCGCTGGCGAACTGGTCCAGCTCGCGGGCGCGGGCCACCTCCTGCAGCATGTCGGGGAAGTCCGGCGCGGCGTTGATCGCGTCGGCAAAGCCTTGCGTCTTCATCACGAATTCGGAGAACTCGATCTCGTTGAGCGCGCCCATGCGGTTGGCCAGCTGCACGCCCGCCTGGAAGCTCTGGTAGCGCTGGCCGGCGGCGGGCGTCTCCCACTGCTGGGTAGCCTCGTTCAGGCCTTCGATGGCAAACGGCTTGCTGCCGGCGCGGCGCGTGGGCGGCAGCGCGGCCAGCGCGGCGTCGCCAGACACCACATGCTCGACCTGCAGGCCGGCAATCACGTCGATGAGCGGGTCCAGGCCCAGGCGGCGCTCGGCCGACAGCGGCGGCACGGGCATCTGCAGCGCTTCGCTCAGGTCCACGGCATGGCCGTCGGCGGGCTCCAGGCCGCGGTCCAGGTCCTGGAATGCGTCGCCCGGCACGGCCACCGCGGTGCCATCAAAGCCGGGTTCCTGGCGCAGGGCCGGGTCCGCGATGCCGGCGGCCAGCTCGGGCTCCTGCGGCAAGGCGCGCTTGGGAGCGTTGCGGCGCGACGTCCAGGTGTTGTAGGCAACGATCAGGGCCAGCACCAGGCCGCCCACGATGGCCAGACTCAGTTGCAATGTGCTCATAGGTGAGGGGGTCTTCTACTGTCCGTTGCGAGGCGACACAGGGGGCGCATCATCGTTCTTCAAGCATCCACCATTGACAGCGCGGACTCCATGTCCACCGCCACGATGCGCGAGACGCCCTGCTCCTGCATGGTCACGCCGATCAGTTGCTCGGCCATTTCCATGGCGATCTTGTTGTGGCTGATGAACAAAAATTGCGTGCCCTTGGACATGCTGGACACCAGCTTGGCATAGCGCTCGGTGTTGGCGTCGTCCAGCGGCGCGTCCACCTCGTCCAGCAGGCAGAACGGCGCGGGGTTGAGCTGGAAGATGGCGAACACCAGCGCGATGGCCGTGAGCGCCTTTTCGCCGCCCGACAGCAGGTGGATGGTCTGGTTCTTCTTGCCGGGCGGCTGGGCCATGACCTGCACGCCGGAATCGAGGATTTCGTCGCCGGTGATGATCAGCTTGGCCTGGCCGCCGCCGAACAGTTCGGGGAACATGCGGCCAAAGTGCGCGTTCACGGTGTCGAAGGTGCCCGAGAGCAGCTGGCGGGTTTCGCCGTCGATCTTGCGGATCGCGTCTTCCAGCGTGTTCATGGCCTCGGTCAGGTCGGCGGTCTGCGCATCCAGGAAGACCTTGCGCTCGCGCGCCAGGTTCAGCTCGTCCAGCGCGGCCAGGTTGACGGCGCCCAGCGCAGCGATCTCGCGGTGCAGGCGGTCGATCTCGCCCTGCAGGCCCTGCACGCGCACATTGCCTTCGGCGATGGAGCGGGCCACGGCCTCCAGTTCGGCCTGGGCGTCGGCCAGCAAGGTGGTGTACTGCTCCAGGCCCAGGCGCGCGGCCTGCTCCTTGAGCTGGAATTCGGTGATGCGCTGGCGCAGCGGGTCCAGCGCGCGTTCCAGCTGCATGCGGCGCTCGTCGCTGGCGCGCAGCTTGGTGGTCAGGTCGTCGTACTCGCTGCGCTGCGCGGCCAGCTGCTTTTCGCGCTCCATCTTCACGTCCAGCGCCTGCTGCAGGCCGCCCTGGGCGGCCGCGTCCGACAGGCGCGCCAGCTCGTCGCGGGCGCGCTGCTGCTCGTCGGCGAGCGCGACGGCCTGCTGCGTGGCCGTTTCGATGGATCGGTTGAGCTCGGCCCGGCGCGCCTCCAGGCTGCGCTGGGAGAACGTGGCTTCCTGCACCTGGCGCTCCAGCGTGCGCTGCTGCTCGCGGCAGGCGGCCAGGCGGCGCTCGGCCTCGATCACGCGGTCGCCCAGGCTGGCTTCGCGCTCCTGGCTTTCGGCCAGCTGCATGTCCAGCTCTTCAAACCGCGCCTCGGCGGCGACGCGGCGCTCCTGCAGGTCGCCCAGTTGCGCTTCCACTTCGGCCAGGTCGCCATCGATCTGCTGGCTGCGGGCGCGGGTCTGCTCGGCCAGCTGGGACAGGCGCAGCGTCTCCACCTGCAGCTCGTGCGCCCGGCTCTGCGCCTCGGAGGCTTCGCGCCGCGCCGCAACCAGGCGCTGCGAGGCATCGGCGTAGGCCGCCTCGGCGCGCACCAGGGCCGTGCGGGACTCCTCGGCGATCAAGGCCTGGGCGCGCAGTTCCTTTTCGAGGTTCTCGATCTCCTGCGCCCGGGCGAGCAGCCCGGACTGTTCAGAATCCTGCGCATAGAAGGACACGCTGTGCGCGCTGACGGCGTGGCCGGACGGCACGAAGATCACCTCGCCCGGCTGCAGCGTGGCGCGGCGGGCCAGCGCCTCGTCCAGCGTGGGGGCGGTGGTGCAGCCTTGCAGCCAGTCGCACAGCACGGCGCGCAGCCCGGCGTCGTGCAGCCGCAGCAGGTCGGACAGCCGGGGCTGCGCGGACGGCGGCTCGGCCTGGCCCGCGGCGGGCGGGCTGTAGAAGGCCAGGCGCGCGGGCGGTGCGTCCGTGCCGCCGGAGCCCAGGAAGCCGCGCACCATCTCCAGGCGCCCGACCTCCAGAGCGCCCAGCCGCTCGCGCAGCGCGGCCTCCAGGGCGTTTTCCCAGCCGGGCTCAATGTGGATGCGGCTCCACAGGCCCTGCAGGCCCTCCAGCCCGTGCTTGGCCAGCCAGGGGCGCAGCTTGCCGTCGGTCTTGACCTTTTCCTGCAGCGCCTTGAGCGCCTCCAGCCGCGCCGAGAGGTCGGCCTGGCGGGCGCTTTCGCTGTTCACGGCCTGCTGGCGCGCGCGGCGGTCGTCGTCCAGCTGGGGCACGGCCTCCTGCAGCTCCTGCAGGCGGGCCTCGGTGGTCTCGGCAATTTCCTGGGCGGCGTCGAGCTGCTCGCGCAGGTTGTCCAGGCGGGCCTCGTCCGGCGCCGCCAGGGCATTGCGGTCGGTGCGCAGGCGCTCAAAGCGCGCGTCCAGCTGGCGGCTTTGTTCGTCGATGCTGCGCTGCTCGGCGGCCAGCACGCCGATCTGCTGCTGCACCTGCACCACGCTGGCGCGCTGCTCGCTGGCGCGGCTTTGCGCCTGGCGCAGGGCGTCCTCCAGGTCGGGCAGCTGCATCGCCTGCTCTTCCATCTGCGCGGCCAGCAACTCGGCACGCTCTTCGGCGTCCACGCCCGCGCCGGCCAGGTTCTCCAGCTCGATGTCGGCCTCTTCCTTGCGGGCCTGCCACTGGGCGATCTGCTCGGCCAGCGTCACCAGGCGCTGCTCCACACGCTGGCGGCCTTCCACCACGTAGCGGATCTCGGCCTCCAGCTTGCCGACCTCGGCCGTGGCCTCGTAGAGCTTGCCCTGGGCCTGGTTGACCTGGTCGCCAGCCGCGTAGTGGGCTTGGCGGATGGTCTCCAGGTCGGATTCGACGGCGCGCAGGTCGGCCATGCGCGATTCCAGGTCGTTCACGGCCTGCAGGCCGTCCAGCCGCACCTTGGCCTGGTCGGCCTCGGCGTCGGCGCGCTTGAGGAACCACAGCTGGTGCTGCTTGAGGGTCGCGTCGGCCTGCAGGGTGTTGTAGCGGGCGGCCACCTCGGCCTGCTTTTCCAGCTTTTCGAGGTTGGCGTTCAGCTCGCGCAGGATGTCTTCCACGCGGGTGAGGTTCTCGCGCGTATCCGACAGGCGGTTTTCCGTCTCGCGGCGGCGCTCTTTGTACTTGGAGACGCCGGCCGCCTCCTCCAGGAACAGGCGCAGTTCCTCAGGGCGGCTTTCGATGATGCGGCTGATGGTGCCCTGCCCGATGATGGCGTAGGCCCGCGGCCCCAGGCCCGTGCCCAGGAACACGTCCTGCACGTCGCGCCGGCGCACCGGCTGGTTGTTCAGAAAGTAGCTGCTCGTGCCGTCGCGCGTGAGCACGCGGCGCACTGCGATCTCGGCAAACTGGCTCCACTGGCCGCCGGCGCGGTGGTCGGAGTTGTCGAACACCAGCTCCACGCTGGCGCGGCTGGCCTGCTTGCGGGTGGTGGTGCCGCTGAAGATCACGTCCTGCATCGACTCGCCGCGCAGCTCGCTGGCCTTGCTCTCGCCCAGCACCCAGCGCACGGCGTCCATGATGTTGGACTTGCCGCAGCCGTTGGGGCCCACCACCCCCACCAGCTGGCCGGGCAGCATGAAATTGGTGGGCTCAGCGAACGACTTGAAGCCGGAAAGCTTGATGGAGGTAAGACGCACGGGTCAGAAAGCGGGCAAAGAAGGCGTGACAGACAGGACAGGCGGTGGCGCCGGGTGGCCGCTCCATAGGGAAACCCGCTGGCGGCAAGGCCGGAATGATACCGCGCCACCCTGCCCTCACCTGCTGCAAATGGTTTGCGCGGAGTGCTGTGGCACCAAGTTTGCCGCACTAGAGATAAAAATAGGCTGAAACGCCCGTTCAGCAAGCGGTAGCAGCTATTAATTTTGCAGTGCACCGAAGGACCCGCTCGCCCCGATACTGGCGCGCCCCACACCAGTGCACCCGTGGAACTGGCTCCGCCAGGCCACAGGGTGCGTCCCCCCTGGAGGCTGAGGGCCGCGGCTCCAAGCCTGCCTGCGCAGGCTTGGACGTGCCCGAAGAGCCGCCGACTCTGGCGGCGGTGCCGAGGCGCGCAGCGCCTCAGGGGGGGCTACCGATTCGTCCGGCGCACCTGCGCCTCGAATTCAGCCGCCGGCACGGGCGGGCTGAACAGGTATCCCTGCCAGGCATGGCAGTGGTGGCGTGCCAGGAACTCGCGCTGGGCCTCGGTTTCCACGCCTTCGGCAATCACGCGCAGGCCCAGGCTGGTGCCCAGCGCGACCACGGTGCGGGCGATGGCGGCGTCGTTGGGGTCGGTCAGCACGTCGCGCACGAAGCTTTGATCGATCTTGAGCTGGTCCAGCGGCAGGCGCTTGAGGTACGCCAGGGACGAATACCCCGTGCCGAAATCGTCCAGCGAGAAGCCCACGCCGTAGCCCTTGAGCTGGCCCATCTTGTCGATGGTGTCCTCCACGTCCTGCAGCAGCAGGCCCTCGGTCATCTCCAGCTTGAGCTGGCGCCCGTCCGCGCCCGAGCTGGCCAGGGCGGCCAGGACCTGGGGAACGAAGCCGTTCTGGTGAAACTGCCGCGGGCTCACATTGACCGCCAGGCTCAGCCCCGCCAGCTCCGGCGACGCAGCCCAGCGCGCCAGTTGCACGCAGGCGGCCTGCAGCACCCACTCGCCCAGGGGCAGGATGAGGCCGGTTTCCTCCGCCAGGGGGATGAACTGCGCGGGCGAGACAAACCCGTTGCGCGGGTGGCGCCAGCGCAGCAGGGCCTCGGCGCCGGTGATGCGGCCGCGGTCGATCTGCGGCTGGTAGTACAGCTCGAACTGGCCCTGGGCCAGGCCGGCGCGCATGTCCAGCTCCAGCGCGGCCCGGGCGCTGACGGCGGCCTGCATCTGCGGGTCGTAGAAGCGCAGCGTGTCCCGCCCCGCGTTCTTGGCCTGGTACAGCGCCAGGTCGGCCCGCTTGAGCAGCTCGTCCACCGTCTCGCGCATGCCGCTGAAGATGGTGATGCCCATGCTGATGGAGCTGTGGTACTCGCCGCCCGCCAGCCGGTACGGTTCGCGCAGCACCGACAGGATGCGCTGGCCCACCTCCTCGCTGCGCGCAGCGGCTTCTTCGGGGTTGTCGCCCAGCGCCTCCAGCACCACCACGAACTCGTCGCCGCCCTGGCGGGCCACCGTGTCGTCCTCGTGCAGGCAGCTGCGCAGCCGGTGCGCCACCTCCTGCAGCAGGCTGTCGCCGCTGTCGTGCCCGCGGGTTTCGTTCAGGGTCTTGAAGTTGTCCAGGTCCAGCAGCAGCAGCGCGCCGCTGCGCTGGTGGCGGGCGCTGGTGGCCAGGGCCTGCTGCAGCCGGTCCATCAGCAGGCGCCGGTTGGGCAGGCGGGTGAGCGGGTCGTAGTAGGCCAGGTGGTTGATCTCCTCCTCGGCCGCCTTGCGCTCGCTCAGGTCCTGCATGGTCACCAGGTGCCCGCCCTCCACCTGCACGCCGGAGACCTCCACCGGCCGCATCTGGCCGTCCTGGCAGCGGATCAGGTACTCGCCGCTGGGCACCACGCCGTTGCGGGCCTGCGCCCGCGCCAGCGCATCGCGCCAGCTCTGGCGGGCGGCGGCGCGGCGCTGGGGGTCGGGAAACGCCCGCTCCCACCAGGTCTCCACGTCGGGCACCTCGGCTTCGGTATAGCCGCAGATTTCCACATAGCGCTGGTTGCGAAAGGCGATGCGCCCGTCGGGCTCCACCAGGCACAGCCCCATGGGCAGCCGCTCCAGGATGCCGCGCAGGCGGTGCTCGTTGCTGCGCAAGGTCTCTTCCATGCGCTTGCGCGAGGTGATGTCCTGCACCACCGCGATGTGGCGCTCGGGCGCCGCCCCGGGCAGCCACAGCGGCGAGACGGTGATGTCGCCCCAGACAACCTGCCCGTCCTTGCGCAGCAGACGCTGCTCCAGGCGGTATTGCGGCACCTCCCCGGTCTTCAGCCGCTCCAGCTGCGCCAGGTCGTGCGGCAGGTCTGCGGGGTGGACGATGTCGTGGAACGAGCTGCCCAGCAGGTCGCGCGGGCGGGCATAGCCCAGGATGTCGGCATAGCGCTGGTTCACGCGCACATAGCGGCCGGTGTCGGTGTCCACCTGCGCCACGCCCACGGTGGCCTGGTTGAACAGCGCGCGGAACCGCTCCTCGCTGTCGCGCCGCGCTTCTTCGGAGGCCTGGGCCCGTGCCAGCGCCAGGGTGCGCTGGCGGGACAGCAGCCCCACGGTGGAAGCCAGCAGCAGCGACACCAGCGCCCCGGCCAGCCCGGCCAGCCACGGCAGGCGGGATTCCGCCGGGGTGAGGAACGTGCGCGTGGGGTAGAACGTGAAGCGCCAGCGCCGGTCGTGCACCACCACGTCGCGCACCACGGGCTGGGCGCCCGGCAGCGCGGGGGCCGTGAGCTCCAGCAGCGGCAGCGCGGCGCTCTGGCCCGGGTCGGTGCGCACGGGGCCCAGGTCGGACATGGCCACGGCAATGCCTTCAAGCAGGCCCTGCTGGCCCAGCCCCTGCACCAGGTCGTACACGCGAAGCGTGGACGCCACCGCGCCCAGAAAACGCAGCTCGGCCGTGCCGGCCGTCGGGTCGAACACCGGCACGCGGATCACGATGCCGGCCCGGTGCTCGGTCTCCTGCAGCAGCTCGAACGGCGCGGACACGACCGTCTGGCCACTGTCGCGGCTGTAGCGCATGGCTGCCAGATTGGCCGGCTGGGCACTGATGTCCAGGCCCAGGATGCCCTCGTTGCCCACCATGGGCCACAGGTACTCGGCCACAAAATACTCCGCCCGCTCGCCGGGCGGGTGGATGTGGAAATCCGGGAGGCCCCGCGGAGACAGCGACGTGTCCGCCCGCACCCGCGCCTCGTAGGCCGCGCGCTCGCTGCCCGGCACCCAGCGGGTGAACGAGAGGTTGCGCACGCCGGGGTAGCGCTGGCCCACCTCCATCTCGCTGGCGGCGCGCTCGAAGTCCAGCCGCGACAGGTGCGGGTTGGCGGTGAACAGGCCGCGCAGCGCATTCACCACCTCGGTGTGGCCCGCCAGCCGCTGGCGCAGCGCTTCCGTGAACGCCCGGGTTTCCTGGGTGAAGCGGGCCTTTTCGATCTCTGCCGTGGCCTGTGCCTGGTGCCAGCCCAGCAATCCGCTCAGCACCAGCCCGGACACGGCCACGGCCACGCCCGACACCCAGTGCCGGTACCGGCCCGGGGGTCGCACCGGGTCCGCCGCAGAAGAGAAAGTGCTCGGAGTGTTCAGGGGAGAAACCTTGCGTCGCCGCCCCGGCGGCCACCCGGCCGCACGGGAAAGAGCGCAGGATACCGGCAATCCACAGTTGCCTGGATCAACAAACGGTTACGAAGGCTCTTTTTGCTAAAAAATGCCGATCGCGCAACATTACCGGGCGGTGCAAGCTATGAAATGAAGAGCGCATTTTGTAACTTATCAGTCACAAATGAGGCCTCTCCGACTGCGTGGCCGCGACGGCGTAGGGCGTGAAGAGGCTGCGGTTTTCGTCCACGGCCAGCGCCCGGCCGATGGGGGGGAACGCCCGCTGCGGGCAGTCGCCGCGCTCGCAGACCTTGCAGCCCATGCCGATGGGCACGGCCGCGGCAGGGTTGGCCAGGTCCAGCCCCCGGGCGTACACCAGCTGCGGCGCGTGGCGGATGTCGCAGCCCAGCGCCACCGAAAACTCCTTGCCCGGGGCGCCCCAGGCCCCCGCGCGGCGGGAGACGGTGCGCGCAATCCACAGGTAGGTGCGCCCGTCGGGCATGCGCGCCACCTGCGGCACCGTGCGGCCGGGCTGGGCAAACGCCTCGTACACGTTCCACAGCGGGCAGGTGCCGCCCACCTTGCTGAAGTGAAAGTGCGTGGCCGACTGCCGCTTGCTGATGTTGCCCGCCCGGTCCACGCGGATGAAGAAGAACGGCACGCCGCGCGCGCTGGGCCGCTGCAGGGTGGACAGCCGGTGGCACACCGTCTCAAAACCCACGCCGAACTGGCGGCACAGCCGGTCGATGTCGTAGTGCGCGGCCTCGGCGGCGTGCAGGAACGCGGTGTAGGGCAACACCAGCGCCCCCGCGAAATACTGGGCCAGGCCAATGCGCGCCAGCGCCCGCGCCTGGTCGCTGGACAGGCCCGCGCCTTCGGCCAGGCGGGCCAGCTCCGCGCCCTGCTCCAGGAACGCCAGCTGCGTGGCCATCTGAAAGGCCCGCTGCCCGCGCGACAGGCCCGCCGCCAGCTGCAGCACGCGGGTGTCGGCGTGGAACACGCGCTGCGCGCCGCCGGGCAGCTCCGCCCCGTCGGCCAGGCGCACGCCATGGGCGGCCTCCAGCCGCCGCGCCAGGCACTCGTCCGCACGGCCGGGCTGCAGCGCCCAGTCGCTTGCGCAGCGTTCGGCCGCGTCGTCCAGCGTCGCAATATGGTTCTGCCGGGCAAAGAAGAAGTCGCGCACTTCCTCGTAGGCCATGGGCGCCGGGGGCTGCCAGGGCGCCGCGGCGGCGCTGCGGTCGTCGCCCAGGCCCCACTGTGCGTTTTGCGCGCCCAGGGCCTCCAGGCGCTCCAGCGCCGCACGGCGCCCCTGGTGCAGCGCCAGCAGCGTGCGGGCCACGGCCGGCATGTGGGCGGCCAGCTCGCGGATCTCGGCCAGCGAAACCCCTTCGCCGCCCGGTCCGGGGGGCGCCTCGGCCAGCGCTTCGCGCAGCGCGGTGATCAGCCGGGCCTCGTCGTCGTCGGAAAACCGCTGCACGTCCACGCCGAACACGGCGTTGATCTTGAGCAGCACCGGCACCGTCAGCGGGCGCTGGTTCTGCTCGATCTGGTTGAGGTAGCTGGCGGACAGGTCCAGCGCGCGCGCCAGGGCCACCTGGGTCATGCCGCGCTCTTCGCGCAGGCGGCGCAGGCGCACGCCCATGAAGGTTTTTTTCATCGTTTGGCGGATTCGGTTATTCGCAAACTTTGCAAAACGCCGCAGCGGCGTTCGCAAATCTTCGCCATTTCAGGCCTTCTGCAGGACTGCCATTGTGCGTAGATTGCGAAGTATGACAAGCCTGAACACCGCCACCATCCCTGCAGGAGACCTTTGCATGAACGCCCCCGTCCTGACCCCCGCCTTCCGGCCCAAGAAGTCCGTTGCCCTGTCCGGCGTGACCGCCGGCACCACCGCCCTGTGCACCGTGGGCCGCACCGGCAACGACCTGCACTACCGCGGCTACGACATCCTGGACATGGCCGAGGTGTGCGAGTTCGAGGAGATTGCGCACCTGCTGGTGCACGGCAAGCTGCCCACCCACGCCGAGTTGAGCGCCTACAAGGCCAAGCTGCGCGCCCTGCGCGGCCTGCCGGGCAGCGTGAAGGCGGCGCTGGAACAACTGCCCGCCGCCAGCCACCCCATGGACGTGATGCGCACCGGCGTCTCGGCCCTGGGCTGCGCGCTGCCCGAGAAGGACGACCACAACCTGCCCGGCAGCAGAGACATCGCCGACCGGCTGATGGCCAGCCTGGGCAGCATGCTGCTGTACTGGTACCACTTCAGCAATTCGGGCCGGCGCATCGCGGTGGAGACGCAGGACGACTCCATTGGCGGCCACTTCCTGCACCTGCTGCACGGCACCCCGCCGCCCGCCAGCTGGGTGCGTGCCATGCACACCTCGCTCAACCTGTACGCCGAGCATGAATTCAACGCCAGCACCTTCACTGCCCGCGTGATCGCCGGCACCGGCAGCGACATGTACTCCAGCATTGCCGGCGCCATTGGCGCGCTGCGCGGCCCCAAGCACGGCGGCGCCAACGAGGTGGCGTTCGAGATCCAGAAGCGCTACGACAACCCCGCGCAGGCCGAGGACGACATCCGCCGCCGCGTGCAGGCCAAGGAGGTGGTGATCGGCTTCGGCCACCCGGTGTACACCGTGAGCGACCCGCGCAACGCCATCATCAAGGGCGTGGCCCGGCGCCTGTCGCAAGAGGCCGGATCGACCAAGATGTACGACATCGCCGAGCGCCTGGAGTCCGTGATGTGGGAGGAGAAGAAGATGTTCCCCAACCTCGACTGGTTCAGCGCCGTGAGCTACCACATGATGCAGGTGCCCACCGCCATGTTCACGCCGCTGTTCGTCATGGCCCGCACCAGCGGCTGGGCCGCGCACGTGATCGAGCAGCGCCAGGACAACAAGATCATCCGCCCCAGTGCCCACTACACCGGGCCGGAAGACCAGCCCTTTGTACCGATTGCAGAGCGCCGTTGATCAAAAACCATAGCTGCTTGCGCTTGCTGCACGCCATGTTCAGCATGTTTTGCTTCAGAGAATGGCTTCCACAAAGCGCAAGCAGCTCATAAAAAAAGAGCAAGCCCAGCCCCCTACTCATGATGAACATCGCCCACCGCAAACCGCTTCCCGGCACGGCGCTGCAGTATTTCGACGCGCGCGAAGCCGTTGAAGCCCTGCAGACCGGCGCCTGGGCCGCCCTGCCCTACACCGCGCGCGTGCACGCCGAAAACCTGGTGCGCCGCGCCGATCCTGCGCAGCTGGACGGCTACCTGCGCCAGCTCATCGGGCGGCGGCGCGACGCCGACTTCCCCTGGTTTCCGGCGCGGGTGGTCTGCCACGACATCCTGGGCCAGACGGCGCTGGTGGACCTGGCCGGGCTGCGCGACGCGATCGCCCAGGAAGGCGGCGACCCGGCCGCCGTGAACCCGGTGGTGCCGGTGCAGCTCATCGTGGACCACTCGCTGGCCGTGGAGTGCGGCGGCGCCGACCCTGGTGCGTTTGCCAAGAACCGCGCCATCGAAGACCGCCGCAATGAAGACCGCTTCCACTTCATCGAGTGGACGAAGAAGGCCTTTGCCAACGTGGCGGTGATCCCCGCGGGCAACGGGATCATGCACCAGATCAACCTGGAAAAAATGTCGCCCGTGGTGCACGCCGACCAGGGCGTGGCCTACCCCGACACCTGCGTGGGCACCGACAGCCACACGCCGCACGTGGACGCGCTGGGCGTGATCGCCGTGGGCGTGGGCGGCCTGGAGGCCGAGAGCGTGATGCTGGGCCGCGCGGTGTGGATGCGCCTGCCCGAGATCGTGGGCGTGGAGCTGACGGGCCGCCGCCCGCCGGGCATCACCGCCACGGACATCGTGCTGGCGCTCACCGAATTCCTGCGCCGCGAGAAAGTGGTGGGGGCCTACGTGGAGTTCCACGGCGCGGGCGCTGAAAGCCTCTCCATCGGCGACCGCGCCACCATCAGCAACATGTGCCCCGAGTACGGGGCCACGGCCGCGCTTTTTGCCATCGATGCGCAGACGCTGGAGTACCTGCGCCTCACGGGCCGGGAGGCCGCGCAGGTGCAGCTGGTGGAGACCTACGCCCGGGCCGCCGGCCTGTGGGCCGACACGCTGCATGCAGCGCAGTACGAGCGCGTGCTGCGTTTTGACCTCGGCAGCGTGGTGCGCAACCTGGCCGGCCCCAGCCACCCGCACCGCCGTCTGCCCACCTCGGCACTGGCCGAGCGCGGCATTGCCGGCCCGTGGGCGCAGGAGCCGGGCCGCCTGCCCGACGGCGCGGTCATCATCGCGGCCATCACCAGTTGCACCAACACCAGCAACCCGCGCAACGTGATCGCCGCCGGCCTGCTGGCGCGCAACGCCCGCCGCCTGGGCCTCACCCGCAAGCCGTGGGTCAAGACCTCGCTGGCGCCCGGCTCCAAGGCCGTGGAGCTGTACCTGAAAGAAGCCGGCCTGCTGGCCGACCTGCAGGCGCTGGGCTTCGGCATCGTGGGCTTTGCCTGCACCACCTGCAACGGCATGAGCGGCGCGCTCGACCCGAAGATCCAGCAGGAGATCATCGAGCGCGACCTGTACGCGACGGCCGTGCTCTCGGGCAACCGCAATTTCGACGGACGCATCCACCCCTACGCGCAGCAGGCCTTCCTGGCCAGCCCGCCGCTGGTGGTGGCCTACGCCATCGCCGGCACGGTGCGCTTTGACATCGAGAACGACGCTTTCGCCGTGGCGGACGGCCAGCCCGTGCGCCTGAAGGACCTGTGGCCCAGCGACGAAGAGATCGATGCCGTCGTGGCCCGGGCGGTCCAGCCCGCGCAGTTCCGCGCCGTGTACGAACCCATGTTTGCAGTCCGCCGGGACGATGGCGAGGCCGTGCGCCCACAGTACGGCTGGCGCCCCCAGTCCACCTACATCCGCCGCCCGCCGTACTGGGACACGGAAGGCGTGGGCGCCCTGGCCGCCCGGGCGCGCACCCTGCAGGGCATGCGCCCGCTGGCGCTGCTGGGCGACAACATCACCACCGACCACCTGTCGCCCTCCAACGCCATCCTGCCGGACAGCGCGGCGGGCGAATACCTGGCGCACATGGGCGTGCCGGCGGAGGACTTCAACTCCTACGCCACGCACCGGGGCGACCACCTCACCGCCCTGCGCGCCACGTTGGCCAACCCGCAACTCGTCAACGAAATGGCGGTGGTGGATGGCCAGGTGCAAAAGGGCTCGCTGGCCCGCGTGGAACCCGAGGGCCAGGTGATGCGCATGTGGGAAGCCATCGAAACCTACCTGCACCGCCGCCAGCCGCTCATCGTCATCGCAGGTGCCGACTACGGCCAGGGCTCCAGCCGCGACTGGGCGGCCAAGGGCGTGCGCCTGGCGGGCGTGGAGGTGGTGGTGGCCGAGGGGTTTGAGCGCATCCACCGAACGAACCTGATCGGGATGGGGGTGTTGCCCCTGGAGTTTGCCCCCGGCGTGAACCGCCGCACGCTGGGGCTGGATGGCACGGAGACCTATGGCGTGGTGGGGGACCGAACCCCACGCGCCACCGTGACGCTGGTGGTGCACCGGCGCAACGGCGAGACGCTGCGGGTGCCCGTGGCGTGCCGGCTGGACACGGCGGAGGAGGTGTCGGTGTATGAGGCGGGGGGCGTGCTGCAGCGGTTTGCGCAGGATTTTTTGGCGGCGCGGACTGGGGCCGCCCCCTCTCCCCAACCCCTCTCCCGCGAGGGGAGAGGGGCTAGTGCGTGATGACAACCGCTGCTTCATATCTTCCGCCCCGCTCCCCTCACGGGAGAGGCGCGAGCGTGATGACAATCACTGCTGTCCGTTTTGCTCCGCTCTCCCCTTGCGGGAGAGGGGCCGGGGGAGAGGGGCTTGCGCGCGATGACCAGCGCTGCTTCATGTCTTCCCTCCCGCTCCCCGGGCGGGCAAGAGGCGCGAGCGTGATGACAATCGCTGCTGTCCGTTTTGCTCCCCTCTCCCCTCGCGGGAGAGGGGCCGGGGGAGAGGGGGCCCCGCCCATGCACCAACGCCAATTCACCAAAACCCTGCGCCAGAACATGACCGACGCAGAGCAGTTGCTATGGAAGCACCTGCGCGCGCACCGCATGGACGGCCAGAAATTCCGGCGCCAGCAGCCTATCGGCCCCTACATCGTGGACTTTGTGCATTTCGGCCTGCGGCTGATCGTGGAGGCAGACGGTGGGCAACACGTGGATTCAGACCACGACGCCGCCCGCGATGCCTGGTTGCGCAGCCAGGGCTTCGCCCTGCTGCGCTTTTGGAACAACGACATCCTGCACCACACGGACAGCGTGCTCGAAGCCATCTGGGCAGCGCTGCAAGCGCAGCCCCCCTCTCCCCCGGCCCCTCTCCTGCAAAGGGAGAGGGGAGTCACACCATGAACAAACCTCTTCCTCAAATCAGAATCCCCGCCACCTACCTGCGCGGCGGCACCAGCAAAGGCGTGTTCTTCCGCCTGCAAGACCTGCCCGAGGCCGCACAGCAGCCCGGGCCTGCGCGCGACGCCCTGCTGCTGCGCGTGCTGGGCAGCCCCGACCCCTATGGCAAGCAGATCGACGGCCTGGGCAATGCCTCGTCCAGCACCAGCAAGGCCGTGATCCTCTCGCGCAGCACGCGGCCGGGGCACGACGTGGACTACCTCTTCGGCCAGGTCGCCATCGACCGCCCCCTGGTGGACTGGAGCGGCAACTGTGGCAACCTCTCGGCCGCCGTGGGGCCGTGCGCCCTGCACATGGGACTGATCGATGCCGCACGCGTTCCGCAGCACGGCCCCCTGGCGGTGCGCATCTGGCAGGCCAACATTGGCAAGACCATCGTGGCGCACGTGCCCATGGCGGACGGCCAGGTGCAGGAACTGGGCGACTTCGAGCTGGACGGCGTCACCTTTCCTGCCGCCGAAGTGCCGCTGGAGTTCATGGACCCGTCCGATGGCGCCGGCGCCCTCTTCCCCACGGGCAACGTGGTGGACACGCTGGAGGTGCCCGGCGTGGGCAGCTTCCCGGCCACCTTCATCAACGCGGGCATTCCCACCATTTTTCTCAACGCCAGCGACCTGGGCTACACCGGCACCGAGCTGCAAGCCAACATCAACGGCGATGCGGCGGCGCTGACGCGCCTGGAGGCCGTTCGCGCGCACGGCGCCGTGCGCATGGGCCTGATCGCCACGCCCGCCGAGGCCGCCACGCGCCAGCACACGCCCAAGATCGCCTTCGTGGCGCCGCCGGCCAGCTACACGGCCGCCAGCGGCAAGCGGGTGCACAAGGAAGACGTGGACCTGCTGGTGCGCGCCCTCTCGATGGGCCAGCTGCACCACGCCATGATGGGCACGGCGGCCGTGGCCGTCGGCGCGGCGGCGGCTGTGCCGGGCACGCTGGTCAACCGGGCGGCGGGCGGTGGCACGCCCAGCGCCGTGCGCTTCGGCCACCCTTCCGGCACGCTGCGGGTGGGGGCCCAGGCGGCGCAGGTGGCCGGCCAATGGACGGTCACCAAGGTCCTCATGAGCCGCAGCGCCCGCATTTTGATGGAGGGCTGGGTCAGGGTGCCGTCGCCGTGAACGGCCGCACGCCCCCTCCACGCCCATCCACCGGACCCGCATTCAAGGAAAAAGAAGCATGAACACCAAACAGCAGTTGCGCGCGCTCGCCCAGGCCCGCCGCGGCGTCATCGTCCCCGGCGCGTTCAACGCCCTGTCCGCCCGCGTGGTGGAAGACCTGGGGTTTGAAGCCCTCTACATCACCGGCGCCGGCGTGACCAACATGGGCCTGGGGCTGCCGGATCAGGCCTTCATGGGCCTGACCGACATCGCCGACCAGACGGCCCGCATCCGCGATGCGGTGCAGCTGCCGCTCATCGTCGACGCCGACACCGGCTTCGGCAATGCGCTCAACACCTACCACACGGTGCGCACGCTGGAGCGCGCGGGCGCCGACTGCATCCAGCTGGAGGACCAGGTCAGCCCCAAGCGCTGCGGCCACTTCAACGGCAAGGACGTGGTGGATGCGCGCGAGATGGTGGGCAAGATCCGCGCGGCGTGCGATGCACGGCGCGACAGCGACCTGCTCATCCTGGCCCGCACCGACGCAGCCGCCGTGCACGGCTTTGACGCCGCCGTGGAGCGCGCCGGGCAGTACGCCGAAGCCGGCGCCGACATCCTGTTCGTGGAGGCCGTGACCACTGCCGAGCAGGTGCGCGCCCTGCCCGCGCTGTTGCCCCAGCCCCAGCTCATCAACCTGGTCATCGGCGGCAAGACCCCGATCACCGGCGCTGCCGAGCTGGCCGCCCTGCGCTACGGCCTGGTGCTGTACGCCAACGCGGCCCTGCAGGGCGCCGTGGCCGGCATGCAAAGGGCGCTGACCGTGCTGCGCGACCACCAGCGCATCGATGAAGACCCTGCGCTGGTCGCACCCTTTGCTGAACGCCAACGGCTGGTGCGGAAAACCCACTGGGACGCGCTGGAGCAAAAATACCAATAAAAACAGGTTCTATCGCCCGACCATCAAGCGCATGCAGCTATACCTTTGATAGCAAATTGCAGCGCGCGGCGCCCCCCGCGCCCGCGCCCAATGCACAAGGTCCACCGGGACCGGGGCGTGCGCGGCACAATGGGCCGTCCCAGCCCCTGTGCGCCCCATGCAAAGCATCTCTTCCCAGAACGTGGTGGACCTGCTGCTCGACGCGGTTTGCGTTGTCCAACGGGACAGCACGATCGAGTTTGTCAGCCCCGCCTTCGAGCGCATCTTCGGCTACCGGCCCGACGAGGTCCTCGGCAAGCGCATGCTCGACATGGTGCATCCCGACGATGTCACCATGACCGCCCAGCAGGCGCAGCGCGTGACCGAGGGCCATCTGCAGCTGCAGTTTGAAAACCGCTATGTCCACAAGGACGGCTCCATTGCCCATGTGCGCTGGACCGCGCGCTGGCTCCCCGAGCAGCAGGTACGGCTGGCAGTGGCGCACGACATCACCGAGCGCAAGTTCACCGAGTCGATGCAGGCCGCCATCTACGCCATTTCCGAGGCGGCCCATGCCACGCAGAACCTGCAGGCGCTGTTCCGCCACATCCACGAGATCGTGGGCAAGCTGCTGCCGGCCTCGCACTTCGCCGTGGCGCTGTACGACGCCGCCCAGGACGCGCTCAGTTTTCCCTACCTTGCCAGCGCCAGCGCCAGTGGCGACGCCCAGCCCGAGATCCAGGTGCGCAACGCGCTGTGCACCGAGGTGATCCGCAGCGGCAACACGGTGCTGCTGACCCCGCACGCCCCGGTGAACCTGGAGCACGCCCCGCTGCCGCAGGGCGGCACGCCCCAGCACTGGCTGGGCGCCCCGCTGCCCACCCTGAACGGCCCCATCGGCGCGCTGGTGCTGCGCAGCGACGGCGGCGAGCGGGGCCGCTACACCGAGAAGGACAAGGAGCTGCTGCAGTTTGTCTCCACCCAGGTGGCCGCCGCCATCGAGCGCAAGCAGATGCACCAGCGCCTGGAGCACATGGCCCAGTACGACCAGCTCACGCACCTGCCCAACCGGCAGCTGTTCCTGGACCGGCTGCGCATGGCGCTGTCGCGCGTGCGGCGTGACCAGGGGGGGCTGTCGCTGCTGTTCATCGACCTGGACGGCTTCAAGCAGGTCAACGACACGATGGGCCACGCCATGGGCGACCTGCTGCTGCAGCGGGTGGCGCAGCGGCTGCAAGATTGCGTGCGCGATTCCGACACGGTGGCCCGCCTGGGCGGCGACGAATTCGTGGTGCTGCTGGAAGGCGCCCAGGCCCTGAAGGTGGCCGAAAAGATCCTGGCCTCCTTCGGGCAACCGTTTGACCTGGACGGCGTGCGCCTGCACGTGCAGCCCAGCATCGGCATCGCCATCCACCCGGACCACGGCAGCGAAGCAGACCACCTGCTGGGGCACGCGGACGCAGCGATGTACCTTGCCAAGAAAAGCGGGGGCAACCGGGTCCACGTGGCACCCGGCGGGGGCGGCGGGCCGCCATGACGGGGCTCCGCGCCCTCCCACCGCAACCCCGGCCTCCACGGCACAATGCCCTCCCGATCCGCTGACCGGAGCCTTCCACCATGGACCTTGTTCACCGCGCGCTGCTGTTGCTGCACCTCCTGGCCGTCATCGTCTGGGTGGGGGGCATGGTCTTTGCCCATTTCTTCCTGCGGCCCGCGGCGCAATCGCTGGAGCCGCCCCTGCGCGTGCAGCTGATGCAGGGCGTGCTGCAGCGCTTTCTGGGCGCGGTGGGCGGCGCCGTGGCGGTGGTGCTGGCCAGCGGGGTGTGGATGATCGGCCGCGCCGCCCGCCAGGCCGCGCAGGCCGGGGGCAGCTTTTCCATGCCCCTGGGCTGGGCGGCCATGGCGGTGCTGGGGCTGGTCATGGCGGCCATCTTTGGCCACATCCGCTTTGCCTTGTTTCCCCGCCTGCGGCGGGCCGTGGCGGCCGCAGACTGGCCCGCAGGCGGCAAGGCGCTGGCAGGCATCCGCCGCTGGGTGGCGGTCAACCTCGTGCTGGGCTCGCTGACCGTGGCGGTTGCCGTGCTGTCGTAGCCGCGGCGCGCACCGTGCGCCGCCCCACGGGCGACCTTGAGCGACCTCAAGTGACCTTGAGCGCGCCTTTGCGCACAAAAGAAAAGCCACCGCTGCAGGCGCACGGTTTCACCCACGAAGGCTGCGGACAAGCCCCTTGCTGACACCTCGGGTGCGCGGCACTCCTCTACCATGCGGCGCCGAGGAGCTGCCCTGTGTTCAAGTATTTCGAAAACCGCCTTCCCCCCTACCCTCCCGCCGAACCCCACCTGCCGCCCAAGGACTTCATGGCCTTTGTGTGGGACTGCACCCGCGGCCTGCGCGGCTGGGTGGTGGCCATGGCTGTCCTCTCGGCCGCGATCGCGGTGTTCGAGGCCCTGCTGTTTGCCGTGCTCGGGCATGTGGTGGACTGGCTTTCCAGCGTGGCGCCGGGCGCGCTGTGGGCCGAGCGGCGCGGCTCCATCCTGGCCATCACCGCACTGCTGCTGGGCTCGGTGGTGTTGGTGGCCTGGCAGACCAGCCTCAAGCACCAGGTGCTGGCCATCAACTTCCCGCTGCGGCTGCGCTGGAACTTCCACCGGCTGATGCTGGGCCAGAGCATGGCCTTCTACGCCGACGAGTTCGCCGGGCGCATCACCACCAAGATCATGCAGACCGCGCTGGCCGTGCGCGACATGATCTTCACCACCACCGACGTGGTGATCGGCATGGGCATCTACCTGGTCACCATCCTGGTGCTGCTGGCCGGCTTTGACGCGCGGCTGATCCTGCCGTTTGCGGCCTGGATGGTGGCCTACGGCCTGGCCTGCTGGTACTTCGTGCCGCGCCTGGGCCAGGTGGGCAAGGCGCAAGCCGATGCGCGGTCGGTAATGACCGGGCGCATCACGGACGCCTACACCAACATCGCCACCGTCAAGCTGTTCTCGCACACCCGGCGCGAGTCGGAGTTCGCGCGGGCGGCCATGGACGCGTTCAAGCTCACCGGTTATGCGCAGATGCGCCTGGTGAGCCGGTTCGAGATCGTGAACCAGCTGCTGGTGGTGGGCATGATCCTGGGCGCCTGCGGCACGGCCCTGTGGCTGTGGTCGCGCGGCGAGGTGGGTGCCGGGGCCGTGGCCGCCGTCACCGCCATGACCCTGCGCGTCTCAGGCCACGCCCACTGGGTGATGTGGGAGATGACCACGCTGTTCGAAAGCGTGGGCACCATCCAGGACGGCATCAACACCCTGACCCGGCCGCGCACCGTGGTGGACGCGCCCCATGCGCAGCCGCTGCAGGTGACGCACGGCGAGGTGCGCTTCGAGAACGTGAGCTTCGGCTATGGCAACGGCCGCCCGGTCATCGACCGGCTCAACCTCACCATCCGCGCGGGCGAGAAGATCGGCCTCATCGGCCGCTCGGGGGCGGGCAAGTCCACGCTGGTCAACCTGCTGCTGCGCTTTCACGACGTGAACGCGGGCCGCGTGCTGATCGACGGGCAGGACATTGCCAACGTCACGCAGGACAGCCTGCGCCGCAACATCGGCATGGTCACGCAGGACACCTCGCTGCTGCACCGCTCCATGCGCGAGAACATCCTGTACGGGCGGCCCGACGCCACCGAGGACGCCATGCGCGCCGCCGCCACGCAGGCCGAAGCCGCCGACTTCATTGAAAGCCTCACCGACCTGCAGGGCCGCACCGGCTACGACGCCCAGGTGGGCGAGCGCGGCGTGAAGCTCTCGGGCGGCCAGCGCCAGCGCGTGGCCATCGCGCGGGTGATGCTCAAGGACGCGCCCCTCCTGCTGCTGGACGAGGCCACCAGCGCGCTCGACTACGAGGTGGAAGCCGCCATCCAGCAAAGCCTGGACCGCCTCATGCAAGGCAAGACGGTGATCGCCATTGCCCACCGCCTGTCCACCATCGCCGCCATGGACCGGCTCATCGTGCTGGACGCCGGCCGCATCGTCGAGGAAGGCACGCACGCGCAGCTGCTGGCCCAGGACGGCGTGTACGCCCGCCTGTGGGCGCACCAGAGCGGCGGGTTCCTGGGCGAGTCAGATGAAGACTGAGCCGGCGGACGTCCGTTTTCGCCGGCGCGGCTCCCGCCCCCCGGCGCCACGCAGTCAGGGCGCCCCGCGCGTTGCTGTCGCGCCCCCACGGCCGCAGGGCCGTGCTTCGCAGCTCATGGCCCACTTGGCGACTGCGTGTCACCCAGGCGGCTGTGCCCGCCCTCCACAGCGCCTACTGTGGCGGCCATACCCGGGCCACGGTGGCCTGGAACTTTTGGGAGACGGTCCGATGATCAAGGTCACTGCGGTATACCGCTGGCGCGAAGGCGCCACGTTCAACCACGACTACTACCACGGCGAACACATGCGCATTGCCCGTGCGGCGCTTCAGCCCCTGGGCCTGGTGCGGCTGGAGAGCGACCGTGTGCTCTACCCCGGCGAACCCCGCCCCGGCCAGGTGGTGGCGCTGACCAATGCGTTCTTCAGCGACCTGCAGCAGGCGCAAGCGGCCGCCAAGGCGACGATGGCCGAACTGTCTGCCGACATCCCCAACTACACCAACATCCAACCCGAGTCGTACTTCGCGCAAATGCTGCGGCACGATGGGACCGTCGCTTGACTGACGCCGGGGGCGGCCCACGTCGCCGCGCGCTTGAACGGCCCGCTCCCGCCCGCGATCGCCTCGGAATTTTGGGTCAAAATGAGGCCCAGCGCCCGTCCATTCAGCGCAAACAGCTCTTTTTTTGATAGCAAACTTATGACCCTACCGCCCCTTCCCCCGCTGCCCCTTGCCATGCCCGTGCCCACCGGCGAGCAGCTCAAGGCCGCTCGCATCACGGCGGGGCTGAGCCAGGCCCAGGCCGCCGAGCTGATGGGCTACCCGTTGCAAACCGGCAGCCGGGGCGGTGTGCAGTCGCGCACCTGGCAGGCACTGGAGAGCATGAGCGACGAACGCAACATGCAGGGGCCCGTGTTTGCGATGTTCCTTTTGCTCACGGGGCAGCACCCGGAGTTTGTGCTGGCAGCGCGCCCTGGCGTCGCGGATGGCGCCGAGGCGGCAGCAAACTGATGCCCGCATCCCGCAGCTGCCCTGGCACCCCGGCGCGCGGCGCGGCTCAGTCCACCGTGATGTTGGCGGCCTTGATGACCTGCGCCCACTTGTCGACTTCGGCTTTCTGAAAGGCTGCGATCTGCGCAGGCGGCAGGTCGGCCGGCTCCATGCCGAAGCCCTTGAGGCGGTTCTGCATGTCGGGCTGGGCCAGGATCTTGCGGATTTCGGCGTGCAGGCGCGTCACCACCGGCGCGGGCGTGGCCGCCGGCACGAAGACCGCTTGCCACGACTGCACCTGGAAATCGGCCAGGCCGTTCACGCCCGACTCGGCCACTGTGGGAACGTCGGGCAGCGACGCAAGGCGTTGGGGCGAAGTGACGGCAATGGCGCGCAGCTTGCCGCTCTGGATGTGCGGCGCAGCCACCACGGTGGTGTCGAACATCATGTCCACTTGGCCGCTGATCACGTCCTGGATGGCGGGGCCGCTGCCCTTGTAGGGAATGTGGGTGAACTTCACGCCCGACTTGTACGCGAGCAGTTCCACCGCCAGGTGCTGGGAGCTGCCGGTGCCGGCCGACGCCGACGACAGGCCGCCCGCCTTCGCCTTGGCCGCGGCCAGCACGTCCTTGAGCGTCTTGTACGGGCTGTTGGCCGCCACCACCAGCACCACGGGGTTGGTGCCGATCAGCGTGACCGGGGCAAACGACTTGAGCGGGTCATAGCCCAGCTTGGGGTACAGGCTGATATTGATGGCGTGCGAACTCACGGTGCCGCCGAGCAGGGTGTAGCCGTCCGGCGCGGCGCGGGCCGCTGCTTCCGACCCGATGCTGCCCGCCGCGCCGCCCTTGTTCTCCACCACCACCGTGGTGCCCAGGGCCGGCCCCAGCTGCTGGCCGATGAGCCGGGCCAGCGTGTCGGTGGTGCCGCCCGCCGCAAAGGGCACGACGTAGGTGATGGCTTTGCCGGTGGGCCAGTTGCCCTGGGCGGCCGCGGGCAGCGCGGCGGCCCCCAGCGCGGTGGCGGCGGCCGCCACGGCGGCGGTGCGGACGAAGGTTCTGCGGTGCATGGTGTGTCTCCTGGGGTGGGGTTCGGATAAGGGAGGTAAGAAAGGGAGGCAAGAAGGCCAGCGGCGCAAGGGGTGCGTGAAGAGCGTGCTGGGTCAGGGCAAGTCCACGGTCTGCAGCCCGTTCGGCCCCCTACCCGGCGGCCCGCCAGGGGCGCTCATGGCGGGGTCCAGGGCCAGGCAGGGCCGCCAGCTGCGGCGCAGGCGAGGGGTGGCAGGTTTCATCAGGGGGGCTTTCTTGCATGAAGCGTCGACGTAGTCGTCGATTACGTCATACGTTGTCGTACAACAAACGGGATTTTGGTGCGATCAAGAACCCGGTGGCTCCGGGAATTACCCTTAGGACTCCTCGGCAGTTGCAGCTGCAGTTTCCATAGTGCACAGGCCGGCACAACGGGGCTGCCCTCTCCGCAATTACCCTGACCCCGGGGGAAATTCATTGCGTTTCGCCAAATCAAGTTGTACGATGACTAACAACAAAATTCCTCGGAGACACGTCCCATGCCCCTGATTCGCCGCCGTGCCGCGTTGCTGGCCTGCTCTGCCCTGCTGGCAGCCTTTCCTGCCCTGGCCCAGACGGGTGGTGCCGACTGGCCCGCCAAGACCTTGCGCATCGTGGTGCCCTACCCGCCCGGCGGCAGCTCGGACATCATTGCGCGCTCCATCAGCCAGGTGCTGTCCGAGTCGCTCAAGCAAAGCGTGATCGTGGAGAACAAGCCCGGCGCCAACGGCAACCTGGGCGCCGACTTCGTGACCAAGGCCGATCCCGACGGCTACACCCTGCTGCTGTGCGACGTGGGCGCGCTGGCCATCAGCCCCTCGGTCTACACCAAGCTGTCGTTCGACCCGTCCAAGGACCTGCGCGGCGTGACCATGCTGGCCTACTCGCCGCACCTGCTGGTGGTGCACCCCTCGGTGCCCGTCAACAACCTCAAGGAACTGGTCGCCTACTCCAAGAAGAACGACCTGAACTTCGCCGTCACGGCCACCGGCAGCGCTCCCCACCTGGCCGGCGTGGCGCTGGAGCGCGCCAGTGGCGCACGCTGGCAGTACATCCCCTACAAGGGCGGCGTCACCGCCATTCAGGACACCGTAGCCGGGCAGACCCAGGTGCTGATGAACGGCATGCTGGCCACCCTGCCCCAGGTGCAGAACGGCAAGCTCAAGGTGCTGGGCGTGTCCAAGTCCACCCGCATGCCGCTGATCGGCGACGTGCCCACCATTGCCGAGCAAGGCGTGGCCGGCTACGAGTCCGGCACCTGGCAAGGCGTGCTGGTCCCGCGCGGCACGCCCGAGGCCGTGGTGCAAAAGCTGAACAAGGCCCTTATCACCGCCATCCGCGCGCCCGAGATCCGCTCGCGCCTGGCCGGCCAGGGCGCCGAGGTGGTGACCATGGCGCCCGCCGAGCAAGACCAGTTCTTTGCCAAAGAGCGCGCCCGCTGGGCCAGCGTGGTCAAGGCCGCCAACATCAAGCTCGACTGACGCCGCCGGCCCAGACCCCTTTTCTTTTGTTGTTTCGAAACCGCTCCGCCATGACTCCCCAAGACCTCAAATCCATCATGGGCTCCGGCCTGCTCTCGTTCCCCATCACGGACTTCGACGAGCAAGGCAACTTCCGCCCCAAGACCTACATCGAGCGCCTGGAGTGGCTGGCCCCCTACGGCGCCAGCGCCCTGTTTGCCGCCGGGGGCACGGGCGAGTACTTCTCGCTCTCGGGCCCCGAGTACAGCGAGGTCATCAAGACGGCGGTGGACACCTGCCGCGGCAAGGTGCCCATCATTGCCGGCGCCGGCGGCCCCACCCGCACGGCGATTGCCCATGCGCAAGAGGCCGAGCGCCTGGGCGCGCACGGCATCCTGCTCTTGCCCCACTACCTGACCGAAGCGGGCCAGGAGGGCCTGATCGAGCACGTGGCGCAGGTGTGCAACAGCGTGAAGTTCGGCGTGATCGTCTACAACCGCGACCGCACCAAGCTCACGGCCGAGTCGCTGGCCATCCTGGCCGATCGCTGCCCCAATCTCATCGGCTTCAAGGACGGGGTGGGCCACATCGAAACGATGTCTTCCATC
>NZ_JAJTBB010000090.1 GCF_021287135.1 Acidovorax sp.
GCAGGACAAGGACGGTTGCTTTGAAGTGTTCTTCGCGCATCACCGCTGTCTGGTGATTGACCTGACCGACACCGAAGCCGTTTAATCAAATCTGTAAACCATGTCCCCGCACACCTGTTAACCATGTGTCCGGTCTGAACACGAGACAAGAGAAAGTTACCGCGCCGCCGGGCGCGCATCCCGGCTCCCGCCCTCAGCCAAGGCACACCGCCTGAACCAACAGACAAACGAACACACCCCAGCTACGCCAGAAAAACTATCAAAAACATAGCTGCCAGCGCCCGCCAGTCAAGCGTCAGAGCCCAAAAATACCCCAAACCCTATCCCCGCCCAATCTCCTCCAGACACGCCCCCACCACCCCCGGATCAAACGCCATCTGCACATGCGCCACCCCTTCGACAAAGCGGTGCTCCGCCCCCGCCAGCGCCGCCGTGGTCGCCGGGAACACGATGTTGTCGCAGTTCGAATACCAGCAGGTGAAGAGCGCCGCCCGCCCCGCCGGCTCTGCCCGCTGCAGCGCCACCACCCAGTCGCCCGCCAGGCTCATCTGGCGCCCGTTCACGGCCCGGCTGAAGCGGCCCAGCCATGTCCCGCCGTGGGGCGTGCCCAGCGTCAGCACACGATGCACCCGCCCATCGGCCTGGTGGGCCCGCAGCCACGCCCGCACCGCCAGCCCGCCCATGCTGTGGCACAGCAGCACCGGGGGCTGGCCCGTGGCGGCGGTCACCTGGCGCACGGCGTTCTCGATGATGCCGGCATACGCGTCGATGGAACCCATCGCCGGCTCCAGGTTCACGGCCACGTGCGCATGGCCGCGCTCGCGCAGCAGCGGCAACCAGGGCAGCCACAGGCCGCGGTTGCACATGAAGCCGTGCACCAACACCACGCCGCGCCGGCCCGTGGGCTGCGCGGGCAGCCAGTCGGGCAGGGCGCGGTGGCGAAACGGCTGGCGCCAGCAGAACACGGCCAGCCCCGTGCGCACCTCGGCCCACCAGGCGGCCAGCACCTGCGGCAGGCGGGCCCGGGGGGCCGTGTCGCGGCGGTTGGCCGCGTGCATCAGCGCAAACTCCAGCGCCATGACCAGCAGGTAGATGCCCAGCGGCAGCGCCGCGCCCAGCACGGCGCGCCCGGGTGACTGCGGCCATTGCCACGCCAGCCAGCCCGCCATGGCGGCCAGGGTGAACAGAACGAAAGCCCTTTGCCAGCGCGCAATCATGGGGTGGTCTTCGGATGGTGTAATGAATGAAGGAACGAACGAAGGGAACGCAACGCCCCATTGTGCGGCCTGCCATCGCGCCCGACCGCTGGCGCGGCGGCCCGTCCGACCATGAAGAAGAAAGCCCCCATGGATGCCGCCCAGACCATCCGCGACAGCATTGCCGACGTGACCGCCCTGCGCCTGCACCGCACGGGCGACCCGGCGCTGGGCACGGCGGTGGGCGGCATCAAGACCCTGCAGGCGCGGCGCTTTCGCGGCACGTACGCAGACCTGCTGGCGTCGCCGGCCGCCGGCCCCGCGGCGCGGTTCTTCCTGGAGGAGCTGTACAGCGACAGCGACTACAGCGAGCGCGACCAGCAGTTCGGCCGCATTGCCGGCACGCTGCAGACGCTGTTTCCCCAGCCCGTGGTGGCCACGGCCGTGGCGCTGGCCGTGCTGCACGCGCAAACCGAGGCGCTGGACCAGGACATGGGCCGGGCCTGGCTGGCGCAGCCGGACGGTGGCCAGAGCCCCGCGGCGCGCTACGCCGCCGCCTGGCGCGCCGTGGGCCAGCCGCACGGCCGGCAAGAGCAGCTGCAGCGCGTGCTGGCCATGGGCGCCGATCTGGCGCGGCTCACGCGCACGCCGGGCGTGCGCACCATGCTGCGCATGATGCGCAGGCCCGCGCACGCGGCCGGCATGGGCGCGCTGCAGACGTTCCTGGAAGCCGGGTTCGACACCTTCGGCCAGCTCGCTCGCCAGCGCGGCGGCGTGGAGCAGTTCCTGGCCGCCGTCGAACAGCGGGAGACCGCGCTGATGGAGCTGCTGTTCCATGCGGCCCCTGTCGCCTGCGAGACCGAACTGGCCCGCACCCTAGGACAAGCCCGGTAACGGACGGCCCCGGGCGCTTCCACAATCGGTGCCCACCCTTTCACCGGCAAGCCCCCAGGGCCGCGGCGCCCTGGGCTCCGCAAGCCCCTGGAGAACAACAAAAGGAACCAAGCGCATGGAAAGAATCTGGCTCAAGAGCTACCCCCCGGGCGTTCCGCACGATGTGCAGCCCGAGCAATACCGCTCTGTGGCCCATCTGCTGGAGGAGTCGTTTCGCAAGCACGCCAGCAGCCCCTTCTCGGTCTGCATGGACCAGTGGATGACCTACGGCGAGCTGGACCGCCGCTCGGCCGCGCTGGGGGCCTACCTGCAGAGCCTGGGCCTCGCGCCCGGTGCGCGCGTGGCCATCATGCTGCCCAACATCCCGCAGTTCGGCGTGACCATGGCCGCCGTGCTGCGCGCAGGCTACACCTGCGTGAACGTGAACCCGCTGTACACCGCGCGCGAACTGGAGCACCAGCTCAAGGACTCGGGCGCCACCGCCATCGTGATCCTGGAGAACTTCGCCCACACGCTGGCCGACGTGGTGGACCACACCGCCGTGCAGCACGTGGTGATGGCCTCCATGGGCGACCTGCTGGGCGCCGTGTTCGGCACCTGGATCACCTTTGCCGTGCGCCACCTGGCCAAGATGGTGCCCGCCTACGACCTGCCGCTGACGGGCGGGCGCAAGGTGGTCACGTTCAAGAAGGCGCTGGCGCTGGGCGAGCGCAAGGCCCTCGCGCCCAGCCAGGCCACGCTCGACTCGATCGCCTTCCTGCAATACACCGGCGGCACCACGGGCCTCTCGAAGGGCGCGGTGCTCACCCACCGCAACATCGTGGCCGCCACGCTGCAGGCCGAGGCCTGGTTCACGCCGGCCCTGGCGAAGATCGGTGACGTCAGCAAAGCCAACTCCATCGCCGCGCTGCCGCTGTACCACATCTTCGCGCTCACGCTGTGCCTGCTGGCCATCCGCCAGGGCTCCAGCCTCACGCTCATCCCCAACCCGCGCGACATTCCAAAGTTCGTGGCCGAGCTGAAGAAGCGCCCCTTCCACATGCTGCCCGCGGTGAACACGCTGTTCAACGCGCTCTTGCAGAACCCGCAGTTCCGCGCGCTCGACTTCTCGCACCTGTGCGTGTCGCAGGCCGGGGGCATGGCCGCCAGCGAAGGCACGGCCAAGCAGTGGCAGAAGGTGACGGGCAGCACCATGATCGAAGGCTGGGGCATGAGCGAGACCTGCGCCATCGGCACCAACAACCCGGTGGACAGCACTGAGTTCAGCGGCACCATCGGCCTGCCGCTGCCCGGCATCGACATCGCCATCAAGGACGACGCCGGCAACAGCCTGCCCCAGGGCGCGTCCGGCGAGATCTGCATCCGCGGCCCGAACGTGATGACCGGCTACTACAACCAGCCGGACGAGAACGCCAAGGCGTTCACCCCCGACGGCTTCATGCGCACGGGCGACGTCGGCATCATGGACGAGCGGGGCTTCACCCGCATCATCGACCGCAAGAAGGACATGATCCTGGTGAGCGGCTTCAACGTGTTCCCCAACGAGCTGGAGCAGGTCATCAGCCTGTGCCCGGGCGTGATGGAATGCGCCGCCATCGGCGTGCCGGACGAGAAGCAGGGCGAGTCCATCAAGGTGTTCGTGATCAAGAGCGACCCCGCCCTGACCGAAGACGACGTGATCCGCTACTGCCACGACAACCTCACCGGCTACAAGCGCCCCAAGTACGTCGAGTTCCGCGACGAATTGCCCAAGAGCAACGTGGGCAAGATTTTGCGGCGCGAACTCAGGAAGGCGTAGGGCGCGCACCCGCGCACCAGTGGCCGCGGGCCGATGCAGGCGCGGATCCTCTATCGAGAACGCTCCTCCGACCACATCCGATCCGAGCCGCGCAGGTCGGGTTAGCGCAGCGTCACCCGACGTCCCGCGCTGCATGCCCTGCCGGTGTCGGGTTACGCCCTTGCGGGCTAACCCGACCTACGGGGCAGAGCCTTTCCAAGCGAGCGCGAGGCTTCGACGGGGCTTAGCCTGAACGGCAAATCGAGCGATCGGACGCTGTTCCGACCGCGTCCGATCCGAGCCGCGCAGGTCGGGTTAGCG
>NZ_JAJTBB010000013.1 GCF_021287135.1 Acidovorax sp.
CAGCCTGTATTCTTATGCATGCAGCGGTGCTCTGAAGTTTGATGATTGGTCGCACAACCATCTTGCTTGAGATGTCACCGCTGTTTTTTTGCCTCTGGGGTGGCTTACCCCGCTAATCCGTGAAGAACCAAAAAAAAGCCGTGCCCAAGGGCACGGCTGCCGCGTTCTGGCGAACGGGGATTATTTCTGGGTCAGCACCCAGGCAGCCAGCTTCTTGGCTTCTGCTTCGTTGACCTGGGTGTTCGCGGGCATGGGCACGGGACCCCACACGCCAGAACCGCCCTTCATGATCTTGGCGGCCAGTTTGTCGGCGGCATCCTTTTGGCCGGCGTACTTGGCAGCGACGTCCTTGTAGGCGGGGCCGACCAGCTTCTTGTCCACGGCATGGCAGGCCATGCAGTTCTTGGAGGTGGCCAGGGCCAGATCGGCCATGGCCGGTGCAGCGACCGACAGCGTCATGGCAAGGGTGATCAGGGTACGCTTCATGGTGGGATTTCCTGTGGTTGGGTTACAGTTCTTTAATGGGATTGTAGTGGCTTGGGTTGACACGCGTCTTGCCCGTGATCAAGCCGCCAGCCCCCTTATTTTGGAGATCGCCATGTATTTGCTGGGCCTATCCCTGCTGCTTCTCGCGTTGAAATATTTTGAGATCGGGCCGGTGGCGGCCTGGTCGTGGTGGTGGATCGTCGCGCCGTTTGGCGCCACGGCCGCGTGGTGGGCCTGGGCGGACTCGACCGGCTACACCAAGCGCAAGGCCGTGGAGAAGATGGAAGAGCGCAAACGGGAGCGCATCGAGAAGCACAAGGAAGCCCTCGGCATGCGCCCGCGCAAGCCGCGGTAGCCCGCTGGCGCATCGGCGCCGGCCCGGGCATCCGCCCGGTGTTTCATGGCCGCGCGGCCCCACAAGGTGCGCCCTGCCACACGGGTGCCGTGGGATGCCATGACGCCGGTGCCCAAGGGCCGCCCATCTTTTCAAAACCATCTTGTGCGCCCTGCAGGGCAACAAACGTAAGCGATAGTAAGCGCATGGCAGGGCGGCCGCTTTGCGCCGCAGCACAGTGTTCTACCGAGCGCCCGAGGGCAGGGCGCCATCGGCCCGGGACGGCGGCGCGCGTTATGCAAAACACCAGTAGGTCAAGGGAGTGTGTGAATGAAGGTGGCGTTTGGGGTCAGCGTGCTCGCGCGGTCCGTCCAGCAGGGCGGCGTGGATGGCATCGGGACCTACACCCGGGAGCTGATGGCGGCCATGCCGCAGGGCGTGCAGCTGCAGCCTTACGTGTTCGGTCCGGCGAGCCTGTGGACGGGCGCCGTTCCCGCGGTGGCCGCAGGGCGGTTTGGCACGCAGGCGCTCCTGTCGAATGTGCCCGGCGGCAGCTTCCGGGCCATGCGCCGCGCGCTCGGGGCGGGGGTCGATCTGGTGCATGCCACCGATCACCTGGTGCCACGGATGCGGGGGATTCCCGTGGTCGCCACCTTTTTCGATGCGATACCGCTGGCCCATCCCGAGTGGATCCGGTACCGCTTCAAGGCGCTGAAGAACGAGATGTGGCGCCGGACGGCATTCTGGGCCCAGCGGATCATCACCATTTCAGAATATTCCCGGCAGGAGATTGCCGAGCATTTCCGCGTCCCCGTGGAGCGCATCACGGCCATTCCGCTGGGCGTGGGGCCGGGGTGGTTTGATCCGGTGGACGCCGCGCAGGCCGCCGCCGTGCGCGCACGGCACGCGTTGCCAGAGCGTTATTTCGTGACTGTCGGCACGCTGCAGCCGCGCAAGAACATCGCCCGGCTGCTGGCGGCACACAGCAGCCTGCCGTTGCGTTTGCAGCGCGAATTTCCGCTGCTGGTCGTGGGCAAGCCCGGCTGGGGCTGCGAGGATGTGGTGGCGCGGTTTTCTGACGGAACGCTGCCCAACGTTCGCTGGCTGCGCCACTTGCCCGACGCCGATCTGCGGGCGGTGGTGAAGAGTGCGACTGCGCTGGTCTTCCCTTCGCTTCACGAAGGCTTCGGACTGCCGGTGCTGGAGGGCTTTGCGGCCGGCGTGCCGGTGGCGGCCTCCCATGCCACGTCGATTCCCGAGGTGGCCGGCGATGCGGCGCTGCTGTTTGACCCGCTGCGCACCGACGATGTGGCGCATGCCATGGCGCGGATCGCGGAACAGCCGGCGCTCGCGCACCAACTGGCGGCGCGGGGCCGCGAGCGTGTGCGCAGCTTCACGTGGCAGGCGTGCGCGGAAAAGACCGTGCAGGTCTACCAGTCGGTCCTCTGACGGGCGAAGGCAGCCATGGCAAACACGGCCCTTCATGCGCCAGCCGGAGCCTTTGGGCAGCAGGTCCGGCTGCTGGTGCGGGATATCGCCAGCGCGCTGGCGGCGTGGCGCTTCTGGTGCTTCATGGGGTGGAACGATGTGGCCAAAAGGTACCGGCAGACGTTCCTGGGCCCCGTGTGGATCACCGTGAACACGGCTCTGTTCATCGTGGCGTTTGGCCTGATTGGGGCCCAGTTGTTCAAGTACCCGGCCGATTGGTACCTGCCGTATTTTTGTGCCGGGCACGTGTTGTTCGGGTATTTCAGCGCACTGCTCAACGAAGGGTGTCTCACCTACACCGGCTCGGACGCCTTCCTGAAGCAGATGTCCTACCCCAAGACGGCGTTCGTCTTTCGCACCGTGTTCCGCTGCACCGTGCTGATGCTGCACAGCGCGGTGATCGTGCTGGCCGTGCTGTGGTGGTCCGGGCGCCTGGGGGCCGTGCACTGGGCGGCCTTCCTGGGCGCCATGGCGCTCACTTTGCTGGCCGCCAGCTTCGCCGTTGCCATCATTGGCGCGCTGGCCACCCGTTTCAGGGATGTGACCGTGGCCATGGGCAGCCTGATGCAGCTGAGCTTCTTTGTCACGCCCGTGCTGTGGGTGCCCGACGAGCTGACCGAGCGGGCCCGCTGGGTGGTGCGCCTGAACCCGCTGGCATTGTTTCTGGATCTGGTGCGCAACCCCTTGATGGGCACGGCGACGGACCCGCAAGCATGGCTTGCGGCGGCCGGCGTGGTCGCTGTGCTGGGCGTGGTGTTTTTTTTCCAGTACGTCATGGTCCGGCGGCGGATCGTGTACTGGCTGTGACATGGCCAAAAGCCGCGGACCCCTATGGCACACATCCGATTGCACGAGGTCTCCATCGACTTTCCCGTGTTCACTTCGCGGTCGCGTGGTTTGCTCAACACCATGCTGGGGCTGCCGCAGCGTGAAAAGGCGCGCGTGGAGGCCAGCGGCCTGCGGCGGGTCAGCGTGCATGCCTTGCGGGACGTCAGCCTGCAGCTGAATCCCGGGGACCGGGTGGGGCTGGTGGGGGCCAACGGGGCCGGCAAGACGACCCTGCTGCGCGTGCTGTCCGGCGTGTACGAGCCGATGCAGGGAGAGTGCAGCTTCCAGGGGAAGATCGCGGCGCTCACGGACATCATGCTCGGCATGGATGCCGACGCCACCGGCTACGACAACATCATCATGCGGGGCATCGTGATGGGGCTCACGCGCCGGCAGGCGATGGAACTGATCCCGTCGGTGGAGTCCTTCACGCAGCTGGGCGAGCATCTCCAGTTGCCCGTGCGAACCTATTCGCAGGGCATGTTGCTGCGGCTTGCGTTTGCGGTGTCCACCAGCGTCGTGCCCGACATCCTGCTGATGGACGAAATGATTGGCGCAGGCGATGCCAAGTTCTTCAGCCAGGCACAGGGGCGCATCAATGGGCTGATTGAAAAGGTATCCATCCTGGTGCTTGCCTCGCACAACGAACTCATTCTCAGGAGCTTTTGCAACCGCGCGCTGGTCTTGAAGGAAGGCCGCGTGGTGTTTGACGGTGGCGTGGAGGACGCGTTGGCGTTCCACAACGCGCAGCAAGGGGTGACGCCATGAGACTGTTGTCGACAGGACCCGCGGAGGTATACCGGGCCATCGCCTCCATGGGGCGCACGGAAGACATCGCGTGGTCGCCCGACGGGCGCCGGCTGGCACTTGCCGCCATCACGCTGGACCGCTTGCTGGTGGTCGGCGTGGACTGCCAGACTGTGGAAGGCCGCAAAACCCTGGTCCTCACGGATGCCGTGGAGATCGCCTCGGACAGCCTGCAGCGCCCGCACGGCGTGAGCTGGATCGGCAACGACCGACTGGCCGTGGCCAACCGCGAGGGCATCGTGTCGGTCTTCGATGTTCCCGCGCCCCGCGGCCTGGCCTCGGTGCACCATCTCCAGCCCATGGCCGTCATCAGCAAGCGCGAGACCGAGCTGGTGAGCACCCCGGGCAGCCTGTGCGCGCGGGACCTGGGGTCCGGGCTGGTGGAGCTGTGGGTTTGCAACGGCTTTTCCAACTACGTGACGCACCACCTGCTGGACGCCCGGGCCGGCCTGGCCCATCTGGACGCGCAGGTGTTCATGCAGCAAGGGCTCGACCTGCCCGACGGCGTGGCCGTGGACGCCCGGGGAGACTGGGTGGCCATCAGCAACCACGACCGGCATGCCGTGGCGCTGTACCGGAACGACGAGTGGCTTGCGGCGGACCAGGTGCCGGCGGCCCAGCTGCAGGGGGTGACCTATCCCCACGGGCTGTGCTTTCTGGCTGAGGGGCGAATTTTGCTGGTGGCGGATGCGGGGGCGCCCCACGTTGCCGTGTTTTTCCGGCCCGCGCAGGGCTGGGTGGGCGGCGCGGCGCCGGACGACGTGGTGCGCGTGCTGGAGGACGGCGCATTTGAGCAGGGGCATTACAACCCCCGCGAAGGCGGGCCCAAGGGCATCGACGCGCACGAGCCCTGGGGCGTGGTGGTCACTACCTGCGCAGAGCAACCCCTGGCGTTTTTTGATGCAGACCCGCTGGTGGCGCGGGCACAACCCGCGGCGGCGGGCAGCCGCCCGCCGGCCGACCCGGCGCGCATCACGGTCCTGCGGCTTGCCCGTGGTGTGGCGGCCCGGGAGGTCGCAGTGACCGCCGCCGTCCGCAAAGAGCTGGAGCAGATGCGTTCCAGCTGGTCCTGGCGCGTGACTGCGCCGCTCAGGGCATTGGCCGGCCGCTGGATGCGCCGGAACGCGGGGCGCGGCAAGCCCTGAGCGCCTGGGCTACGGCCCCGGGGGACCGGGAGCAGGCCCGGCGCTCTCGAAGAGGCCGCGCAAGGGATCCATGCCCGCGCCACCTGCGCGGGCCCCCCGCGCTGTGCCTCAGTATGCGTCCAGCACGGCGCCCCGGCTCGCGCTGGCGGCGTTGAAGGCAAACTTGGCCTGCACACCGCGGGTATAGCGCGGGGGCGGTGGCGTCCAGCCTTCGCGGCGCCGGGCGATCTCGGCCGCGGGCACGTTCAGCTCCAGCTTGAGCTGGTGCGCGTCGATGGTAATGCTGTCGCCCTCGTGCACGAAGGCAATGGTGCCGCCAGCGGCGGCTTCCGGCGCCACGTGCCCCACCACCATGCCCCAGGTGCCACCGGAGAAGCGCCCGTCGGTGATGAGGCCCACGCTCTCGCCGAGCCCCGCGCCGATCAGGGCGCCGGTGGGGGCCAGCATCTCGGGCATGCCGGGGCCGCCCTTGGGCCCCAGGTAGCGCAGCACCATCACGTCGCCGGCCTGGATCTTGCCGTCCAGAATGGCCTGCAGGGCCGACTGCTCATCGTCGAACACCCGCGCCGGGCCGGTGATGACGGGGTTCTTGAGCCCGGTGATCTTGGCCACCGCGCCCTCGGGGCTGAGGTTGCCCTTGAGAATGGCCAGGTGGCCCTGCGCGTACATCGGGTTGCCGATGGGGCGGATGACGTCCTGGTCTGCGCGGGGCTCGCCGGGCACGTCCTGGAGCACTTCGGCAATTGTCTTGCCGGTGATGGTGAGGCAGTCGCCGTGCAGCAGGCCGGCGTTCAGCAGGATCTTCATCACCTGCGGGATGCCGCCCGCGCGGTGCAGATCGACGGCCAGGTATTTGCCGCTGGGCTTGAGGTCGCAGAGCACGGGCGTCTTCTGGCGGATGCGCTCGAAGTCGTCGATGGTCCACTCCACGCCGGCCGCATGCGCGATGGCCAGGAAGTGCAGCACCGCGTTGGTGGAGCCGCCAGTGGCCATGATCACGGCCACGGCGTTCTCGATGGACTGGCGGGTCACGATGTCGCGGGGCTTGAGGTCCCGCCGGATGGCCTCGATCAGCACCTGGGCCGACGCCCGGGCGGAGTTCATCTTTTCGTCATGCGGGTTGGCCATGGTGGAGGAGTAGGGCAGGCTGATGCCCAGCGCCTCGAACGCGCTGCTCATGGTGTTGGCGGTGTACATGCCGCCGCACGAGCCCGTGCCCGGAATGGCGCGTTTCTCGATTTCGTGCAGGTCGTGGTCGCTCAGCTTGCCGGCGGCGTTCTCGCCCACCGCCTCGAACACGCTCACGATGTTCAGGTCGCGGCCCTGGTAGTGGCCGGGCAGGATGGTGCCGCCGTAGACATAAATGGCGGGCACGTTGGCGCGCAGCATGCCCATGAGGCCGCCGGGCATGTTCTTGTCGCAGCCGCCAATGACGACCACGCCGTCCATCCACTGGCCCTGCACGCAGGTCTCGATGCAGTCGCTGATCACCTCGCGGCTCACCAGGCTGTATTTCATGCCCTCGGTGCCCATGGCCATGCCGTCCGAAATGGTGGGCGTGCCGAACACCTGGGCGTTGCCGCCCGCTTCCTCGATGCCGGCGATGGCGGCATCGGCCAGCTTCTGCAGGCCGCTGTTGCACGGCGTGATGGTGCTGTGGCCGTTGGCCACGCCCACCATGGGCTTGGCGAAGTCGCCTTCCTGGTAACCCATGCCGTAGAACATGGAGCGGTTGGGCGCGCGGCTCTTGCCCTCGGTGATGTGGGCGCTGCGGCGGTTGATGGCAAGGGACGGGCGCGTCGAATCGGTCATTGGCGGTACTCCTGTGGGGAATGCCGCAGTGTCCGCCGGTGCAGTGGCGCTGTCCATCGGTGGGAATACGCAATGCGCCGCAGGGCCCCCGGATGCGTCGGCCATAATTGCGGGGTTTGCCCAGGGCGCGGCTCAAGAGGTTGCGCGTCGCACGGGCGCGCACGGGGCTGCTACGGCGCAGCCCGCCCCCTTCTGCGATCCAATCGTTTTCCTCTTCCTCCCTCCATCCTTCTTTTCTCTCCACGATGCCCGCATACCGTTCCAAGACTTCCACCGCCGGACGCAACATGGCCGGCGCCCGCTCGCTGTGGCGCGCCACCGGCATGAGGGACGACGATTTTTCCAAGCCCATCATCGCCGTGGTCAACTCGTTCACGCAGTTTGTGCCCGGCCACGTACACCTGAAGGACCTGGGCCAGCTCGTCGCGCGCGAGATCGAGGCCGCGGGCGGCGTGGCCAAGGAGTTCAACACCATTGCTGTCGACGACGGCATCGCCATGGGCCACGACGGCATGCTGTATTCGCTGCCCAGCCGCGACATCATCGCGGACTCGGTCGAGTACATGGTCAACGCCCACTGCGCCGATGCGATGGTCTGCATCTCCAACTGCGACAAGATCACCCCCGGCATGCTGATGGCGGCGATGCGCCTGAACATCCCGGTGATCTTCGTCTCCGGCGGCCCGATGGAAGCGGGCAAGACCCGGCTGGCCAACCCCGTCACCAAGACCATCGAGTTCAAGAAGCTCGACCTGGTGGACGCGATGGTGATCGCCGCGGACCAGGCCTATTCCGACGCCGACGTGGCCGAGGTGGAGCGCTCGGCCTGCCCTACCTGCGGCTCGTGCTCGGGCATGTTCACCGCCAACTCCATGAACTGCCTGACCGAGGCGCTGGGCCTGTCCCTGCCCGGCAATGGCACGGTGGTGGCCACGCACGCCGACCGCGAACAGCTCTTCAAGCGCGCCGGCCGCCGCATCGTGGAGCTGGCCCGCCAGTACTACGAGCAGGACGACGAGCGCATCCTCCCGCGCTCCGTGGGCTTCAAGGCCTTCGAGAACGCGATGACGCTGGACATCGCCATGGGCGGCTCCACCAACACCATCCTGCACCTGCTGGCCGTTGCGCGCGAAGCCGGGATCGACTTCACCATGGCCGACATCGACCGCCTCTCGCGCGCCGTGCCGCAGCTGTGCAAGGTGGCACCCAACACCAACAAGTACCACATCGAGGACGTGCACCGCGCCGGCGGCATCATGGCCATCCTGGGCGAGCTGGAGCGCGCCGGCAAGCTGCACACCGATGTGCCCACGGTGCATGCGCCCACGCTGGGCGATGCGCTGACGCAGTGGGACATCACCCGCACGCAGGACGAGGCCGTGCGCACCTTCTACATGGCCGGCCCGGCCGGCGTGCCGACGCAGGTGGCGTTCAGCCAGAACACGCGCTGGCCCAGCCTGGACCTGGACCGTGCCGAGGGCTGCATCCGCTCCGTCGAGCATGCGTTCAGCAAGGAAGGCGGCCTGGCCGTGCTGCGCGGCAACATCGCGCTGGACGGCTGCGTGGTCAAGACCGCAGGCGTGGACGAGTCCATCCACGTGTTCGAGGGCACGGCCCATGTGACCGAGTCGCAGGACGAGGCGGTGGAGAACATCCTGGCCGACAAGGTGAAGGCCGGTGACATCGTCATCGTGCGCTACGAAGGCCCCAAGGGCGGCCCCGGCATGCAGGAAATGCTCTACCCGACCAGCTACATCAAGTCGAAGGGCCTGGGCAAGGCCTGCGCGCTGCTGACCGACGGGCGCTTCTCGGGCGGCACCTCGGGCCTGTCGATCGGCCACTGCTCGCCCGAGGCCGCCGCCGGCGGCGCGATCGGCCTGGTGCAGAACGGCGACCGTATCCGCATCGACATCCCCAACCGCACGATCAATGTGCTGGTGAGCGATGAAGAACTCGCCAAGCGCCGCGAGGCACAGAACGCCAAAGGCTGGAAGCCTGCCCAGCCACGCCCGCGCAAGGTGTCGGCTGCGCTCAAGGCCTATGCCAAGCTGGTGATGTCGGCCGACAAGGGCGCGGTGCGCGACCTGTCGCTGCTGGACGACTGAGCGGGCCGCGGCGCGCGCGCTGCGCAAGCTGCCCCCTCGCAAGCCGCGCCGCCAGCGCGGCTTTTTTCGTGGCGGCCCGGGGCCGCGCCGGGGGTGGCCGCACACCGGCGGGGGCGAATGCGGGGCAGGCACAATACCGGCCACCATGCTGACCTATCCCCACATTGACCCCGTCGCCCTGCAGATCGGCCCGCTGGCCATCCACTGGTACGGGCTGACCTATCTCGCGGCCTTTGGCCTTTTCATGCTGCTGGGCAACCTGCGCCTGCGCCACGAGCCGTTTGCCTCCCTGACCGGCTCTGCCGCGTGGTCGCGCAAGGATGTGGAGGACATCCTCTTCCTGGGTGTCGCCGGGGTCGTGGCCGGGGGGCGCCTGGGCTACTGCCTGTTCTACAAGCCGGGCTACTACCTCAGCCATCCGCTGGAGATCTTCGCGGTGTGGCAGGGCGGCATGTCGTTTCATGGCGGTTTGCTGGGCGTGATCGTGGCGATGATCTGGTTTGCCCGCTCCCGCCAGCGGCCCTGGCTGCAGGTGGCGGACTTCGTGGCGCCCTGCGTGCCCACCGGCCTGGCGGCCGGACGCGTGGGCAACTTCATCAATGGGGAACTGTGGGGCCGCTTTGCCAGCCCCGACCTGCCCTGGGGCATGGTGTTTGCGCACAGCGGTTCCCTGCAGCCGCGCCACCCTTCGCAGGTCTACCAGTTTCTGATGGAAGGGCTGCTGCTGTTCGTGCTGCTGTGGCTGTATGCGCGCAAGGAGCGCCGGCAGGGCCAAGTGGCGGCGGCGTTCCTGTTCGGCTATGGCGTCTTCCGCTTCATTGCCGAGTATTTCCGCGAGCCCGACGCCTTCCTGGGCATCTTGTCGCTGGGCATGAGCATGGGCCAGTGGCTGTGCCTGCCGATGATCGTGGGCGGCATCGCGCTGTGGCTGTGGGCGCAGCGGCAACCCCAGGCGGCCCGGCGCGTGCCCGCTTGAAGAAAATTTTGGTAAAAATGGCATCCAGCGCTTGATGGGTAAGCGCTGGCAGCTATTAAAACAATAGCTATTTTGCTTCAGCAGGACGCCGTGCGCCGCCGCACGGTCAGCAGCGCGGCCGCCACGATCAGCGCACCGCCCACCCAGCCCAGCGGGCTGAGGCTTTCTCCCAGCCATGCCACCGCAAACAGCGCGCCAAACACCGGCTCGCTGCCCATTAGCAGGCCCACGCGGGTGGGCGAGCTGTGGCGCAGCGCCCAGTTCTGCACCCCGAACGCAAACACCGTGCAGCCCAGCACCAGGTACGCGCTGGCCCCCCAAAACTGGGGCTCGCGCGGCAGCGGGGGCAGCCCGCCGGGCAGCGCCAGCGCCAGCCCCAGCGCCCCCGATCCGACGACGGCGGCCTGCACCGCGGTGAGCGCCATCACCGGCGCCGCGCTGTCTCCGCCGCCACGGGTCAGGCGCGTGGTGGCGCACACCGTGATGGCGCGCAGCACCGCCGCGGCCAGGATCAGCGCATCTCCCCAGCCCCAGGCTACGCCGCCCTCGCCGAGCCCTGGCGCGCCGCCGCTGAGCAGCGCGGCGCCCAGCAGCGACACCGCGGCAAACCCCAGCATGGCTGGGGCCGGGCGCTGGCGCAGCAAGGCCCATTCGGCCAGCGGGGTGAACACCACGCACAGGCTGATCAGAAAAGCGGCGTGGCTGGCCTGCGTGTGCGCCAGGCCCCAGGTCTCGCACAAAAAGATGCCCAGCAGCAGCCACCCCAGCGGCAGCCCCGCACGCAGCGCACTGCGCCGCTGCGCCGGGCTGGCGCGCCACCACGCGGGCAGCAGCAGCGCCAGGGTGAGCCCGAAGCGCACAGCCAAAAAGCCCAACACCGGATAGAACACCAGCGCCCCCTTGGCCACGCCATAGCTGGTGCCCCACACCACGGCCACCAGCAGCAGGGCCGCATCCGCCCAGCGCGCGGCAAAGGCTGCCGCAGAAGAGGGCGCGGCCGGTGAAGCGAAGAATGCGGTGGGCTGGGTCATGGTGGTGTCCTTGAAAGCCCTGAATTGTTGGCCTGTGCGTGAAAATTGATAATCTCTGCCAGTGCAAAGCATCTGTTCCGTATGAGCATCAATCAACCTGCCGCCCAGCCTCTGGACGGCCTGACCGACATGGCCGTGTTTGCCCGCGTGGTCGAGGCGGGCGGCTTTTCGGCCGCAGCGCGGCAACTGGGCACCACGCCCTCGGCCGTCAGCCGCCAGGTGGCGCGGCTGGAGGGCGCATTGCGTGTGCGCCTGCTGGAGCGCACCACCCGCAAGGTGCGGCTGACGGAAGCCGGCACCGCCGCCTACGGCCGCTGCCAGGCCCTGGTGGCCGCCGCGCGCGAGGTCTGGGCGCTGTGCGACACGCACACGGGCGCGCCGTCCGGCCTGGTGCGCATGAGCGTGCCCAAGGCCGTGGGGCGCCAGGTGGTGCACCCGCTGGTGCTGTCGTTCCTGGCGCAGTACCCGGCGGTGGATGTGCAGCTGGTCGTGACCGACCGCGTGGTGGACCTGTGGGAAGAGGGCATCGACCTGGCCTTGCGCATCACCGACGCGCCCCCACCCGGATTGGCCGGCCGGCCGGTGGCCACGGTGCGCCACCGCATCTGCGCCAGCCCCGCGTACCTGGCGGCCCACGGCCATCCCGGGCACCCGCGTGACTTGGCCGAGCACGCCTGCATCTACCTGGGCGAAGACGAGCGCGACCGGCACTGGCGCTTTGTGCGCGGGCCGGAGACCGCCACCGTCACCGTGCACGGCCGCTACGTGGCCAACCACAGCGAGCTGCGGCTGGAGGCGGCGCTGGCCCACCTGGGCATCGCCAGCCTGCCCGGCTTCACCGCCCAGGCCGCGCTGCACAGCGGCGCCCTGGTGGAGGTGCTGCCGGACTGGGAGCACCGCACCAGCTACGCCGGCACGGCTTGGCTCCTGTACCCGCCCAACCGCTTCCTGGCCGCCAAGACCCGGGCGTGGATCGACCATCTGGTCCAGGGGCTTGCGCAGCTGAAGAGCTAGGTAGTTGAGCGGAAAGCGTGCCCGCAGATCGGGAGGACTGCAAGTGCGGGGGCGCAAAAAGGACCCATAGCAGCCGGAGCGGTTGCGAGGTTTTGCAACGCTGCAGACCGCCCGAGCCCGCAGAGGCACTCGGCGCAGTGATTCGTGCACAGGGTGCCTGGAGGCCTCTGCGCTCCATCCCTCGCGTCGCCGGTTCCCCGCGGGCGGATGTCGTTTTTATGCCGCAACCCGGCGGGTGTTGTTGCGCATTTGCCCCTGAGTTTCTTGCGGGATGGCTCGGCGCTGGCCTTTTGCGGTGACGCTGCCCATAATTACAGAAAATTATGCAAATTCACGCACTCACCCCCCGAAAAGGCAGCAGGTTGCGCGCTGTTAGCCCCAGTTCGCTCGCGCGGCTGGGCGTATGTGGCAATGTCGACCGCTGTGGCACCGCGCCGGCTGGGCAGGCACCCCGTGCCGGGGGCCTACGCCCGCGCCAGCGGTTGTGCCGGGCGGGTGGCCTCGACATGCGGGTCCCCTTCATGGCCCCTGTTGCCTATGCGCCCGGTTCCTAACTCCTTGCATGACGAAGCTGCCGCGCGGCTGCGTGAGCAGATCTTCGCGGGGGCGCTGCCGCCGGGCAGCTTCCTGGACGAGGGCGCGCTGTGCGAACGGCTGTCGATCTCGCGCACCCCCCTGCGGGAGGCGCTGAAGGTGCTGGTGGCCGAAGGCCTGTTGCGCCACGAGCCGCGCCGCGGCTGCTTTGTGGCCGAGGTGACCGAGCGAGACCTGGACGAGATCTTTCCGGTGATTGCGTTGCTGGAAGGCCGCGCCGCCCACGAAGCCACGCGCAACGCCAGCGCGGCGGACGTGGCGGCGCTCTCGGTGCTGCACCAGCGCCTGCAGGAATGCGCCCAGCAAGGCCGCATCACCGACTACTACGAGGCCAACTACGCCATCCACGAGGCGCTTATCACCCTGGCTGACAACCGCTGGCTGGCGCAGGTGATCGGCGATCTGCGCAAGATCCTGCGGCTCGCGCGGGCGCAGACCCTGCACGCGCCGGGCCGCCTGCAGCAAAGCCTGGCGGAGCACTTGGCCGTGTTTGCGGCCCTGAAGGCGCGCGATTGCGACGCCGCCGAAGAGGCCATGCGCAACCACCTCTTGCGCCAGCGCGACGCGCTGCGCGACATCGCCCGCAACCAGCAATCGAGGCTCACACCATGATGAACAGCACCCCCGAGTGGATCGCCCGCAGCGTGTCCCGCCTGCGCACCGCCGCACCCGCCGTGGACAGCAAGGCCGCGGACAAGCCGGCCCGCGCCGTGCTCGACAAGACCGTCACCGACGTGGTGCCCAAGACGCCCCAGCCGCGCGGCACCCATGAGCGCCTGCAGGCCACGCTGCGCCGGGGGCAGGAGGCGTTGTCCCCCCGCGCGCTGCGCCGCTTGCTGGCCGACCTGCAGGAGGTGGTGGCACCGCAGGTCAGCGAGATCGAAGGCGGCCGCCGCGCGCAGGCGGTGGCCGAGTGGTATGCCAAGGCCGAGCCCGAGGAGCGGCGCGACATGTGGCTGCTGATGTGCGAGCAGTTCGCGCCCGACGCCTCGCGCTTCAAGTCGGCCCGCGCGCGCTACGAGGCCGCCGCCGGCACCGAGGAAGAGGGCCAGGCCGAGATCAGCCTGCGCCGGGCGCTGGTGTCGCCGCGCACCCGGCTGCTGCAGCGCTTTGCCGTGTTCCCGCAGGGCATGCGCTTCCTGGTGGACCTGCGCGCCGAGCTGCTGCCGCAGCTCAAGGGCGACAAGCGCCTGCTGCCGCTGGACGCCGAGCTGGAGCACCTGTTCTCGACCTGGTTCGACGTGGCGTTCCTGGAACTGCGCCGCCTGTCCTGGGACTCGCCCGCTTCCCTGCTGGAAAAGCTCATCAAGTACGAGGCGGTGCACGACATCCGCAGTTGGGCCGACTTGAAGAACCGCCTGGATAGCGATCGCCGCTGCTACGGCTTCTTCCACCCCCGGCTGCCGGGCGAGCCACTGATCTTCGTGGAGGTGGCGCTGCTGGACAAGATGTCGTCCAGCATCACGCCGCTGCTGGACGAATCCGCTGCGCCGGTGGACATCTCGCGGGCCACCACGGCCATCTTTTATTCCATCAGCAACACGCAGACCGGTCTGCGCGGCGTGAGCTTTGGCGATTCGCTCATCAAGCACGTGGTGGAGACGCTCACGGCCGAGTTCCCGCGCCTGCGCACGTTTGCCACGCTCTCGCCCATCCCCGGGTTCCGGTCCTGGCTGGGCAAGCATGCGGGCGCCATGCTGGAGCGGCTGGACGACAAGCGCCGCGCCGAGCTGGGCCGGGCCGTGGGCTTTGAGCCGCCCCAGGCCACCCACCTGCTGGCCGCGCTCGACAAGGCCGCGGAACTCGATGCCCGCTCGCCGGTGCGGCAGATGCTGCTGGAGTGCGCGGCCTCTTATTTGGGCCGCGAGCTGCCCGATGGCAAGCCTGCCGACCCCGTGGCCCGTTTCCACCTGGGCAACGGCGCCCGCGTGGAGCGGCTGAACTGGGGCGGCGATCCGTCCGCCAAGGGCCTGAAACAATCGTATGGCCTCATGGTGAACTACCTGTACGACCTCAAGCGCCTGGACAAGCACCGCAGCCTGCTCGCGCAGGGCAAGGTGCCCATGTCGGGCGAGATCGAGAGCCTGTGCCGGGGGTGATGCGCCCGCCTAGTTGTTTGCACGGCAGGGCAGCGACAATGCCGGCGGGCACCCGGTTGCTGGGCCCGGGCGTGCCCGCCCACTGATTTCCTTTTTTTACAACGACGACAGGAGACAAGGAATGAAAGAACACCACACGCAGATTCGTCGCCGCACGGTGCTGCTGGGCGCTGCGGGCGCCGGACTCGGATGGTCTGCAGGCCCGGCAAGGGCGCAGGCTTCTGCCTGGCCCACCAAGCCGGTCTACCTGGTGGTGCCGTTTCCGGCCGGGGGCGGAACAGACGCCTTTGCGCGCCCCCTGGCGGCACAGTTCTCCAAGGCCACCGGCAAGACGCTGGTGATCGACAACCGCGGCGGCGCCGGCGGCACGGTGGGGGCCAGCTTTGCCTCCAAGGCCGCGCCGGACGGCTACACCCTCTTCATGGGCGCCGTGCACCACGCCATTGCGCCGTCGATGTACCCCAAGCTGGACTACGACATCGAGCGGGACTTTGTGCCCCTGTACCTGCTGGCCAACGTGCCGCAGGTGGTGGTGGTCAACCCCAGAAACGTGCCGGCCAGCAACTTCCAGCAGTTCATGGATTTCGTGAAGCGCAACCCGGCCAAGCTCAACTACGGCTCGGCGGGCGCGGGCACCTCGCACCACCTGGCGGGCGAATTGTTCAAGCAGCAGACGGGCACCTTCATCACGCACATTCCGTACCGTGGGGCCGGTCCGGCGCTGCAAGACCTGATCGGCGGCCAGGTGGACATGATGTTCGACGGCCTGGGCTCGTCGGCCGCGCATATCAAGGCCGGGCGCGTGAAGGCGATGATGGTGTCCGGCAGCAAGCGCAACCCGGCCTTTCCGGACGTGCCGTGTGCGGCCGAAGTCGGGCTGCCCGATTACACCGTCACCACTTGGTATGGCCTGTGGGCGCCCAAGGGCACGCCGGCCGACGTGCAGGCACGGATCGTGGACGAGGTTCGCAAGCTGGGCACGGCCGAGGAGCTCAAGACCATCTGGGCCAGCAACGGGGCCGATTTCGGCGGCATGACCCAGCAGCAATTTGCGGCCATGGTCAGCAGCGAGGTCAAGCGCTGGGCGGCGGTGGTGAAGGCGTCTGGCGCCAAATTGGACTAATCCCCTGAAGGGGGACGCGCCCCCGTGGACCGGCCAAGCCAGTTCCACGGTGGCGCTGGTGATGGCGCTGCGCGGGTTTCGAGGGCTGCAAGTGTTGAGCAGTGCAGGACGGGATGGATACCAAGATGTCTGGTGAAGTGTTGATGAATGCGGGTGAGGGCGGCGTGGTGCATGTCACCCTGCGCCACACGGGGCGGCTGAACGCCATGTCGCGGCCCATGTGGCGGCAGTTGCGGGCGGTGTTTGAAGCAGTGCAGCGCCGCAGCGAGGCGCGCTGCGTGGTCATCGCAGGCGAGGGCGGTGCGTTCTGCGCCGGGGGCGATATCTCGGAATACCCCGGCTTCCGCTTCGACGTGGAGGGCCTGCGCGACTTCCACGAGAACGATGTGTGGGGCGGGCTGAACGCCATGCTCCAGTGCGACGTGCCCATCGTGGCCCAGATCAGCGGCGCCTGCATGGGCGCGGGGGTGGAGATTGCCAGCTGCTGCGACATCCGCATTGCAGGGCAGGGAGCGCGCTTTGGCGCACCCATTGCCAAACTGGGCTTTCCCATGGCCCCGCGCGAAGCGCAGCTGGTGGCCGGCGCGGTCGGCGAGGTCATCGCCCGCCAGATGCTGCTGGAGGCGGCCACCTTCAACGCCCCCGACATGCTGGCCCGCGGCTTTCTGAGCCGGGTCGTGCCCGACGACCAGGTGGCCGCCGAGGCGCAAGGCTGTGCTGCCCGCATTGCGGCACTGGCGCCCCAGGCCGCCCGCATGAACAAGCAGACGCTTCGTGCATTGAAAGTGCCTCCAGCGCTTGCTGGACAAGCGCAGACAGCTATTAAAAACATAGCAAACAATGCGCTGGCCGCCGACCCCTACGCCTATGCGCCCAGCGCCGAGCACCGCGAGGGCATCAACGCCTTCCTGCAAAAGCGCTCGCCCGTGTTCTGAACGGCCGGCGCGGCCGTCCCCTGATCGTTTTCCTTGTTGAACCCACTGCCCCCTCAAGCCATGAGCCAGCAAAACCTCTTCAGCGCCTTGCGCGCAGCCTTTCCTGCGGACCTGGACAGCACCGCCGTGGAGACCACGGCCGCCGACGGCACGCCGCTGTACTACACCTGGCGCGACCTGGACCACGCCAGCGCCCGCATTGCCAACCTGCTCGCATCGCTGAAGTTGCCCGAAGGCAGCCGCGTGGCCGTGCAGGTAGAAAAGTCGGTGGAGGCGATGGCGCTGTACCTGGCCACGCTGCGCGCGGGCTACGTCTTCTTACCGCTCAACACCGCCTACCAGAGCGCCGAAATCGAATACTTCATCGGCAACGCCGAGCCCGCCGTGGTGGTGTGCAGCCCCGGCAACTTTGGCTGGGTGTCCAAGCTGGCCTTCACCCTGGGCACCCAGCACGTGTTCACGCTGGGCGATGACCGCACCGGCAGCCTGCTGGAGCGCGCCGCCCACCACAGCGATGAGCACCAGGCCGTGCCCCGCAGCGCCGACGACTTGGCCGCCATCCTCTACACCAGCGGCACCACCGGCCGCAGCAAGGGCGCCATGCTCACGCACGGCAACATGCTCAGCAACGCCGTCATGCTCAAGGAGTACTGGGGCTGGACGGCTACCGGAGGGCCTGACGGACGGGGCGACGTGTTGATTCACGCCTTGCCCATCTTCCACGTGCACGGCCTGTTCGTCGCCATCCACGGCGCGCTCATCAACGGCAGCAAGATGATCTGGCTAGCCAAGTTCGACCCCAAGGCCGTCATCGCCGCCATGCCCCGCGCAACCGTGTTCATGGGCGTGCCCACGCTGTACGTGCGCATGCTGGCCGAGGCAGGTTTGAACAAACAGGCCGTGAAGAACATGCGCCTCTTCATCGCAGGCTCGGCGCCGCTGCTCATCGAAACCTTCAAGGAGTGGCAGCAGCGCACCGGCCACACCATCCTGGAGCGCTACGGCATGAGCGAAACCATCATGCTCACCAGCAACCCCTACAGCGCCGACCAGCGCTACAACGGGCAGGACGAACGCCGTGGCGGCACCGTGGGCTTCCCCCTGCCGGGCGTGAGCCTGCGCGTGCAGGGCGACGACGGCAAAGACCTGCCCGTGGGCGAGATCGGCGGCATCCAGGTCAAGGGCCCCAACGTCTTCAAGGGCTACTGGCGCATGCCCGAGAAGACGGCCGAAGAGTTCACGAAGGACGGCTACTTCAAGACCGGCGACGTGGGCAAGGTGGACGAGCGCGGCTACGTCCACATCGTGGGCCGCAGCAAAGACCTCATCATCAGCGGCGGCTACAACGTCTACCCCGCAGAGATCGAGGGCTACATCAACGACATGCCCGGCGTGGCCGAAAGCGCCCTGGTCGGCGTGCCCCACCCCGACTTTGGCGAAGTGGGCGTGGCCGTGGTGATTGCCAAGCCCGGTGCCCAGCTGGATGCCGATGCCATCGTGGCCCAGCTCAAGTCGCAGTTGGCCAACTTCAAGATTCCGAAGAAGTGCTTTGTGGTGGCGGAGTTGCCGCGTAATACGATGGGGAAGGTGCAGAAGAATCTGCTGCGGGATCAGTACAAGGGGTTGTTCGCCTAGTCGCCGCGGCCGGCTGCTGGCCAGCAAAAAAGCCGGGGAGGCGGATGCTTCCTCGGCTTTTTGCTTTGTTTTTGATAGCTGCTAGCGCTTGCTGGATAAGCGCTAGAGCCTGTTTTGATGCTGATTTCGGTGCTTAACGCAGCACCAGCACCGGGATGTGCGAGTGCGTCAGCACATGCTGCGTTTCGCTGCCCAGCAGCAGGCGCTTGAGGCCCTTGCGGCCGTGCGATGCCATCACGATCAGGTCGCACTTGTGCTTCTTGGCGGCGGAGATGATGGCTTCGGCCACCAGGTCCGATTTGGCAATGATGGGCTTGACGGAGACTCCTTGGGAGTCGCCCTGGGCCTTGACGCCATCCACCATCGCTTGTGCGGCGCTGCCCCACTGGGCTTCGATGCGCTTGACATCGCTGGCGTCCACCGGCATGCCGCCTTCGAAGTAGCTGCGGGGATAGCGCGGCACCACCTTCAGGGCGACCACGCTGGCGCCGGTGAGGGCCGCGATGGACAGGCCGTGCTCCACCGCCTTGTCCGACAGAGGGGAGCCGTCTGTTGCAATCAGGATGCGTTTGTACATAAAAGGTCCTCCAAGTGATGCAACAAGCTTAGGATGAATCATGTCCGCGGACTTGATGCAGGTCAATGTGCATGTCATGTCGCAAAGATAGGCTTGAACCATGTCAATGTTTCGACCCGATCAGCCGGTAGCGCCTTCGGCGCCTGCCGCGGGGGCGGCTGCCCTGGTGGCGCCGGCCGCGCAGGCTGCGTTGCTGGATGATCCGCAGGAATGGTCGGCCTTCGGCCGGCCTCGCGATGCGTCGGGTACGGCTCCCGCAGACCCTGCTGCCTGCACGTGGGATTCGCAGGTGGTGCTGGAGGGCATGCACTGCGCGGCGTGTGCGCTGACGATCGAAGACGCGCTGCGCAGCGTGCCCGGCGTGCGGCAGGCCGATGTGAGCGCGGCCACCCGCCGCGCCCGCGTGGTGTGGGATCCCGCCCAGGTGCGCCCGTCGCAATGGATCGAGGCCGTGCAGAAGGCCGGCTACCGTGCGATGCCCGCCATGGACGCCTTTGCCCGCGAGCAGCGCCAGAAGGAAAGCCGCCGCGCCCTGTGGCGTTGGCTGGTGGCAGGCTTCTGCATGATGCAGGTGATGATGTACGCATGGCCTGCCTACGTGGCGCAGCCCGGCGACCTGACGCCCGAGATGGAGCGGCTGTTGCGCTGGGCATCGTGGGTCATCACGCTGCCGATGGTGGTGTTTTCCTGCGGGCCATTCTTTGCCAGCGCGCTGCGGGACGTCCGCCAGCGCCGGGTCAGCATGGATCTGCCGGTGGCGCTGGGCATGGCCATCACTTTCGTGGTGAGCACGGCTGGCACCTTCGATCCCACGGGCATCTTCGGGCGCGAGGTCTACTACGACTCGCTCACCATGTTCGTGTTCTTCCTTCTGACGGGCCGCTGGCTGGAGCTGCGTTTGCGTGACCGCACGGCTGGGGCGCTGGAGGCCATGATGAACCGCCTGCCCGACAGCGTGGAGCGGCGCACGGCCATGGGGGACTACGAACGCGTGGCCACGCGGCGCCTGGCGGTGGGGGACACCATCCGCGTGCTGCCGGGCGAGGCGTTTCCTGCCGACGGCCGCATCCTGCGCGGCAATACCCACGCCGACGAATCGCTGCTCACCGGCGAATCCACGCCAGTGGCGCGTGGCGAAGGTAGCGCGGTCACGGCGGGCAGCTACAACCTGCAGGCGCCGGTGGAGGTGCGGGTCGAGGGGCTTGGTGCGCAGACACGCTTTGCGCACATCGTGGCGCTCATGGAGAGTGCGTCCCTGCAAAAGCCCCGCCTGGCCCAACTGGCCGACCGCATTGCCCGCCCGTTCCTGGTGGCGGTGCTGGTGGCGGCGGTGCTCGCCGCGGTGTACTGGTGGCCCTCCGATCCGGGGCATGCGCTGATGGTCGCCGTGGCGGTGCTGATCGTGACCTGCCCTTGCGCGCTGTCGCTGGCAACGCCCGTGGCCATGCTCACGGCCGCCGGCACCCTGGCGCGGCACGGTGTGCTGGTGCGCAATCTGCAGGGCCTGGAGGCCCTTGCGCAGGTGGATACCGTGGTGTTCGACAAGACCGGCACGCTCACGCGGGACGGCATGGCGTTGCGGGCGGTTCACCCCGCTGGCGGCTGGGACGGTGCGCAGGCGCTGGCACTGGCCGCCGTGCTGGCCGGCCATTCCATGCACCCCGCCTCGCGCGCTGTAGCCGCCAGCGCCGCGGCGGATGCTGGCCACGCCGCGCATGCCGCGCGCTGGCTTGTGGCCGACCTGCGCGAAGAAGCCGGGTTCGGCCTGGTAGCCACGGTACAAGACCGCCAGGCCGCCGGCGCGCTGCCGAGGCAGTTCCGCCTGGGATCCGCGGCGCATGCCGGCGTGCCAGTCCACGGCGCGGGCCTGGGCCTGCAGGTCGTGCTGTCGGAGCAGGGGGCGGACAGTGCGGTGTCCGAGGTCGCCCGCTTCGATCTGGTGGAAGACCTGCGCGCGGAGGCGCCCGGGGTGGTGGCCTCGTTGCAGCAGGCCGGCATGGCGGTGCAGCTGCTTTCGGGGGACCGGCAGCAAGCCGTGCAGCGCGTGGCCGCCCAGGCGGGCATCGGTGTTGCGGCGGGCGAATGCACCCCGCAGGACAAGCTGGCCGCGTTGCGGGCGCTGCAAGCGCAAGGGCACTGCGTTGCCATGGTGGGCGACGGCCTCAATGACGGCCCGGTGCTCGCGGGCGCCCATGTGTCGTTTGCGTTCGGGCGGGCCGTTCCCCTAGCGCAATCGCGGGCGGATTTCGTGGTGCTGGCAGACAACCTGGCCTTGGTGCCCCAGACCGCCTTACTGGCGCGCCGCACCTTGCGCGTGGTGCGCCAGAACCTGTGGTGGGCGGCGGGTTACAACGCCCTGTGTGTTCCCTTGGCGGTGGCGGGCTGGATGCCCGCCTGGCTGGCCGGGCTGGGCATGGCGCTGAGTTCCCTGCTGGTGGTGCTCAACGCGGCACGGTTGGCCCGCGGCCTGCCGGCCGTCCCGCAGGGAGGGCCGGCTGAGCCCGCCCCCGGCATCCAGGCCATGACCATTTCAAAGACTACTCTGGAGACCGCCTGATGGACATTCTTTATCTGCTGATTCCGCTGTCGGTGGTGCTGGTGCTGATGATCTTGGCCGGGCTGTGGTGGGCGATCTACCACGGCCAGTTTGAGAGCGTGGAGCAAGAGGGGGAGCGGATTCTCCGAGACGGTTGACATGTGTCAATGCCCCAAAACGCTGACTAAAACAAACTCTTACTGCATTAAAAAAGAGGTGCCCGATGGATTCTTCAAAAACTAATGCTGCACACTACAACGACACCGTAGTGCGGCAGTTTTCTATCCTGGCCGTGGTCGTGGGGGTGGTCGGCATGCTGGTGGGCGTCATCGTCGCCGCCCAGCTCGCCTGGCCGGAACTCAACTTTGGCATTCCCTGGCTGAGCTACGGCCGCTTGCGACCCTTGCACACCAACGCGGTGATCTTTGGGTTTGGCGGCAGCGCGCTGTTCGCCACCAGCTACTACGTGGTGCAGCGCACCTGCCAGGTCCGCCTGTTCGGCGGACCCTTGGCCTCGTTCACCTTCTGGGGTTGGCTGCTGGTGATCGCCGCGGCCGTGGTGAGCCTGCCGCTGGGTTATACCCAGGGCAAGGAATACGCCGAACTGGAGTGGCCCATCGACATCCTGATCACCCTGGTGTGGGTGGCCTATGCGGTCGTGTTCTTCGGAACCATCGGCGTGCGCAAGGTCAAGCACATCTACGTGGCGAACTGGTTCTTCGGCGCCTTCATCCTGGCCGTGGCCCTGCTGCACGTGGTCAATAGCGCTGCGATTCCGGCCGGTTTCATGAAGAGCTACTCGGCCTACGCGGGTGTGCAGGATGCCATGGTGCAGTGGTGGTACGGCCACAATGCCGTGGGCTTTTTCCTGACCGCCGGCTTCCTGGGCATGATGTACTACTTCATCCCCAAGCAGGCAGGCCGTCCCGTGTACTCGTATCGCCTGTCGATCGTGCACTTCTGGGCCCTGATCTTCACCTACATGTGGGCAGGTCCTCACCATCTGCACTACACCGCGCTGCCTGACTGGACGCAATCGGTGGGCATGGTGTTCTCCCTGATCCTGCTGGCTCCCAGCTGGGGCGGCATGATCAACGGGATCATGACCCTGTCGGGCGCATGGCACAAGCTGCGTGACGACCCCATCCTGCGCTTCCTGATCGTGTCCCTGTCGTTCTACGGCATGTCCACGTTCGAGGGCCCGATGATGTCCATCAAGACCGTCAACGCCCTGAGCCACTACACCGACTGGACCATTGGCCACGTGCACTCCGGCGCCCTGGGCTGGGTGGGTCTGATCTCCATGGGTTCGCTGTACTACCTGGTTCCCCGCCTCTTCGGCCGCGACAAGATGCATTCCGTCAAGGCGGTTGAGCTGCACTTCTGGATGGCCACGATCGGCATCGTGCTGTACATCGCCGCCATGTGGATTGCCGGTGTGATGCAAGGCCTGATGTGGCGCGCCATCAACCCCGACGGCACGCTCACCTACACCTTCGTGGAAAGCGTGAAAGCGACCTATCCGTTCTACGTGATCCGCGTGGGCGGCGGTCTGCTGTACCTCGGCGGCATGATCGTCATGGCCTGGAACGTGTGGATGACTGCGATCTCGGGTCGCTCGGTCAAGGTGGCTATCCCCGCCGTGAACGCGGCCCACGCCTGAGCCCGAAGGAGATTTATTCATGTCTAACAACAACGCATCTGCTTCGACCGGCTTCTCCCACGAAAAGGTGGAGACCAACAACTTCCTGATGATCGTGCTGATCCTGCTGGTGATCGCCATTGGCGGCCTGGTCGAGATCGTGCCGCTGTTCTTCCAGAAGTCCACGACGGAGGCCGTCAAGGGGGTCGAGCCCTACACGGCCCTGCAACTGGCAGGCCGCGACATCTACACCCGCGAAGGCTGCTACAACTGCCACTCGCAGATGATCCGCCCCTTCCGCGCAGAAACGCTGCGGTACGGCCACTATTCGGTGGCGGGCGAATTCGTCTATGACCACCCCTTCCAGTGGGGCAGCAAGCGCACCGGTCCCGACCTGCAGCGCGTGGGCGGCAAGTACAGCGACGAATGGCATCGCATTCACCTGAACAACCCGCGTGACGTGGTGCCCGAGTCCAACATGCCTGCCTACCCCTGGCTGGAAAAGACCCCGGTGGACGCCAGCGTCATGCCAGCCCACATGAAGGCGCTGCGCACCGTGGGCGTGCCTTACACGGACGCGCAGATCACGGCGTCTGTCGACGAGGTCAAGGGCAAGACCGAACTGGAAGCCCTGGTGGCTTACCTGCAAGTGCTGGGCCGTGCGCTCAAGTAAAGGAGATTCGCCATGGATATCACCACCATGCGCATCGTCGCCACGCTGGCATCGATGGCCTGCTTCATCGGCATCTGGGTGTGGGCCTACCAGGGCCGCAACAAGACCCGCTTTGACGAAGCTGCCCAGTTGCCCTTCGAGCAAGATTGACCTTTACCAGAACGAGAACACCCCATGAGTGACTTCACCAGCAATTTCTGGTCGGTCTTTGTGACCACGCTGACCTTGGTCGGCATCATCGGCTGCGCGATCCTGCTGTGGATGGCAGGGCGCAAGAAGGTGATGGCCACGTCCGACAACACTACCGGCCACGTCTGGGACGAAGACCTGGTCGAGATGAACAACCCCCTGCCACGGTGGTGGGTGTGGCTGTTCGTCATCACCATCCTCTTCGGCCTGGGCTACCTGGCTGCCTACCCTGGCCTGGGCGCCTTCACCGGCAAGCTCAGCTGGACGCAAAAGGGCCAGTACGACGCCGAAATGGCCAAGGCCAAGACGGAACTGGAGCCCCTGTACGCCCGATTCGCTTCGATGAAGCCCGAAGACATGGCCAAGGACCCGCAAGCCAAGGCCATCGGCGAGCGCCTGTTCATGAACAACTGTGCGCAGTGCCATGGTTCGGATGCCCGCGGCAGCAAGGGGTTCCCCAACCTGACCGACAATGACTGGCTGCACGGCGGTACGCCCGAGAAGATCCGTGAAACGATCGAGAAGGGGCGTATCGGTGTCATGCCTCCCATGGTCGCAGCGGTCGGCTCTGCAGAAGATGTTCGCAACTTGGCGCAATACGTGCTGAGCCTGTCCGGCAGCCCGCACGACTCGGTGCGTGCATCGCTGGGCAAGCCCAAGTTCGCTGCTTGCGCCGCCTGCCACGGCATGGACGGCAAGGGGAATCAGGCACTGGGCGCGCCCAACCTGACCGACGACATCTGGCTGCATGGCTGGGGTGAAGCTGCCGTGGCCGCCATGGTCAACAACGGCAAGGTGAACCAGATGCCGGCACAGGCAGAAAAGCTGACAGAAGCGCAGATCAGCGTGCTGGCGGCTTACGTGTGGGGCTTGTCGAACGTCAAGTGACGACAATCCTCTGAACACCGAGGCGGCGCGCGGCGCCGCCTCGGTGTTTGGAACCCGCTCACAAAACCCGTCAGGAGCCCATCCTGGCCCCACCCGACGGGTTTTGTGAGCTGGCTCTGGACTAGGAGTCAGCATTGCTAGTCTTCAAGGGATTAAGAAAACCATGAACCCCCCCAGCGAGCCAGCGCGCAAGGTCATTCCGATAGCTCCGGCGGCCCCTGACGCGTCAGCCAACACCGAGATCGTCTCCTTGTACGAGGCGCAAAAAAAGGTGTACCCCCGGTCCATCAGCGGAGTGTTTGCGCGGTGGCGCTGGGCCATGGTGTTCTTGACGCAGTTGGTCTTCTACGGCCTGCCCTGGTTTGAGTGGGGGCAGCGCCAGATGGTCTTGTTCGACCTGGGCGCGCGGCGGTTCTACATCTTCGGGCTGGTGCTGTACCCGCAGGACTTCATCTACCTTACGGGCCTGCTGATCATTTCCGCACTCTCGCTGTTCCTGTTCACGGCCGTGGCGGGGCGCCTGTGGTGCGGCTTTGCCTGCCCGCAAACGGTCTACACCGAGATCTTCATGTGGATCGAGCACAAGATCGAAGGAGATCGCAGTGCCCGGATGCGGCTGGACAACGGTCCCTGGACGTTTGAGAAGATCCGCAAGAAATTCCTCAAGCAGTTGGTCTGGATTGTGGTGGCTGCCTGGACGGGGTTCACCTTCGTGGGCTATTTCGTCCCCATCCGCCAGCTGGGCGCAGAGCTGCTGGCATTGCAGGGCAGCTGGCAGATCTTCTGGGTGCTGTTCTACGGTTTCGCCACCTATGGCAACGCCGGCTACATGCGCGAGCAGGTTTGCAAGTACATGTGCCCCTATGCCCGGTTCCAGAGCGCCATGTTCGACAAGGACACGCTGATCGTCAGCTATGACGTCCAGCGCGGCGAGCCCCGCGGCCCGCGCAACAAAACGGTGGATTACAAGGCCAAGGGGCTTGGCGATTGCATCGACTGCACCCTGTGCGTGCAGGTCTGCCCCGTGGGCATCGATATTCGCAAAGGGCTGCAATACGAGTGCATTGGTTGCGGACTGTGCGTGGACGCCTGCAACACCGTGATGGACAAGATGCACTATCCCAAGGGGCTGATCCGCTTCTCGACGCAGAACGGCGTCGCCAGCCGCTGGAGCCAGTCGCAGATCCTTCGGCGCGTGCTGCGACCGCGTGTGCTGATCTATAGCGCGGTGCTCGCGACCCTGTGCATCGGGATGTTGGTGAGCCTGGTCAACCGCACGCCGCTGAAGGTGGACGTGGTGCGAGACCGAGCCGCGCTGTCCCGCATTGTGGCGGGGGGCAAGCTGGAGAACATCTACCGTCTGCAGATCATGAACGCCACCGAAGGTCCGCAGCGGTACCGCATTGCGGCGCGGGGCATTGAAGGGCTGGAGGTCGCTTCCGAGCCGGAAGTCGAGATCGGGCCGGCCGAATCCCGCTGGGTGGCGGTGCGCTTGCAGGTGCCGTATGGCTCTGTGCCGCCCGGATCGCACGCCGTGCATTTCGACATCCAGGCCGTGGGTGCCGCGGACCATGTGTCGGAAAAGTCAGTCTTTCTGGTGCCGCGATAGTGTTGCATGCATACTGATGCAGGTGCCGGGTGCCTTGCACAGAACATCTCAATCTTGAAGGAGTAAGCCCATGTCTACCAGCAACGCGCTTGGCGCTGTTCCCCCTGCCGCAGCACCGTGGTGGAAGTTTGGCCATGTCTGGCTGGTCATTGCCGGCCCCGTCATCGTGATCATTGCCGGCTTCTTCACGCTGTGGCTTGCGCTGTCGCGTCCTGATCCGGTGGTGGCGGAAGACTATTACCGCCAAGGGGTGGAGATCAACAAGACGCTGGCCGAGCCGCAAAAAAGCCTGGCCCCCGCCATGAAGGCACGCAACCACGCAGCCACCCCTGCCCACGACCAGCCCCGCTGAATTACACTGGTCCGGCGACTGGCTGCTTGTGCGTTTTTGCAGGAGACAAACCAATGTGGACGCAACGCCTGATGTGGATTGCCTGGCCCGCCTTTCTGATGGCGGCTGTGATGGAAATGCTGGTTTTTGCGCTGGTGGATCCGCAGGACCTGCACTGGTTCGGACAGCCGCTGGCGCTCTCGCGTGAAGGGGTCTACACCCTCGCGTTTTTTGCGTTCTGGGGGATTGCCATGGTGTCCAGCGCACTGACCACCCTGCTGGCAATGTCGCCTTTCGAACTCAATCGCTGCCCGGTGCCCGAGGGCGACCGGCCGGACGATTGCCGCAAGACGCCCTCCTGCCCCTGAGCGCGCGGGTGAGGCCGTCGCCCCGCAGTCATCAAGAAAGAGGGCGGGGCGTTGTCGGGACGCCTGGGGCTGCTGCGGCCCCAGCGCCGACGGCGCGTCAGTGGCAGGCTTGCTGGTTGTTCACGATGCGCTTGAGCGCATCGGTGTTGAGGATGCGCACATGGCGCTGCTTGACCTCGACAGTCCCTTCTTCCACGAACTTGGAGAACGTGCGGCTCACCGTTTCCAGCTTGAGGCCCAGGTAGCTGCCGATCTCTTCCCGCGTCATGCGCAGCACCAGCTCGGACTGGGAGAAGCCCCGGGCGTGCAGCCGCTGCACGAGGTTCAGCAGAAATGCCGCCAGGCGCTCTTCAGCGCGCATGCTGCCCAGAAGCAGCATCACGCCATGCTCGCGCACGATCTCGCGGCTCATGATCTTGTGCACGTGGTGCTGCAGGGCCGTCACCTCGCGGGAGAGCTCCTCGATGCGGTCAAACGGCATCACGCACACCTCGGCGTCTTCCAGCGCGACAGCGTCGCAGGTGTGGTGGTCGTTGACAATCCCATCCAGGCCGATGATCTCGCCCGCCATCTGAAAGCCGGTCACCTGGTCGCGGCCATCTTCCGTTGCCACGCACGTCTTGAAGAAGCCCGTACGGATCGCGTAGAGCGAGGTAAACGACTCGCCGTTGCGAAAGAGGGTGCCCCCGCGTTTCACCTTGCGCCGCACGGCCACCACTTCATCAATGCGCTGCAACTGATCCTCGCTCAAGCCGACCGGCATGCACAGCTCACGCAGGTTGCAGTTGGAGCAGGCGACTTTGATGGTGAGCGGGTTCATAGACACAGGTGCTGATAAGGGTTTCGAGCATATCGTCGCGCGGGCCGATGGGCGGTCCCCATGGGCCGGGTGGCGACTGACATGCATCAAATTGTCGCTGTTCGCGTTATGTCATTGCTTGATTCAGGTCAAGGACGCTGGGCGCAGCTTACGGCACAGTGAAAAGGTACGCAAGGAATTTGCCCATGACCGCTGTTTCGCCCGAGCTTCTGCGCCGTTTTGACGTGCCAGGGCCTCGCTATACCTCTTATCCAACGGCTGACCGCTTCGTGGAGGCTTTTGGACAGGACGACTACGCCCTCGCGCTGGAACAACGGCGCCTGGGCTCCATGACGAAAGCGCTGCCGCTGTCGCTGTATGTGCACATACCGTTTTGCGAGTCGCTATGCTACTACTGCGCTTGCAACAAAATCATCACCAAACACCATGACAGGGCCGAGGTCTATCTCCGGTACCTGAGCCGCGAAGTGGATCTGCACACGGCCCGCTGCGGTACTGGCCAGGTGGTGAGCCAGCTGCACCTGGGCGGCGGCACGCCCACCTTCCTGTCGGACGACGGCCTGCGTGAACTGATGGCGATGCTCAAGCGCAGTTTCTCACTGGCGCCCGGGGGCGAGTATTCGATCGAGGTCGATCCCCGCACCGTGGACGCGCAGCGGCTCGCCCTGCTGGCCGAGCTGGGTTTCAACCGGCTGAGTTTCGGGGTGCAGGATTTCGATCCCGAAGTGCAGAAGGCGGTGCACCGCATCCAGCCTGCCGAGCAGGTGTTCTCGCTGGTCGAGTCGGCGCGCTCGCTGGGGTTCGAGTCCGTCAACGTCGATCTGATCTATGGCTTGCCGCGCCAGACGCCCGAGTCATTTGACCGCACACTGGCCCAGGTCGCGCAGTTGCGTCCGGACCGGATTGCCCTGTATGCCTACGCGCATTTGCCGGAGCGCTTCAAGCCCCAACGGCGCATCATCTCTGCCGAGCTGCCCACCGCTGCGGGAAAGGTCTCCATGCTGTCCCGCTCGCTGGACGCGTTCATGGAGGCGGGCTACGTGTACGTGGGGATGGATCACTTTGCGCTGCCGGAGGATGCGTTGGCCGTTGCGAAGCGGCAGGGCCGCCTGCACCGCAACTTCCAGGGGTACAGCACCCAGCCCGACTGCGATCTGATCGGTTTGGGCGTGTCGGCCATCGGCCGGGTCGGCGCCACCTACAGCCAGAATGCGAAGACGCTCGACGAGTATTACGACCTGCTCAACCAGGGGCGTCTGCCCGTGGTGCGGGGACTGGCGCTCACCCGTGACGATCTGGTGCGTCGCGCGGTCATCATGGCATTGATGTGCCAGGGCGAATTGCTGTTCGAGCCGATGGAGCAGGCCTGGCTCATCGACATCCGGAGCTACTTTGGCCCCGAGTTGGCGCAGCTGGAAACCATGGCCGAGCAGGGGCTGGTGACCCTGCGCCCCGATGGGATCGAGGTGACGGCCATGGGCTGGTTCTTTGTGCGGGGGATCGCCATGGTGTTTGACCGCTATCTGCAGGCCGACCGCAACCGCGCCCGTTTTTCCCGCATCATCTGAACCCCATGAACGCGACGACTGCCACCACCGCCTTGCTGATGGGACTCGTGGGCGGGTCGCACTGCCTGGCCATGTGCTCCGCGCCCTGTGGTGCGCTGGTCGGGCAGGCTGGTGATGGCACGTCCGGTGGGACAGCGGGGGAGCACCCCATCCAGTGGGTGCCGCAGGGTGGCGTAATCCGCCGCGGCATCGCGTTTCACCTGGGACGCCTGGCGGGGTATGGCGCTGCCGGCGCGCTGGCGGCTCTGGCCATGGACAGCCTGGCCTGGCTCACGCAGCAGACGGTGGCGCTGCGCCCTGCGTGGACGCTGCTGCATGTGGCGGTCATGGCCTGGGGGCTGATGATGGTGATCCAGGCCCGCCAACCCCAGTGGGTGGAGGTGGCAGGGCGTTCAGTGTGGAGCCGGGTCCGGCCCTGGGTGCGCGCACCCGGCGGTGTGCTCGCAGCGGGGTTCCTGTGGGCCCTGATGCCCTGCGGGTTGCTGTATTCGGCGCTGCTTGTGGCTGCCTTGAGTGGTGGCGCCCTGGACGGGGCGCTGACCATGGCGCTGTTTGGCGTCGGTAGCGGCGTCTGGCTCGTGGGCGGCCCATGGATCTGGGGAAAGCTGAAGGCCCGCCTCAACGCTTCGCGCGCCGATTGGGGGACCCGCGTCGCGGGCGCCTTGCTCTGCGCTGTGGCGGGCTGGGCGCTGTGGATGGACTTGATCTACAAGCCATCCCTTTGGTGCCGGTAGTCAGGTTGCTGCAAGGCCCTCGCGGCCGCGGTGGAACCCCGCATTTCCTCGAATACCCCTCGTCCCCCGCGCTGCGGGGCGCCCTGCACGGCGCTGGCAGGCCCTGTTGCCGGGTTGCCTCAGGTGCCGCAAGTTGCTCTGGCGCCTTCCTTGAAGTGGCGATAATGTGTGTAACCATTGGTGGCAGAAGCGTCGCCATGTTTCACACGCACGGACGTGAACTCCTCCATCCTCATTGATATCAGCCAACTGCGGGTCGGCATGTACATCCAGCTCGATGTGGGCTGGATGCACCATCCGTTTCCTGTCAGCAGTTTCCGCATCGCGTCGGCAGAGCAGATTGCCACGCTGCGCGGCCTCGGACTGGCGGAGGTGCGGTATTTCCCCAAGAAGAGTGATCCGGGCCTGCAGGAAATCGTACCCGCCGCATGGAATGTGGCGGACATGGCGGAGCCGGCCCCGGCCGGGACCCATGAAGCGGGCGCGACCCAGGCAGCCGCTGATCCCGAAGCCCGGCGCAGGCGCGAATTGCTGGAGGCCCAGAACCGGGCGCTGGCCGCCTGCGATCAGCGGTTCGGGGCTGCGACGCGGCAGTACCACGCGCTGGAGCGCACCGTTGTCGAGCACCCCGACCAGGCGCGGGCGAGTGGCGACGCGCTGGTGGCTTCGTGCGTGGCCGAACTGCTCGAAAACGGGGACTCCGTCATCCGGCTGCTGTCCGAAGGGGTGGGCGAGCGCAGCGCCCTGCACCCCATCAACGTGCTGGTGATTTCGCTGCTCCTGGGGCGGGCGCTGGGCATGCAGAGCGCGGAACTGCAGGACCTTGGCGTTGCAGCGCTGCTGCACGACCTGGGCAAGCTGAAACTGCCGCCGAACCTGCGGCACCCCACCGTGTCCATGATCCCCATGGAGCGCACGCGCTACGAATCCCATGTGGCAGAGTCCGTGGCGCTGGGCACGCGCATGGGGTTGTCCGATCCGGTGCTCAAGGCCATTGCGCAGCACCACGAGATGGCCGACGGCAGCGGATTCCCGCAGCGCCTGCAGGGGCCAGCCCTGGCGCGCGCAAGCCAGGTGCTGGCGCTGGTCAACCACTACGACCGCATGTGCAACCCTGCCAACGGCGTGGATGCGCTCACGCCGCACGAAGCCCTGTCGGTCATTTTTGCGCAGCTCAAGCCGCGGTTCGACGCCGTGGTGCTGGGGGCCTTCATCCGCATGATGGGGGTGTACCCGCCGGGGTCTGTCGTCCAGCTGGTCAATGACCGGTACGCCATCGTGGCGTCGGTGAACTCGTCCCGTCCGCTGCGGCCCAAGGTCATCGTTCACGATTCGCGGGTTCCCAAGGAGGAGGCGCCGATCCTGGACCTGGAAACCGTGCCGGAGCTGGGTATTCGGCGCAGCCTGAAGCCGGCGCAGCTACCGCGCGATGCGCTGGACTACCTCTCTCCGCGGCGGCGCATCTGCTACTTTTTTGAGCGGGCAGTCCTCACCGGCTCGCCCGAGGGGCACCCGTGACGGTTTCGCAGGCCCCCGGTTGGCTGGATGGACTCCAGGAAGCCGTGTGGCTGGTGGATGAGAGCAGCCTGCACATCCTGTACGCCAATGCCGCGGCGCAGGCGCTGTCGGGCCTGCCCGCTGCTGCCATGGTGGGAGCGTCCGTGCTCAGCTTGGCAGCGACCCCGCAGGACCATGCGTTCTGGGCCGAGCCGGCCACGGTGATTGCGCAGGGCATTCATTCCCACACCTTGCTGTTGCGTGCCGATGGGTCGCTGCTGCCGGTGGACCGGCGGGTGGTGCGGGTGCCGGCGCACGCAGCGGCCAGCACCGTGTTCATGCTGACCATGCTGGACCGCAGCGTCCAGGAGGCGACCGAGCGCGAACTCGAAACCTTGTTGTCGGAGTTGCGCGGCACACTGGACTCCGCGGCCGACGGCATGCTGGTGTGCGGGCTGGATGGGAGCATCCGGGCGTTCAACCAGCGCCTTGCCCAGTTGTGGGGGCTCCCGCAGGAATTGCTGGTGCAACGGGACGATGCGGCCGTTTATGCGTACATGCGGGCGCAGGTGCAAGATGAGCGCGCCTACTCCGAGCGCCTGGCGTCCCTGGCCCGGGAACCCGCGCAAGAAAGCAACGATATCGTCGCCCTGCGCAACGGCGCCGTGCTGGAGCTGCGGACGGTGCCGCAGTTCAGCCGTGGAGAGCCTGCGGGGCGGGTGTTTTCGTTCCGCGACGTTACCCGCCAGGCCGAGATCCAGGCAAGCCTGCGCCTGGCCGCCCGCGTGTTTGAATCCAGCCTCGACGCGATTTTCATCGCCGACAGCCAGCACCGCATCCTGCGGATGAACCCCGGGTGCGAGCGGCTGGTCGGCCCCACGGCCAAGACTTTCGAGGGGCGCATGGCGGCATCGCTGTTCGGCGGCAATCTGGATGCAGCCTTCATGGAACAGGTCCTGCAAGGCTGGGCGCAGGAGGGATTCTGGGAGGGGGAGCTGTGGCTTCCCCGGGACAACGGCGCGTATTGCGCGGTTCAGCTGTCCTGGGTGGCGCTGCGTGATGACGAGGGCCGGCTGGTGCAGAGCATCGGCTTCATGCGTGACCTGACGCTGCAGCACGCAGCCCAGAAGCGCATCGAAGAGCTCGCCTACAGCGATGTGCTCACGGGCCTGCCCAACCGGCTGCTGCTGTCGCAGCGCGTGGACACTGCCATCCAGGGGGCGCGCCAAAGCGATACCGGCTTTGCCATCCTGTTCCTGGATCTCGACCGTTTCAAGATCATCAACGACTCCCTGGGCCATCCCTTTGGCGACCGCGTGCTGCAACTCGTGGCGGAGCGCCTGCAGGCGTGCCTGCGCCAGACCGACATGCTGTGCCGCCTCGGTGGCGATGAGTTCGTCATCTACCTGCACGGTGGCGGTGCCGAGGTCGCAGAAAGCGTGGCGCGGCGCATTCTTGACGACATGCTCAAGCCGTTCATGCTCGACGGCATGGGGTTTTCCATCCAGTGCAGCATTGGCATGTCCTTGTACCCGCAGGACGGCTCCACGCTGGACGAGCTCATCAAGCAGGCGGACACCGCCATGTACCGCGTCAAGGAGCGTGGGCGGGGCAGCTACGGCTTCTATCAGCCGCAGATGAACGCCAACCTCCTGTCGCGCATGCAGATGGAGCATGCCATGCGCCAGGCCTTGGGGCTGGGCCGCATGGCGGTTCATTACCAACCCCAGGTCAACATGGTCACGGGCCGCATCACCGGTGCCGAGGCCTTGATCCGCTGGACCGACCCGGAGTTTGGCGCCGTGTCGCCGGGGCAGTTCATTCCGCTGGCCGAGGAATCGGGCTACATCGTGACGCTCGGAGCCTGGGTGATGGAGCAGGCCGTGCGCGAGGCCGCCGTGTGGATGCACGGCGGCACGCCCATCGTGATCTCCGTCAACGTGTCGGCACTGGAGTTCCGCCAGCCCGATTTTGTGGACCGGATCACCCGCCTGCTTGCGGTGCACCAGCTTCCTCCCACGCTGCTGGAGCTGGAGCTGACGGAAACCCTGCTCCTGCAGGACGCCCAGGAGATGGAGCAGCGCCTGCGGGTGCTGGCGGGCCTGGGCATTGGCCTGGCCATCGATGACTTCGGGACGGGGTACTCCAGCCTGGCGTATCTGAAGAAGCTGCCGCTGCACAAGCTCAAGATCGACCAGTCCTTCGTGCGGGGGCTGCCCGACGACGAGGGGGACCGCGCCATCGTGAGCGCGATCATCAGCATGGGCCGCGCGCTGCACATCGAGGTGGTGGCGGAAGGGGTGGAGACACCCACCCAGCAAGCCGTGCTGCAGCAGATGCACTGCGACCACTACCAGGGGTTCCTGTGCGCGCCGGGCCTGCCGGCGGAGGCATTCCGCGCGCTGCTGGCGCAGCAGCCCCGCCCGGTAAAGGCCAAGGGGCGCCGCCGGCCCGTGCAGGGGTGATGCAATCGCCGCAGCAGTCGCTGCGGCCCTGGCTCAGAGCGCCGCGAGACCCTTCCAGAGCATGTACGCAGCCAGGCCGAACAACAGGGATGCGAACACGCGCTTGAGCTGCTTGACCGGCAGGCTGTGGGCCGCCTTGGCGCCCAGCGGGGCAGTGAGCACGCTGCAGGTGGCAACGACCGCCAGGGCCGGCAGCCACACGTAGCCCAGCGACGCAGCAGGCAGGCCCTCGACATGCTGGCCGCCAGCGACATAGCCCACCACGTTGGCCAGCGCGATGGGAAAGCCCAGGGCTGCGCTGGTGGCCACGGCGTTGTGGATGGGAACATTGCACCAGGCCATGAAGGGCACGCTCACGAAGCCGCCGCCGGCGCCCACCAGCCCCGACAGAAATCCGATGACGCCTCCGGCGGCCACCTGTCCGGCGCCGCCGGGCATCTGCCGGGTGGGCGCAGGCTTCTTGTCCAGGAACATCTGGAAGGCTGAAAAGCTCACGAACAGGGCGAAGAAGATCGCAAGGAACGAGCCCTTCAGCAGGGCAAACACGCCCAGGCTGGCGACAAACCCGCCCAGCACAATGCCGGGGGCGAGGCGTTTCACGATGTCCCACCGCACCGCGCCGCGCCGGTGGTGCGCGCGCACGCTGGAGATGGAGGTGAACATGATCGTCGCCATGGAGGTGGCGATGGCCATCTTCACGGCCAGGTCGGGGGCCACCTGCCGTGCGCCCAGGATGTAGGTGATGAACGGCACCAGCAGCATGCCGCCGCCGATGCCCAGCAGGCCTGCGAGAAAGCCTGTGGCCAAGCCCAGTGCGCCAAGTTCAATGATCAGGAAAGGGTCCAGCATGGGGCAACCACCGGCAAAGTCTGCGAGAGTGCGGATCGGCTGCCGCCCGCGGTCGGAGCCGGGCCATCTGGCGGTCCGGCCCACTGCGGCGGCAGGGAGGGAAGAGGGTGTCTGCGAATGCCACCGAGCCGTCATCCTGAACCGGGGGTTCAGGTGGGCGAGGGCAGCCTGGCGTTGGGTTCATCTGACGCGAGATGATCACGCTCACCGGACGATGTACCAAGCCCGAGCTCATGGAGCATTGGTTCAAGGAAATATAAAGCCCAGCAGCTTCGCAGACCTGCCCATTGTAGGCGCTGCCAAGCCATCTTGCAGGAACCGATCTGCGCAAACCCACGCCGACAGGTGCGGCAAGCGCCACGCTTCGGCCGCAGACGCCGGGCTGCGAAAAATCCTGCGGCCGAGCGAAGGCTTGTCAGAGCAGGCGACCGTCGTCGCCCAGGGCTTCGTCCAGGCGATGGACCAGGTGGCGCAGGCGTTGTTCGTCGCCGTCTGTCAGCGCGGGCTCCTGATGGAGGGCTGGGGCTGCGGCGGGGGCTGGCGCCACCGGCGCAGCAGCCTCGCGGTCAGCCACCTCAAAGGCGAGATTCAGTGCCGCCAGCACGGCGATGCGCTCGCGCGCACGGACCTTGCCAGCGTCGCGGATGCGCGTCATGGCCGTGTCCACGCGCTCCACGGCCTCCAGCAGCCGGCTCTCGTGCCCCTCGGGGCAGGACAGCAGGTAGCTTTGCTGCAGGATGTGCACCTCGATTTGCTTCATTCGGCTTCTTTCGTGACCGGGGTGGCGGCCGGGGGAAGGCGTTCGAGCAGGGCGTCCACCCGCGCGCGCGCGGCGCTGAGGCGGGATTTGAGCGAGTCCCGCTCCTGCGTCAAGGCCGCCACCTGCTCCGCGAGCAGCGCGTTGGTCCGTTGCAACTCGGCATGGCGCAGCAGCAGGCGCTCCACGCGTTCGGCGATCTGGTCGGTGGTGGACGGGGACGGTGTGGCCATACAACCCTCGATTGTAGGGTTGTGGGCTGTAAACAGCCGTAAAATCCCACTGTTGGTGCTCGCGGTGTGGTTCACATGCTGCAGTTCAACGGGAAGCAGGGAGGCCTCGCCCACCAGGGCCGGCCCAGCCTGCGCTGCCCCCGCAACGGTCAGCGGACGAGTCCTTGCGACTCTCTCTCCAACCACAAGCCACTGAGTGCCTTGAACAAGCGCTTGGGAAGGCGTTGGAGGGCGTTCCGCCAGCCCGGATACCGGCCAACACGGTGGTCGCTTGCGCTTCTTGGAGGAAGCGGCTCGCGGCTGTATCACCCACATGCTGGCGGGAGGCCGGCCCGGGTTGTTTGTTGACGTTGATTCCCATGACATTCCGTACCCTTCGCGCGCGTTCCGCTGCGCGGCTGTGCCCGGCTGCACCGCGCCTGGCCCTGTTGGCCCTGGCGGCCGGCAGCGCTTGCAGCGCCTTGGCGCAGGCCGCGCCCGCCGGCGGCGAACTGCTGGCGCAGAACCTGCGCACGCCTTCGCTGGCCGAAACCGTGGTGGCTGCCACCCGCAGCCCGCAGCCGCTGACCGATCTGGTGGCCGACATTTCCGTGGTGGACCGCGAAACCATCGAGAGCAGCGGCGCCACCGGCCTGGCCGACCTGCTGGGCCGTCTGCCCGGTGTGGAGTTTGCGCGCAATGGCGGGCCTGGCACGACCACGAGCGTTTATCTGCGCGGCGCGGAGTCGCGCTTCACGGCGGTGTTCATCGACGGCGTGCGGGTGGATTCGCAGTCCACCGGTGGTGCGCCGTGGGAGAGCATTCCGCTGGGCCTGATCGACCGCATCGAAGTGCTGCGCGGCCCCGCGGGCGCGGTGTACGGGTCTGACGCGCTGGGCGGCGTGGTGCAGATCTTCACCAAGCGTGGCGAGAAGGGCACCGCCCCCTACGTGGGCGCAGGCGTGGGCAGCCACGGCACGACCAAGGTGGAGGCCGGTATCAGCGGCGCCAGCGGCACGGTGGACTACGCGCTGGGCCTGGAGCGCGAGAACAGCACGGGCTTCAACGCCCGCACGGTGTCCACGCAGAACCCCGACCGCGACGGCTACCGCTCCACGGCGGGCCACGCCCGCGTGGGCCTGCAACTGAACGCCGTGCACCGGCTCGAAGGCACGCTGATGGTGAACGACACCAACAGCGGCTACGACAACGGCCTGGGCAAGGACGACCGCAGCCTGCACCAGATGCACGCGCTGGGCCTGAACTGGAGCGCGCAGTGGAGCAGCGCCTACAAGACGCGCCTGTCCATCACCGACTCGCGCGATGAGTACGAAACGCGGCCATCGCCGTACCTGAGCGACACCCGCCTGCGCGGCTACTACTTCCAGAACGAATGGCGGCAGGGGCCGCACCTCGTGACGGCCGCGCTGGAACGCCGCGAAGACCGCCTGGAGAACGCGCCCATCGACGCCAAGCGTTCGCAGGACGCCGTGGCCCTGGGCTATGGCTACAACGCGGCCGGGCATACGGTGCAGCTCAATGTGCGGCATGACTCCGACAGCGAATTCGGCGGCAAGACCACCGGCAGCGTGGCCTACGGTTACGCGATCACGCCGCAGTGGCGGGCCACGGCCTCGGTGGGCACGGGCTTTCGCGCGCCCACGCTGTACCACCGCTTCAGCGAGTACGGCGTGGCCACGCTGCGCCCCGAAAGCAGCCGCAATGCCGAGGTGGCGCTGCGCTACGCACAGGGCAGCAGCACCTTCTCGGCAACGCTGTTCCGCAACCGGCTGACCAACCTCATCTCGTTTGCCGGGCCGGGCACCTGCGCCTCGGAATTCGGCTGCTACGCCAACACCGCGCGGGCCGAATACCAGGGCGTGACCTTCGCGGGATCGCACCGCCTGGGCGACGTCACGCTGCACGGCTCCATCGACCTGCAGCGCCCGCGCGACCTGGACACCGGCAAGCAGCTGGCGCGCCGCGCCAAGCGCCACGCCACGCTGGGCGCCGACACCCGCTGGGCGGGCTGGACGCTGGGCGCCGAAGTGCAGGCCTCGGCCCGCCGCTTCGACACCGCGGCCAACACCAACGTGCTGGGCGGCTACACCCTGCTCAACCTGTACGCCAGCACCCGCATCGCCCGCGACACCACGCTGCTCGCGCGCATCGACAACGTGGCCGACAAGGACTACCAGCTCGCGCGCACCTATGCCACCGCGGGCCGCACGGTATACGTCGGAATCAAGTGGGCACCCCAATGACGCCCCCCCTGAGGCGCTGCGCGCCTTCTCCCCACGGGGGGACGCCACCCGTGGCCTGGCGGAGCCAGTTCCACGGTGGCACTGGTTTCGTGCGTGCCAGTTTCATCGGCATGCTGGGCATGTGTTCCCCGGGGTTGCTGAAATGACCAGGTGCCCCGCGTTGCTGATCGCAGCCCCGGCCTCGGGGCAGGGCAAGACCACTGTCACTGCGGCTCTGGCGCGCCTGCATGCGCGCCAGGGGCGGCGGGTGCAGGTGTTCAAGTGCGGACCGGATTTTCTGGACCCGCACTGGCACCAGCTGGCCAGCGGCGCGGCCGTGCACCAGCTTGACCTGTGGATGAATGGCGAGGCCGACTGCGCCCAGCGGCTGCACGCCGCGGCGCAGGCATGCGACCTGATCCTGATCGAGGGCGTCATGGGGCTGTTTGACGGCACCCCCAGCGCTGCCGACCTGGCGCAGCGCTTTGGCGTGCCGGTGCTGGCGGTGGCCGATGCCTCGGCCATGGCCGGCACCTTCGGGGCGCTGGCGTTTGGGCTGCGCCACTACCGCCCGGGCCTGCCCTGGGCGGGCATCCTGGCCAACCGCGTGGGCAGTGCGCGCCATGCCGACATGCTGCGCGAAGGCCTGCAAGACCCGTCCGACTGGATGGGCGCGCTGCTGCGCGTCGCGCCGGGGGGCGGCGCTGCGGGCGCTGCCTTGCTGCCGGAGCGGCACCTGGGCCTGGTGGCCGCGCACGAGCTGCAGGACAGCCTGCAGCGGCTGGATGCCGCCGCCGACGCGCTGGAGGCCACGCCGCTGGGCCAGATGACCGCCGGCGACTTGCAGCGCTGGGCGGTGGATTTCGCCGCGCCGGCCCAGACCGCACCGGTGCCGCCGCTGCTGGCGGGCCGCACGGTGGCGGTCGCACGCGATGCGGCGTTCTGCTTTGTTTACGCCGCCAACCTGCAGTGCCTGGAGCAGATGGGTGCGCGGGTGGTGCTTTTCTCGCCGCTGCACGATGCGGCGCTGCCGCCCTGCGACGCCGTGTGGCTGCCCGGCGGCTACCCCGAGCTGCACACGGCGCAGATCGCGGCGAACACCGGCCTGCAGGCCAGCCTGCGTGCGCACGTGGCCGCCGGCCGGCCCCTGTGGGCCGAGTGCGGCGGGATGATGGCGCTGTTTGACTCCATCACCCTGGCCGATGGCGCCGTGGCGCCGCTGTGGGGGCTGCTGCCGGGCCGCGTGACCCTGCACAAGCGCCTGGCGGCCCTGGGGCCGCAGCAGCTGACCGTGGCGGGCCACACGCTGCGCGGCCACACGTTTCACTATTCGACCAGCGACAGCAGCGCCCCCGTGGTGGCTCGCACGGCACGACCCAACGAGGCCGTGTCGCCCGACGCGGGCGAGGCGCTGTACCGCCAAGGCAGTCTGCACGCCAGCTACTTTCACGCGTGGTTCCCCTCCAGCCCCGAGGCCGTGGCGTACTTGCTGGGCGGGGCCCCACCATGACAGCGGCTGTGCCCTCCATCACCACCGAACTGATCCTGGGTGGCCAGAAAAGCGGCAAGTCACGCCGCGCCGAACTGCTGGCGCGCGACTGGCTGGCGCAGTCGGCCGATCACCGCGCGGTGTTGATTGCCACCGGAGAGGCCTGGGACGACGAGATGCGCGCGCGCATCGCCCGCCACCAGCGCGACCGGGCCGAGCGCGTGCCCGGCCTGCAGACGGTGGAGGAGCCGCACGACGTGGCCGCAGCGCTCACGCGGCTCGGCGCGCCGCAGACCTTGCTGGTGGTGGACTGCCTCACACTGTGGCTCACCCACTGGACCATGCCCCTGGGTGTGGAAGCCATGAGTTTTGAACAAAAACAGGCCCTGGCCCTTGACTGGCAAGCGCAAGCAGCTATGTTTTTGGAAGCAGTTCGGAAATCCCCCGGGCCCGTTGTTCTGGTGGGCAACGAAATCGGCCTGGGGGTCATCCCGATGGGGCGCGAGGTGCGGGCCTTCGTGGATGCGCTGGGCACCCTCAACCAGCAGGTGGCCCAGGTGTGCCCCCGCGTCACGCTGATGGCCGCCGGCCTGCCCCTCAAGCTGAAATGAAACACCCCCTGAGCCGCTTCGCGCCTTCCCCCTCTCTCGCTTCGCGGGAAGGGACCGCCGCCCGTGCACGCAAGCGAAGCGCCGCACCGCCGGCTGGCGGCCCTTGCACGGCGGCCCCGGTTTTGTGCACGCCAGTTTCGAGCGCTTTGCCTCGTGCAGACGGCTACCCATACGCTGAGTTAGAACTATGAAACCAACCCCCGTGCGCCGCATCCTGTGGGTGATCGCCATCCTGGTGCTGCTGGGCTTGCTCATGGCCGGGCTGGCGCGTGCGCAACCTGTGCATATTCGGGATGACAAGGGCCGCGAGGTCTCGCTGCCCCGCCCCCCGCAGCGCATCGTGAGTCTGCTGCCGTCGCTGGCCGAGAGCGTGTGCGCGCTGGAGCAGTGCCATCGCCTGGTGGGGGTGGACCGCTATTCCAACTGGCCCGAGGATGTGGTCGGCAAGCTGCCCAAGGTGGGAGGCGGGCTGGACCCCAGCATCGAGGCCATCGTCGCGCTCAAGCCCGACGTGGTGCTGATGTCCGTCAGCTCGCGCGCCAGCGACCGGCTGGAGGCGCTGGGCCTCACCGTGGTGCAGCTGGAGCCCAAGACCCATGCCGACGTGCGCCGCGTGCTGGGCGTTCTGAGCGATCTGCTGGGCGTCCCCCGTGCGCAAGGGGCCGACCGCCTTTGGCGCGTGATCGACGCGGGGGTGCTGGCGGCGGCGCAGTCCCTGCCGCCCCGGGCCCGCAATGCGCGGGTGTATTTCGAGGTCAGCCGCGGGCCATACGCCGCGGGCGAGGCGTCGTTCATCGGCGAGACGCTTACCCGGCTGGGCGTGCGCAACGTGGTGCCCGCATCGCTCGGCCCGTTTCCGCGCCTGAACCCCGAGTTCATCGTGCGCGCCAACCCCGACATCATCATGATCGGCAACCGCAGCATGCAGGCCATGGTGCCGTACCCCGGCTGGGCCACGATGCGCGCCATCCGCGAAAACCGGCTGTGCGTGTTCGGCCCGGGTGATTCGGACGTGGTGGTGCGCCCTGGGCCGCGCATGGCAGAGGCGGCTCGCCTCATGGCACGGTGTCTTTCGGACAAGGCTTCATGACCGGCGTATCCATCGATTTGCCCACGGGGTCGGCGCGTCGCCGCGCGGCCTGGTGTGCGGCGTGGCTGCTGCTGGCCAGCGCTGTGCTGACCGTGTGCGGCGCCAGCGTGGGCAGCACGGGTTTTGACAGCGTGCTGCGCATGCACGGCGACCCGGTGGCCTGGCAGATCGTGTGGGACATCCGCCTGCCGCGCACGCTGGGCGCCTGGCTGGCGGGCGCGCTGCTGGGCCTGTCGGGCGCGGTGGCGCAGGGGCTGTTTCGCAACCCGCTGGCCGACCCGTACCTGCTGGGCAGCGCCTCGGGCGCTGCGCTGGGCGGGGCGGTGGCCATGGCGCTGTTCGGCGTGTCGCCGGTGGCGGCGCAGTGGCTGGCGCGCATCGGCATCACGGGCATGGCTTTTTTGGGCGCGGCGGGCGCCGTGGTGCTCACGCTCATCCTGGCTCGGGGCGTGCAGCACACGCTGCGCCTGCTGCTGGCAGGCGTGATCGTGGGCGTGGTGCTGGGGGCGCTGCGCGACCTGGTGGAGCTGGCCTCGCCCGACATCCTGCAGGCCATGCAGGCTTTTACGCTGGGCAGCACCGCCTTCGCCGGCTGGGCCGCCTGCGCAATGATGGCCGGTGCGCTGGCGCTGTGCATGCTGGTGGCGTGGATGCTGGCGCGCGCGCTGGACGGCCTCACGCTGGGCGAGTCCACCGCTGCCAGCCTGGGCTTGCCGCTGGCGCCCATGCGCGCCGGCCTGGTGGCGGCCATGGCGCTGGCTACCGGCACGGCCGTGGCGCAGACGGGGCTGATCGCCTTTGTGGGCCTGGCCGCGCCGCACCTGGTGCGCTCCATCGTGCGCGTGACGCACGAGCGGCACATCGTGCTCGCCAGCCTCATGGGCGCGGTGCTGCTGCTGGCGGCCGACATCCTGGCGCGCTGGGTGCTGGCGCCGCAGGAGCTGCCGGTGGGCGTGCTCACGGCCGCGCTGGGCGGAACCTACCTGCTGTGGCTCATGCACCGCCGCAGCGCGCAGGGGGGCTCACTATGAATTCCATAGCTGTCCGCGCTTGCCAGATCAGCGTCAGCATCGGAAATCGCCCCATACTGCAGGCCGTCGACCTGGCGCTGCCGGCCGGGCGCTGGACCTGCATCGTCGGCCCCAACGGGGCGGGCAAGTCCACGCTGCTCAAGGCGCTGGCCGGGCTGCTGCCCCGCGCCGTAGTCCAGGGCGAGGTGCAGCTGTTCGGCCGCCCGCTGGCGCAGCTACCCGCGCGCGAACGCGCCCGGCAGCTGGCCTGGCTGGGGCAGAACGAAGGCTCGCCCGACGACCTGTCCAGCTACGACGTGGCCTTGCTGGGCCGCCTGCCGCACCAGCCCTGGCTGGCCCCGCCCAGTGCCGCCGACCACGCCGCGGTGGAGCAGGCGCTGCGTGCCACGCAGGCCTGGGACTGGCGCGACCGCCCGCTGTCGCAGCTCTCAGGCGGCGAGCGCCAGCGGGTGCTGCTGGCGCGGGCGCTGGCCGTGCAGGCGCCGCTGCTGCTCATGGACGAGCCCCTGGCCAACCTCGACCCGCCGCACCAGACCGACTGGCTGCACACCGTGCGGGCGCTGGTGGAGGCCGGCGGCACCGTGGTCAGCGTGCTCCACGAGGTGTCGCTGGCGCTGCAGGCCGACGAACTGGTGGTGATGGCCGGCGGCCGCGTGCTGCACCAGGGCGCCAGCGACGCAGCGGCCACGCACGCCGCGCTGGAGCAGGTGTTTGACCACCGCATCCGGGTGCGGCATCTCGACGGCCTGTGGATGGCGCTGCCCAGCCTGCAGCCGAGCCGCCCCTTTTCCGAAGGAAAGAATGAACACCATGCAGATTGAAACCCCACCCACCGAAAAGCGCTATGAAAAAGCCGAGGGCGAGCGCCGGGGCATCGTCATCGTCAACACCGGCGACGGCAAGGGCAAGAGCACGGCCGCCTTTGGTCTGGCGCTGCGCGCGCACGGCCGGGGCAAGGCCGTCAAGATCTTCCAGTTCATGAAAGTGCCCACTGCGCGCTTTGGCGAGCACCGCGCGTTCGAGCAGCTGGAGGCCTTCCGGACGGCGCCGGGCCGCCCCAAGCCGGACGACGGCCCCCTTGGGGGGCAGGGCGCTACACGCAGTGAGCAACCGTGGGGGCCCATCATCGAGGGGCTGGGCGATGGCTTCAGCTGGAAGAGCAAGGACCTCGACCACTCCGCGCAGCTGGCCCGCGAAGGCTGGGAGAAGGCGCGCGCCGCCATCCTCTCGGGCGATTATTTCCTGGTGGTGCTCGACGAAATCACCTACCCGCTGATCTACGGCTGGCTGCCCCTGGAGGGCGTGCTGCAGACCCTGCGCGAGCGGCCCAAGGAGGTGCATGTGTGCCTCACCGGCCGCCGCTGCCCGCCCGAGATCATTGAACTGGCGGACACCGTGACCGAGATGCAGATGGTCAAGCACGCGTTCAAGGCGGGCATTCCCGCGCAGCGCGGCATCGAGGACTGACGTGCCGCACCGCGCTGCATGGCTTTCTGACGGGGCGCAGGCGCGCCATGGCTGAGCCCGGGTTCGCGTCCCTGCTGAGCGGCGGCGGCTGGCCTGCCGCGCTGGGGTGGATGGCCGCGCCGTTGCTGGCCCTGCTGGTGGACCGATGGTTGGGCGAGCCGCCCGCGCCCCTGCACCCCGTGGTGTGGATGGGGCGGGCGCTGCAGCGGGTGGGAGACCGGCTGGCGCCCCAGATCCCTGTGGCGCAGGATTTCAAGCGTTTTTGGCTTGCAGCGCTTGCCTGGTGTGCGCTGGCAGCTATTGTTTTGATAGTGTCCCTGGCGGTGCAGCAGTTGGCGTGGAGGCTGTTGCCGCCGGCCGTGGCCGGGCTGGCCGTGGGCGTGCTGCTCAAGCCGCTGTTGGCCTGGCGCATGCTGCGCGATGAAGTGCTGGCGGTGGAGGTGGCGCTGGGCCAGTCGCTGCCCGCCGGCCGAGCCCAGCTGGCGCGGCTGGTGAGCCGGGACGTGAGTGCACTCAGCGCGGTGCAGGTGCGCGAGTCGGCCGTCGAGTCGCTGGCCGAGAACCTCAACGACTCCGTGGTGGCGCCGCTCTTCTGGTTCGCGCTGCTGGGCCTGCCGGGCGCGGCGCTCTACCGCTTTGCCAACACCGCAGACGCGATGTGGGGCTACCCCGGTATGCGGGGCGGGCGGTACTGGCAGTGGGCGGGCAAATGGGCGGCCCGGGCGGACGATGTGCTGTCGTGGGTGCCGGCGCGCATCACGGCAGCCCTGGTGGCGCTGGTGGCCGGCGGCGTAAGGCTGCGTGCCTTGGTGCGCCAGGCCCGCAAGACGCCGTCGCCCAACAGCGGCTGGCCCATGGCGGCCATGGCGCTGGCGCTGGGGGTGCGGTTGGGCAAGCCGGGCGTGTACACATTGCACGGGCACGGGCGGCGCGCCGGCCCGCTGGATGTGCGGCGGGCGGCCCGCATCGGCCAGGCGGTGGTGGTGGCGTGCGTGCCGCTCATGGCGCTGCTGCAGGGGCTGGTGTGGTGGATGGAAGGGAAATTTGCATGACGGCAGGGAACCCGAGCCCGGAAACAGGATGGAACGCCGTGCATGGCGGGCCGGACGCGCTGGGCGTGCCGGTGCACGACTTTTCCACCAACAGCAACGCTGCCGGGCCCTGCGAGGAAGCCTTGCACGCGGTGCAGTCGGCGGACCCGCGGCACTACCCCGACCCGGGCTACGCGGCGCTTCGCGAGGCCCTGGGGGCGTTCCATGGCGTGGCACCGGACCGGGTGGTACTGGCTGCCAGCGCCAGCGAGTTCATCCACCGCGTGACCGCGCTGGCGGCCCAGCAGGGGGCGCGGCACGTGGCCGTGCCCTTGCACGGTTTTGGCGAATACGCGCGGGCGGCGCAGGCGCGGGGGCTGGCCGTGGAGCGGCTGCGGGCGGACTCCCCCGCGCCCCTGCAATGGGCCTGCGAGCCGTCCAGCCCGTTGGGCCAGGGTGAACCCGTGGTGCGCACCTGGGCTGCGGCCGCCCCGGCTGCGGCGCCCGCGTGGCGGGTGGTGGACTGTGCCTATGTGCCGTTGCGCCTGGATGCCGCGGCCCCGTGGTCGGCCGCGCTGGTGGCCCACGGGGCGGACTGCTGGCAGCTGTGGACGCCCAACAAGGCGCTGGGCATGACGGGCGTGCGCGCGGCCTACGCCATCGCGCCGGCGGGCGGCGATGCCCAGGTGCAGGCGCTGGACGCGCTGGCGCCCGCGTGGCCGGTGGGCGCGCACGGCGTGGCGCTGCTGCAGGCCTGGGTGCGGCCCAGCGTGCAGCGGTGGCGGGTGTACAGCCTGGACACCCTGCGCAGCTGGAAGGCGCGCCAGGAGGCGCTGTGCATCGACCTGGGCTGGTCGGTCCACGCCGGCAGCCTGGCCAACTATTTCTGTGCCCAGCCCGACACGGCCGGTGACCTGTCCGCGTTGCAGCAGGCCCTGGCCGCCCTGCGGCGCAGCGGCATCAAGCTGCGGGACTGCACCTCTTTTGGCCTGGCCGGATCGGTGCGCCTGGGCGTGCTGCCGCCGGCCGCGCAAGATGCGCTGCGCGCCGCCTGGAACGCCCTGCCGCGCGAGCACCGTACCATGCCCGTCCCATCTGCATGAAAGACATCCCTGTGGTGCGAACTGTCCAAATCACCCGCTACGTCACGCCGCTGCGCGAGGGCGGCTCCATGCCCGCGGTGGTCGAAGCCGACGACCTGGGCCTTTACGTGCTCAAGTTCCGCGGGGCGGGGCAGGGCGTGCGCGCGCTGCTGGCCGAGATGATTGCGGGCGGCATCGCCCGCGCCCTCGGCCTGCCCGTGCCCGAGATCGTGCTCGCGCAGCTGGACCCGATGCTCGCGCAGACCGAGCCCGACCCCGAGATCCAGGACCTGGTCCGCGCCAGCGGCGGCCTCAACGTGGGGCTGGACTACCTGTCGGGCGCGCTCAACTTCGACCCGGCGGTGGACGTGGTGTCTGCCGATTTCGCCTCGCGCCTGGTGTGGTTCGATGCGCTGGTCGGCAATGTGGACCGCACCGCCCGCAACACCAACCTGCTGGTGTGGCACCGCCAGCCCTGGCTGATCGACCACGGCGCGGCGCTCACCTTCCACCATGCGTGGAACGGCGCCGTCGCCCAGCCGGCCAAGCCCTTCGCGCCCATTGCCGAGCATGTGCTGCTGGGGCAGGCCACGGCGCTGGCCGCGGTGGACGCCGAGCTGGCCGCCCGCCTCACGCCCGAAGTGGTCGCGGCCATCCTGGCCGAGGTGCCCGACGAGTTCCTGGCCCTGGCAGGCGCCGACCACGCGGAAGGGCCGCTGTCGGCCCCGGCAAGCCACCGCCAGGCCTACGGGGACTACTTCTGCGCACGGCTGGCCGGGCGCACAACCTGGGTGCATGCGTTGCAGGAGGCCGCCAATGCACGCGCCTGAGATTTACGACTACGCCATCGTGCGCGTGGTGCCGCGCGTGGAGCGCGAAGAGTTCATCAACGCGGGCGCCATCGTCTCGTGCCAGCGCACGGGCTTTCTGCAGGCCGCCATGGCGCTGGACGAAGCACGCCTGCGGGCGCTGGACCCCCATGCCGACCTCGACACCGTGCGCCGCCACCTGGGCGCCATCGTGGCCATCTGCGCGGGCGAGCCGGGTTGCGGGCCGATTGCGCAGCTGCCGTACCGCGCGCGCTTCCACTGGCTCACGGCGCGGCGCAGCGGCGTCATCCAGACCTCGCCCGTGCACACGGGCCGCTGCACCGATGCTGCGGCGGCGCTCGAACACATCCTGGACCGCATGGTCCGTCCCTTGCCATGACCGCGAAGACTTCTCCGCCGCTGGCCCGCTGCGTGATGGTGCTGGGCACCACCAGCGGCGCCGGCAAGAGCTGGCTCACCACTGCGCTGTGCCGCTACTACAGCAACCAGGGCCTGAAGGTGGCGCCCTTCAAGGCGCAGAACATGAGCAACAACGCGCGCGTGGTGCCCGCCCCCGGCAGTGCACTGGGCGAGATCGGCAGCGCCCAGTACTTCCAGGCCCTGGCCGCGCGCGCCACGCCCGAGGTGCGCATGAACCCCCTGCTGCTCAAGCCCGAGGCCGACACCCGAAGCCAGGTGGTGCTGATGGGCCAGGTGCATGCCGAGCTGACGGCGCTGCCCTGGCGCGGCCGCAGCGAGCGCGTCTGGCCGCAGATCGCCGCCGCGCTGGACGCGCTGCGTGCCGAGAACGAGGTGGTGGTGATCGAGGGCGCAGGCTCGCCCGCCGAGATCAACCTGCACGCCAGCGACATCGTGAACATGCGCGTGGCGCGCCATGCGCAGGCCCGCTGCCTGCTCGTCACCGACATCGATCGGGGCGGTGCGTTTGCCCACCTCTACGGCACCTGGGCGCTGCTGCCCGAGGACGAACGCGCGCTCATCCAGGGCTTTGTGCTCAACAAGTTCCGGGGCGATGCCAGCCTGCTCGCACCCGCACCGCAGATGCTGCAGGAGCTGACGGGTGTGCCCACCGTGGCCACCATCCCCACGCAGTGGCACCACGGCCTGCCCGAGGAGGATGGCGTCTTTGACGACCGCAGCATGGCGGCCGGCGCGGTGCACACCACGGTCGCAGTCATCGCCTACCCGCGCATCAGCAACCTGGACGAGTTCCAGCCGCTCAAGAACGTGCCCGGCGTGCGCCTGCTGTGGGTGCGCAGCCCCGCCGATGTGGCGGGCCTGCGGCCCAGCGACTGGATCGTGCTGCCCGGCTCGAAGGCCACCGCCGCCGACCTGGCCTGGCTGCGCGCCCAAGGCCTGGACCAGGCCATTGCCCGCCACGCGGGGCAGGGCGGCACCGTGCTGGGCGTGTGTGGAGGCCTGCAGATGCTGGGCGAAGCGCTGATTGACACGGCGGGCATCGACGGCAATGCGCCGGGCCTGGGCCTGCTGCCGCTGGTCACCGTGTTCGAGCCCGCCAAGACGGTGCGGCGCACCTCGGCGGCGTTCGGGGCGCTTGCAGGTGCCTGGAGTCCGCTCTCGGGCGTGCGCGCCGAGGGTTATGAAATCCACCACGGCCAGACGGCCCAGCACCCCGCCATGGCCGCCAAGGGCGACGTGGCGCGCGAGATCGTGCCCGGCATCGCCTGGCAGAACCCGGCGGGCAATGTGCTGGGCGTGTACCTGCACGGTTTGTTCGAGGACGCCGCCGTGCTGCAGGCCCTGTTTGGCGCCCGGGCGCCCACGCTGGACAGCGTGTTTGACGGCTTGGCGGATGGCGCGGCCCGGCACTTCGCACCGGGCGTGCTGGAGGCGCTCATTGCGTAGGGAACCTCTGCACGAATCGAGCGGCAAGTAGGCACTGCGGATCGGGATGGGATGCAAGGCGTAAAACGCAGCAATAGCCGGTGCTATTGCGAGGATTTGCAACGCAGCAGCCTGCCCGAGTCCGCAGGTGCCCACGGCGCGGGGATTCGTGCAGAGGTTCCTAAGCACTCTGCAGAGTGCCGGCTGCTATCATCGCGCCCCTCAGGTGCCCGCTGCCGCAATGGCAACGGGAGAATCGGGAAGGCGGTGCAAATCCGCCGCGTGCCCAACGCTGTAAGGACGATGCCGCGCACACATGCCACTGGCTGCCATGCCGGGAAGGCGTGCCGAGGCAGACGACTCCAAGCCAGAAGACCGGCCTGAGCCATTCTTGGCGCTGCAAGGCCGGGCAGCGCTGCCACTATTCAAGCACAGGGGACTGCCATGAATACGCGCGCAGTGGTGCAATCCGCGCCCAGCGTTCACGCCTTTACGCAAGAGGCGCGCGACGCCGTTTACCACGCGATCTTTTCACGCCGCGATGTACGGGGGCAATTTCTGCCCACACCCGTGCCGGACGAGGTTCTGAGCCGCATCCTTACCGCCGCGCACCACGCACCTTCGGTGGGCTTCATGCAGCCCTGGAACTTCCTCGTGGTGCGCTCGCCAGAGACCAAGCGGCGCGTGCATGGCGCCTTTGCCAAGGCCCACGCCGAAGCTGCCGCCCTGTTCGAGGGCGACAGGCGCGCCGCCTACCAAAAGCTCAAGCTCGAAGGCATCGTCGAATCGCCCGTCGGCATCTGCATCACCTGCGACCGCGAGCGCACCGGCCCGGTGGTGGTGGGGCGCACCCACATGAAGACCATGGACCTGTACAGCAGCGTCTGCGCCGTGCAAAACCTGTGGCTCGCCGCGCGCGCCGAAGGGCTGGGCGTGGGCTGGGTCAGCATCTTCCACCAGGCCGACTTGCAAGAGGCGCTGAGCATTCCCCCGCGCATCACGCCCATTGCCTACCTCTGCGTGGGCTACGTCAGTCACTTCCACGCCAGGCCCGAGTTGGAGACTGCCGGCTGGCTGCCGCGCCTGCCCATGGAGGAGCTTGTGTACTTCGACCAATGGGGCCAGCGCGATGACCTGCAGCCCCTCATTGCCCATCTGCAGCGCGACCAGGCCGCTGCCCTGCGCCAGCGGGACGCCATCGCCTGACCTCGCCACCGCGCGCTCCGCCATTGATCGCGGGGCCTGCCAGTGCAGGCCGCGCTCCATCCTGATTGAAAGTTGAACAAGCCATGAATACCCCCTTGCCCCAGATTGCCGATATTGCCGACCCGCAACTCATCCAGGCCCTGCAGCACAAGCTGGACCACAAGACCAAACCCCTGGGCTCCCTGGGCCTTCTGGAGCGCCTGGCACTGCGCCTGGGGCTGATCCTTGGCTCGGAAGCCCCTGCCTTGCACGTGCCGCAGATGCTGGTGTGCGCGGGCGACCATGGCCTGGCTGCACGGGGCGTTTCGGCCTTCCCGAGCGATGTGACGTGGCAGATGGTGGAGAACTTCTTGGCCGGCGGCGCAGCCGTGAGCGTGCTGGCGCGCCAGCACGGCCTGGGCCTCACGGTGGTGGACTGCGGCGTGGCCAAGCCCATTGCCGCGCGCGATGCGGCGCCCGGCCAGCCGCGCCTGCTGCTGCGCAAGGTGGCGCCGGGCACGCAGGATGCCTCGGCCGGCCCCGCCATGACCGCCGACCAGTGCGCGCTGGCGATTGCCAACGGCCTGGAGGTGGTGCGCGGCCTGCCCGGCAACGCACTGCTGCTGGGCGAGATGGGCATCGGCAACACCTCGGTGGCATCGCTGCTGCTGGCGCGCCTGGCGGGCTTGCCGCTGGCCGAGGTGACGGGCGCCGGCACGGGCCTGGATGCCGCGGGCATTGAGCGCAAGCGGGCCGTGCTGCAGCAGGCGCTGGATGTCAATGCCGACGCTACCGGCCCGCTGGAGGCGCTGGCCGCGCTGGGCGGCTACGAAGTGGCGACGCTGGTAGGCGCGGTGCTGCAGGCCGCGGCCGAGCGCCGGGTGATCGTGGTGGATGGCTTCATCACCAGCGCGGCCGTGCTGGTGGCCAGCCGCATCGCCCCGCAGGTGCTGCAGCGCTGCGTGTTTGCCCACCGCTCGGGCGAGCGGGGCCACAGCCTGATGCTGGCACAGATGCAGGCGGAGCCCCTGCTGGACCTGGGCCTGCGTCTGGGCGAGGGCTCGGGCGCAGCACTGGCCTGGCCGCTGCTGCAGTCGGCCTGCGCGGTGCTGGCGGAAATGGCGAGCTTTGAGTCGGCCGGCGTGGCCACGGCGTCGGCCTGAGCCTGTCACTGGGGCCGGGGTTCTCAGGCCACGCAGGTCCGGTTGCGCCCCTGGTCCTTGGCGCGGTACAGGGCCGCATCGGCGCGGGACAGCATGCTGTCCAGCGTCTCGTGCCTGCCCGTCCAGCTGGTCAGGCCGATGCTGACCTCGCAGTCCAGCGGGTGGCCCGCGGCCAGGGTGGCGTGGATGCGCTGCGCCACCACCATGGCGGCTTCGACATCGGCGGACGGTAGCAGCACCAAAAACTCCTCACCGCCGTAGCGCCCCAGCCGGTCGCCGCGCCGCAGCGCCTGCCGCGTGCGCTCGGCAAAATGCGCCAGCACCGCATCGCCGTGCTGGTGGCCTCCGTGGTCGTTCACGGCCTTGAAGTTGTCCAGATCCACCATCATGATGGACGGGCCGTTGCCGTGGCGCCGTGCGCGTTCCAGCTCGTCCTCGCAGTGCTCCAGCAGCGCGCGCCGGTTCAGCGTCTGGGTGAGGGAGTCGTGGGTGGCCAGGTGTTCCAGTTCGGTGCGCAGCCGGTCGGTGGCCATCAGGACGGCACCGATGGAGAGCATCAGCACCGTGAGCACGTAGGCGCCGATGTAGAGCGTCTGAAACAGCGAGGGCTCCATCAGGTGCTCGCCCGCATGGCCGGACAGGATGGAGGCGAGCCGCATGGCCAGCACGCCCATGTGCAGCACCAGCACCACCTCCACCATGCGCACCGGAAAGCCGTTGCCGCCGTGGCGCAGCATGAAGCGAAGCTGTGCGCCGTAGATGGCGCCCATGACCAGCGTGAAGAAGCCCACCCGCAGCGCATAGTGGGGCAGCCAGTAGGTGAGGAGGGTGAACACCACCGTGGTAGCCACCATGACGGCGTTCCACAGGCGCCACGGAGTGGGCTGGCCCATGAAGCGGCGGGTGCCCATGTAGTACACCACCGTGCCCAGCACCAGCAGCTGGTTGGCCAGGATCAGGCTGAGCCAGTCGGGCACAAAGCCGCGCGTGCCAAACAGCACGGTGGAGACCAGCCACAGCACGGGCGCAGCCGCCCACGCGCCCACGCCGTGGATCCACGGCGGGTAATGGCGCCGCATGAACAGCAAGACCACTGCCATGACGGCCGACATGAATCCCGCCATCGCGATCAACGAGCGTGGGTCGAGGTTCGTCATCCGTCGGTGCGGGAGAGCGGGACGTAAATAAATGTATCTTGCTGCCCCAGTATAGCCATTGCATGCGCTCGGAGGAGGGGGCTTTCCAGGGGGCGGACGGCAGGGCGGCACAGAGTGGGTGCGGCGCTGCCCGGGGATGGTGCATTTTGTATGCAAAGTGGATTTTTGATTGTGTACAAACTGGCATGGGGTTTGCGTACACCCACGCCATGCACGCTCCCCATCCCGCCCCCACGGCCCCGGCGGCCGTCGAGATCGTCGCCCTGACCAAGCGCTACGCCCAGGGCAAGCCGGCCGTCGACGCCATCAACCTGCGCATTGCCAGCGGCAGCTACTGCTGCCTGCTGGGGCCCTCGGGCTGCGGCAAGAGCACCACCCTGCGCATGATCGCGGGCCACGAGTCGGTGACCAGCGGCGACATCCTGCTGGAGAACCGCAACATCACCGACCTGCCTGCCGCCGCGCGCGGCACGGCCATGATGTTCCAGAGCTTTGCGCTGTTCCCGCACCTCTCGGCGCTGGACAACGTGGCCTTCAGCCTCAAGATGAAAGGCGTGGCCAAGGCCGAGCGCCAGGCCAAGGCGCGCGACCTGCTGGAGCGCGTGGCCCTGGGCCACCTGGCCGAGCGCAAGCCGGCCGAACTCTCCGGCGGGCAGCAGCAGCGCGTGGCGCTGGCCCGTGCGCTCATCACCCAGCCGCGGGTGTTGCTGCTCGATGAACCGCTGTCCGCGCTGGACCCCTTTCTGCGCATCCAGATGCGCGCCGAGCTGCGCCGCTGGCAGAAGGAATTGGGCCTGACTTTTATCCATGTGACCCACAGCCAGGAAGAAGCCATGGCCCTGGCCGACACCATGGTGGTGATGAACCATGGCGTGATCGAGCAGGTGGGTAGCCCGCACGAGGTCTACAACCGCCCTGCCAGCGAGTTCGTGGCGCGTTTCATGGGCGGGCACAACGTGATCGACACCCCCGAGGGCAAGGTGGGCGTGCGCACCGACCACCTGCAGATTGCCCCCGCCCAGGCCGAGCTGCCCTGGGGCGCGCAGCGCATGCAGGCCGTGGTGACCGATGTGGAGTACCAGGGCACCTATGTGCTGCTGGGGCTGCAAAAGCAGGGCGTGGCCCTGTCCGCCAACGCCACGGCGGCCTACTCGGTGATGGTGTCTGAAGCGGCCTTTGCCGCGCAGCCTTACCAGGTCGGGCAAGCCGTGCAACTGCACTGGACGCCCGACCAAGCGCATCCACTGTCGGCGCCTGCTCCATCCATGGCGCAAGCCGCCTGACCGCTTCGTGACGCATTTTTTCACCCGTCCCCTTCCGCAACCCAAGGAGTTTTCCCATGTCCGATGCTTCCCGTGCTGATTCCCCTGCTGTTGTCCCCGAAGCCACTGGTGTGGCTCGCCGCTCGCTGCTCAAGGGCACGGCGGGCATCCTGGCCGCTGGCATGTTCCCGGCTGTGCATGCGCAAGAGAAGATCGTGCTGCGCTACCTGGGCACGGCGGTGAACCAGGACAAGGCCATTGCCGAGAAATTCAAGGCCGACACCGGCATCGAGATCCAGTACGTGGCCGTGACCACGGACGACGTGACCAAACGCGCCGTCACCGCGCCCAACAGCTTTGACCTGATCGACACCGAGTACTTTTCGCTCAAGAAGATCGTGCCCACGGGCAACCTCAAGGGCATCGACACCAAGCGCATCAAGAATGCCGACAAGATCACCACGCTGTTCACCACCGGCATGGTCGCCGGCAAGGCCGTGGGCGACCAGGGCACGGCGCCCAAGAAGGTGATCTATCTGGAAGGCGAGAAGTCCAAGAGGTTCGCCACCGCGCCCACGCAGTTCATGAGCCTCATCCCCACCGTGTACAACGCCGACACGCTGGGCATCCGCCCCGACCTCATCAAGCGCCCCATCAACTCCTGGGCTGAGCTGCTGAACGCCGAGTTCAAGGGCAAGGCGGCCATCCTGAACATCCCCAGCATCGGCATCATGGACGCCGCCATGGTGGTCGAGGCCATGGGCCTGTACAAGTACCCCGACAAGGGCAACATGACCAAGAAGGAGATTGATCTCACGATCAAGACCCTGATCGAAGCCAAGAAGCAGGGCCAGTTCCGCGCGCTGTGGAAGGACTTCAACGAGTCGGTGAACCTGATGGCGTCGGGAGAAGTGGTGATCCAGTCGATGTGGAGCCCGGCGGTGACCGCTGTGCGCACCAAGGGCATTGCCTGCAACTTCCAGCCCCTGAAGGAAGGCTACCGCGCCTGGGCAGCCGGGTTTGGTCTGCCCGCCACGCTGAGCGGCCGCAAGCTCGATGGCGCCTACGAGTTCATCAACTGGTTCCTCGATGGCTGGGCCGGTGCGTACCTCAACCGCCAGGGCTACTACAGCGCCGTGCTGGAGACCGCCAAGGCCAAGATGGAAGCCTACGAGTGGGCCTACTGGATGGAAGGCAAGCCCGCCACGCAAGACATCAAGAGCCCGAACGGCGACGTGCTGGCCAAGGCCGGTGCGGTGCGCGATGGCGGCAGCTATGAAGCGCGCATGGGCGGTATTGCCTGCTGGAACGCGATCATGGATGAGAACAACTACATGGTCCAAAAATGGAACGAGTTTGTGGCTGCATGAGGTAGGCACCCCCTGAGGCGCTGTGCGCGTTCCCCCTCTCTCATATTGCTTCGCAATCTGGGAGGGGGACGCCCCCGGTGCACGCAAGCGAAGCGCTGCATCCGCAGCTCGGCGGCCCTTGCACGGGGGCACTGGTATCGGGCCGCGCCAGTTTTGACGACTGTCGCCCGATGCGATGGATAACTGATTTGCAAACACATGAGCACCACCACACCGTCCTTACCCGCTGCTGCCGTCCCCGGCCGCAGCATTGCCGCCTGGTGGCAGGCCGCGCCGTTCACACTGGTGTTTGCGCTGTTCTTCATCATTCCGCTGGTGCTGATCGTGATGGTCAGCTTCTGGGATTTCAACGACTACGAACTGCTGCCGGGGTTCACGTTCAAGAACTACGTCTCGATCTTCGAAGGCTGCGGCGATGTGTCGGACGGGCTGTGCGTCACGCTCAAGACGTACTGGTCCACGCTCAAGTTCAGTTTTCTGGTGTGGCTCATCACGTTGGTGATTGGCTTCACCGTGGCCTATTTTCTGGCCTTCCATGTACGTTCATCGGGCATGCAGACGCTGTTGTTCGTGCTGTGCACCATTCCGTTCTGGACGTCGAACGTGATCCGCATGATCTCGTGGGTGCCGCTGCTGGGCCGCAACGGCCTGGTGAACCAGACGCTGATGGGCATGAACCTCATCGAGACGCCGATCGAGTGGCTGCTGTTCTCGGATTTCTCGGTGGTGCTGGCCTTCGTGCACCTGTACACCATGTTCATGATCGTGCCCATCTTCAACAGCATGATGCGCATCGACCGCAGCCTCATCGAGGCGGCCAGCGACAGCGGCGCGAGCGGCTGGCAGACGCTGTGGAACGTGATCGTGCCGCTGTCGCGCACGGGCATCCTCATCGGTTCCATCTTTGTGCTCACCATCGTGATGGGCGACTTCGTGACCATCGGCGTGATGGGCGGGCAGCAGATTGCGTCCGTGGGCAAGATCATCCAGGTGCAGACGTCGTACCTGCAGTTCCCGCTGGCGGCAGCCAATGCGGTGATCCTGCTGGCCGTGGTGCTGATGATCATCTGGGGCCTCACGCGCCTCGTCGACATTCGCAAGGAGCTGTGAGATGACAACCCGCATCCGCGAAACCCGCCCCGCCAGCTTCTGGCCCCTGGCCATTGTCTTTGCACTGTTCGTGCTGTTCATGTACGGGCCGATGTTGGTCATCTTCATCCTGAGCTTTCAGGGGCCGGAAGGGGGGCTCACCTTTCCGATGCGCGGCGTGTCGCTGCATTGGTTCGCCAAGCTGGCCGAGGGTCTGGGGGTGGTGGACATTGGCGCAGCGCTGTGGCGCTCGCTGGGCCTGGGCGTGGCGGTGATGCTGTGCACGGTGGTGCTGTCGGTGCTGGCCGGGCTGGCGTTCCGCAAGCGGCTGGCGGGCGGCAACACGCTGTTCTTCATCGTGGTGGCCAGCCTCATCATGCCGTCCATCATCGTGTCGCTGGGCATCGGGCTGGAGTTCCGGCTCATCGACAACGGCATCAAGGCGGCCCTCGAAGGGCTGGGCATGGAAAGCGCGCTGGAGGGCTATGGCACGTCGCTGGGCCTGTTCACCTCGGCCCTGGGCGCGCATCTGACCTGGACGCTGCCGTTTGGCCTGCTCATCATGTTCGCGGTGTTCAACCGCTTCAACCCAGCCTACGAAGAAGCGGCACGCGACCTGGGCGCCACGCCCTGGCAGGGCTTCGCGCATGTGGTGCTGCCGTTGATTGCGCCGTCAGTGGTGGGCATTGGCATGTTCGGCTTTACGCTGAGCTGGGACGAGATTGCCCGCACCTCGCAAGCCATTGGCGATGTGAACACGCTGCCGCTGGAGCTGCAGGGGCTGACCAGCACGGTGACCACACCGTCCATCTATGCGCTGGGCACGGTCACCACCGTGGTGTCGTTTGCCGTGATGGGCGTCACGCTGCTGCTGGTGTGGGCGCTGGGCCGTGGCCGCACAGGCCGTTCGGGGTAAAACGGCGGCCCTATGAAGACCACCACCAACCTCCGGCCCCGGCGCACACGCGCAGCGGTCTCCGAGCCGCCTGCACAAGTTGAGGTGCCGGGCCAGCTCAGCGACAACGACATGTACGACCGCATGGTCTCGGCCATCCTGGACCACAAGCTCCCGCCCGGCACCAAGCTGGTGGAAGACAAGCTGGCCGCGGCCTTTGGCGTGTCGCGCACCCGCGTGCGCCCGGTGCTGGTGCGGCTGGCCAACGAGCAGGTCGTCACCCTCACGCCCAACCGGGGCGCGTCCATTGCCCAGCCGACGCCGCAGGAGGCGCTGGAGGTGTTCGAGGCCCGCCGCCTGCTGGAGCCGCGCCTGGTGGAGCTGTTCATCGCCAACGCCACCGACGCCGACATCGCCGCGCTGCGCACCTGCATCGACGACGAGGAAGCCGCCCGCGCCGGCGGCGACATGCGCCGGGCCATCCGCCTGTCGGGCGACTTTCACCTGCACATTGCGCAGGCCGCCGGGCACCAGACGCTGGGGCGCATCCTGCGCGAGCTGGTCTCGCGCACCTCGCTCATCCTCATGACCTACAGCCCCAGCCACGCCCAGACCCGCGAGGAGGCCACCGCCTGCGGCTGCCGCGAGCACCGCGCACTCATCGACGCCATCCGCCTGCGCGATGCGCGCGAGGCGCCGCGGCTGATGCTGGCGCATCTGGCGCGCATCGAGTCGCAGCTGGAGTTCACGCCGCCGGGGGCGGACGCGCCCGATCTGGCCCAGCTGCTGGGCGGGCTCTGAGGCCCAGGCTCCACCCCTTGAATCCATGCGCCAGCTGCTCGTCATCAACCCCAACACCTCGGCCCCTGTGAGCGCCTTGCTCCAGCAGCATGTGCAGGCCGCAGCAGGATCGCACGTGACCGTGCGCACGGCCACCGCGCGCTTCGGCGCGCCCTACATCGCGTGCGAGGCGAGCTACGCCGTGGCCGCCCACGCGGCGCTGGACGCCTGGGCCCATGCGCTGGCCCAGCCCGGGCCGCAGCCGGATGCGGTGCTGATCGGCTGCTTTGGCGACCCGGGCCTGATGGCGCTGCGCGAAAGCAGCCCCGTGCCCGTCACCGGCCTGGCCGAGGCCTCGTTCATCGAGGCGGCCCGCCACGGCCGATTTGCCATCGTCACGGGCGGCGAGCGCTGGGGCCCCATGCTGCAGCGTTTGGCCCAGGCGCTGGGCCATGCGCACGGGCTCGCTGGCATCCACACCGTGGCACCCACCGGCGCCCAGCTGGCAGCCAACCTCGAGGCCGCCCGCGCCCTGCTGGGCCAGGCCTGCCGCGACGTGGTGCGGCAGATGGGCGTGCAGGCCGTCATCCTGGGCGGGGCCGGGCTGGCCGGCATGGCCGCGGCCGTGCAGCCCCAGGTGCCCGTGCCCGTGATCGACAGTGTGGTGGCAGGGGCGCATTGGGCGCTGCGCGCGCATCCGTTGCCACCCGAGCGCAAGGTGGCGGGGTTTGATGTGGCGTGGGTAGGGCTGTCGGGGGAGATGGCAGCGCTGAGCGGTGTCCCCGTTGTTGACATCCAAAACACGTCTCGCTAGCGTGCCCGACATGACTACAGCGAAACACTACATCCTCCCTCTTGTCCCGACCGAGGATTCAACAGCTGTCCTCTTTCCTGAGGATTTGTTGGCCCGCCTGCATGTGGGAGTGGGCGAACGATTTATCTCAGCGAGCGGCCCGACGGCGGCTTCTCGTTAAGTGCTCGAGCGCCCGATAGCGAGGCGCAGTTGCAGGAGGCGCGGGACATCATGGAAATGCGCAGCACCATATCGCGGCAATTGGCCGATTGACGGCGGCAGTTGCGTCTGCGAGCGCGCAGCCTTCGTAAGCCTCTTAGAAATTTTGATTGAAATGTGCCGCTGGCGCTTTGCCATCAAGCGCCAGCAGCTATAAAAAATGCAGCGTTCTACCGGGGTAGCTTAGGGCGCTAGGTTCTTTGGCTGGTAATCGCAGTACTGCACCACCACACACTCCCAGCACCGTGGCTTGCGCGCCTGGCACACGTAGCGGCCGTGCAGGATGAGCCAGTGGTGCGAGTCCACGGCGTACTCTGCCGGCACGCGCTTCATCAGCTGCAGCTCCACCGCCAGCGGGTTCTTGCCGGGCGCCAGGCCCGTGCGGTTGCTCACGCGGAAGATGTGCGTATCCACCGCCATGGTGGGCTCGCCGAAGGCCACGTTCAGCACCACGTTGGCGGTCTTGCGGCCCACGCCGGGTAGCTGCTCCAGTTCCTCGCGCGTGCGGGGCACCTGGCCTCCGTGGCGTTCCACCAGGATGCGGCAGGTCTCCATCAGGTTCCTGGCCTTGGTGCGGTACAGGCCAATGGTCTTGATGTACGCCTCCAAACCCTCCAGGCCCAGGGCTAGGATGGCCTGCGGCGTGCCCGCCACCGGAAACAGCCTGCGCGTGGCCTTGTTCACGCCCACATCGGTGGCCTGGGCCGAGAGCAGCACGGCGGCCAGCAGCTCGAACGGGGTGGTGTACTCCAGCTCCGTGTTGGGCGTGGGGTTGGCCGCCTTGAGGGTGGCGAAAAAGGGCTCGATGTCAGCGGTTTTCATGAACGGGCGAGAGAGAAGGCGGGCGGGATTGTCGCCCGACCCGGTGGTTGCGGCACCCGGCGCGCTTCGCTCAGCGGCTGCGGCGCACGGGAATGCACAGCCAGCACGGAAACCGCCCCGTGGCGGGGTCGATGGCAAAGTCCTCGTCGTAGATTTCGAGCGCCGCGCGCGGCTCCCATTCCCAGCCCTCGGGGAGTTGCCCCGGCGCCTTCATCTGGGCCCAGGCGGCCGCGATCTCGGGGCCGGTGCCCACGAAATGCAGGCACGCGTAGTCGCCGCCCGCGTAGTCCATCACCTGCACGTCGGGGCCGGTGCGCAGGCCCACGCCAATCTGCACGCACGCGTCGTAGCGGCACTGCCCGGGCGGCGTGCAGGCCGGGTCGTCATGGCTGAAACCATAAAACTTGGGCCGCGGCTCGCTCAGCCGGTTGGCAGTGCACCAGGTACCGAACCGCTCCCACAGCTCGGTGAGGCCAGGGTGGCCGTAGGCGCCGGTGTGGCGCATGGCGGCCAGGCGCATGCGGGGCAGGGTGCGGAGGATGAGCGGCATAGGCGGGTGCTGTAGGGTGGGGAAATATGGCGCAGGCAGTGTAAGCCGCAGGAAACCTGCTCGCCAATTGGCGACAATGCTGCGTTTGTTGCCAACCACCACCCCAGTCCACGCCATGCAATTTGCCGACCGCCTGAACAACGTAGAAACCTCCGCCATCCGCGAGCTCTTCAAGCTGCTGGGCAAGCCCGGCATCATCAGCTTTGCGGGCGGCTTCCCCGACAGCGCCATGTTTGACGTGGAAGGCATCCGCGCCGCCAGCAATGCGGCCCTGGCCGAAGAGCCCGGCGCAGCACTGCAATACGGCGCCACCGAAGGCTACAACCCGCTGCGCGAGCAACTGGCCGCCTTCACGGCGAGCAAGGGCGCCAAGGATGTGGCGGCCGACAACCTCATCGTCACCACCGGCAGCCAGCAGGCGCTGGACCTGCTGGGCAAGACGCTCATCAGCCCCGGCGACAAGGTGATTGTGGAAGGCCCGACCTTTCTGGCCACCATCCAGTGCTTCCGCCTGTACGGTGCCGAACTGATCAGCGCGCCCATCGACGGCAACGGCGTGAAGACCGACGAGCTGGAAAAGCTCATCGCCGAACACCAACCCAAGTTCGTCTACCTGATCCCCACCTTCGGCAACCCCAGCGGCGCCATGCTGAGCCTGGAGCGCCGCAAGGCCGTGCTGGCAATGGCCGTCAAGCACAACACGCTGATCGTCGAGGACGACCCCTATGGCGACCTGTACTTCGGCGATGCGCCCCCGCCCAGCCTGCTCAACCTGTCGGCCAGCGTGCCGGGCAGCCGCGAGCTGCTGGTGCACTGCGGCAGTTTGAGCAAGGTGCTGTCGCCCGGCCTGCGTGTGGGCTGGATGATTGCACCGGCCGAGCTGCTGGCCAAGGCCACGATGTGCAAGCAGTTCAGCGACGCGCACACCAGCACCTTTGCGCAGGCCACGGCCGCGCAGTACCTGAAGGCCGGCCGCATGCCCGCCACGCTGGCCCATGTGCGCAAGGTGTATGCCGAGCGCGCCCAGGCCATGGGCGATGCGCTGCGCAAGGAGCTGGGCGACGCCATTGCGTTCGTGCAGCCCCAGGGCGGCCTGTTCGTGTGGGCGCGGCTGACCGGTGCAGGTGGCAAGGTGGCCGACGGCAACGTGCTGGCCCAGCGCGCGATTGAAAAGGGTGTGGCGTTTGTCCCCGGCTCGCCGTTCTTCTGCGCCAACCCGGACCACGCCACCTTCCGTCTGTCGTTTGCCACGGCCGACGCAGACAAGATCCGCGAAGGCGTGGCACGCCTGGGCCAGGCGCTCTGATCTGGCGTCGCAATGGACAACGCCGACCGTCTGGCCGAAGTTCTGGAGCGCCTGGAAAGCCTGGAGATCAAGGCCAGCTTCGCCGAAGACCTGCTGGACCAGCTGAACATGACGATCTACCAGCAGCAGGAGCTGATCGACCGCCTCACGCGCGAGGTCATCCAGTTGCGCCAGCAGGTGCCCGAGGGAGCGAGCGCGCCGCGCAATCTGCGCGATGAGCTGCCGCCGCATTACTGAGGTGCGCCCGCCTAGGGCGGCCCGCGTCCGCCGCTTCGGCCAGCTGCGGTGCGCGGAGTTTTAGGGAAAATCGGGCGCAAAGCCCCGATGGATAAGCGCAGTCAGCTATCATTTTGATAGCTTTTCGCCGGCATTCACCGTGGTTTGTGGGCTTTACGCAGCTTGGGAAGTTCCGCGATCTGGCCCAGGGCCAGCTCGCAGGCGGCCGCGGTGGTGTTTTGCCGTGCTGCGAGCCAGCCCACGGCAAACCAGGCCGCGGGCTGGGTGGCCGCAAGGTCGGCATAGACCGCCTGCGCCACGCGCTCGTCGTTGAGCCGGCCCAGGGCCGCCAGCGCGGGCTGCAGGCTGGCCAGAAAGGCCTCTGCCTGCCCGTCCATTGCGGGCGCCACAAATTCCGCAAGGTAGCGCAGCCGCTTCAGCCGCTTGCGCAGGCGGTGCTGCTGCTCGGTGGGCAGGGCGGCAAAGCCGCGCGCATCGCGGCTCACCTGCGCGTGCAGGCGGCGCAGGCTTTTTTGCAGCAGGCGTCGCGTGGCCTTGGCATCCGGTGCGCCAGCGTCGTCAGCGGCCTGCGGGCCTTCGGCCTGTGCAGTCAAGGCCATGAGCCCAATCAACGCAGCCTGGAAAGCCGGCGTGCGCACGATGTCGGCCGCGTTGGCCTGTGTGCAGGGCGGTGCCGCGGACGCTGGCAGATCCAGGGCGGGGGCGCCTGCGGCCTGGAGTTGGGCGGCCATGGACTGCAGGGCCTGGCTTTGGTCGCGCAACTGGCCCAGCCGCTGGAATGCGTCCACGAGCGCCGGTGCCCATGCCGGGTCCAGCCGGTCTGGAGCCAGCGGTGCCAGGTGGCGCAGGGCGGTGCGCAGACGGCGGATGCCGATGCGCAACTGGTGCTGGTGCTCCTCGCCGCCCCGGCCTTCCGCCAGTTCGCTCGCATTGCCCAGGATCTGGTGCAGGCAATGGGCCACCACCGCGCGCAGCAGCGCAGGGCCGTGCAGCCACGGGCGGTGGTGGGGCGCTGCTCTCTGCCACGGTGCGGCCTTGGTGGCTGGCGGAGCCTCGGCCTGGGCGGCCAGCAGCCGCTCGCCGCGTTCGGCTTTCGAGACGGTGCTCAACGACAGCCCATGCCGCGCGGCCCACTGGACGGCCAGTGCGGCCAGCCCTTCCACCGGGCCGCTGAGCAGTTCCAGCTCCAGTTCGCAGATGCGCGCTTGCGTTTGCTGCGCCGTGCCCCGGCGGGCCACCACCTGGCCGGTGTCCAGCGCCAGTTCGGCCATGCCACCGGGCATGCGCAGCTTGCGCACCACGCGGTCCATTTCGGTGCCGTAGGTCTCCGCCAGAGGCCCGTTCGCCTCACGCAGAGCCTGGTGCAGCCGCGCGCCGGCCACGCTGCCGGCGTGCAGTTCAGGCAGGGGATCGGGCGCGGGCTGGGAGGGCGCGGCGGGGCCGCGGTCCACGTTGTGTTCTTCGCGATCCAAAGGACCCTGGCCGAGGGCTTTGACGGTCTGCACCCACTGCGCGCCTTCGCGCCGCAAGCGCAGGGCAATGCCCCGGGCGGCCAGTGCGCCGTCGGGCGTGTCGAAGTAACGGGCTTCCATGCGCACCCGGGCGTGCCGGCCTTTGCAAACCGCGGCCTGCAAGGCGGGCAAACGATCGGGCGGGATATTGAATTTGAACTCGATTTCCATAAGTCGGGGCTGGGAAGGATTAAGCGCTAAGGTGATTATGGTTTGCCGGGCGGTGCAATAAAAGGGGCGGCTATTATATTTTTGCTTGGCTGGTGGGGCTGATTCTGCCGCCTTGGGTTCATGGGAAATATTGGAAGGAAACCAGCCAAGGCTGCTCTATGTATCAGCGTACGGTGATGACAGAAAAACTACTGCGCACTAGGGATGCTCTGCACGAATCGAGCGGAAAGTGTGCGCTGCGGATCGGGAGGGGCTGCAAGGCGCAAAACGCAGCAATAGCAGGTGCTATTGCGAGGATTTGCAACGCTGCAGACCGACCGAGTCCGCAGATGCACACGGCGCGACGATTCGTGCAGAGGATCCCTAGATTCCATGGATTAATGCCTGAGCTCCCCGGAGTCATTATTTTGTCATCTGCAACAAATAGTATCCATCGCTCGAAAGGGCATTGTCACCGCACCGGAAAACAGCCCTCCTGATGAAACTTCACGAGAGATTTCTTCCATGCTCCAAAGACTGACCATCGGCACCCGCCTTGCCCTGGCCTTTGCCGTGCTCCTGGTCCTCATTTCGGCCCTGGCGGCGGGGGGGATCAGCGGCGCTAAGCGGCTGACCGAGCGCAGCGCCGCTCTGTACGGCGACCGCACCGTGCCCCTGGGGCTGCTCGCCGAAATCAGCCATCTCACGCAGCGCAACCGGGTCCTGGTGATGGACATGCTCATGGACCCCGGCACCAGCAACCAGGCCACCCATGCCGCGCTCACGGCCAATGTTGAGCGCATTCACAGCCTGTGGAAGACGTACTCGGCCAGGCCCCTGGGCGAGCAAGAGCAGGCGCTGGCCCGTGCTTTTGCCGACGTCAACGCGAACTACCTGGACAAGGGCCTGATCCCCGCTGCGACGGCATTGGCGTCGGGCAAATACGATGACGGCTCGGAGCTGTACATCACCGAGATCCGCCCCAACGCTGCCAAGGTGCAGGACGCGGTGGAGCGCCTGGTGGCGCTTCAAATCAACGTCGCAGCCACCGAGTTTGCCGGTGCGCGGGGCCTGAGCGACACCATCCACGCGGGGATGCTGGCCGCCACCGGTCTGGCGCTGGTGGTGGGGGCGGGCATGGCGTGGGTGATCACCCGCTCAATCCTGCGCCCGCTGCGCCAGGCGGTGGCGCTGGCCCGCACCGTGGCGGGCGGCGATCTGACGGCCCGCATCGACGTGCGCGGCAGCGACGAGACCGCCGAACTGCTGGGCGCACTGCGCGAGATGAACCAGCAACTGGTGCGCGTGATCACCGAGGTGCGCGCCAGCACCGAGACGGTGGCGCAGGAGGCCGTGCTGATCGCCGGCGGCACCGAAGATCTGGCGCGCCGCACCGAGGTGCAGGCGGCCAACCTGCAGGAGACGGCCGCTTCGATGGAGCAGCTCACCATCACCGTGCAGCACAACACCGACAACGCCCTGCGCGCCACCGAGCTGGCGCAGGATGCTGCCCAGGTGGCCCGCGAGGGCGGCACGGTGATGCGCGACGTGATCGCCACGATGCAGGAGATCAGCGTGCAGTCCAAAAAGGTCACCGACATCATCAAGGTGATCGACGACATTGCCTTCCAGACCAACCTGCTCGCCCTGAATGCCGCCGTGGAGGCGGCGCGTGCGGGCGAGCAGGGCCGGGGCTTCGCCGTGGTGGCGGGCGAGGTGCGCGGGCTGTCCCAGCGCAGCAGCACCGCGGCGCGCGAGATCCGGGGCCTGATCGCCGCCAGCGTGAGCGGCGTGGAGCGCGGCTCCGCGCTGGTGGGGCAGGCGGGCGACCACGTGGCCCGCACCGTGCAGCGGGTGGGCCAGGTCACCGCGCTCATCAGCGAAATCAAGGACGCCGGGCAGGAGCAGGCCCGCGGCATCGCGCAGATCGGCGAAGCGGTGCGCCAGCTGGATGCCGCCACGCAGCAAAACGCCACGCTGGTGGACGACAGCTCGTCGGCATCCGCAGGCATGAAGCAGCAGGCGCGGCGCCTGCTGGAGGTGGTCCACCTGTTCAGGCTGGCTCCGGGCGCCGACGGACCAGTGGAACACCCCCAGGACATGGCGCACGGGACGCCGCCGGGCCATCGCGGCCTGCGGCCCGCCGCGGGGGCCGCGCCGGCAGCGCTCCCTCCGGGGGGCGGGCCCCGCCCGCGGCTCACGATGGCGCCGGGCGCATGAAGCCGCAGGATCTGCGCAACGCGGAGAACGCTGTGCCTTGTCCCTGCACCAGCCTGTGCGCATGAATCGCACCGACGTGCTGATCGCCATCGCCGAGGTGGCGCGGTCGGGCGGCGCATCGCAGCCCGAGGACGCCATCGCGCAGCTGGCTGCGATCATCAATGGCCTGGAGTTGTCCGGCAGCGGATCGGACCGGGTGATGGAAATGCTGCTGCGCATCGGCGCCTGCCTGTGGAACCTGCAGCAGGAGCGCATGCGCCTGTGAGCCGTTGGCGGGTGGCCGCGCGGCTCGCTGGGCTCTCAGCGAATCGCGGCCTCGGACGATCCGATGCGGTTGCGCCCCTGGCGCTTGGCCTGGTAGAGCGCCTGGTCCGCGCGGTCGAGCATGTCGCGCAGGCTGCGGTCAAACGGGCGATACGCGCTCAGGCCCAGGCTGGTGGTGATGCCGTAGCTGCGGCCCCCCTCGTCATACAGCTGCAAGGCCTGCACGGTGTCCAGGATGCGCTGGGCCACCTCCAGTGCCTCGCCGGTGCTGGTCAGCGGCAGCAGCACGGCGAATTCTTCGCCGCCCAGGCGTCCCACCGCATCGCTGGCGCGCAGCTGGCTTTTGATGGCGTTGGCGAACGCCACCAGAGCGCGGTCGCCTTCCAGGTGACCGAACTGGTCGTTGCTGGTCTTGAAGTGGTCCAGGTCCAGCAGCAGCAAGGCCA